>JABSQB010000044.1 GCA_013214545.1 Henriciella sp.
CGTCACCATTACCGGCGGCGCCACCGGGATCGGCTTCGCGCTGGCCAAGCGGTTCGGCAGTGAAGGCGCAAAGATCATCATTGGAGAGCCACGCCAGAACCGGCTCGACGAAGCGATTGAAGCCCTGAAGGCGCTCGGCATCGAAGCCTCGGCCTTGGTGATGGACGTCACCGATGAGGCCAGCGTCACCGCCCTCGCCGATTTTGCGGACGCGACCTATGGCGGCACCGATGTTCTGATCAATAATGCCGGTGTGCCGAGCCGTCGCCGCGCGCCCATGGTCGACATGGCGATGGATGATGTCCGAGCGCTGTTTGACGTCAATTTTTTCGGCGTCTGGCACGGCTCTGCGATTTTCGGCAAGCGCATGATCGAACGCGGCACGCCCGCCGCAATCTATAATCTCGCATCGGAAAACTCCTTCTTCAACGCGGTGCCCAACACGGCCTCCTATATCGCTTCGAAACATGCCGTTCGCGGTTTGACTGAGGCGATGCGGGATGACTTTCCCGACTTTGTCCAGGTCGGCATGATCGTGCCGGGCTTTGTTGCTTCGGAGATGACCAAAGGCTCGGAGCAATGGGCCATGGACGCTGACGAGTTCGCGGAGAAAGTGGTCGAACAGATTCGCGCAGGTGAGTTTTATGTCGTCACCCATTCCTACAATATCGAGCGTATCAAACCGATCCACGAAAAGATCGAAGATGCCTATACCCGCAATGCCCCGCGCTATGAGGGGGATGTGGAATATGACGTGCCGACGCTGATCGCGCGGCTGACAACCGGGAGAGATGGCACATGAACGGGATGAAAGCAGGCAACACAGCCGTCGTGACCGGGGGCGCAGGCGGCATTGGACTAGAAGCGGCACGCCGATACGCCGCGCCTGGCATGAACGTCGTGCTGGTGGACATGAAAGAAGATGCGCTTGCCGAGGCCGCCGCCGAATTGGAATCAGGAACCGGCGAGGTGATGGCCGAGCTCTGCGATGTTTCTGACCCAGCGGCCGTCAACGCCCTGCGCGACAAGGTCCTGTCCCGTTTCGGCAAAGTACATGTGCTGATGAACAATGCCGGAATTGGCCGGATGGGCACCAAGCCTTGGGAAGATCTGGACGCGTTTAACAGCCTCGTCTCCGTCAATCTGATGGGCGTCATCCATGGCTGTCACGCCTTTATGCCGGGCATGCTGGAACACGGCGAACCGGCCACGGTGATCAATACCGGCTCCAAGCAGGGCATCACGCGGCCGCCTGGCAATTATGCCTATAATCTCTCCAAGGCAGGGGTCCTCGCTTATACGGAAAGTGTCGCACATGCCCTGCGCCAGGAGGAGGATTGTCAGGTCAGCGCGCATTTGCTGATCCCGGCTTTCGTTTACACGCCGATGGTCTCCGCCTTCATCCCGCAAAAGCCACCCTTCGCCGCGACGGCGGAGGAAACGGTTGATTTCATGCTGCAGTCGCTGGAGCGCGGAGATTTCTACATTCTCTGCCCGGACAATGAGACGCCGCGCCCACTCGACGAGAAGCGTATTCAATGGACGGCGGATGACATTATCAAGAACCGGCCTGCCCTGTCGCGCTGGCACCCGGATTTTGAGGATGAATTCAAAGCGTTCGTCGGAGGCTGAACGAGGCGTTACACTGCCCTCAATAGGTACAAACTTACCCGATTCTAACCACAACGATCCACGGGACTCAAACAACGTGCACGCTGTCTCTCAGCCCAGTCGATACAAGCGGATAGATCGGAATCGCGGAGCGGAGAAAGACTACTTTCGTAAACGACCGAACAATCCCAGACTCGATTAAAGTACTCGGTATTGCACGCACGAATGCAATCTCGGCGATCTTCGTCGAAACCTATACCGGGAAGACTCGGTCCGAAGTAATCATCTTCGAAACTGTCATCCCGCGCCCAATCGGGAAATGGATTCTCTGGCTCGCAGTTGATTCCAAGGCAAGTCGTTTGCGCCTGAATCTCAATATTACAACAAACATACAATATAGAAACTAGTAAAATCAAGCATTTCACAAATATTCACCTATTTTTTTCTTATTTTATATTATTTTGTTTGAGTCAATATTATGAATGGGTCTAATTCAAAAAAACGCCCCGAACCGCAGCCGGTTCGGGGCAAGCATGGTTGGTGTTGGAAGGAGGCTCAGCGGCTAAAACTTATAGCCAAAGCCAAGACCAACCACGGTTGGGTTGATGTCGACTCCCGCATCGACAGTCGCACCCAAAGCTGTTGTGAAATCCACTGTGACATCAGTGTTGATCCAGATCCTCTTGACGTCGGCATTGAACGCCCAGCCGCCTGGCTGTCCATCGAGATCATAGTCGAACCCGACCTGAAGCGCGCCGCCAAAGCTTGGATCATAGTCAATGCTGTCTGCGACCGGACCTGCATCCTCATTGAAGAACAGCGTCGCGTTGATGCCAGCTCCGACATAGGGCTTGAACTGCGATCCGGTATCGAAGTGGTATTGCAGGGTCAGCGTTGGTGGCAGCAGCCAGACATCGCCGAGATCAACCGTCGCATCGGTCAGCGCACCCGGCACCGTGACATTGATCGCTTCAACATCATGCGGGGTGACGGCCAGGATCAATTCCACCGCGACATTGTCGTTGAAGAAATAGGTGATATCCAGCTCAGGGACATACTGGTCGCCAATGTCGACATTCCCGGCCAAAGCTGCGCCAGCGACAGAGAGATCGGCGCTTTCATCCGGCAGAACACCGAGCACACGTCCGCGAACCATCCACGGATTGTCCTCTGCATAGGCCGCGGTTCCGATCAGAGCAGACGTCGCCATCAAAGCAACGCAAACGAGCGATTTCATGATTTTCCCTCTTGGTTTGAAAACTTCATCGCCCAGATAGTAGACTGTTTTTACGCGGAAAATTATCCATTCTGACGCGCGGGCGAATGCCGCGTGGCAGATGCGCTCAAGTGCGTATTTTCCCTAAGTGACGAGACTGATCGGTGTTGCGAGAGTGCAAAGATTCCTCCCATCAATTCGCTGTCTACCCTTCACATTTGCGACCAATCATCCAAAATGGTGATCATGGCTGTTACGCAAGCTCTTACCTCCGCCAATACGCCCTGCAGCCCGCAGGATGCCGACGCATTTCTCGCTGAAGCGGAAGCTATGGTGGCCCAGCGCGGACAAAAGCTAACGCCTATTCGGCGTAAGGTTCTGCAGCTGCTGCTGGAGAGCGCGGAGCCAGCCAAGGCGTATAATCTGCTCGAGAACCTGGATGGCGAAGGCGCCGCCAAACCGCCAACTGTTTACCGGGCGCTGGACTTTCTTCAAAGCATGGGACTTGCCCACAAGATTGAGAGCCTCAATGCCTATGTCGCGTGCGGCCACGCCAATCACGCCCATTCTGCCGTGTTTATCATCTGCGATATCTGCGGTGGCGCCGAAGAGTTGCACGCGGTCAGCACTAATTCCGCACTGACAGAAGAAACCGAAGCCGCAGGCTTCACCGTGCACAATGCGGTGATCGAAGCCCACGGTATCTGCCGGAACTGCGCCTCATGATCCCGCTCTGGAGCGGCATCGCAAATACCTGGGATTGTGACGAGATGGGGCACATGAATGTGCGCGTCTATGTCGAGAAAGCGATGGAAGGCCTTGGCAGTTTCGCAGGCGCGATTCACATGCCGCATGCCTTTCATGCCGGGGCGCCGTCGACTCTGATGGTGGCTGAGCACCATGTTCGCTACATCCGAGAAGCCCATGCCGGGCATCCGCTGACGATGTCAGGCTGCGTGGTGGAATGGGACGAGACGAGCGCGCTGATCTATCAGGACATGCGCCATGGCGATGGCCGCCCGGCTGCCGCGTTTCGAACGCGCGTGATCCATGTTGAAGCGAAAACGGGCAAACCTTTTCCATGGAGCACATGCTCGCGCGCTCAGCTCGAGGCCCTGATCGACACGCCGCCAGACGATACCAAACCGCGCGGGCTGGATCCTTCGTCGGCGCCGATTCCGTCAAATATGGCAACGCTCGACCAGGTGAGGAAATGCGGCGCCCCGGAAATCGGCCGCGGCTTGTTTCAACCACGCGAGACAGACATTTTCGGCCGCGTCGCCGCGCCTTGGTTTCTCGGGCGAATTTCAGACTCGGTGCCCTCCCTGATGCATGATTGGCGAACCAAGGTCGCATCCTCTCAGACAGGGGCCCGCATGGGCGGAGCGGTGCTGGAATACCGGCTCGTCTATCGCAAATGGCCGCGCGCGGGCGATCGCTATGTTATTCATAGCAGCCTCGCAGATGTTTCAGAGAAAACCCACTCGCTGGCCCACTGGATTCTCAATCCGGATACCGGCGAAGCGTTCGCCACCACACAGGCGGTCGCGGTGACATTTGACTTGGACAAGCGCAAAGTCATTCCGACCCCGAAAGAGCAGATCGACGAGCTCGAGAAGATCGCACCAAGAGGGCTTAGGCTTTAGGGATCGCTGCCTTAGCTGGCGCCAAGTTCCATCCGGCTCGCAGACCGGTTTTGCATCCAGTGCGGCGCACTGCGAAGGGCGAAATGTTCGGGCCGCTCAGTTAAGGATCGCGAAGAAAGCCAGAGGCGTTTCAAGTGTCGCCGCGGCGCCGGTGCGGCCCGGTCGCGATACTCGGTCCGGCCATGGAAGACGTGATAATTGTAGATGAACTGCATCTCCCCGCGCCGCAGAGGCATGGCGACATGCATGTCATCCCGGCGCGCGAGATCTTCGAGCATGGTCAGTGCCTCTAGCTGCACATCTGTGAGACGCGGCGCGCTGGCATGACGCTGCGAGGCTCGAATGTATTGCGGCACACAAAACAGGAAAAACCGATCAGCGTTTTCTGTGAATGGTGCCCGCAGATAATATGGCAATCCGCCAGGGGCTTGCTCGCCGCGGAAATCCCAAGGCAGCGGCGTGTACAGAGCTTCTGCCAAATCCGGGCGCTGCTCGACCATTTCATTGTGGATCGCCACAGCATTGGCGACGAGCGACAGGCCGCCCTGCTCGGCCTCGTGCAGGCACATCAATCCGACATAGTCCGAGCCATCGGTGTGAAAATCGAGCGCGATTGAGCCAAGCTCATTGCCGCGTGCGGTGGGGTCATGAATGGTCTTCCCCTGATCAATAACATCACCGAGGACATGACCATATTTGTTCTGCGGCCAGGGATCGCCCAGGTGCAGGCCAATCCCCCAATAGAGCAGCGTCAGATCCTCGTCCGAATAGCGATCGCCATCCAGCGCTGACAGGCGCACAAAACCGCGCCCGTGCAAGAGTTCGTGATCAATCTCGGCCAGTTTCTGTTTCAAATTAGAAAGCGGGAAATCGTCACGCCCCAGCTCCAGTACATCGGAAGATACAGACTTGGCGTGCTGTAATGCGTCATGCAATTCGCGGTGATCGGCATCGGACAGATTCACCGTCCAGGTGGCTGCGTCCAACATGTCGCCGCAGCGCCAGCGGACGTGCTCATCAAGTTTCCGCACAGCCATGACTTCCTCCCACGCGTCCGGTCTTATGGCGAGCCTATCGCACGAAAACCGCCGCGCAAGATCACGCGGCGTGACCACACGCCCACCATTCGCTGTCCGACAACGTCCTTTTAGACACTCCGATCAGGCACCATAGCGACGGCGAGGCTTAATCCTCAATCTCATCGTCATGGGTCAGATTCATCGCCATGAGCTGTCGCCCATAAGTCGGCGAAACGCGGTGAACCGAACAGTTTGGTCGATCGAGATCCGGTCGATCCAATTCCATCCGGTCGGCTTCGCACGCAATTTGATAGGCGCCGATTTCGGCTGCTTTCTCAAAATACGAATCTGATGCTGCGCCCGCGGCCCCGATGAGTAGAAAACTCGCGAAGCCAAGCGTCATTATTCCGAATACACGTCCCTGCATTCTTCCTCACTCCCAGGAAGAGGAGACCAAAAATATATCTTTTTGTCAAAGTAACGCAGGGTTAATCGCGGTCGTCAGCCGCTGCGGAGACTACGTTTTACCGGCCCCACCTCGTCTTCCGCCAGGCCTTCAATCAGGCTGGAGATGTAGGATGAGAGCTGGTCGCGCACATCATATGGCGCTTCCATTGGCAGGAAGTGAGTCGTGTTCACGCGCTCCTTCAGCACCAGGTGCGGGCACTTCTTGGTCAGACGCGCCGCTACTTCATCCGTCATCACTGAGTCGCGGTCAGGGCGGAGAATGGTGATCGGAATGCCATGCTTGCGGACCTTGGCGAGGGCGCCCCAAGGCCGGTTGCGCTGGGCCATAAAGGTCGCGGCTTCCCATTTCGGATCGCACAGCAATTGCCAGACTTGTTTTTCGCTGTCCGGATCATTGCCATCGGTGCGGTCAAAGGCATCAAGGATATAGTCTTCAAGGAACGGGTCGCGCCAGGTCGTGAAGGCGCCGCGGCCTTTATATTTATACTGAATATGCTCGCGCGAATCGAACTTGTTGCGACGGCGGCGCGCCTGTTTGGCCATATGGCTGCCACCACGCCGGAACGGCGACCAGTGCATGGCAAAGTAATAGCGCGCTGGCAGGATCACCGGATCGACCAGAACCAGGCCTGCGACTTTGTCCGGGCGTGCGCCCGCCGCAAGCAGCGCAACTGTGGCACCCATGGAGTGACCGCCAAGGACGACTTTGTTGACCGGCGACTCACGCTCAAGAAAGGCGAGGACGTCATTGCGATAACGCTTCCAGGATTTCAGCCGCCCGGGCTTGGCGGGCAGGGTCGATCGGCCATGGCCGCGCAGATCCACCGCCTGAACTTTGGTGCGCAGGCCGAGCGGCGCCAGAATCGACTGATAGGTCATCGCATTGAAACCCGTCGCATGCAGCCAGAGGGCTGCGAGCTTTTTGGCCGGATCGCCAAACTCAAGGGCGGCCATGTCGCCCTCTGGGGTCTCAAATGTAAATCTACGCATGCGCGATCCTATCTCGAGCCGAAGACCTTACGCAGCAATTCTGTAGTCCGTGCAACAGGATTATCGCGAATCTTCTTTTCTTCAACTGCGAGATAGGTGAACAGACCATCAAGGCCAGATTGGACCGCATGTGTGGTTAAATCAGATTTGTAATCTGTGGCCGCCACCGCCAGCAGGGGCTGACTGCTGACCACACTGTCCAGGGTGCGATAAGCGCCGGAGCCTTCAAGCGCGGACTCAACATAAGGTGTGAACAAACCGCGCAGGTTTTCCTCTGTCCGGCCGCGCAGGAAATCGGTCGCAGCTGAATCGCCGCCGCGCAGAATTCCAACCGCATCTTCAATCGTGATCGACTGTACCGCATCAATGACAATGCGCTTGCCCGCCGGCACCGCGTCCTCTGCGGCTCGGTTCATCCGCAGCTGCAAATCATCCAGCGGACCGGAGAGGCCAAGCTTAGCCAGTTCGTTTTGCACAGAGCCCAGCCGGCCGGGCAGCGGGATCTGAATCTGCGGATCTTGCCAATAGCCATCGGTCACACCAATCTGGCCAGCGACGCGCTCGGCGCCGATTTCGAGCGCCTGCCGCAAGCCCGCATCGATCTCCTGCAGCGTCAGCTCACTGCCGCTCGTGTCACCACTGCCAATCTCACCCAGCACCTCGCCGAGCACCTGACCAAAGTCGCCGCCTGCACCGCTTTCACAGCCAGCCGGGACGAGACACAGGGCCAGAGCCCCGAAAACCATTGAACGCATTTTGATAGTCCCTCACCTTTGTTGGCATTGAAGCCAATTTCAGCCGCAAAATCAAACCAGTGTATGCTTATCGCGGCGACATGCTGGAGATTATACCCCGGTTGACCTAGTTTATCGAGAAATAGGGAGCTCGCCGATGCTGAAAAAGACTCATGAGTGTTTCACCGTCTCGATCGAGGACAAGGTGGCGCACATTGTACTGAACCGGCCGCAGGCCATGAACGCCATGAATAAGGCATTCTGGAATGAGCTGCCCGCCATCGTCAATGAGATCGACGCCACGGCCGCCGCGCGCGTGATTGTTATCTCTTCGTCCGGAAAGCACTTCTCCGCCGGTATGGACCTGTCCGTTTTTGGCGACGATGGCGCCGTGACCAAGGGCAAAGTCGATCGCTACATTGCGGCTGAGGCGTTCCGGTCAAACATCAAGCAGATTCAGTCCTCCTTCAACGCCCTGGAAGACGCGCGAGTTCCTGTGCTGATTGCCTGTCAGGGCGGTGTGATTGGCGGCGCCATCGATATGATTTCAGCTGGCGACATTCGCTGGTGCACCAAGGACGCCTTCTTCTGCATTCAGGAAACCAATATCGCGATGACGGCTGACGTCGGCACCTTCCCGCGCCTGCAGCGCTATATCCCGGAAGGCTGGGTCAAACAGATGGCTTATACCGGCGAACGCATCGGCGCCGACAAAGCCAAGGAAATTGGTCTGGTCAACGAGGTGTTCGACACACAAGAAGCGATGCTCGAACATGTTCTGGGCGTCGCGAAAGAGATTGCATCGAAAGACCCACTGACAGTGACGGGCTGCAAAGTCCTGATCAATTATGGCCGCGACCACAGCACCGCCGACACGCTGGATTATATCGGCGTCTGGAATGCTGGCATGCTGCCGCCTTCGCATATGCAGGAAGCGTTTGCCGCCAAGGCTGAAAAACGCGACGCTGAGTTCCCGGACCTGCTGCCCCTGCGCAAGACCCCCATGTAAACCTGGTCGCTAAGCGATCCGAAACACCACTGTCGCCTTGAGCAGATGATTGCCTGCCTGCGCAGCTATGCCGCTGGCGAAGATCAGCGTACGCGTGCGCCGATCGATGCGGCTTTGGAAAACGACCTCATCACCAGGCGCAGCCGCGGCTGACACATCAAAGGTCACAGATACGGTCAGCGGTTCGCCATCCTCCAGCTCCGCCGCAGCGTGGCGCCGAATGACCGCTTGCAACAGGCCGCCAATTTGGATCGTGTCGCCGCTCGCCGCCAGCGTGCGGGCTGTATCATTGCAATCGAAAGACAGCTGGCTGAGCGGGACTGTGAGATCGGTTAAGTTCGTCATGCCCTCCCCCTAAGCGCGCCGCAGTCAAAAGAAAAGGCTCACTGCGCGATAACGCAGTGAGCCCGAATTCAGGAAACCCGTTTGGTTGGTGATCAGGCCGCAGCAGCGGTGCGATCAGACCCGGTCAGCATGTCGGCAACCACGAGATCGCCAATGTGCCCGAAGGCTTCCATGCCATAGGTGATCTGCATGTATTTGCTGATCGCCGGAAGCAGTTGCGAAATCTGTTTATGGCCCAGACCAGCCTTGTGCAGGCTGGCAAACATGCCCTCGCCGACATGGCGACGTCCGCCTGGGGTCTGTTCGATCAGGCGTGCAATCACGCCCGTCGCGGCGCCATGCTCGGCGCCTGTCGTTGCTGAAAGGGTTCGCGCCCCAGGCATTTTTCTGAAAATCGCTTCCGCAAGCGGTGATCCCTGACGCTCGGCAGTGTTAAGCACAATGCCAACCGCTTCCCGGGCTTTGACCTGAGTGAGGCCCGTATCTTCGGCGCAGGTTTTGATCATGTTTTTCAGCATGGGGCGGGTTCCTTTAATCACTGTCTAGGCAGACGAGCCTAGGCCAAGGCCGCTAAGCGAAAGTTACCGGAACCGCCCGATTCATTCATTTTTTGAGGAGAGGGGTTAAAGGCCGTTAGGGCCGGGTAAACAAAACGCGCCGTTTTGTTTACCTTTACCGCTACATGCGCTCTGGCGCCGTGATTCCGAGAATTCCGAGTCCGGCCTCCAGCTGGTGCAGCACCACTTTACACAGTGCAATTCGCGACGCCTTGGTTTCTGCCTCGACTCCATCTTTCAGGATCGGACAGGCGGAATAGAAAGCACTGAACGCCTGCGACAATCCATAGACATGCTCGCAAACAAAATGCGGCATGCGTTTCTCGCGGGCGAGGTGCAGCGCGAGGGCAAAGCCGTCCAGCGCCAATACGAGCTTGCGCTCTTCGGCTGCTTCCACCTTGATCTCACCGCGCACAACGCCTTCATCGGCGGCGCGGCGCAGCAGCGCTTTGATCCGTACAGCGGCGTAGAGCAGGTAAGGCCCGGTCTTGCCTTCAAAACTCGTAAAGCGCTCAAGGTCGAAGACGTAGTTTGTGGTGCGCTGGTTTTGCAGGTCCGCAAAGCGCAGGGCGGCGCGCGCGACCAGTTTGCCAATCTCGCCTTTTTCGTCCTCGCCAATATCACCCGACAAGCCGGCTTCACCAATCCTGAGCGTGGCTTCATCCAGCGCCATCTGGTTGAGATCGGCCAGGCGCAACGTGCCGCCTTCGCGGGTTTTGAATGGCTTGCCATCCTTGCCGTTCACTGTGCCGAAGCCAAGATGCTCGAGCCGATCCATGCTCAGATAGCCGACCTTATCAGCGGCGCGATAGACCTGTTCAAAATGCAGGGCCTGGCGCTGGTCGACGACATAGAGCATCCGGTCTGGGCCAATCGTCTCGATCCGATCCTTGATCGTGGCGAGGTCCGTCGCGTGATAGCCCGTAGCACCGCGAGAGTTGACCAGCATGAATGGCGGCATCGGATTTTTCAGACGCGGCTGACCGTCCTTACCAACCGTTTCGACATTCTCACCCTCGCGGGCAATATCGATAATCCAGGCGCCGTCATCCTCATGCGCAAAGCCTTTGGATTTCAGCTCTTCAATCATCGGCGCGATCAAAGGATCAACATCGCTCTCGCCCTTCCAAAGATCGAACGAGACATCGAGGAAACCATAATCGACTTTCAGCGCGGCAACCGAGACGTCGATAAAGTGCTGCAGAAGCGCGCGATAGCCGGGCCGCCCCGCCTGCATCTCTGCCACTGCGTCCTGAGCCCGCTTGGCATAGGCCTCATCGTCCTTAGAACGCGCCGACGCCATCGGATAGAGACGCGAAAGATCAACCATGGTGACCGGCGGTTCAGCCGGGAACGGGCCTTGATTGCCGGCATCAAAGTAAGGCAGATCCGGCTGGTCATCTTTCACCGCGACGATGAGCAGGCCCATTTGCAGGCCCCAGTCGCCGAGATGGACATCGCCGGTCACGTCATCGCCGAGGAAGCGCAGCAGGCGGACAAGCGTGTCGCCAATAACCGCTGAGCGCAGATGGCCAACATGCATTGGCTTGGCCACGTTTGGGCCGCCGAAATCAACCACGACTTTCTCAGGTGCATCCACGGCGCCGCCGCCAGCGCGATCATCTGCGCCGATCAAGGTCGCCTGTTCGGCCAGCGCTGAATTGCTGACGACTATGTTCAAAAAGCCGGGGCCGGCCACATCGACCCGCTCAATCGACGGATGCTCGCCAATCTTAGGCGCGATTTTGGCGGCCAGCTCGCGCGGGTTCATCCCTGCCTGTTTGGCTGCGCCCATGCAGCCATTACACTGAAAATCAGCCAGTTCCGGTCGGTCGGATTGTTTGACCGCGCCCCAGCGCGCCTCCAGCCCTTCTGACTCAAAGGCAGCGCTGCACGCGCCCGCTAATTGCGTCGCGAGATCTGTCATGTCTGTTTCCAACCCTCGCGACTACTGCCCTGCACCCAGACGGAATCGTCGCCCTTCGCGATTATAGGTCAATTGATCTTCGGTCAGATCGAACCCGATCAGGACTTCGAAATTGGCGGCCGATACTGATTCGTCATTGCGCGGAATGATGATCCGCTGCAGCACTTCCGTAGCGCCGGTGACCGGGCCATCGGAGAAATCAGCGCGAACGGTGAAATATTCCTTGTTCAGCACTTTGCCGCTGCGCCGCGTGACCGCGACCCAATAGCCATAATCATTGCTGTTCGCCGTCCCCGCCGGGCCTTTGCCGAAGGCAAAATCAATCTCGACCTCAGCCCGAACCGGATCATCACCCGCATACCGGCAATACAGGCGCACATCGACGACCTCGCCGGTATATTCAACATTGGGGAACAGCTCGGCCTGACCATCAAACTGAACGATCCGCGACGCTTGATACATCGCGCCAGCGGGCGGACAGGTGCCTGCGTTCTGGCGCGTATCGAACGCGTCACCAATGCCCGATCCAGATTGGCAAGCCGCAAGCCCAAGCAGAGCTGTCGAAAGGGCGAAAATTCGCATGTGTGATGCCTTGTCACTCTTGGCCTCGACGCCGAGGCTATCCATTTAACGCTGAGAGTGTTACCGGGCGAGGAGCGGGCGCGCAACGCCCTATATGCGTCGCAATCATGAGGACACTGTAAGGTCATGCAGCCGCTGACGATTCTTCTTGCCGCGCCACGCGGATTTTGCGCCGGGGTCGACCGCGCCATCCAGATTGTCGAGGAAGCCCTCAGCAAATGGGGCGCGCCGGTCTATGTGCGTCACGAAATCGTTCACAATCAGCACGTCGTGTCTCGCCTTGAGAGCCTGGGCGCGGTGTTTGTAGAAGAACTGGACGAGTGCCCCCAGGATCGCCCCGTCGTGTTTTCAGCCCATGGCGTTCCCAAAGCCGTCCCGGCAGCGGCGCAGGCCCGAGAAATGGTGTTTGTGGATGCCACCTGCCCACTGGTCTCGAAAGTCCATGTCGAAGCCGAACGGCATCACAAGTCTGGGCGAGAGATTGTCCTGATCGGACATGAGGGACATCCGGAAGTCATCGGCACGATGGGCCAGTTGCCAGACGGCGCGATGACCTTGATCGAAACGGTTGAAGACGTGGCAAAATTTAAACCTCGCGATCCGGATAATCTTGCCTTTGTCACGCAGACCACGCTCAGCGTTGACGATACGGCTGAAATCGTCGCGGCCTTGCAAATGCGCTTCCCGGCAATCAGCGCGCCGCATAAAGAAGATATCTGCTACGCCACCACGAATCGCCAGGAAGCGGTGAAAGTCATGGCAGAGCGCGCCGAACTTTTCCTCGTGATCGGCGCGGAAACCTCGTCAAACTCCAAGCGCCTGGTCGAAGTCGCAATGCGCGCCGGATCACAAGATGCCCGCCTGGTTGCGAGCGCCGAAAATGTCGATTGGTCCTGGTTCGAGGGCGTCTCGACACTAGGCCTGACAGCAGGTGCAAGCGCGCCGGAAGACCTGGTTCAAGGCCTGATCGCAGCCTGCCGCGCCCGGTTTGAGATTACTGTTGAAGAGGTCACCACCGCGACCGAAAGCGTCGTGTTCAAGCTGCCGCGTGTTTTAGAGCGAACTTAGGCTGGGGGACGCATAGAGGGACGCATAGAGGCGCGCTTAAAGCGACACGCCGAGCCGTTCGACTGTCGATACGGTCAGCAATCCGACCGGCAAACCCTGCTCGGCCTGGTAGGCTTTCATGGCCGCAAAGGTCTTCGGTCCGAACTTGCCATCAACCACAAGCGGATGGCCCGCCTCTGACAGAGCTGTCTGGATTTCCGCGATCTTTTGCGCGCTGGCATTGGCCTCACACAGAACTGGCAGCCACTGCGTCGTTCCGCCGATCGGAACATAGCGTTCCACCGTCTTGTAAGTGGCCGGGATCTCGATCCGTTCCTCGCGCGCTTCTGCGACGAGTTTCTCAACCTCGATCATCTCATATTTCGGCTCGATCACCTCTTCGATGACGCGAGCAGGTTCGACCAGGACCTGTTTCATCACAGTCTTGGTGATGCCCGGTTCGATTTCCACGTCTTCGGCGACCGTTTTGTAGACCGCTGGCACGGACTTGTAGACCGTCGTGCCTTCGCGCACGAGCACGCGTTCCTGAACAGTTTCGTATTTCGCGGGGATCGTACGGATCTCAAACGACGCCTTGGTTTCGATGACGCGTTCCGTAATCTTTTCAACAGAGTCCGGGGTCACGACCTCGGCAAAGCACTCGCCGACGGCAGCATCCAGCGGCAAGCCATCCGGCGCCTGCGCAGATGCGGCCCCAACTGCGGCGCATGTCAATATAACAGTGAGAATGAACGATTTCATCCCGGTCTCCTTCATCCTCACTCTACCGGGCTCGATTTGATGCAAGGTAAACCGGTTTGATCGAGTTTGAACGAGCTGCGCCACCTATGCGACAGCACTGCAATTGCGCGTCGGAGCAGAGCGGACTATAGCCCGGCGCATCAAACCCGCCTTCAATTGCAGGAAGCTCTGCCATGATCCCTCGCTATGCCCGCCCCGCCATGACCGCCATCTGGGACCCGGAAAGCAAGTATGGCATCTGGCTGGAGATCGAGACGCTCGCCGCTGAGGCGATGGAAGAGCTTGGCCAGATCCCGGCTGGCACCAGCGCCGTGGTCCGCGAGAAAGGCGCTTTCGAAGTCGCCCGCATTGACGAGATCGAGGCCGAAGTGAAGCACGATGTCATCGCCTTCCTGACCAATGTCGCTGAACATGTCGGCGAGCCTGCCCGCTTCCTTCACAAGGGTATGACCAGCTCCGACGTGCTCGACACGTGCCTGAACGTACAGCTGGTGCGCGCGACCGACATTTTGATGGAGGGCTTGGACCGTGTCCTCGCTGCGCTGGAAAAGCGTGCATTTGAGCACAAACTGACACCGACGATCGGGCGTAGCCATGGCATCCACGCCGAGCCCACCACCTTCGGCATCAAGCTCGCCACCTTCCATGCCGAGTTCCAGCGCGCCAAGAAGCGTCTTGAGACAGCGCGTGAGGAAGTCGCAACCTGCGCCATTTCCGGCGCTGTCGGCACGTTCGCCAATATTGATCCGCGGATTGAAGAATATGTCGCCGAAAAGCTTGGCCTGACCCCGGAACCGGTCTCAACTCAGGTCATTCCGCGAGACCGTCACGCGGCTTATTTTGCGGCGCTCGGTGTTATCGCTTCCTCGATTGAGCGCCTCGCGACAGAAATCCGTCACTTGCAGCGCACCGAGCTTTATGAAGCCGAGGAGTTCTTCTCCAAGGGTCAAAAAGGCTCGTCGGCGATGCCGCACAAGCGCAACCCTGTGCTGACGGAGAATCTGACCGGTCTCGCGCGCCTCGTGCGTATGGCGGTGATGCCAGCGATGGAAAATGTCGCCCTCTGGCATGAGCGGGACATTTCGCATTCATCGGTTGAGCGCGGCATCGGACCTGACACCACGATCCACCTCGATTTTGCGCTGCATCGCCTGGCTGGCGTCATCGAGAACCTGCTGGTCTATCCGGACAATATGCAGGCGGTGATGGACAAGATGGGCGGCCTGCACAATTCGCAACGCGTCCTGCTGGCCCTGGTCGAAGCGGGCAATAGCCGCGAAGACAGCTATCGCATGGTCCAGCGCAATGCGATGAAGACCTGGGCGGGGGAAGGCGCGTTCCTCGATCATCTCAAAGCTGATGCCGACGTCACAGCGAAACTGACCGACGAAAAGCTCGAGAGCCTGTTCGATGACGGCTACCACTTCCAACGGGTCGACTATATCTTCACCCGCGTGTTCGGGCGCAGTTCATAACGCCACTGTGATGCTGGCTGAGCGCGCATCTGTGCTAGACCGCGCGCTCATCTGGAGTTCGACAATATGCGCGCCTTGCTCGCCTCGATAATTCTGAGCCTGACCGCCGCGATCTCCGCGAGCGCTGAGCCGTCCGTGAAAATCATCAATTTCACGGCAGATTGGTGCCCGAATTGCCAGATTCTCAATCCGCGGATCGATGAAGCCCTGGAGGCTTTCGAAGACGGCTCGATTGAGCGCGTGGACCTCGATGTGACGCGGATTCGCCCCAGCTCCAGCGTGGCTGAACGCGGGCAGGTTCAGGCCGAATTGATCGAACTCGCGAACGAGCATCAGGTGGCTTATCTCTGGGACTGGTATGGCGGCATAACCGGCATCGCCGTGGCTGTCTCGGCCGATAATGGCGAGCCGCTCGCCTGTTTCATGCGGCCGATGACAGCGAAAGCCATAAAAGGCCAGCTGCGGCTTGCGAAAATGCTGGCCGAGCAAGGCACATCGGGCGAACGCGTACCAGATGGCCCAGACTGCCCTGTGCTCTGACGGGCACACTTTTCGGCGCTAAGTTTTGGTTAAACTCTTCGCCTTCACCCTGCCTCAATTTCTCGTCAGTAAGCCAGCCTGAAGGTTTACGCGAAAGGTGAGCGAGCGTGAAAGCTTCGAACGGAAAACCCGGGCTAAAAAAGCCCCCGCCAAAGCGCGCTGCACCGAAACCACGCGGGACATCTATGCGGCTATTCCGCGGTCGACCCATCTTGAAATGGAGCCTGATTACGGGCTCCGGCCTGACCATGATGGGGCTGCTTGCGGGCTGGATTTACTGGCAGAGCCTGTATCGCGGTATGCCGACCCTGCCCGAAACGGCTGAGCTGTGGGACGTCAATCGCGAACCGGCGATCGAGTTTGTCGACCGGACCGGCAAGACGATTGCGATTCGTGGCCCGCGTTATGGCCGCGCCGTGACCATTGATGAACTGCCGCCGCATGTCCCACGCGCCTTTATCGCGGCAGAGGATAAACGCTTCTATGAGCATGACGGCGCCGATACGCAGGCCATGGCCCGCGCCGCGGTGTCGAATGTCGTGTCAGGCCGGACCGTCTCTGGCGCTTCGACGATTACGCAGCAGCTGGTAAAGAACCTGGTTCTGTCGCCGGAACAGACGCTCAAGCGGAAAGTCCAGGAAGTCCGACTGGCCCGCGAGCTTGAAGAAAAGCTGTCCAAGAATGAGATCCTCGAGCTGTACCTGAACCGGGTCTATTTCGGTTCGGGCTTTTACGGCCTCGGCGCGGCGTCGCGGTTTTACTTCGACAAGGACCCGCAAGACCTGACCCTGGCCGAAGCCAGCCTGCTCGCGACCTTGCCGAAAGCCCCGTCGCGCCTCGCGCTGGATGACAATATGGAAGGCGCGAAACAGCGCCAGGCCTATGTGCTCTCTGAAATGCTGCAATCCGGCTTTGTTACCCCGGAAAGCGTGCAGATCGCCCTCGCCTCCGACGTGAAGATCGCGCCGGAGCCTGAGCAGGATCCTCAGTTTGGTTTCATTCTGGACGCTGCCACGGAGCGTGCCAATGAGCTTATGCCGGAATTGCCCGACGATATGGTGATCCGCCTGACCATCGATGCGGAGCTGCAAACCGCTGTGTCCGAAGCGCTTGAGGCGCGCATGGATGCAGAGGCGGAAGAGGCGAAAGCCGGGCAAACCGCTGCCGTACTGATGAACCGCCGCGGGCAAGTCGTCGCCCTCTATGGTGGGCGCGACTATACCGAAAACCAGTTCAATCGCGCCACCCAGGCCCGCCGTCAGCCGGGTTCGGCCTTCAAACCGTTCGTCTATGCTGCAGCCCTGGATAAAGGCGTCAGTCCTTATGATGTGCGCATCGACCAGCCCGTGACGATTGACGACTGGTCGCCAAAGAATTTCACCCGCGTGCATATGGGGCCGGTGACCGTCAACGAAGCGATGCGCGATAGTCTGAACACGATTGCCGCCGTGCTGGCCCAGGAAACCAGCGAAGAAACGATCATTTCGCTCGCCCGCAAGTTTGGCATCAGCTCGGACATGCAGCCCTTCCCGTCAATTGCGCTCGGAAGCCAGGAGGTCACCCTGTGGGAGCTGACCCGCGCCTATGGTCCGTTCATGACCGGCGGCCGGCGCGTCGATCCGTATCTCATCGAAGCGATTGAGACGACGCGCGGCGATGTCATCTATCAACGCGCCGAGTATGAACCTGCCAGCGTCTATGACCGCGAGAATGCTGAACTGATGACCGCCATGATGGCCGATGTCATGCGTTCCGGCACCGGCACCGCCGCGCAAGTCGATGGCTGGCCCATGGCCGGCAAGACCGGCACCAGCCAATCGTCCCGCGATGCCTGGTTTGTTGGTTACAGCTCTGAATTGCTCGGCGGTATCTGGACCGGCAATGATGATGACACACCGATGGAAGGCGTCACTGGCGGCGGCCTGCCTGCAAAACTCTGGGCCGACATGATGCGGGTCGCACATGAAGGGCGCTCCCCAAGCCTCCTGCGCGGCGCCGACAAGCTGATCCAGCTGAGCCCGGAACAACAGGCGCGGGTTGGATATTATCGCGACCTCGGCATGGCCTTTGCGACCCTCGCCGGGCCAGGACAGTAATATTCATTACAGAATGAGCTGGCATCAGCCGGCAAAATCTGTCTAACAGGCAGATATGGCGTACCCGCTCCGAACCTTCCTGCTGACCGCCCTCGCCATGGTGTCCTTTGCCGCCAATTCAGTGCTCGGCAGATTGGGATTGGTCGAAACAGAGATTGGCGCGGGCAGCTTCACCATGATCCGCCTGCTCAGCGGGGCGATTATTTTGGTCCTGCTGTGCGTCTGGCAATCAAGATCCGTCAGCGGCACCTGGCGCGGCGGGCTTTGTCTGACGATTTATGCGGTTTGCTTCTCTTACTCCTATCTCGCCATCCCTGCCGGAACTGGGGCCATCATCCTGTTTGCGCTGGTCCAGATCACCATGTTGAGCTGGGGCCTGATGCGGGGAGAGCGACTGTCTGGGCTGCAAAGCTTTGGCTTCGTGCTTGCGCTCGCGGCATTGGTTTGGCTGATCTCGCCAAGCATCGAGGCACCGCCACTGGCGGCGGCAGCGGCCATGGCGATCGCCGGGATCGCCTGGGGGGTCTACTCGCTGCCCGGCAGCAGCAGCGGCGCTGATCCAACCGCAGCAACCGCAGGCAATTTCGTTCGTGCGACCCTCATCGCGGCCCCACTGCTTCTGATCGCCTTGCAAATCAATCCGGAGGCACGGCCGCCAGCAGACGGCATTGCGCTCGCCGTCACGTCCGGCGCCGTCACCTCCGGACTTGGCTATGCAATATGGTATGTTGCGCTGAAGGATCTGACAGCGACGCGGGCCGGCATCGCACAACTGACGGTTCCCGCCATCGCGGCGATTGGCGGGGTTCTATTCCTGGCCGAACCGATCACCGTACGCTTCTCCATCGCGACACTGGCAATTTTGACTGGAGTCGCGCTTGCCGTCTTGACCCCGGCGCCCGGGTCCAGCAAAGCGCTTAAATGACCGCACCCGAAACAAGCACCAAGAAACCCGGCAAGAACGCGTTCTTCTTTGTCGTCGTCGCGGTCATCCTGAACATGTTGTCCTTCGGCATCATCATGCCGGTCATGCCGGCGCTGCTGGAAGATATTACCGGTCTCGGCGCCGCCCAGTCTGTCGTCTATGGCGGCTGGCTCAGCATGACATTTGCGATTGCGAATTTCATGGCCATGCCGATTCTCGGCGGTCTGTCTGATCGCTATGGCCGACGCCCAGTCCTACTCGCCTCGATTGGCATGCTGGGTATCGATTTGCTGATCATGGGCCTCGCGCCGACGCTCTCAGTTTTGTTCCTGGGGCGGTTCTTGGGCGGATTTTTCTCTGGCACTTACTCGGTCGCCAACGCCTATATTGCCGATGTGACCGAGCCGGAAGATCGCGGCCGTGCCTTTGGGATGATGGGTGCCGCGTTCGGGGTTGGCTTCATTCTGGGGCCCGTCTTTGGCGGCCTTCTCGGCGAAGTGAATGCCCGCCTGCCCTTCTTCGTTGCAGCCGGCATTGCCGGGATCAACTTCCTCTACGGCCTCTTCATCCTGCCAGAAAGCCTGCGCGAGGAAGATCGCCGCGAGTTCAATCTCGCCCGCGCCAATCCGTTCGGGACCATGGTGCATTTCGCCAAAGTGCCGCGCGTCGCCTGGTTCATCGTCGCCATCGGCCTTTTCCAGATCGCGCACGCCGTCTATCCGTCGACCTGGAACTTCCACGGCGAAATTCGCTATGACTGGTCAGAGCTTGAGATCGGTCTGTCGCTGGCCGCGGTCGGCGTTGGCTCAGCGGTCAGTCAGGCGCTGCTCACCGGGTATCTGATCAAGCGGTTCGGCCCAATGCGCGCGGGCCTGTTTGGTCTTGTCGCCAATGCTATTGCTTTATTGTTGTTCGCCGCCGCTGAAGCGCCGTGGATGGCCTATGCGATTATCTTCGTCTCCGCGATCGGCGGCGTCGCCATGCCAGCAATCAATACGATCACGTCGACGCTGACGCCCCGCAACGCGCAGGGTGAGCTGCAAGGGGCGCAAGCGAGCATGATGGCCTTCACGCTGATCTTCAGTCCGGTGCTGATGACGCAGACGCTCAAATACTTCGCCAATCTGCCGGTGGATCATCCGCTACATACGGGCGGTGCGGCCTTCCTGCTGGCCGGTGTGATCACAGCGCTGGCGCTCATTCCCTTCCTGATCGGAGCTGGCATCAATCGACGTGCGATTGCCGAATCCGCCAGTCAGGACGCAAGTCCGGCGGAATAAAAAAGGCGGCCCCGAAAGGCCGCCTCCGATAATTTTGTAGGGTTCAGACTTAACGCCCTTTTGTCACCAATCCCAGGATGCCGCCAATGACACCGCCGCCAACGCCGCCATTCAAGAAGCTGGCGAGATGGTTCATGAGGGCACCATCGGACAGAAGTGACTGAAAACCGACGCCCGCTGCGTTCATGCCATAACCGCCCGCAAGACCGCCAACGATCCCGGCAATCGCGCCCGTTCCGCCCTTGCCGCCAAGGGCCTTCGATACGATCGGCCCAATGACCAGACCGCCGACAGCGTTCAAGATGAGTGGAATATATGGTTCCATTATTTGCCCTCCCAAGGCTGTTAGAGGGGCCTGTTTTCAGGTCTCCCTTACGTAAAGGCACCAGAATTTCCTTTTTCTGCCAAGGCCTCTCGCGCAGCAGGAGACTCTGGTCTAGGCAAAAGCATGGCTGACCAGAAACCCGCTTTGTTCCTTGACCGTGACGGCGTGATCAATGTCGATCAGGGCTATGTCGCCCGGGTCGAGGACTGGCAATGGATCGAAGGCGCGCATGAATGCGTCGCCCGGTTCAAAGCGCGCGGCTGGTATGTCTTCGTGGTCACCAACCAGTCAGGGATCGCCTTTGACCATTACACAGAGGCCGACATGAACGCGGTGCATAAGCATATGAGCCAAGGGTTCGCCGCAGCAGGCACTGCAGTGGACGCGATCTATAGCTGCCCGTTCCATCCGGAAGGTAGCAATCCGCGCTTTCGCAAAGACAGTTTTGACCGCAAACCCAAGCCCGGAATGTTGCTTCAGGCGATGGCTGAATTTCCCCTGAAACGCGAAGCCAGCTTTCTGATCGGCGACAAGCAAACCGATATTGATGCCGCGCACGCCGCAGGGGTTGGCGGATTTCTGTTCACAGGCGGGCGACTGGATCACTTTGCCGAATGGGCTTTGGCAAGCTTTGAGGATGGTTCGCGATGAAGACAATCGGGATGATTGGCGGCGTCAGTACGGAAGCAACGCTGATCTATTACAAGACGATCAATGCCTTGGTGCGGGCCCGCTTGGGGGGCTATCACAGCGCCGAGATGCGCATCCATTCGGTCAATTTCAACGACTATAATGGCGCCCATGAGACCCGCGACTGGCCCTTCATTCGCGCCGGATTTGATGCGGCAGCGAAAGGCCTGGAAGGCGCCGGCGCTGATTTTCTGGTTCTTGCCTGCAACACGCTGCACACGGTCGCCGATGCGATTGAAGGGGCCACAGCGCTGCCTTTCCTGCACATTGTCGATGCTTGCGGTGCCCGTCTGCTGGCCGATGGACGCAAGCAACCTGGGCTTCTGGGCACGGCCTTCACGATGGCGCAGCCCTATTTCGTGGACCGCCTGGCCGAGAAAACCGGTCTGACGCCCATCTTGCCGGACGCGGAGACGCAGGCGGAACTCAGCCGGATCATTTTTGAAGACCTCACCCACGGCATCGTCCGGGGCGAAGCGAAGCGGTATTATGAGGACGCGATCCAGACGCTGAAGGATCAGGGCTGCGACAGTATCATTCTCGGATGCACGGAGCTCGGTATGCTGGTCACCGAAGAAAACAGCCCGCTTCCTCCTTACGATACCGCGCTCATCCATTGCGAAGCGATCGTCGACGAGGCTTTGTCTGCATAGCGGCATTCGATAGTTTCGGGCTATCAATTCTATTAGCTTCTACGTTTTGACTTAGCCTGAATTAGCGCCACAACCGCCGTTTGGATTTAGGGGTACGATCATGCGTTACGCGATACTCGGGCTCGTTTGTACGACGGCCCCGGCCGCGCTGGCTCAGAATACGAGCGGCGTCTTCGGCCCGGTCATCGATGACCGCGAAAGCGGCTGGGAATATCGCGCCACCTATGATCCGGGTGATGAAGACCTGAACCAGCGCCTTCACTATCAGCGTGCGATCAATGGCGCGCTGCGCTGGCGGGCCGTGGCACAGGTTCGCAGCACCGATGATTCTGACTTCGATCCCGATTACCTGCGCGGCGAGCTGGTCTGGCAAGTCACGCCAAACGAGCAGGACTATCAAACCGGGTTCCGGTTCGAGGCCCGCTATCGCTTCGACGACCGCCCAGGCGACGTCACCGTGCACTGGATCAATCAGTGGAAACAGATTGATGGCTGGACCCTGCGCTTCCTGATCGGCGCGACGCAGCAAGTCGGTAATGATCCTGCCGATGGCATTCTTGTGCAGACCCGCGCCTCAGCCACCACGTCAATCGCCGGCGGCCCGAAAGTCGGGCTGGAATGGTTCGGCGAGTATGGCTCGACGTCTGATTGGCTGAGCGCCGACGAGCAGGAGCATCAGATCGGCCCGGTCGCGGTCTGGAAAGTGGATGACAATTGGAGCCTGTATACTGGCGCGCTATTCGGCGCCACTGACGTCACGCCGGACAGCCAGCTACGCTTCCGCCTGACACGAGAATACTAGCGGCTAAAGCGGTTTCAGCGTCTTGCCGTTGAGCCCGCCCATGCGGCAGACTTCCATCCACTCATCTTCCAGCACCGGCTGAACCGACAGACGCATGCTGGTGACCAGAGACATCTTCTCCAGCTTCTCATTGGCTTTGACCGCCTTCAGCGTCACTGGCTCCGGCATATCGGTCAGCGCGCGAATGTGGACGCAGTCCCAACGCTCATCATCGGTCGTGGAGTCTGGCGCACTTTCGGCAGAAACTTCCACAACGCCAACCACTTCCAGGCCTTCATTCGAGTGATAGAAAAAGCCGCGATCGCCAATCTTCATCTCGCGCATATTGTTGCGCGCCTGATAGTTGCGAATGCCGTCCCATTCCTCGCCGGCCTCGCCTTTTGCCTTTTGCTGGTCCCAGCTCCATTTGAACGGTTCGGATTTGAACAACCAGTATTTCATGCAAGCTCCATCAATCTGGCGCTTATCTAGGTCGCTTTGTCGGCGGCGTCCATCGCAGGTTGGTCATTTCCATCGGTTTGCCGCAGGCGGCCTTTGGCGCTGCGATTACGGCCGGTTGCCGGTTTCAGTCCAAAGGCTGCGCCGAGGCCAACCGGCGGCATGTTGCCATAAACGGTTTCGTGGCAGTCCGCCTTGATCAGAAAGGTCTCATGCCAGATCCCAACATCGCCTTCCGACCCCACGGCTTTGTTGAAGGCTTTCCAGGCCGGAAGATGCTCAAGGCTCTTATCCACCGAATAGGCATGCAGGTCTTCAAAGCTTCGCCAATACTGGACGAGATATGGACTGCGCAGGCTGAAAAACGTCTTGGTGCCAAGCAAGCCGAGCTCCGGATTCTTGGCAAGCTCTGCGAGCATTCTTGGCATGGAGAGAAAGACCGGAACCCACTTCCAGACCTTCCATAATTTATGGATGCGCATCCCGATCAGGAACAGAACGAAATCGCCGTCTATATCCGCTGTCATCCGACCTGGAACGGGTTTCGGCATGGCTGTCTCCCTTACACGATCTTTCCGGCATTCTGCGCCTGTCGGCAGGCTTCGGCAACCAGAGGCTCAAGATCGTCCCAATGCTTATAGCGGCGCACATGTTTCGGCGGGCCGAGCCAGGCATCCTCAAACGCCTCGCGCGTGGCGCCATCCTCCAGGATCGGTCGCAGCGGGTCGAGGCAGATCCGAATTGAAAACACCACCGCCCCGCTCTTTGGCAGCTTGCGGAGCGTTTGACGCTCGACCCGAAAATACAAATCGCGCGGGCTCTTGCCAGCCACACCTGGGCGATCGGGCGTGTAGCGTTTTTCACTGGCTTGCACTGTCCAGTTAAACCGTTCCAGGACGACGCCCGGCTTCAGACCGGTAAAGATGCGCCCGACCCGGCTCGCCAGCTCCGGATCGCCGCCGGGCACAGGCCCATGTAATCCACCAAGATCCAGACCGATCCGTTCCGGCAGCGTCCAATAGGTTGGCGCGCAGAGAACGCCCGCGGTCAATCGCCAGTCGCCTGGGCGCTCAGCCTCCAGAATGCAGAGATCGTCTGAGACCAGGGAAGCGGCCTCTTCCAGCGCCGAGGGCATGCTCTGATTGGGCACCTCGCCGGTCGCGTCCACCATCAGCGCTAGCAGTTCTTCGCACGCTTCATTGTCCAATTGCCCGCCAGAAACATTGGCGCGCATCATCTTCATGATCAGGCATTTGTCGCGCAGCCAGGCTTCGGCTTCTGTATCAGGGGTCAGCCAGTGTTCTGATGGGATCGGATTTAGCCCGGGTTCAAAGCTCGGTACGCCGTCGAGAAAAGGAAGATAAGGCGGGCGCCGGTTAAGCGACACGCGCGTGACCCCAGCTCGCAAAGCCGGCAATCTTCGGCGTGTTCGGCAGGTACATGGTCTCGTGTTGCTTGACGCTGAAACCGCTGGATTCGAGCATCGTCTTGGTGTCGCGGGTAAGATGACACCCGCCAGCCAGGCGCTTCCAAACCGGCTCGACCCGCCGCTGCCATTTGGCAACGCCTTCATCCGGCGCGAGGCCGTGTTCGGAATACAAGATCTTGCCGCCCGGCTTCAGCACCCGGCGCAATTCACTCAGCGAGCTTTCCCAATCCGGAATGGTGCAGAGCACGAATGTCACTACGGCGGTATCGACGCTGTTATCATCCAGCGGCACCGCCTCGGCGCCGCAGCAATGAATGTCGCACGGCGTGTCTCGGCGGCCTTCGGCCCAGGCCGAGCGGGCGCGTTTGACCATGCCTTCAGCCGGTTCAATCGCGTGCAGGTGTTTGACCTTATCCTCGTCATAGAGATTGAAATTCGTGCCCGAGCCACAGCCGACTTCAAGCACAACACCCTCGGCTTCGGGGACAATCTTTTCGCGCTGTTTCATGATTGGCTTGGTCGAACAGGCGCATGAAATCAGAGGCGGCACCACATATCGTTCCCAAAGCCCAAACATGTTTTAGTTCCCTGCTATCATCCGTTGCCGCGTGCGATTGTCTTCCGGTTCGACGACCAGCGCACTTTGCGTAATGCGGACCTTATACTTCAAACGATCGCCCATGGGGAAATAAACCGCCGAGCCGAACGGCGCAGACCCGCCCGCATCCTTGGACGAGAGCATACCGGCAGAGAACATGCTCTGCACATCATCGCCCGGCTCCATCTCGCCTTCCAGAACACGGTCGAGCTCTTGCTCACCGCCATAATTGACCAGCGCGCCATAGACGTCGAAGCCGATCTCCTGATCGAACACTTCCAGCTTGCCGTCCTCGCTGACGCGGCGACCATAAGAGGTGGAGGTCGACAGCCGGGTCGAGTCATAGCGGCGGGCATAGCGGCTCTCGATGAATTCGAGTCGGTACAGGCTCTCATAACCAAGCAGCTGCTTCATTGGCGAGAACCGGATGACTTGCGCGCTGACCTGGAATTCATCACCGACAAAGCCTTCCTGACGAATGATCTCGCCGTCCGGCAGCGTCATGGTCATGGTGTACGTGTCTTCGGCCTCTTCGGCTTCAAACGCGATCAGAGCAACGTCGCGTTCCTTGGTGAGGGCCTGATAGGTTTGCAGATTGAGCCCTGCCAGCACGCCAATGCCGGCGCCGCCGATGAGGCCAATCCCCATCAACAGGCGCAGCGCGCCGGCCGCCAATCGCATTTTCAATAAGCGCCCGAGCCCGGCAAAGCTCAGAACCAGGCCAACGACACCCGCCAGTGCCGGAATGATCCACCAGATCAAATCCATTTGTCACCTCCCAGGACCTTCCCCTTTGGCCCTTGTTTCTCGACTATATCAGCGGTTA
>JABSQB010000045.1 GCA_013214545.1 Henriciella sp.
ATGTATTGTCTGAATTCGCATCAGTTGGCGATTCAAAGTCTGGCGCAGGAACAAACGAAAGAGCGCCTGTTGAACTATTTATCTGCAAGACCGCGGCGTCTGTCCCACTAATTGCGAAGCTCAGAGTGTCTCCATCCGGATCGGTGGCCGTGGCTGTATAGACGGTGCCAGTAGAGTTCTCTGGTACAGAAATCGTCGTAGCAGACGTTAAGCTTGGCGCGCCGTTAGAAGGAGGTGATGGTTGAATTGGAGCGGATGATCCGCCACCCCCACCGCCTCCGGAGCATGTTGCCAGCAAACCCGCCGTCACAGAAAGTAAAATTGCCTTCGAAAAACGCAGTCTTTTTAACATACTACGAGTATAGGTCGCTTTTTACTGAATGCGAACCCATGTCCAGCATCGACGCCAGACCGACGGATGAGCCGCTTAAAGATCGGGCAATCTCGTGGAGTGCCACACCATTGACGGGTCTGCTATTGCCATAAGCGATCTGCCATGTGTGATGGCAGTATGGCTGAGGGTATCAATTTCTTTGATGAAATGCACGGGTTCGACCAAGAGATCCGCGCGCCGTATCAAATGTTTCACGAATTGCTATCGGAGATCGATCCGGCGCGATTGAAGCGACAATCGACGAAGGCAGAAGAGTTCTTTCGAAAAACCGGCATCACTTTCAATGTTTATGGCGAAGAAGATGCTGAAGAGCGCCTGATCCCATTTGATCTGTTGCCGCGAATTATCAGCGCCAAGGAATGGCGCACCCTCACGAAAGGAATCGAGCAGCGGATCAAAGCGCTTAACGCCTTCTTGCACGATATCTATCACCGGCAGGAAATTCTCCGAGCTGGGCGCATCCCTGCCGCGCTGATCATGGAGAATGACGCATTCCTGGCTCAGATGGTCGGCGTGGATCCACCCGGCGGGATCTACACGCATATTGTCGGGACTGATTTGGTGCGGACGGGCCCAGACGATTTCTTCGTCCTGGAAGACAATGCGCGGACGCCTTCTGGTGTTTCCTACATGCTCGAGAACCGGGAAACGATGCTGAAAATGTTTCCTGAATTGTTTTCTCAAGTCGGTGTCGAGACGATTAGCGATTATCCGTCTTTGCTGAGGAAGACCCTTGCTGCTTCCGCACCAAAGGCCTGTACGGGGAAGCCGACGATTGCTGTGCTCACGCCAGGCATCCATAATTCAGCTTACTACGAACACGCGTTTCTCGCCGATCAGATGGGTGTGGAGCTGGTCGAAGGCCACGACCTGAAAGTCGTTGACGGGCGCATCTGCATGCGCACCACGTGCGGGTTCGAGTCGATCGACGTCATCTACCGACGCGTCGACGATGAGTATCTGGACCCGCTGAACTTCAATCCGGCTTCCTTGTTGGGCGTGCCCGGCATATTCGACATCTATCGCGCTGGCGGCATCTCAATAACCAACGCACCGGGCACAGGCATTTCTGACGATAAGGCGCTCTATTCGTACATGCCCGAAATCGTCGAGTTCTACACAGGTCAGAAGCCCATTCTGAAAAACGTCGAAACGTGGCGATGCTCAGAACCTTCATCGCTGCAATACGTGCTCGAGAACCTCTCCGAATTAGTGGTCAAAGAAGTACATGGTTCGGGCGGTTATGGCATGCTGGTGGGCCCAGCCGCCAGCAAGACGGAGATCGAGGCCTTCCGGGCGAAACTCAAAGCCAATCCCGCAAACTATATCGCTCAACCAACGCTGGCGCTTTCGACGGTCCCGATCCTGACCGATGCTGGTCTTGCACCGCGGCACGTAGATTTGCGCCCGTTTGTACTGGTCTCACCGCAGTCGATTGACGTTGTTCCGGGAGGGCTGACGCGCGTCGCCATGAAAGAGGGATCACTGGTCGTGAATTCCAGCCAAGGCGGCGGCACGAAGGATACTTGGGTGTTGAGTGATGAGTAGAATGCTGGGGCGAACGGCATCCGGACTATTCTGGATGATGCGATACCTGGAACGGTTTGAGAATACAGCTCGCCTCATCGATGCTGGCTTTCGAATGTCGCTGACCCGTGCGCGTACCGCCGAAAGTGAGTGGGAGTCTGTTCTCACCACGGCAGGAACCCGAGATCTGTATCTGCAAGGCCATGATCGATTCAGCACCCGTGGGGTCACCGAATTCCTGATCGCAGATAAGGATAACCCAAGCAGCCTGTTTCGCTCGATTGCAGCTGCGCGGGAAAACGCGCGGATGACGCGCACCGCGCTCACGCGTGATGTTTGGGAGGCGATCAACGAAACGTGGCTGCAGTTCAAACGCGATCATGCCGCCTTGCGGCACCGGACGGACTTACAAGATCTGCTATCGAGCGTGCGTCAGCAATCGGCCCTGGTGCGCGGCAGCATCAATGGCACCATGCTGCGCAATGATATCTTCCGGTTCGTTATCCTCGGGGCGATGATTGAGCGGGCTGATAACACGGCTCGGGTGCTTGATACGAAATACTATGTGCTATTGCCGTCCAGCGCGTCGGTTGGGTCTTCATTGGATCGCGTGCAATGGGAGATGATCTTGCGCTCTGCCTCCGCGGAGCGTTCTTTTCATTGGCTCTATGGAGGTGAGATCAACCCGGCTGCGATTGTCGACTTTCTCATTCACGATGTGCGTCTGCCGCGCTCAATTGCCTATTGCTATGATGAGATTGTCGCCACACTCGGCGCACTTGAACAGGAATATGGCAGGCGCACTCCGGCACACGATCTGGCGGCCAGTCACGAAGCACACCTCACCAGTTCGACGAGTGACGTAATCGTCGGATCGGGATTGCACGAATTTCTAATTGACCTGATCGCCAGAAACGCGGCGCTTTCCGGTCAGATAGAGCAAGATTACAGATTCTCGAACTAGTATGCGCCTGCAGATCCAGCACACCACTCAATTCCATTATGACGATCCGCCTTCCTACGGATTGCTACAGCTGCGCACCGCGCCGCAATCCTCCGCGGCGCAAACTGTTATCTCCTGGGGCATCAGCCTCGAAGGCGCCCGCAAGCAGGCAGAGTTCCTGGATCAGCATGGGAACCGGATCGACCTCATCGAAGTTATGCCGGATTCACAATTGCTGGAAATCAGCGTGTCTGGTGAAGTCGAAACGCACTCTGCCGACGGCGTGCTCGGTTGCCATCACCAGTCTATGCCACTTTGGCATTATCGCCAACAGACAGCGCTTACTCTGTTGACCGAAGGCCTGCGCGAATTAGCGGAGTCTATCGTGCTGCCGTCTGAGTCGACGATTTCAGATTTGCACGCGCTGAGCCAGTTAATCCGAGAGCGCGTTGCGTATGCGCCGGGACAGACCAGCGTGAACACCACCGCTGGCGACGCGCTGATGAATGAGAAAGGCGTGTGCCAGGATCACAGCCATATCTTCATTAGCGTCGTTCGAGAGAAAGGATTCCCAGCCCGCTATGTCAGCGGGTACCTGTTAATGGATGACCGCACATCACAAGATGCCAGTCATGCCTGGAGCGAAGTCTATCTCGACGGCTTGGGTTGGGTCGGGTTCGATATCTCCAATGGCATAAGCCCTGATGAGCGTTATGTGCGAATTGCTCAAGGATCGGATTATGCTGATGCAGCTCCGACCAAAGGGCTAACCATGGGCGCCGGGCGGGAAAATTTGGTTGTTTCCATCCAGGTTCAGCAATAGGTCTGATCGACCGAATTATGGACTAGTTTGAATGACCTACTGCGCCGCCCTGAAAATGAACAATCATCTCATTTTCATGTCAGATACGCGCACCAATGCTGGCGTCGATAATATTTCAAAGTTCCGCAAGATGTTTACTTGGTCTGTTCCTGGTGAGCGCGTCATCACTTTGATGACGGCCGGTAATCTCGCGACCACTCAGGCAGTTGTGAGCTTGCTTGATGAACGTTCCAAAGCGCCTGAAGAGCGCGATCCAACGATCCTGCAAGCACCAACCTTGTTCCAGGTCGCCCGGCTGATCGCTGACACGCTGAATGAGGTGGTCAATGAACGCGCCGAAGAAGGACAAGATGCTGAAGCTGCGTTTCGAGCGACCTTGATTATGGGCGGGCAGATCGAAGGCATGGAGCCTCGACTGTTTCTGATCTATCCCGAAGGCAACTTCATCGAAGCCAGCTCAGAAACACCGTTCTTCCAAATCGGCGAAACCAAATACGGGCGTCCCATCATTCTTCGAGCCTTTGACCCGGACATGACCGTCGAACAGGCGCTTCGACTGCTTTGCGTATCCTTTGATTCAACGCTGAGAGCGAACTTGTCGGTTGGAATGCCGCTCGACGTGCACGTCTATGAAGCAGACTCCCTGGATGAGGGTGCACAGTTCCGGATTGACGAAGCCAACCCGGCATTTTCTGTTATCTCAAAAGGTTGGGGCGACGCGCTCAAGCTTGCATTAGAAGGACTCCCGGAGTTTACCGTTCCTTCGCGGTGAATTGAATATAGATCAGAGAAAAATCTGATGGTCAGAGCCTAAACTCAGCCACGGACGGGACAATGGTATCAGCTAAAGACAGATCCGCATCATTGTGTTCGTCCGCGACGCCGACGCAGAAAAAGCCGCCATCTCGGGCAGCGCGGACACCGAATTCAGAGTCTTCAAATACTACGCATTGATCGACGGGCAGACCAAGACTTGACGCCGCGGTCGTGAAAATTTCCGGGTCCGGTTTGCCTTTTGTAACTTGGTCACCGCCTAAAATTACGTCGAAATAGTCGATGATTTCTGCCTTTTTGAGGATATACCTTACGTTGGCGCTGCTCGATGCCGCTGCAATTTTGTATCCGGCTTCTTTGCAGGCTTTGACGTATTCTACCGCTGCGTCGAACACGACAAATTGGCCACTGCGAATGCGTTCGAGATAGTACTCGTTTTTCTTGTTTGAAGCTTCGATAATCTCATCTTCGGAGTGATTCACCATCACGGCTCGTGCGCCATCTCGCCTGAGGCGCCCGTCGACATGTTCGCGGTAAACGGCGTGATCGAATGCGTATCCATACTCTCCGAACATTTGTGCCCACGCTTCGAAATGCGTTGGCACGGTGTCGACCAGAACACCGTCTAAATCAAAAATGAGTCCCTTGAAGGTCAACCGCAGTCTCCGAGCAATTCTTGAAGATGGGCCGTATCAAAACATCCTCACGGCAACAATCGCTTTACATGAAAATCACTATCCTGAATAAATATGCAGCAGCGGGGTGAACCCGTCCAGACGTTGGCAGGAGAGTTTTGGTTGGATGTGAAAAACCTACCGCTCGACGAGCGGGCACAGTGTGCGGCTTATCTGCGGGCGCGCCATAACATGTCTCAGATTGAAATTGGCAACGCGCTGGGTGGGCTTTCACAACCTCATGTCTCGCGCTTGTTGGCGCATGCGCAGAAACAGAAATACCTGATCGTCACCGAGCGTTTCGCTGAAGAACGGTTTTCTGCAGAGTGGATTCAGCAAATGGACGAATTGCTGGCGCCGCCCGCATTGTCGGACGCGATCCGGAACTATTGCGATACCCATTCGTACATACAGCCAAACATTCGCGTTTTTGAAAGCGGAAGCGGACAAACGGAATCGGCGATGGAACACCGTCGTAACCGGTTTGGTCGAACAGCCTCGGGGCGATTGGCGGAACTGCTGACGAAGGCCAATACGGTTGGCGTTGCGTGGGGGCGTACGATCCGAGCGCTGATCGATGGCGTGGCAGTGTCAAACCGGCTGGTCGATCAATCGCAAGATATTGAGTTCCTGCCGGTATGCGCCGAGTTCGTGAAACTCACCCAACGTGGTTACTCTGCCTCCAGATTGGCCGAGCAGTTGGACGATATCTATAATGACGGGAATGGCGAAACGGTTAGTATGACCGGGTTCCCAGCTTTCATTCCGCGCGCCTACGATGCGGACATGCAGCGCTCTATCCGCACGCTCGTGACCGATACGCCAAGCCACGCGCATGTATTCTCTGGTGACGATCCCCTGGTTGATCGAATGGACATGCTAATTTCCAGCGTGGGCTCATCTCAACGACCATTGATAGGCGCCCTGGAAGAGCTGATGCACGCTGGTCAGGTGAGCGCTGAACAGATCGGAGAGCTCATCGTCGGGGATTTAAGCGGAATCCTGATCCCAAAAGAGGGCCTGTCGGTCCAAGACCGCGAGCTCGTGAACGAGCTCAATGGCATGTGGACCGGTATGCAGATTGAGCAGGTTCGCAGTCTTGCTTCGCGCGCAGCTTCTGATCCGCAAGTGACGGGCGTGGTGATAGTGGCATTACAGGCAGAGCGCGGGGATGCAATCCTGGAGCTCATCCGATCTGGTTTGGTCAACGAACTGATCATCGATCAGGCCGCCGCAGATCGCCTTTTTGATTTGCTGAATGCGTCGATGGCTACGCTGTGAATGGAGAGAGTAGGACCGACTGCGTGACACCCGGCTCTAGTATGACGGGCGTGCCATCAACCTGAATTTCCAGCGCCTCCGTTGCTTCAGAAGAGAGGTCGAACGTCATTACCGTATGCGTCAGCTCGATAGAAATCAGCGACGATTGCCACAAAAACCTAAACTGCAAACCGGTCCAGGATTGTGGTAGCCACGGTTTGAAGGTCGGCTGACCGTTCTTGATTCGCAGGCCGCCAAATCCGCAAACTACGGATTGCCACGTACCGCCCGCTGAGGCGATGTGCATTCCGTCTTGCGTGTTGCCCTGATTATCGATGAGATCGACGAATGCGGAGCGAGTGAAGTATTTTAGCGCCGAGGAATAATCACCCGTTTCGATTCCCATGATGCAATGTATCGAAGGGCTGAGCGATGACTTGTGCATCGTTCGTTTTTCGTAAAACTCGAAATTGACCTGCTTCTCTTCGTCGGTGAATTCGTCCGGCAGCAAGTAGTTCAGCATGATGACATCAGGTTGTTTCAGGATCATCGTGTCATTGAGGGTAAAATGATCGCGCCCATCCGGATAACAGGGCATATCGTTCTCATCCCACTCGATGATTTCGAGATCATCGAGATCAAAGTAGCCCGAGAACTGTTCAATAAGGCTGCTGTCTGAATCATACGGAATCAAGATTTTGGCAGCGGTCTGCCGCCACGCTTCGATCTCGGTTTGAGTCAATCCATGGGCGTCGAGTATCTGGTCGAAGATCTTTGGCGATTCGGCCAAGATTCTGTCGAGCGCATTGGCGGTTTGCACCAAATGCCATTGAGCCATTCGGTTCGTGAATGCGTTATTGTCGATGTGCTCATGAAATTCGTCAGGGCCGATCACGCGCGTCAACTCGTAGCGATCATCTTCCTGATTATGCTCCAGGCGGCTGACCCAGAACCGACTCGTCTCGATGAGCATTTCCGCCCCATGATCGAGCATGAACTGCCAATCACCGGTGTGGGAGACGTAACTGATCACCCCGTACGCGACGCATGCGGTGATGTGGATCTCTTCTTCACCGGTCCAGATTCGATGAAGGCCATCATGCGTCCACTTCGGCGTGGTTTCGCGCCCGGTATCCGCCGACTCCCAAGGGTACTGCGCGCCAGCAAACCCATTCTCCTGCGCATTCTCTTTCGCGCCCGTCAGAGTGTTGTAGCGATACAGCATGAGCGCTTTCGCGGTTTCGGGCTGCGTGAAGATGTAAAACGGAAGCAAGAAGATTTCAGTGTCCCAAAACACATGCCCTTTGTATCCCTCGCCAGACATGGATTTGGCGCCGATGTTCGCACGCGGGTCATTCGGGTTCGCCGCGATCAACATGTGATAGATGTTGAAACGCACAGCACGCGTCGCTTCTACGTCTCCATCGATGACGCAATCGCACACCGCCCACTTTTCGCGCCAAACCTCGGCGCTTTTATCCTGACAATAAGTGAGTCCCTTTTGTTCAATCTCGTTCAGTTTCTTGAGGCAGGCGATTTCGATCTGGTCTGCATCAATGTCGCGACTTGTGAAAATCGCCACTCGCTTTTCGAACAGATAGGTTTCGCCTTCACTTGGATGAAGCGTGATCCGCTGGCTGACGCGTTCATATTCCATTGTCGGATCGGAGACCGTCGCATGATTTTTGCAGATCGTGGACGATGCCATGCCGATGGTGATGCCGGTATCCAGGGTGACAGCTTGTAAATAGCAGGCGTCGGAATTGGCCTGTTTGTTCTCGACTTTCAGGTGTTGGCTCTTGGCCCATTTCTCCCATTTCGTTTCTGGGAGCGGCGTTTGTTTTTCCTTGTAAGCGGGCAAACAATCGAGATTGTATCGTTCGCCGTCGATCCCAGACTCGATCGCGATTTCGCAAGCGTGATTGACCGGCGTAACCGAGATCTCGAGGCCGGCGACATGTTGATCATCGAGGCTGCAAAACCGAGTCGTCTCAACTTTGGTGATCAGGCCATTTGCGTCTTCGAATGTCGTTGTTCGGTGCAGTTGTCCCGATTGCATGTCTAGGGTGCGCGCGTGATCAAGGATTTTGCAATTTTGCACATCAAGGACCTGGCCAAGAACGGTAATCCGCACGGGCAGCCAAGAGGGTGCATTGACGAGGTCGATCACTGAAGAGTCGTGATGATCGTAGACGCCAGCGAGATAAGTCGCAGACAGCTCGCCTTTGTGGCCTTCGGCGAGCGAACCGCGCGTCCCTTGATATCCGTTGCCGATTGTGAAGATCGTCTCATAGAAGTTCGCACGCTCAGCCGAAAACGCGGTTTCGCGTACCAGCCAGCCATCATCGCTCATTGAATGCTGCATTACATTATCCCTTGATCGGAAAGACTGAGACCGGATCAAACGATCTAGATCAGGCGCCGTAGGTTTATTCAATTATGGCTTCTGCGTCGGCGAGGGTCTTGTACACATCAAGCTCGGTGCTGCCGCATCGAAATGCCCCGGCACAGTTGCCGTATTGGCAAGCCTTTACGTGATCCTGTGTCTTCAAGAAGCCCAATGCCAAGCCACCTGCAAACGAGTCGCCGCACCCGGTCGTGTCGATCACCGGGTCGACGAGCACGCGTTTCACGGTGTGTTCGCGAACGCGTCCGTTTGCATTCTTAAAGTAGACGGCGCAGCCATGCTGATCGAGCGTCACGTACAATCCCTTCACGCCGTGATCGAGACAGTGCGCAGCAAATTTGGGTAACTCGTCCATGGTAAGTTGGTCGACGCCTGCGAGTTCATCCGGGCCATACTCTCCCTCGAACCAGCTACATTTTGCTTCTTCGAGGTTCATTTTGAGGATGTCGATATAGGGCAACCATCTGTCGCGATCGACCCAGAATTTATGGAAGCGCTCGCCATGATTTGAGCAGCCATTGGTCGGGCCATGGGCGTCAAAAACGATGATGCCTTTGCTGTTTTGCTTCAGATATCGCAGCGTTTCCAACGGCACTTCATAATCGGTGATCGGTACAAAGACGTATGCGTCGCAGTCGAGAAGGTTCTCGAAATCGCTCGGAATGAGGGGGTTCATGAAGCCCGTTTGCTGCTCAAGGCGTCGGTTTTTGTCGACATACTTGAGGTTGATAACGTCGCCCTGATCCGCGGAAGCATCGATGTGGGATAAATCGAGGTGTGCGAAGTCCTTCAGAATCGCTTCGATCTCCGGCTGATCTGATTTACGGACATGAGTCACTGGGACGATCGTCGAACCTTGGTCGACCCAAGATGATAATACGGCCGTCGTGTAGAGCGCGCAGCCATACTTCTCTACAGTGTCTCCAAGATGGGTCGTGATTGTATCTCTCGGGATGGGGCCACCAACGGCTATTTTCCAGTTTTTCGTCATCCTCAGCACCCGGCAAATTAAAATCTAAACGCGTTGTCGCCCGTTGACCCGCTTAAGGACAAGGGCTGTATTTCTATTGTAGATTAGAATATTTATGCAAACGAGGATGTTTTGCTAACAACACGGAGCTGGCTCATTAACACAGACCCATTTCCAGCATCAATTGGGGCAGTGGCTATTCTTTAGTCAGAAGCCGAACGTAGTGCGTCGCGGTCAATTCAACGTTCTTCGATGAGCTTTTGAACTCGCAAATCCAGTGCTTGAAAACTCTACTCCACCCAAACCGGCGACGACCAAGCGCGTTCCTGCAATGTCAGGGGCAGCTTTGGATTGGGAGGTGTGCCAGCGCGAACCGCATCCCACGTGCTCCAACGGCAGGTCGGATTCTCGAGCACGCGCACATAGTAAGCACTAACCTGTTCAGAATCGAAATCCGGATCGGTCCAAATCGCCTTCAATTCGCCGACGCCTGATCCAGGCGTCGTCTCGCAGGTCGCAATATCCACGCTGGCCCCATTATCTGTGCAGCGCCGGGTTTCAGCGTTCGGCGTAGAGCCATCCGAACAGGCAACATCGTAAACTCTCTCACGGGCCTGCCCATCCTCCGCCCATACCTTCACGATCTGTAAACGCTGCAATGGCGCGGAGAGCGGGTCCTGAATGGCCCACGCCAAAAGCGATGGCGCTCCGGTGCCGTCCCAATTCAAGTTGCCACCCATCGGTACACCGCCCGCATAGGCTTGTTCAAGCATTTCCGCCGAGTCCAGAATTTCAGCGGAGTAGTCGCCCGCGAACAAGCGCACTTTCATACGTGGGCCGCTTGTGCCGAATGTTTCGCGGCGACGCATCGCATCAAAAAGGTCATCGCGCGTGTTCGCCTCTGCCCAAACGCCAATCAGTCCACTTGCGCTGAACTTGGCGCCAGTCAGAATCCGGCGATTTGTTGCTTCAGGCGCATCGTCCCAGTCGTTGAAACCATCCGGAGGAACAGAACTCCGCTGCCGTGGACCTGCGCCGTCTGTCGGGAATTTGCCCCAGTGATTTTCTTCGCTCAGAGTTGCGGCGGCGATGTGTGTGTCACTCGAGCCGATGAAGCCAAACTCGTATGGGTTGGCTCCGACTTCTTCGGCGGTCGCGAGACCACGTGCCAATGCCGGACGAACGAAGTCGCCTTCATTGATCGTCGCTTGCGCCGCACTTCCGATGAAATAGTCATATTGTTCAAAGCCTGCCCATTCATCGTTCGGTGAAAACATTGGGTGGGTCTCGGATGTTCCTTTGATCTGTGTAATTTCGACTAAAGGTTCGTTCTTCAAACGGGTCAGCGCGTAAGCTTCCGTCAGCGGCTCACCATAATACGTAGACAATGCGAACATCTCGCCATTCGAGCCATTGGAATTGTGCGGGATCGCCAGGGAATCAATGCCGTTCGAGCGTTGATCAGTCATCCAGTCCCAAAGATCTTCGGGATTGCGTGAATCCAGAGTCGAAAAAATCTGATCCGGCGCTTCGTTCCGAAAAATGACATTGCGGTGCAGGTTTGCTGCAGAACCTTCTTCCTGACTTACAATGGTCATGGCCGTAAATTCATAACCTGCAAATGTTGTGAAGACGCCTGGATCATTGTGCCGCTCAGCGGCGTTCAGGGTTTCCGCCCAAATCTGGTTCATATAATCTTGGTCACGAATTTCCTCGATCGGTTGTCCGGTTACAAATGAGATTCCGATACTGGCAAAAGTATCCGCCGCGGCGGCGGCATCATCGCCAAATGCGACTTGAGCCGTCATGGTCTGGGACAGCGGATGATTGGGGTCGTCCATGAAGGGAATAACTCCCATATACTCACCGTGATCGGTAACCGCGAGAAAGTCGAGCGGGGGGCCTTCAAGCTGAATCTCGTAACCTGCATCATGAGGAATCGTCTCGCCCTTGGCGAAGCGATAGGCGTCGTCAGGGGTTCGACGGACGTTGAAAATATATGCGTCAAAACTGTTTTTCGTATGCACATGCAGATCTCCAAAATAGGCATTTCGGGTCGCGGTCTTCTCGATCACTTTAGAGGCTGACTCGGTTGCTTCGTTCTGAGGTGGAGGATTCTCTATATCCGATCCCGAACATCCGATTGCGAGCGCGCTGGCTAATCCAAGTAATCCGATCCGCATCATTATATTTCTCCTCACTCCCAAAAATCAGGGTGCCTTCTGCCGAGCGTTTTGTCCAATCTGGCGCCGTCGCAGCGATTTCAGATACTGCTGCAACCTATGACACCGGGTTTTAACTGATAGACTGTCGGCATGGGCCGACGGAGATTCGAGAACGGACTCTCAACGAAATCGGCAGCGCGGGAGGAAAACTATCGTGACGAGTCTCAATAGAGCGGGCGCCAAATCCGACCCGAAGTGTGGGCCTGCCAAATGAGAAAGTTGGTTAGAGAGCCGTTGCTGCACTTCGCTATTCTCGCCGGCTTGGTTTTTCTCGCCTATTCAGTGCTCAATGGTGGGCGGTCGTCAGAGGACATGACGATTTCGGTTTCCTCATTCGAAATTGAGCGGCTCGCGGCCTTGTACGATACGGAAGCCGGAACACGACCCAATGATCGTGACCTTCAAGCTCTGATCAACGATCATATTAAGCAACAGGCCTTAGCGCGGGAAGCGCGGGCATTGGGTATGGCCGATGGTGATGTCGTGATCGAGCGCCGCCTGGTCCAGAAGATGATCTTCATGCTGTCCGAAACCCGAACTGTGTCCACCCCGAATGAAGACGAGCTGCGCGCTTGGTTCGATCAAAATCAGGATCAGTTCCGGGAACCGGAGCGCACGACGTTCGACCACATCTTCTTTTCCAGCGCAGATGACCCGAAGATTGAGGCTACGCTCAGCGCGCTCACCGATGATCCTGAGCTGGCATGGCGACAGCGCGGAAATCCGTTCATGTTGCAACGCTCATATTCTGACATCACGCGGTCGGAACTCATTCACGTTTTCGGAATTGATTTCGCGACGCAGATGGATTCGCTGGAGAGTGAATCCAGACAATGGCAGGGGCCGTTACGATCAGACCTTGGAACACATCTTGTCCGGATCAATGCACGCCAGGCGTCATATATTCCCGAGTTTTCGGATATCCAGAATGCGGTCGAGCAGGCGTGGCGAGACCAGGCTCAAAGGCAGGAAACGGCAAGAAAAATTCAATCGATCGTCGACAAGTACAATGTCGAAATCGAAGGGATACCGCGCAAGTAATGGGCCTTCGTCACTTCTTCATGTTAATCTTGGCGGCGCTGATCTCGATCAATCCGGCGGGCGCGCATGAGGTCAATCCTGCGCTATTGGAAGTGCAGGAGGTTGCGCCGGGTGAGCATCAAGTCCTTTGGAAACAGCCTCTTAAGGATGGCCGCCGCCTTCGCATCATTCCTGTCTTCCCTGAAACATGTTCGCGCGGTTCTGCGCGTCTTGAAGCGGTCGGAGGCGCAGTCATTGAACGGTGGGAACTGTCATGCACGCTCGACGCTGGGCACATCAAGTTTGACGGACTCGAGCGAACACTGACGGACGTCTTTGTCCAGATCACCGATCAAAACGGCGCCACCAGAGCACAGGTAGTTCGACCGAACGCACCAGAGCTGGATCTCGCGACCGATCGGGCAGGGCTGCCTGTGCTCGCATATCTATCGATTGGCGTGGAACATATTTTGTTCGGGTACGACCATCTTCTTTTTGTGCTCGGGCTGTGTCTCCTCGTCAGACCGAGACAACTGGTTGCGACGATAACGGCGTTCACACTCGCGCATTCGATCACGCTTAGCTTGTCAACATTGGGAGGCATTTCGTTGCCGGGTCCACCCGTCGAGGCGACGATTGCGCTGAGCATTGTCTTATTGGCAAGAGAAGCGTTGGCACTTCAGCGAGGTCATGAAACTTTGATAAATCGAAAGCCGTGGCTGGTCGCGTTCGGATTCGGATTGATCCACGGGTTCGGCTTTGCAGGAGCCTTGTCGGATATTGGTTTGCCGCCAGCACAGGAGTTTTGGGCCTTGCTCTTGTTCAATCTGGGCGTGGAAGTCGGGCAGGTCTGGTTCGTTTGTCTGATCATCGCAGTGGCCGTTGTCGTTTGGCGCGTGTTCGCCAGCTGGAAACGCCTGAGCAAGCTTATCGCCAGCTACGCGATCGGCACGCTTGGATCCCTATGGTTCATCGAACGGGTGGTGTCGTTCAGCTGAGTTAAAGTCACTTGTGGGGATCGATTAGAGCGCCAAGGTTAGCGGCCATGCAGGCAGTGGAATGCGAACCCAATCCCGGCAGCGTTTTGAGTGAGGCTTAGTTAGCCGGGATGTCTTCGATTGGGGTATAGTCGAAGTCGAATCCGAAGCTGCGCGGTGATACGACTTTGAGGGCTTGCTCGGAACGATAGTGATCAGGGCAACCAACCGCGAACACACTGACGCGCTGGCCATAGCGCAAGCGCTCAGCGTTGATCGGTTCGGCGGTTTCTGAATCCAGAATACAAATCAGATCGGGCACCGACGCTAAGAGGCGTCCATCCAGCTTTGCGGTGAGGTATTCGTTCTTGATATCGATGATGAGCGACGGCGTGCCTTCAATTAGCGGTGCGATCGTCGCGCGCCCGACATCGTATCCTCCGACCACACTCGTTGACATGTCAGAGACAATGCCGGTGAAGAGTTGTCGAAACTCCCCATAAATTGAGGGCTCAAAGACACTCGCGATTTGCTCTGCGAGCTGATCTGCGGTTCCTTGTCGGCTGCGTAGAATTTTGCCGAGTTCAATGGATAGCGATACCGTGTTTGGAACGATGCACTCTTTCATTTGGCGCCCGGTCATTTGAAATTCAGCCGATAGGGCCATGCCGCCGCGTTGCATCGAGAATTCGCGTATGATCTGTTCGTAGGCTTCCGTGGTTTCGGCCTCAATCAGTTGCGTGTTGCCAGCGTAATCCAGAGCAACCGCAGGCGTGGGTTGAATGCCAGCAATCGCATAGGTCATCATGGTGGCTTCGGGCAGCGCTCGCCCCATACCGTCTCCATCGATGACAGGGATGTTGTTGGCCGCGGCCGCGACGATCGGAATGAGAGAGTTGCCGCCACCGATTTCGAACGACACCACCGCGTCCACTTTGCGACCGGTTAGCTTCTTATAGGCGCTGAGAACCTCGATGCTCTCGTCAATAGAGGGAAGGAGCTCCAAACTCGTCGTTGGGGCACCGACTGCGCCTAGTGCTACAACGAGGGCATCATCGTCCAAGTCCTGTGGTGCGATCATGGTCGCAGGGCCATAGGCCTTGAGACCTTCACACGCGCTTAAATAGGTCAGGTGAGGGTCTCCACCTCCACCCGTAGCCAGGAAAGCAGCACCTGCGGACAAGTCAGCTAACATATCGATTGTGAGTTGCAAAGACTAATTGACCTCCCGACCGCTCGCGAGTTTCGCCACGTCGCCGACAACCTTCACGCGCACGCGTGTCGCACCTTCATCCATGTAAGGGATCGCTGTCTCTTCAATGTCGATGGTGCGCAATTTTCCGGGATCTGCGCCGGCGGACACAGCTACGCTCTCCGCGGCTGATTTGACCTCAGATAAAGCGTCCTGTCGCGGCGTATTAGAATAGTCGATGAAACGCTCAGCCTCGCCGCCGATGAGCGCAATTGCGGCGCCGATGGCATTGGCGACGCCGCTATTGGTGGGGGCGTGGATCTCGGAAACATGTGCCATTTCTTTTGGCGCTAGAATGGCTCCACCTCCTACCAAGATGACCGGCAAAGGGTCGCTGTTCGGTTTCATCATGCGAATGCCATCCTCAAGGATTTGACGAATGGTCGAAAGCCCATTTTCGATGGTTGATTGGGGAAGCTCCGTTACCTTCGATTTGTCGCCAACTTCCGCGAGACCGGCCGCGACGACGATATCTGTTGCGGTTAACATGTTTCCACCGAATACGAGGCCGTCTCGCACCAGATTATGTCCAACCGATTTTGGGCCGATAGACTTTCCGTCATCCTCCACAAGACTGCCGCCGCCCAAGCCAATTGCTTGAACGTCTGGCATGCGAAAATTGGTGCGGACCCCACCAACCTCGACAACCATGTTCGATTCTCTAGGGAAACCTCCCCGCAAGACGCCGATGTCTGAAGTTGTTCCGCCAATATCGACGACGATCGCCTCATCGAATCCTGTTAGTCGCGCTGCGCCCCGTAACGAGTTTGTCGGCCCGGAGGAGAATGTCAGCGCGGGAAATTCGCGGACAAATTGGGACTCCATCAGCGTGCCATCGTTTTGACTGATGAAGACGGGGCAACTCAGACCAAACTCGGCGACGGCCTCCGCAAAAGCGTTGACGACCCGGTCGGCGAAACTCAATAAAGCGGCGTTTAATAGAGCGGCGTTCTCTCGCTCCAGAAGACCGACGCGCCCAATCCTGTGAGACAGTGTGAGCGCGATATTCGGGACTTCGGCGGATATCCGCTGCGCGACATAATTCTCCGGATCGGAGTTCATCGGCGAAAACGCTGAGGTGATGGCAACCGATTGAATATCTTTCGATTTCAAGTCGGCGATCACTTTATCGATTTCAGCGTCGTCAATGTCTGAGAGTTTCTTGCCATCATATAGATAGCCACCGTGCAGCATGAAATCAGTGCTTCCTAATGCTGCGGAGATTTCACTTGGCCATCCAAGCTTTGGCGGCATGCCCCGGCCAGACGGTAGTCCCAATCGAATGGCGGCGACGGTCGAGAGCTCTCGGCGTTCGATGACGGCATTCGTGAATTGTGTGGTCCCGATCATGACCGCATCGACTTCGTGCATCTCGACGCCATTGTCCCGAACATGCGCAAGTACATTCTTGACGCCAGTTGTGACGTCGGCGGTGGTCAGTGATTTATGCGCAATGAGAACATCATCACCCTCCAATAGAACGATATCGGTATGGGTGCCGCCAACATCTATACCGATCCTCATGGTGTTTCCGATCCCATGGTTCGAGTGGCGCGGTCGGACCACGTCAAAGCCAAATAGAGGAAGGCTGTCAGGAGCGCAGCGTCCATGGCTGCCATTCCTGTCAGCGAGGGAATCACCCCCTCAGACATCAGGATGGACGCGGCAGCGCCGATCGCCCAGGTGGCAAAGCCTTTGACGTTGAACTTCACGTTTTCGTCCAGTGTTTCAATGCGATACCGATCGGGCCGGATTAGGAAGTAATCGACCAGAATAACTCCTGCGACCGGCACAAAAATGATTGAGAGATAGAATAAGAAGGTCACGAAATAGTCGAGCAGATTTAGCGCCCCCGCGATAATGCCCGCAGCCCCCAGGCCGAGCGTCAGCAGCGTTGTGCCAAGTATTGGAAAGGTCGCTTTTGTACCCAAGACCGCGCTGTACAGATTGAGCGAATTCAAGACCCAGCTTCCCGCAATAACAATGACAAACGCGCCAACGCCGAGCCCCATACTTAGCATAACGTCCAGGATCTCGATTTCCCCAGTCGCGCCGCCGGCGAGGGCTGCAGAGCCCATCACGGCAAGCTGAACGACGATATAGGCGATGAATGCTGTATAGATGGCTCCAGACCAATGCCGAGCAAAGCGCGTGATGTCGGGTAAGATAATCGCTCCGATAATGATCGCACCAACAACCGCCGACACGCCTTCGCCGAAACTGAGCGTGATTTCTTTGTCCGCGGCCAGAAAACTGGAAAAAGATTGAGTTTCCAGAGAGGTGTAGACCAACAGTCCGGTGACAATGGCGAGCACTGGCACCATAGCAGTGGCGAGCATGTTGATCGCTTTGAAACCGACCAAGGTTGTGACGGTCATGCCGACGCTGGCAATGGTGATCCAAACAAGTTCTGGAACTGCCCAGCCAAAAACGTCGCTCGATAATCGTCCGGCGGCGTCGGCAAACAGATTGATGTTGATGCCAAACCAACCGAGCAATGAAATTGCAAACGCGATATTGACCAGCCCTGCGCCGCGATCCCCGAACGCGATGCGAACAAGAAGATACGAGCTCATATGCGTTTTGGCGCCAATTCCGCCCATCAGCGCGCCAATGACGAAAATGATCAGGGATCCTGCTGCCAGCGCCAGGACCGCCTGGAGCGGAGACAAAGCGTGATAGACTTCCAAGCCTGTAATGAAGGTGGGTAGCGAGAAGGCCACCATGGCGGCAACCGCCGCGATACGGGGCCATGCGACCAATTGGTCTTCGCCGATTGCGACAGCATCAAACTCGCTTGTTTCGTCCAAATCCAATGCCTTTTGATCTTCTTGAGTGAACAGCGATGCGAGTTTTACTGGAGTTTGTCCAGTGCGTCCTGGGCATCAGACTAATGGGTGCAGCTCTTCAGCCAACGAGGAAAGAGCTCCGCCATATCGTTTCCAGCGACCGATCGATCCTGAATAAAGAGGCTGGCGAACTTGCACTGAGCTGGCAGTCGAAACGGGCGCGTCATTCTCGTGAAAGCGCAAACATTTTTCGTCCCAGCTCAAGTCGCAAAACTCGAGCAGCCTTCTTGTTTCACGCTCCTGATGAAACACAATGTCTTCATATTGGATCTCCAAGAACCGGTCGTTCGGAATGACAGAACGCCAGTGCGTCATGAGATCATCAAAAGCGCGATAGAATTGAGCGGTGTCGCTGAGGTCAAACGTATAATTGTAATAGGAGAACCCTGTGGCGAAGAGCTGTCGATAGTTCGACAGGCAGCTATCCATAGGGTCCCGGCGTAAGGCAACGATTCTGGCATTTGGAAGCGCACGATGGATCAAACCCGCATAGAAGAAATTCAGAGGCATTTTGTCGGTGAACCGTTTCGCCCCTTTCGCCAGCGCCGCAGTGTCGTTCAAATAGGCGCGGCCAACAGCAGCAAGATCCACTTCATCAGCCGCTAATAGTGTTTCACCATCCAGGACCAGATTTGATGTCGTTGCGGTCGCTTTTTTTATCAGTCCGGCGAACGTATTGAGCTCGCCTGCAGAGACCACGTCATCATGACTCGACAATATCCGGTCGACGAGCGTCGTGCCGGTTCGCGGCAATCCGACAATGAAGATTGGCGCTTCTTCAGCCGTCTGTACTGAGTTTTTCGTTGCCGGAGTGAGCGTGCCTTGTGCTGCCTGAAAGTGCTGCAGCTCTTTTTCCATATCGAACTGAATCTCGGCGCGCTTTTTTTCTTTTGCGCGTCCCAGCCAGTCCAGGCTTTCCTCGAAACGTCCAAGGTCTTCAAGGGTTTTTGCGATGGCGTGACCATAATGAAGTCGTGCATCGGTACTGCCGGAGTTGGTGGCAAATAGTGCTTCGAGCTTGTCCAAGTGGTGGTTGGAATCGGTTTGTTTTGTGAGGGATACAAGCGAAGACCATGCGCGGTGCAGGCTTTCGTCGCGCTGGATCGCATTTAGGTATGACGCCTTGGCGTCCTCAAATCGCCCTAGGAATTGAAGCGAAGACCCCAGATTGTAGTGGAAATTTGCAGGCCGGGGATCCAGCGAAACCGCACGTTCAAATAGCGGAGCCGCAAGATCATGAAATCCGGTTCGGCTCAAAACCACGCCGACCGTGTCGGCGACATGCGCGTCTGAGATTTTCAGTTCTGCGGCCTGTATCGCTGCTTCTCGTGCTTCGGATTGCCGGTTGAGCGTTGTCAGCGCCTTCGCCAGATAAGCGCGATACAATGGGCTGCTTAAATCATAGGCAACGGCCTGCTCAAAAAGCGACAGCGCCTTTTGGTGGTTTTGATGTTCGAATGCCAAGTTTCCGAGTAAGAAGTAGGGGATCGGATCCCTGACATTTTGTTTGATCATCTCAATAGATTCAAGGTGTAACGCCTCATGCTCGCGTCGAGCGAGCTTGCGCATACCTTCCTGCAGGCGCGTGTTTGGGCTGTTGCTGGATTGCATCAGTTAAGAGCGTACCCGGATCATTTGCTGAGTGAGTTGGTTGACACACTGGGGCATTTTTTGGTCGCCTTCAACCTGCAACGTTAGTGAGGTCTGGGGGAAGGGTGAGACAGTCGATCACGCGCGTCGCAAAAGCAGGATGACGGACCCGAACTCCCGGGTAGCCGACCGCGGTAATTGGAATCAAAGAAATGAAAAGAACAATTGGAAAGTCCAGTTTGAAAGCATCGGCGAGTTTCGTTGCTTTTGTCGCGATGAGTGCGTCCGGGCTGAACGCTGTGTCAGCGCAAGAGGTCGACGACGAGGAAGAAGTCTCAGTTCAGGAGACGGTGATCGTGACCGCGACCCGCCGCGCAGAAGGTATTCAGGACATCCCCCTGAACATCGCAGCGGTTGGCAGCGACCAGATCGAACAACAAGGCTTTGGCGATATCTCAGAGCTGGCGTCTTACGTGCCTGGCTTGAATGTGTCCGACCAGGGCGGTCGTGACGGTAATCGGATCGTCGTGCGCGGGCTCAACGCAGAGCCTGTACAAGCTGCATTCGGTCAGCCAGATGGCGGTGGCACGGTTGCAACCTATGTTGGCGAAATTCCGCTCTACGTGGATTTGCGCTTGAACGATTTGCAACGCGTGGAAGTTCTACTTGGGCCTCAAGGCACACTTTATGGTGCAGGAACAATGGGCGGTGCGATCCGCTACATTCCAAACAAGCCAGAGTTTGACGGCCTAACCTTCGATGTACGGACCGATATCTATTCTTACTCAGAAGGCGATGGCATCAGTTCTGACACGGGCTTCACGCTGAATATTCCGGTTTCTGATCAGTTCGCCATTCGCGGTTCGATCGATTACCTCAATGATGATGGGTTCATCGACTATCCATTTGTTGTGCAAGAAATCGGTGTCTCAGAGCCTGATCCAGACTTCTCTGATGCAGCCGCTCTGGCGGCGAACTTCAACCCGGCAGACGACGTAAACACTGAAGAAACATTGTCAGGTCGGATTGCGGCGCGGTGGCAGCCGATCGACGCCGTCGATGCAACAGCGACCTATTACTTCCAGAATCAGGAAAACGGTGGACGCAATACATCAGGGCGTCGCGGTGTTCTGATGACAGATGATTATTCAAGTGCGCAACGCGTCTTAGAGCCAAATGAGCGCGATGTAGAGCTTTTCGCTTTGGAAGTCGTCGCCGATCTTGGATTCGCAGAACTGACTTCCGCAACCGGGTATGGTGAAGTGACTGAGAACGGTCAGCGGGATCAGACGGACCTGTTGATCACTCTGGAATACAGCTATGAAGCTTTCCCAACTTTCACAGCGTTTACATTTGAAGACGATAAGACCGAGTCTTTCAGTCAGGAAGTTCGCCTGGTTTCTACCGGAGACTATCGTTACAACTGGATCGTCGGCGCATTCTACAACGAGAACATCTATAACGGTTTGTCGTCAGAGTTTACGCCAGGCTATACAGCCTTCGCCGGTGGCACCCGGCCTGACCTGAACGATTTGGAGTATTTCTCTGCCGACCGTCAGGAGCTGGAAGAAACCGCGATCTTCGGTGAATTCGGCTACGACATTACCGATCAATGGGATGTCACGATCGGGGCTCGCTTCTACGATTACACGTTCCAGACCGGTAATCAGACCAACTTCCCGATCTTTGAAGGTCCGGACTTCCAGCCATTTGTTTTGGGAGATCTTGAAGCAAATGTTCCGCTCGACCCGACGACCCTTCAGGATGAGCAGGGCGAACTGTTTAAGGTCAATACGTCCTACACTTTCGATAATGGAAACCTGATCTATGCCACGTTCAGCCAAGGGTACCGTCTAGGCGGCGGTAATGCCGGCGGCGATTGCCCGCCATTCGATCCGAACTCCGGCCAGGGACTCTGTCTGTTGGCGTCGGGCCAACAATTCGGACCAGACCCTGTCAATGATGTGCGGCAACTTGATGAGCGTGCCTACGTTTCTGATACAGTCGACAACTATGAGGTCGGCGTTAAGACGACCTGGCTCGATGGCGCTCTGATTTTGAATGGTTCTGTCTACTTCATCGAATGGACCGATCCTCAATTGGCGGCCACTTCGGTGAACGCGGGCACCTCGATCACCGTGAACGCTGGTGCAGCAGAGACCATGGGTCTCGATATGTCGGGACGCTGGCAGGTGAACGATAATTTCAATCTACGGGGCTCGTTCTCTTATACCAAAGCAGAGCTGACCGAGGATGTTCCGGATCTTGTCACAACGATTGGCCCTCCAGGATTCAGCACAGTCTTCGAAGCTGGGCAGACGGGCGACCGCCTGCCAGGTTCACCTGAGACGCAATTCTCGATTTTTGGCAGCTATGTTCACCCGCTCGCCAATGGCAATGACGTCACAATTGAAGGCGGCTATGCGTGGCAGGGCGATGTTCTCGATGAAGCTGGCGCACGCGGCAATAGTCTGACGCTTCCAAGCTTCGGTCGTGCCAGCATCGCTGTTGGCTACGAAACCGACACCTGGTCCGCGACGGCCTATGTCGACAATCTGTTTGATGAGTTGGCAGAGACCAGCGTTGCGGCGAACGCTCTCTTCAATCAGACCATCAATGGTGCCAACGTTCGTTCGTTCCGCACGAATGTCCTGCCCCCTCGGACTATAGGGGTGCGCTTGAGCTACAATTTCGAGTAGCGCAAACCTTATTGCGATATGAATTGGGGCCCTCCGGGGCCCCTTTTTTGTGCGACGTCAGGTGCTGTTAGAGAGCAGGCAGTTTGATACGACGCCGTTTTCAGAAGCGAATAGCTCGATTTCTTATGAGGTGTAAGCATGCGCAACGCTCGATAAGAGCGGTCGTTGAGTGGCTCGAGTCGCGCGGACTGGTTGGCGGTGCTGTCAATCTAATGCGAAACCGTCTCCTGCTGCGTTTGGGGCAGGCGCTATTATCCAAACAAAAGTTGACACGATTCACAGAATGCAGCGATTTGCCGCTTTTCAAACCGGCTATTCTGGCGGAGGATTCGTTAGCGACTCGATCTGATCGCCCCGCAATCAAACAGAGATATTGGCCGCTTTCGCGTCCGCCAGAAATGCCGATAGTCCTTTGTCAGTCAATACGTGACTGACGAGGCTCGCAATAACGGCGGGCGGTGCCGTAACGACATCAGCTCCAATCAACGCGCAGTTCTGCACATGGAGCGGGTTTCGAATGGACGCAGCCAACAATTCGGTGTCGAATCCGTAATTGTCATAGATCTTTCGGATATCTCGTATGAGGTCCATACCGTCGATATTGATATCGTCTAACCGGCCGATAAATGGCGAAATGAACGACGCGCCGGCCTTCGCTGCTAAGAGTGCCTGATTTGCAGAGAAACAGAGTGTAACGTTCGTGGCGATTCCGTCTTGCGAGAATGTGCGGCAAGCTTTCAAACCGTCGAGTGTAAGCGGTAGCTTGATGACCACATTCTCTGCAATCGCTGCGAGCTGGCGGCCCTCGGTGATCATCTTGTCGGAGTCCGTTGCCAAAACTTCCGCGCTTACGGGACCGGAAACGAGCTCACAAATCTCCGCTATGACTTCCCGGAAGTCGCGACCGGATTTTTTGATCAGGCTTGGATTGGTTGTGACGCCATCGAGTAGGCCGAGCGCGTCGAGTTCGGCGATCGCTTGCACGTCCGCCGTATCGGCAAAAAATTTCATTGTTTCAGATCCTTATCGAAGGCTTCGATTGACCAGGTTCTCCAGGTATTCCTGATGGCCAGAGCTATGCGTGCCGTTCAGCTGCTTCTTGGCGGCATCATCTGCGATGCTTTCAAGTGAGGATTTAGGGCCGAGCATCGTTTTGCCGAGGCCTTCGTTCCAGCCTGCATAACGGTCTGATTTGAAATCATCGAGTTGACCTCGCTCGACTAGATCTGCAGCTGCAAGCAGCGCGCGAGCCAGGGCGTCGATCCCGCCAATATGGCCGTAGAACAAGTCGACCGCATCGCTGCTTTGACGACGCACTTTGGCATCGAAGTTGAAGCCGCCTGTGTCCAGACCACCCGACGGCAAGAGCTCCAGCATCGCAAGCGTGATATCGCGAATGTCGAGATTGAACTGATCGGTGTCCCAACCGTTCTGGTAGTTCCCGCAATTGATATCGATAGAACCCATCATGCCGAGTGACACAGCGGTGGCGATCTCATGTGCGAAGCTGTGACCAGACAAGGTCGCGTGATTGGGTTCGATATTGACGTGAACTTCGCCAAGTAGATCGAAGCGCTGTAGGAAACCGTAAATCGTCGCGGTGTCGAAATCGTACTGGTGATACATCGGTTCATGCGGTTTGGGTTCAATCAAGATCTTGCCTTTAAAGCCGATCTTGTTCTTGTGCTCGACCACCATGGACAGGAAGCGCCCAAAATTCTCCAACTCTCGGTTGAGGTCTGTGTTGAGCAAAGTGTCATAGCCCTCACGGCCACCCCAGAGCACGTAATTTGCGCCGCCGAGCTGATGTGTCGCTTCAAGGCAATCGCGGATTTGCCGGATCGCACACGCGGCAACCTCAGGATCTGGGTTTGTCAGCCCGCCAGCCGCATAACGCGGGTGGCTGAATAGGTTGGCGGTTCCCCAAAGCAGTTTGAGACCGGTCTCTTCCTGATAACCTCCAAGACGTTCAGCGGAGCACTTAAAGTTCTCCGACAGTTCGTCCGGCGTGTCAGACGTTTCAGTGACATCGACATCGTGGAAACAGTAATAAGGGACATCCAGCTTATGAAAGAATTCGAACGCGGCAGCCATCTTCGCATCCGATGCGGCGCGATCGTTCTGAGGATTGTGCCATGGACGATTGAATGTGCCGCCGCCGAAAATGTCGGCGCCGTCCCAACAAAAGGTGTGCCAGTAGCAAACCGCCATGCGCAGATGGTCTTCCATCCGCTTGCCCAGGACTTCCTGATCCTTGTTATAGTATCGATAGGCGAGCTGATAGTCAGTGTCCGGGCCTTCATACTTTATTTGTTCGATGTTCGAAAATACTACGCTCGCGCCGAGTTCGGAATGTCCATCAACTATGCGTGCCTCCTGCAAATTCTGTCTTTAGATGTTCATAAAGTCTCGAGAATTGGGCTCGCTTGGGGGCGAGACGCTCAATGTCGGTTTCGTGCGGTTCGACCACGTCAATCACGCCGGGCGCTTCAAACGCCTCATCATATGGTGCATCGATTTCGGTGAAACGGGCGAGGCGCGCAGCGCCCAGGGCGGGGCCCGTCGCTGCGCCGTCGCGATAGACGAGCGGTCGCTGCAAAACGGCTGCGAGGATACGCCCCCAATATGTTGACTGCGAACCGCCGCCAATCACAGAAAGCGAATGGACTTCAACGCCTGCATCCAGCAATGCCTGGAACCCGTCAGCCATCCCGAAGGCCACGCCTTCGAGCACGGCTTGTCCGATTTGGGCTGTGCCCGTGTCGTGGCCAAGACCAAAGAACACGCCACTGGCGTGGGGGTTGTTGTGCGGCGTGCGTTCGCCTGAAAGATAGGGTAAAAAGATCTCAGCGCCGCCCATTTCTGCATCGCTTTCAGCTTTCTTGATCAAGCTCTCGGCATTCGACGTTTTTGTTAATTCGCAGGCCCAGTCTAAGCAGCTTGCGGCACTGAGCATTGTAGCGGTTCAGCGACCGTGAGACACTTTGGTTGTTTTGCTTAAGGAGGATTTTTGGCTCATCGTAACTGACCCA
>JABSQB010000046.1 GCA_013214545.1 Henriciella sp.
TGGCGCCATGAGTGCCGGTGGGATCATTGCTCCGTTTTCGACCATGCTCAGCGCCGATGACGTAAAAACGCTGATAGATGACGCCGATTGCAAAGTGCTGGTTTTCGCGGATGCGTGGAAGGAGTTGGCGGAGGCTGCGGTGGAGCAAAACAGCACGCGCATTCTCGCGCTCTCAAACATTGACACGACAATCGAGTGCGATGTTCCACGAACCGATTCCAACGCAGATCCCTGCAACATTATCTACTCCTCCGGCACAACCGGCTTGCCGAAAGGGGCTGTTCACTCACATTCCGCGAGAGTCTGGGCGGCTGCGATGTGCGCCAATGCTTTTCGGTATCGTCCAGAGTCGGTGGTCCTGCTCACCACGCCGCCATACACGAATGGAAGCTGGATGGTGGTTTTACCGGCATTCTTCACCGGAGCACATGTCTGCCTGGAACCAGGTTTCAATGTTGAGCGGTTCTTCACTCAATGCAGAACCGTGAAACCGACGCATGCCTTCATCGTGCCGACACAATTTCAGATGATCGTGGATGCCCCGGGTTTTAGCCCGTCTATATTTGAATCATTCCATTGTATGATCACAGCGGGCGCGCCGATGCCAGCTGACCTAAAAAATAAAATCCTGGACTGGGCGCCAGACAGCTTGTTTGAGCTGTGGGGCCTCACCGAGGTGGTGGCGACGGTAATCTACCCGCATGAGATTCTCACGCTTCGAGACTCGGTTGGGCGTGCGCTCCCCTTCTCAGAGCTAAAGCTGATCGACACACATGATCGCGAAGTCGTTTTACCGGGGTCAGGGGAGATCGTCGCTCGCTCGATTTACCAGATGGAGGGTTACTGGAACCGTCCGAAACTGAATCAGGAAATTCAGTGGTTTGATCAGAACGGTCAGAGCTTCATGCGAACCGGAGATATCGGCGAGATCGACGAAGACGGGTATTTGCATATCCGAGGTCGCGTCAAAGATATGATAATATCCGGCGGTTTGAACGTCTTTCCTGTCGATATCGAAGAAGTGCTCCGGGGGCATCCAAGAATTGAAGATGCTGCGGTTATCGGGGTTCCTCATAAAAAATGGGGCGAAACACCCGTCGCCTATGTGATTGCGGATGATCCTGGCATCGACACCGGCGATCTGATCGCGTGGGCAAATGACCGATTGTCCAAGTTTCAACGACTTTCTGACGCGGTCATCAGCGTCGGAGACTTCCCGCGTAATACGCTCGGTAAAGTCCTAAAGCGGGAACTCATTGACGATTATACCAGCAAACACTCGACCGAAAGCTAAGGACCAATCATGAAGTTCCTTCGTCACGCTGAACTCACCGATGAGCTCCATTCAATTCAAGAACGCTACCCAAATCTCGTGAAGGTTGAGAGTTTGGGAAAGAGTTTTGAAGGACGTGACATTTGGGTTGCGACGGTCACCGATTTCTCAACGGGTCCGGCGAGCGACAAACCTGCATTGCTGTTGGATGGAAACATTCACGCCGTTGAACTTACAGCCTCGGCCGCTGCTCTGTTTCACTTAAATTTTCTGGTGGAGTCCTTTGGACGAGATGACCGAGTGACGGAGTGTCTGAAGCACCGCGCATTTTACATCGTCCCGCGCGTGAACCCGGATGGGGCAGAACTGGCGCTGGCCGATGAACCTCGGTTTGTTCGCTCTGGCACCCGCCCCTATTTCTACTCAGATGATGAATTTGGTCGATTAGTGGCTGGCGATATTGATGGTGACGGGCGGGTTTTGAACATGCGCGTTCCAGACCCAAACGGTCGCTGGAAAAAGCATCCTGACGATCCCCGGGTCATGATTCAGAGAGAACCAACCGAGACTGGCGGTGAATATTTCAGGCTGCTTCCGGAAGGTCGTGTCGAGAACGGTGAAGCCGGCAGCATACCACCTGTTCGTCCACGACAAGGCATCGACTTCAATCGAAACTGGCCCAGTAATTGGGTGAGTGAAGGGACGCAACAAGGCGCGGGCCGCTTCCCACTGTCGGAGCCGGAAACCCATGCGCTCGCAACGTTTATATCAGACCATCCCAACATCTTTACCTGGGTTGCGGGCCATACTTTTAGCGGGGTGTTCCTGCGACCAGGATTTTCTGTTCCTGACACGGCTCTGCCATTTGCTGATCTCACGCACTATCAGCGCGTTGGTGCCCGCGGCACGGAGTTGACCGGATACCCAGCGGTGAACGCACATACCGGGTTTCGGATCAATCACGGCGAGGAAATACATGGTTCTGTAGAGTGGGGATACGAAAACTTTGGTATTTATACCTGGATCATAGAATTCTGGGCCCCTCACCAGCGTGCTGGAATCAAGATCGAAAACTACGCACGATGGTTTTTCGAACATCCTGCGGAGGATGATCTGGCAATGGTGAAATGGGGGGACGAAGCACTTGGCGACGCCGGCTTTATCGATTGGTATCCCATCGCGCACCCAGAGCTTGGAGAAGTCGAGCTTGGCGGATGGGACCTCATCCGAACGCTGTACAATCCACCGGAACATCTCATCGAAGAGACAATATCGCCGTTCCCAGAATGGTTCATGTGGCAATTGGAAATGTCACCGCTGCTTTCTATCAAAGAAACATCAGTGGAACGGTTAGGACCAAAGACCTGGCGCGTACATGGAGTGGTTGAGAATACCGGTTACCTGCCAACGTTTTGCAGTCAGAAGAGCATTGCGAATAAAGCGACACGAGGGCTTATGGCGGAGCTCCAGCACAGCGAGGATGTCAGACTTCCAAGCGGCGCGCGGGTTAAATCGCTCGGCGAACTGACCGGCCGGGCATTTGGTCCTTCATCCGCGCTAACTGCATTCCTGGCGGATCATACGAGCGACCGGGCAAGCGCTGAGTGGCTGATTGAAGCGGAGGAGGGGGCCGAGGTGGTCATCTTGTTTCATCACGCCAGAGCGGGAAGAGTCGAAGTTTCAATTAAGGTGGCTGAAGTATGATGTCTGCAACTGAACAACGTGTCTCCATCGGAGGAAGGCATCTGACAGCCCGCACTCAAGGCGAAGGACCAGTTGTTGTTCTAGAGCCGGGGGCTAGCGGGGGAGGCGTTTATGGCCGCGTTATCGAAGAGGTTGCGCAGTTTGCAACGGTGCTGACCTATGACCGAGCCGGCGTCCGAGAGAGTGATCCGCCGGCGGCAGACCCAACAGTGGAAGACATCTCATCCGATTTGCATTTATTGCTGGAGGCGATGGCTATTGAGCGCCCTGTCATTCTGGTGGGATGGTCGCTTACAGGACTTAGCGCGCTTATCCACCCCCTTCTGTACCCAAACGATGTTCGAGGCATCATTCTCATTGACCCAACACCTTTCACCTTATTCGATCATCCCGATCGGGCGGGCCCCTTAAAGGATCCAGAGAAAGCCGTTCGGAATGCCAAGCTGCTCGCGAGGCTGGGGTACGGTAAATGGTGGGGAACGTCAGCCATGGTTGCGTGGTTGCGAAAGAATTGCGGTCCTAATGTCGATGAAAAATCGATCCGAGACTATGCTCGGAGTCTTACCAATATCACGCGATATGGCGCGCTGGGTGAGTTGCGAAAAATGAGGCAGTCTTGTGACGTCACAAAGAAACTCATTGCGGAGCATAATTTTCCGCAGATACCGCTGATCGTTTTAAGCGCTCAAGTTGACACTTCTATTTCCTCGGAAGCGTCCACCGCGAAACATGCCAATCACAAGGCAATCGCAGAGCTCAGCGCTTTGGGACGATACGTTCCGATTCAACACGGGAGTCACATGATGACGCTGGATCGACCGGATGCGATCGTATCTGCGCTTAAAGAGGTCGTCCTCACGGCGAGCGAGCTTCCGTCCGTGTAGACGGAGCCGGCTTCTGTCTCGACTCAATTCGAAAGCACAATCGTGAAAACGTGGTGCATTTGCGGTGATGCCGTGGCCGCGGAGAAAGCCTTTTCCATGCGATCCTTTACCTTGTGCCCTGCTGAATCTACTCACCATTAAGGGCACTAGCAATGAGCGTTGATCCTATCCAAGTTTTGATGAAGCCATTGAAGATCAAGGGTGTCACAATCAGAAATCGGATCATGTCAACTGCGCACTCTTCTGGTTTCGTACAAGGTGGCCTTCCGCAAGAACAATATCGCCGATACCAGGAAGAGAAAGCCAAGGGCGGTATTGGTATGACCATGATTGCGGGTACAGCCTCCGTGACCCCCGACTCTCCGAACAAGGAAGCAGGCCACGTCGACCTCTCCAACGATGAGATTATTCCTTACTTCCAGGAACTCGCAAAGACCATTCGCGCGCAAGGTGCTTCCGTTATGGCGCAGCTGGGGCATATGGGGCGACGCGCAATTTGGGATAGAGATCACTGGCTCCCGATCATTTCGGCCTCGACAATTCGCGAACCCACAAATCACTCTTTCCCGAAAGAAGCTGAAGACTGGGACATTAGGCGCCTCGTCAAAGGCTTCGGCGAGGGAGCTCTTAGATGCAAACAAGGCGATATGCAGGGCGTTGAAGTCGGCGGCGCCTATATGCACTTGATCGAGCAGTTTTTGTCGCCGCTCTCGAATGTTCGAACGGATAAATACGGCGGCTCTCTCGAAAACCGTTCGCGCTTACTGATCGAAATTCTGGAATCCATGCGCGAGCATGTCGGTGATGATTTTGTTATCGGTACAAGGATCTCAGGAGATGAATTACGTAAGGGTGGCCTGACGCAAGGCGAGGCGATTGAGCTTTGCGAAACCCTGGATCGACGCGGGCTGGTTGATTATCTCTCTGTCATGGGCGGGGAAGCCCAGGATCATATCTCTCATCCAACAGCCATGCCGGGTATGAGCTATCCGGTCGCGCCCTTCTTGTACCTGGCCAGCGCGGTGAAGCAGGCGGTCAGTGTTCCGATCTTTCATGCCCAACGCATCACTGATGTTAACACCGCTGCCCGCGCCGTGGCTGACGGGCACCTCGATATGGTCGCGATGACCCGTCCGCACATGGCCGATCCACATATTGTGAAGAAAATGGTTGAAGGTCGGACCGACGACATCCGTCCATGTGTTGGAGCAAATTACTGCATAGACCGGTTCTACATTCGTGGTCAGGCGCGGTGCTTGCACAACCCGGCGATGGGGCGCGAGCGCGACATTCCTTATGAATTCGAGAAATCCAAGACCAAGAAAACCGTGGTCATCGTGGGTGGGGGTCCGGCCGGATTGGAGGCCGCGCGCGTTTGCGCTTTGAAGGGGCACAACACCATCTTGTTCGAGCGGTCGAGCCAGCTCGGAGGGCAGGTGCTTCTCGCAGCCAAATCGCCTCGTCACGAGGCATTGGCTAACATCACTCAATGGCTGGAGCTGCAGGTTCGCAAACTCAATGTCGACATTCGCTTGGAAGCTGAACCCACCGAGGAAGACATCAATAAAGAAGCGCCTGATATCGTCCTGATTGCGACCGGAGGTGATCCGGCTACGGCGCAAGTTAAAGGTGCGGAGCATGCGCTGTCTGTGTGGGATATCTTGTCCGGCGAAGTTGAGCCCGCGGAGACGGTTTTGGTTTATGACGACAATAGCGAACACCAAGCCCCGCAATGCGCAGAATATTGTGCCTCTCGCGGCAGCAAGGTTGAGTTTATGACCCATGATCGCGCGATGGGTCAGGATATCGGTCTTACCGAAGCAGCGCTCTATCGTAAGCATCTTTATGGCTACGACGTCATCTTCACGCCAGATCAGAAGCTGGTCGAGATTTACCCAGAAGGAAACCGCCTGATCGCGGTCCTGCAGAACGCTTATACCGATGTGGAAGAAGAGCGCGTGATTGACCAGATCATTATCGAGAATGGCGTCTTGCCCAGGGACAAACTGTATTTCGGATTGAAGCCGGGATCTACCAATCTCGGTGAGGTCGATCTGCACGCTCTGGTCGATGGGCGCCCTCAGGACATCGAATCGAACCCAGACGGGAAATATCAGCTGTTCCGCATTGGCGATGCGGTCACATCGCGGAACATTCACGCCGCGATCTACGACGCTGTTCGTCTCTGCAAGGATTTTTAAAGGTCGTGAGTGTCAGCGGCTTCATCCTGTTCGCCGCGATTGCGGTTTTTGCTGTCGGAGCAATGTGGCGCGTCTCTAAGTGGCGTAGAGGTCGCGCCGTGCCGCTTGAGTTGACGGCTCTTTTCACGCTGCCGAAGCGCTACTTGCACGATGTGCACGAGGTCGTTGTGCGAGACCGGTCGGTGGCGCGTATGCATGTCTTTGCGGCTGGTGGTTTTCTGGCCGTTAGTCTGCTGGCCTTGATTGCGGTCGGATTTGCATGGAGTATCGCGGTACTCAATCTCCTTTTGCTTCTGGCCTCTGGCGCGGTTTTGAGCGGCGGCGTCCTGGCAGGCATTCGACGCTATTCATCAAGACGCCCCAATCGTGTTTCGGGCGGCGCGTACGATCTGCTTCCGATTGCGCTGGTCTCTTACGGACTGTTTTATGGGGTCGAGGCTGCGCTTCGTCTCGCGGGGCGCGACGTCTCGTGGCTTCAGTTTCCAGCCATCCTTTTGGTGCCTTTTGGAATTTTCGGCACCTTCTTTTTGCTCGCCGGCTTATCGATCGGGCCTATGCGGCATGCTTTTACCGGGGCCTTGCACCTTGCATTTCATCCAAGGCCAGAGCGGTTTAAGGAGAACGGCGCTAGCACGTCGCTAAAACCCATTGCGGCGAACGAGTCCTCGGCTGGCGTTAGTCGAGTTGAAGACTTCTCCTGGAAACAGTTGGCGTCCTTTGATGCCTGTATTCAATGTGGACGGTGCCAGGACGCGTGCCCGGCCTTTGCCTCTGGTGCCCCGCTTAATCCCAAGAAGCTGATTTTCGACCTCTGGTCGCTCTCGACAGGAAAAGGGGATGATTGGTCGTATCGCGGCGATCATCATCCTCGCAAAACCGCTTCTGCAGCCGTCGAAGAGGGATCAAAGGTCATCGGCGAAAACGCGCTCATAGCGCCCGAAACTCTGTGGGCCTGCACGACGTGTCGTGCCTGTGTAGAGTCCTGCCCGATGATGATCGAACATGTGGACGCGATCGTTGATTTGCGGCGTGCAGAGACGCTTGAGTTCGGCGCAGTGCCGGGAAAAGCCGTCGAAACTCTGTTGGCGCTGCGAGAGACAGATACAGTGTCCGCGCGACCGCTGGCAGAACGGTTCGAATGGGCGCCCGAAATCATCAGGGCAGAGGAAAACACACACTACGAAGCCTTGCTCTGGTTTGGCGAAGGGGGCTTCGACCTCCGCGGACAAAGGACGCTGAAAGCGCTCATCAGCATCCTCAATGCGGCGAACGTCCAATTCGCTGTTCTCTATGATGATGAGGTTGATTGTGGGGATTTGGCCCGGCGCCTGGGCGATGAAGTGACCTTCGAAAGGCTAGCGCGGAAAAACCTGCACACGCTCGCGGCCCTCGATTTCGAGACTATTCTAACGGCCGACCCGCATGTGCTCCATGCGCTCCGAAATGAGTATCAAGCATTCGGCGGTGCACTCTCGGTGACTCACCACACTGCCTTTGTGCTCAAGTTGATTCAGGATGGCCGATTGCAGATTAATCCGGATCCTATCGGCGCGGTGACATTCCATGATCCCTGCTATTTGGGGCGATACAATAATGAGTTTGAAGCCCCCCGGGAACTACTGACTCTCCTCGGCGCTGACCTCGTCGAGATGCCAAGGCACAAGCGCAATTCCTTCTGCTGCGGTTGGGGCGGGGGTGCGGCGTTCACAGACGTCCCATCCGAACGCCGAGTACCAGACATAAGGATGGACGAAGCAACCTCAACGAAAGCTGAGATACTGGCAGTCGGATGCCCCAATTGCGCAGTCATGTTCGAAGGGGTCACTAACTCGAAGCTCGCCATCTCAGATGTGATCGAGTTGGTTGCGGCGCAGATCGAATTACCTGCTCTGAGGGAATTGGCCCATGTCTGAGCGTGCGCGATATGATCTGAAGGACGTTTGGCAAACCCGGGCGCAGCAAGGTCGGCGCAGGGACATGCGGGCCGCTCGCCAGCATTCCGGCGAAATCGGTCAGGCTTCATCCGGGCGCAAAAGAGTCAATCGCTTCAAACGCCGAGCTGGTTTCGTTCAGAACGGTGAGCGCCGAAGATACGATCTTTGGAAAGATGAGGTAGCCCTTGATGGCGCTCGAACAAAGCGGCTGGAGAAGAAGCGGGTTCGTCCCGTACGCATAGTTGAAGCCCCGAAATCCTACATCATCTGTGCTTTATTGGGTGGTGCGTGCGACGTTAGTGAACGAGACATCGAAATGTTCGCTGTGGCAGAGACGTTGCGAACCGAAAACGTGGCTGTGCTCGCGCTAACGGCGGGCGACCCACAGGCACTGCGCGCGTACGGCGTCGACCGAGTCGCGACCCTGGAGACTAGTTCCGCGCTCGATCCGAGCTTTCTTAATCGGGTTGAAGCGTGGGCAAATATGTCGAATGTCGCGCAAATTCTGCTACCCGACACGGTCGACGGGCGGAGTTTGGCAAGACGATTGGCTGTCAGAACATTGAACCTGTCATTGGCGCGCATTCGATCGGGGACCACGGTGCGACGCGCCGTGGGTTTGCTGATACATCGGACCTCAGTTTTGTCACTCCCAAAGTCATCACGGTGCACGCAGAGACCGTAGCGCGACGGTTTCCCTATGATGGCGAAGTCAGAGCCATGGAGGAAATGGTTGCACCGTCAAAGAGCCAAGATACTGGCTCCATCCGCATTGAGCGGGAGGTTCAGCTCGGGCCAGACAAGATCGCACTTGAAGAGGCGCGCGTGATTTTCTCTGCGGGTGCAGGGGTTGCGAATATCGACGCCTTCATATCAACAGCCAATGACTTGAATGCGGCGGCGGGAGGCACGCGTGTCTTGTGTGATCGCGGTGAATTACCGCGCGACCGTCAAATAGGGGCCTCTGGAAGAGCGGTCTCCGCAGATCTGTATGTTGCCTTTGGCTTATCCGGCGCGACCCAGCATCTTCAGGGAATTGAAAAATGCGCGAGAGTGGTAGCCATCAATATCGACGCGGCAGCACCGATTTTCCAGCGGTCTGATGTTGGGATCTTGGCTGACGCCGATAAAGTTCTGGCGGCGCTTCGCGAAGGCGCAGATAATGGAGTGGGCTCATGAGTCCGCGGCGCGTGACAATTCTGGTCGCAGAGGGGCGCCACCCGGTGTCAGGCCGCTCCCGTCGCGCCCCGTTGGATGCGCGTGCGGCCGAACTGGCGCTCCAATGCACTGAACGATGCCCGGACATGGACATGGAAGTCGTGCATGCGGGGTCACCGATCGCGCCTTTTCTTGAAGATTATCTTGGAATGGGCCTGAAAAAGGTGACCGTTCTGCATACCGGGGCGAATGAGGATCCCATACCGGCGCTCCAGAGTTATCTCAAAGCATCGGATCCAGACCTCATTATGTGCGGTGATCATTCAAATGATGGCTATGCGAGCGGTCTAGTCCCCTATCTTCTTGCTGAAGCGCTGCAACGCCCAATCGTATCGTCGATCGAGGACATAATTGATCTTGGTGCGAGCATCAAAATTCGCCAAGCCCTGGAGCGAGGGCTACGGCGCGAGATGGTCATTTCTGCGCCTTGCATTTTGACTGTCGGATTTGCTGGCCCGCCGCCGCGTTTGCCTGCGCCGGGTAAGGCTAAAGCCGGAAAGGTGACCGCGCGCGAGGGTGATTGGGAGCAGAAATCCAACGCTGTCTTGGGGCGTCGCGGACCCGCCGCCGCAATCGTTAAGCAACTCGATGCGATCGACCCAAATGCTAGCGCCGAAGAAAGACTGGCCGCGATAACCAGCGCAGGCTCAGGCGGCGGTGAGGTCCTGAATTCTACGCCGCAAGAAGCTGCAGAGCTCATCCTCTCAGAAATTCAGAAGACTAAGGTAACACTATAGGAGCGCCAAATGATTAAACGCTATGAAGGACAGCCGGGTCAGTATTCAAGCATGGTGGTCCATGACGGGATTGCCCATCTCGCTGGCCTGATCGCAACCGATTGGGACGGCGATATGAGTCAGCAATCCGGCGATATATTCGCACAAATTGAAGCGCTCCTGTCGCAGGCTGGAACAAACAAATCCAAGCTACTTTCTGTTCAGGTGTTCATCACCGACTTTGAAAATTACGGGGCGTTCAAGAGCGCCTATCAGCAATGGCTAGGAGGGGAGAACTTACCAGCTCGCGCCACGGTGCGCGCAGATCTTCTCGATGAAAGCCTCCTGATTGAAATCATGTGCACCGCCGCAATCTGAAGAAAGGGAACACAATGAGCAAGTCATCTGCCGAGCGCGTCGCCGCCGCGAAAGCCGAAATTGAGAGTGTCGACGTCGAAACCGCTAAAGGGCTGATAGGAAATAATCGATATGTCTTTGTTGATGTGCGGGACAGTGCAGAATTGGAGGCCGGAAAAATCCCCGGATCAGTTCATTCACATCGTGGCGGATTGGAATTCGCGCTCGATGCCGCTTCCGACTTTCGCAATCCAGAGCTCACCGGTGGAAGGACCTTGGTTATGGTGTGCGGTTCAGGCGGCAGGGCGGCGCTCGCTACAAAACTTGCAATTGAGTTTGGCCATCCAGCCGTGTGTCTCGAAGGGGGTATGAAGGCCTGGATCGGCGCAGACGGCCCGCTGTCTGGCGCATAATTAAGTAGGTCAGCGAGTGTCCCATGACTGATACAGTTCACCTCTCCCATAAAGACGGGATCGCCCACCTCGTGCTGTCGCGCCCGAATTCTCTGAATGCAATGCGGCAATCAGATTATCGCAAACTCGCCGACTTGCTTCGTGAGGCTGATGAGACTGACGAAATAAAGGTCTGTGTGATTAGTGGAGACGGCGACGATTTCTGTGCGGGAAATGACATTGAAGAGTTCGCAGAAAAAGACCGTTGGGACCCCACAGAACTTTCGGATCCCGCAAGAACACCGTCTACGGACGCGGTTCATGCGCTCATGGATTTTTCGAAGCCTCTTATTGCGGGTCTTCATGGGCGCGCCATTGGGTTCGGCGCGACGATGCTTCTACACTGCGACCTAGTGATCGCGCACGCAGGTGCCACGATTTCCCATCCGTTTGTCAATTTGGGGCTTGTGCCAGAAGCAGGTGCAACATTTCTGCTGGCCGAACGACTTGGCCGGGCCCGCGCCCGTGAAGTTCTAATGATGGCCGACCCTGTCCCGGCTCCACGCGCTCTCGAGCTCGGTTTGGTTTCTGAAATGATCCATAAACAAGCAAACCTTCTCGATCGCGCGTTCGAGATCGCTCGAATGCTTGCGTTGAAGTCTCAATCCGCACTCATTGCCACCAAACGGCTGGTGAATCGTCCAGGAGACACGCTCAAGTCTCGGGTTGGTGGCGAATTTCGCCTGCTGGCCGAACGTTTGAACGACAGCGACGTGAGAGATGCATTCAAGTCCATGTCCAAGTCAGGCGCAGATAAGCGATAAAGTGAACCGCGCTAAACAAAACACGAATTCTCTTGAAGGCCAAAGCAAAAGAGAAAAAATCCACTTCATTAACGGCGAAAGCGATGTGGGGACTTCAGATCGCTACGCCGAATTTATAAACCGAATACTGGCGAGGTCCAAGCCAAGGTTTCGTTGGCGACAGAAGGCGAGCTTGGCGCATCAATTGCTGCTGCCGGAGCGGCCTTCCCTAATCGGGCCGAGAACAATCCGCAACGTCGTGCACCGTCATGTTTGATTTCAAACGCCTGCTAGATGCGCATATGGCCGAACTCGCCGAATTGCTTTCGTTCGAGCACGATAAGGTCATTGCTGACAGCCTCGGCGATATTCAGCGTGGGCTTGAAGTAGTTGCCTTCCAATCATCAGTAGGGCAATGGCGTTGCTGTCTTTACCCAGAATGGCCGGGCCGCGCGGGACTTTGCCGCTTCGGTCAACGTCGGAATGGTTGAGGGCAATGTCCCGATCCCAGTGCCAGTCAGCTATCACACATTTCTCGGCTGGAAGTGCTCAGCATTTGGTGACACGAACCAATATGGCACTGAAGGAGCCCGTTTCTGGACGAAGATCAAAACAGTCACGCAACGCTGGCCACACGGCGATGTTGGCGATCAGGCGTTCATCATCCCGACCATGCGGTAGTTTGTGATGGGAGTTGATCGCAAACCGCTTTATCTGAAGACCAAGAGCGCAGCGGTGTAAACGGCCACTCCATTTAGCCTACACAATCAATCGATCGCCGAACCCGTTCAAACGTCATCGCCAGATCATCGGAATCAGAGTTGAGGAAAGGGGAAAATTGGAGGATATCTCCACCATTTCTGACAATCAGGTCTTGCTCCCAGAAACAGTGCTTGTGAACATCCAGGCCACGTGTTCCCGGCGCGCCGTCTCGCGGCGCGAGTTCGATCGCGCCCATTAAACCAATATTGCGGACATCTATGACTTTGGGATGATCGGCGAGGCTATGGATATGCTCTTCAAAGATGGTCTCGAGCCCCCGTGCTTGATCGAAAATGCCTTCGTCTTTGTAGACATCCAATGTGGCCAATCCCGCAGCGGTGGCAACGGGGTGACCGGAATAGGTGTATCCGTGAAAGAGTTCGATTCCTGGAGCGGAATTGTCCATAATCTTGCTATGGATCTCATCAGATACGAGCACCGCACCCATTGGTATTACACCATTCGTCAGACCTTTTGCTGTGGTGATGATGTCTGGTTTGACATTGAATCTATCGGCGCCAAATGGCGCACCGAGGCGACCAAACGCTGTAATGACTTCATCGAAAATCAGTAGAATGCCGTGGCGGTCGCAAATTTCTCGTAGGCGCTCGAGGTACCCGACAGGTGGCGGGAGAATACCGGTGGAGCCGGCAGCTGGTTCCACCATTACGGCGGCAATGTTTTCTCCACCATGAATCGCGCAAATACGGTCCAGTTCATCCGCTAGATGCGCGCCCCATTCAGGCTGACCTTTTGACATGGCGCTGTGCGCAAGATCAAATGTATGCGGAAGGTGGTCGACGCCTGGCAACAGAGCTGCGCTAAAAACTTTGCGATTGGGCGTGATCCCGCCAACGGACATGCCGCCAAAACTTGTGCCGTGATAACCGCGCGCCCGACCAACCAAACGTGTGCGCTCTCCACGACCTTTGGCTCGATGATAGGCTAGCGAGATCTTTAGGGCGGTGTCAGCAGACTCGGACCCGGAATTTGTGAAGAAAACCGACCCAAACCCGTGAGGCGCCAATTTCAAGAGTTTGTCTGAAAGCTCGAATGCTTTCGGATGACTAACCTGAAATCCAATAGCGTAGTCCATTTCAGCGACCTGGCGTTGAACTGCTTCGACGATCTTGGGGTGCCCGTGCCCGACGCCGCATGTCCAAAGTCCGGAAAAACTGTCGTAAATGGAGCGACCATCTTCGGCCGTATAGTAATGCCCTTTGGCTGCTACTAACATTCTTGGCCTCTCACGAAAATCTCGCATGGCGCTGAATGGCATCCAGTGTGCGTTCCAATTAATATTGGCTTGATCAGGCATGGCTGTGTCCTTTCAAGGCCGAACTGCAACACAGGTTTCGATGTTAAACAATCTGTTTTGCTCGAAATAAGAGTCCTTGATAAATTTGATAAATTAATGCTGAGTGTTTGCGATAGTAAACGGAAGGGCGGCATGGATCGTTTAGACATTGATGTAGCTGAGCGTCTCAAATCACTTCGATTACAAAGTGGATTATCGCAAAGGAAGCTCGCAGATCGTGCAGGCGTTGCGAACGCCACGATTTCACAAATTGAATCAGGGGCGCTCAATCCAACGGTCGGGGCTTTGAGGAAAATCCTGAGCGGGTTTCCAATGAGCCTGGGAGAATTTTTTGCGGATGGTGTGCATCAAGCGGATAGACAGATCTTCTTTGCCGCGAGAGATCTGGTGGAATTGTCTGATGGCGGCGTTTCGTATCGACAAGTTGGACGAGATTTGTCCAATCGCGCGATTCAGCTCTTGCACGAGCGGTACGCCCCTGGTGCAGGAACGGGTCGCCACGAGTTTTCCCATGACGGTGAAGAGTGCGGCATCATCTTGAGGGGCGAATTGACGATTGTTGTCGACGGCGAAAAGGCCGTCTTGGGCCCCGGTGATGCGTACTCTTTCGAAAGCTCGAAGCCGCACACATTCAAGAATGATGGACCAGTTGAGTGTGAAGTAATCTCCGCCTGTACACCGCCGACATTCTGAGAAGAGCGCGCTGATCCAGTCGGATAAGCGTAATTAGACTCCCTATTGGGAGATGACTCGAATTCCGTAAAAGACCATTGGCAATGGTCGTGGTGCTTGCGCGGATGCGGATGCGTGTCGCCTGTCACATGATCGGTATGGGAATGCGACAATGATCCCCGACTGCTGGTCAATAAAATATAGGAATTGGGAAAAACGATATGCAGATTCCTGCCGTCACAGGTTTCTTTGATGAAGCGACCAACACGATTAGCTACGTCGTTGCGGATCCGGAATCGGCCAAGTGTGCCATCATTGATTCACTCCTCGATTTTGATCAGGCTTCAGGACGCACAAGAACCGACTCAGCTGACGAACTTATTGCGTTTGTCCGAGCCAGAAGTCTTTCGTGTGAATGGATTATCGACACGCACGTTCACGCCGACCATTTGACGGCCGCGCCATACATTCGGAAGCAAATCGGTGGCAGGACCGCAATTGGTGATCGCATTTCGCAGATCCAAAAGGTATTTGGCGAGATCTTTAATGAGGATCAGTCTTTTCATACGGATGGCAGCCAATTTGACTACTTGTTTGCACCCGGCGAGACTTATAGGATCGGTGCTTTAGACGCGGTAGCAATGCACACACCTGGACATACGCCGGCGTGTATGAGCCACATAATTGGCGACGCGCTCTTCGTTGGCGACACGATCTTTATGCCGGACTTCGGAACGGCCCGATGCGATTTTCCGGGCGGCGATGCGGGCGAGCTGTTTGACTCGATTCAAAGGCTTTTTGAATTGCCGGATGAGACCAGGATGTTCTTATGTCACGATTATAAGGCGCCTGGGCGTGATCACTTCCAATGGGAGACCACAATTGGCGAGCAAAAGGTCGCCAACATTCATGTAATGTCTGGTTCCAAACGAAACGATTTCATTGCCATGCGCACACAACGCGATGCTAAGCTAGATATGCCGAAACTGATCCTGCCCTCGGTGCAAATAAACATGCGAGCCGGGGACATGCCGCCAGCCGAGGAGAATGGCCAGAGATATATGAAGCTTCCGATCAATGCGCTCTAGTTCGAATGCTGCACTAAACGGTGCTGGAGATGTTTCGTTCATTATTCGACGGAGGTGACATCGGATGCCGTTCAAGCGCTATTTCCCGATATTGGAATGGGCCCCTCAGTATCGCAAAGACACCTTTCTTAGCGATCTTGTGGCCGCCTCCATTGTCACAATCATGCTTATTCCACAGTCATTAGCGTATGCGCTACTGGCGGGCCTGCCGCCAGAAATCGGCCTGTATGCCTCCATCCTGCCATTGATGGTTTATGCGATCTTCGGGACATCCCGCCAGCTGGCCGTGGGGCCTGTCGCGATTTTATCACTCATGACTGCCGCGGCAGCGGGAAAAGTCGCCTCTCAAGGTAGCACCGAATACATCCAGGCGGCGGTGATACTTGCCTGCCTATCCGGGCTGATCCTGCTTGTGATGGGATTGTTTAGAATGGGATTTCTGGCCAATTTTCTCAGTCGCCCAGTGGTTTCGGGCTTTATTTCCGCGACCGGAATCATCATTGCGGCATCCCAGTTTAAGCATATTCTCGGAATCGACGCGAATGGCCATAATCTGTTAGAGTTGAGCGCATCCCTTTTTGGCGGGCTGCCGCAGACAAATTTTTCGACACTGCTGATTGGTGGCGTGTCGCTGATCTTCCTTTTATGGGTGCGAAAGGGACTCAAACCTGTACTTCAAGGTTTTGGCTTGGGCGAAAGTCCAGCGATGATTGTTGCGCGCATAGGCCCTGTGATAGCCGTTACAATCAGCATTGTCATCGTTGGGGTTTTAAATCTTGATCAGTCTGGTGTCAGGATACTCGGTGACGTACCGAAAAGCCTTCCCACGCTTGGCGGACCGCGCTTCGATCTAAGCATTTGGATGCAATTGCTCGGGTCCGCAGCATTGATAAGCCTGATTGGTTTCATAGAATCTGTATCGGTAGGGCAAACGCTGGCGGCGAAGCGACGTCAGCGCATCGATCCTAATCAGGAACTTATCGGACTAGGTGCCGCCAGTCTTTCAGCCGGAGTATCATCCGGATATCCAGTGACCGGCGGGATTGCACGATCGGCGGTGAACTACGATGCTGGAGCTGCTACCCCTGCGGCAGGCGCGTTTACTGCGATTGGAATTGCGCTAGCGACGGTTTTTCTTACACCTTTTCTGTACTATCTTCCACAGGCCGTGCTCGCCGCAACAATTATAGTTGCCGTAGTATCCCTGGTGAACCTCCGAGAGATCCTAGAGGTTTGGAACTATTCAAAATCCGATTTTGCCGCGATGGCGGCGACCATCCTGGTCACGCTTGGGTTTGGAGTGGAGCTTGGAATTAGCACAGGCGTAATCCTGTCTTTGCTTCTACACCTCTACAATACCAGCCACCCACACTTTGCATTGGTCGGTCAATTGCCTGGTACGCATCATTTTCGCAATGTAAATCGCCACCACGTCGTTATCTCTGAATCTGTGTTGACCGTACGTATTGACGAGAGTCTTTACTTCGCAAATGCTCGTTTTCTTGAAGATACTGTGTATTGCATGCTGTCCAATCGGCCGGATATGAAACATTTGATTCTGATGTGCCCAGCTGTCAATCACATTGATGCGAGCGCTCTGGAGAGTCTAGAAGCCATAAATCACCGGCTCGAAGATTCTGGTATCAAGCTGCACCTTTCAGAGGTCAAGGGCCCGGTTATGGACCGATTGCAACGCACCACATTTCTTGGGGCGCTAACCGGGCAAGTATTCCTTAATCAGTATGAGGCCATGCTTGAGCTTGACCAAGAATGCGTTGCTTTGGCTTTCAAACGAAACCCCAAGACAACTGAACCCGGTACGGATCCGTGCCCATCTTTGAGGTATGCTGGGCTGGAGCCACCTAAGACGTAAGACACCGGCCATGGTTTCTATCGCCGATATGGGATGACGAAATCTGCAAATTCGTCATTGCTGGTGCAAAAGCGGTTTCGCTTCCGAAATACTTTATGATCCAGACATCGAACTCTCCCACTTGCCGTATAATTCATAACAGATCAGGAGTTTTCATATGCAATTGGATACTAGCGCATCTACCCAAGCAGAGAAATTGTGCCCCGGGATCGAGAAAATTGTGTCTGGAAATCTGTCGGACTGGAATTGGTTGGACAGCTTAATCGTGCTGAAGGATGGCAAAGCCGTTTATGAAAGTTATTTCCACGGAGAGGCAGAAGATCTTCGTGAAGTCTATTCTTCAACCAAAAGCTGTCTCTCCTGCCTCATTGGCATAGCTCTATCCAGAGGCGATATCCCAAGTCTAGATCAGCGTCTGGTCGAGATCTTTCCCAATAGACTGCCCGCAAAACTCGATGAGCGGAAAAAAGACATAACGCTCCGCCACTGCTTGGCGATGCAGTCCGGGTTGGATTATCAAAACACTTGGGAGTTCGCAGAATTGTTCAGTAAGACAGCGGACCCGGTGGACTTTTTTTTCAGCGACCATTTGCCCGTCATCGCTGATCCAGGAGTCGTATGGTGCTACAGCGGAGCAGACAGCCAAATGGTGTCGGAGGTGCTTGTGGCGTGCACCGGCCGTTCAGCTTCTGAGCTGGTGCGTGAATGGTTATTCGAACCACTCGGCATTGACGGATTTCGCTGGCCTCGAGCATTCCCGGTCGAAGGCGCAAGCGAGTGGCCAGCAGAGACCGGAGCATCTGGCCTGGCTTTAACAACGCGCGATTTCGCCAAGCTTACAGAATGCATCCGTCAGCATGGCCGATATCATGACCGACAGATCATCCCGAAAGACTGGCTAGACACCGCGACCACCCCGCAGCCAGGTGTCGATTCCGAATTCCTGGCAAACTTTTACCAGTCGCTTGGATTGCCGCATATCAGCGAAATGCTTGGTTACGGATACCACTTTGGCCAAGCGAATGTCGCGGGAACCCCCAATCCAATTATCGCGGGGATGGGAGGACAATATGGATTCATTTTCCGCGAAATGAATCTAAGCATCGTCCAGACAGCCAACTTTGAAGGCGACGGTCTCTCCGGAGGTGTGGAGCTTGCAAAGCTCATTTCAGAAATCGCCAAAGCACATAACTAGAGAACCGGAGGAGAGGCGTGAGCAAGGATATCTCAACCGGACGAACGCTCAGCGAAAAAGACTATGTGCGAGCATTTGAACTTTGGCCGACTGAGCTCTTGAAGCGTGCCCTGAATACACAGATCGAACCGAATTGGCTGCGCGATGGTACGGATCGGTTCTGGTATAAATATCATCTTGGCGATGGGTGGTTGTTTGTCTTGGTAGATCCGGCGAGCCTGGTCACTGTCATCGCATTCGATCATGTAGCAATTGCGCAGGCATTGTCTGAATTGACTGGAGCCGATATGGATGCGATGCAGCTGCCTATAGAGCATTTGCAAATCGTAGAGCGTGAGACTCGATTATCCTTCATTTATAGGGGGCAATCGTACTCCTTCGACACTGAGACCGAGACACTAACTTCCCCCGGTCCGGTTGGCTTCGTCCCTCCCGTGAGGTCGCCGGACGGCCGACACGAGCTGTTCGTTAAAGATCATAATTTGTGGGCACGCGACATTGAAACCGACACGAAATGGCCGCTGAGCCGTGATGGCGAATGCTTCCGGAACTATGCCTCCATGTTTGATCATGACCGAATGGCAGTGTTGAGGGCCAGAGGATTTGGCGGTGTCAGCCCGGTTGGCGTTTCGTGGGCTCCAGACGGCCAACAGGTGCTCTGTTTTCGTACAGATGAGCGCGCTGTTCAGGAATACGTTTTCCTTGAATCGGTTCCGCAAGATGGCTCGTTCCGGCCAATCGCTCATTCTGTCAAAATGCCATTTGCGGGCGATCACCCTCCCCCAACACATGATCTTGTGCTCCTTTCAGCTGATGGCAAGGCAAATATCGAACTCACTTATCCCGAAAATTGGGGGGAGTTGCGTTTTGATTTTGCAGAAAACGGCGTGCACCATTGGAGCGCAGATCAACACTATTGCTTCACCATTGCATCGACGAGCGACCGAAAGCGCGCCGCGATTGTTCGAATTGATCGACAATCTGGCTACTGCAAGATCTTGTTTGATGAAGCCTGTGAGACGTTTTTTGACTACAATTCGTTCGATTATCATCACCCCAACGTCGAGTTCCTCAGCGATGACAAATATGCGATCTGGTATTCTCAGAAATCGGGAACCGGCCAGCTCTATCTGATCGACTTAGATACCGGAAAGCCTGCTCGCCAGATCACTGAAGGCCAATCGCCCGTCTTCGACCTCATTCGCTGCGACGAAGCCAACAATGCTATTTATTTTCTCAGCGGCGGACGAGCTGACGCGGAAAACCCGTATCATCGGCATCTGTGTCGATGTGATTTGTTTGCCGAGGCCCCCGGATCAGGTTTTCAGCAGATCACGCAAACTGGGTATGATCACGCCATTGCTGCGCGCCCACTTCATATGATGGGCATTTTGACCGGCACCCTTAAACGCGATTCTATTTCTCCGTCTGGTGCTTATTTTGTTGATAATTGCTCGCGCATTGACCTACCCACGACGACATCGCTGATGCGGATTACGGGAGAATCGGTTGGGGCGTTTTGCTCAGCGAATATTGAAGGCCTGACACAAATCGGTTGGCAACCACCGGCCGCTTTTTCTGTCTCGATTGATGAAAGTGACGAACGCGTCTGGGGATTGATCATTCGGCCACGCACTTATGAGGCTGATAATGAGTTACCCGTGATCGAACGTATATATGCGGGTCCGCAGATGATTGCCCAACCTAGGAGCTTTCATGAAGTGATCACCGGCAACTTTATCTACGGTGGATTTACGCTCGCCGAATTTGGCTTCGCCGTCGTGATTGCGGACACGCCCGGAACACCATATCGCTCGAAGGCTTGGCATGATCACCCGTACGGAACAAGCGATCGTCTCAATGTCAAAACACATGCTCAAGTGATCCGAAAATTGATCGCTCAATCCGACGATCTCAGCCGCGAAAAGATTGGCGTGAATGGACATTCCTGGGGCGGGCACGCCTCCGCCATGGCGATGCTTCTGGCTGGTGAGACTTACAAAGTCGGCGTTTCCAGCGCCGGTATCTACGACCCTTATGCTTTCTTTACGGACGCGAATGAAAAGGCCCTCGGGCGGCCGATTTATTCCAATGGAACAGCAAATCGCGGAACACCAGATGAGGTACCCGAAAACTATGCGGCAATGGCGCCTTCGACCTTCGCCGAAAACCTGCAAGGGCGGTTCATGCTCGCTTATGGCGACCTCGATGAAAACGCAGTCCCAGCAAGCGCGCTCCGATTTGCCGCGTCTTTGCAAAACGCGGGTAAGTCATTTGAGCTGCTATATTTGCCTGGCGCCAATCATTCTCTCTTTGGGGATCCGTACTTCCAAAAACGAATGATGGACTTCTTCATTCAGAACCTGACGCCCAACACACCCGACTGGCACTATATGCCCAAGGCAGTCCCAGCGCCGCGAATGCTCATTTAGTCACGCAGAATTCTACTCCCTCATACAGGGCCGCGTTTCTCGTGATCTTGAAGTGGGCTCTGCGATTAATGTGGCGGTCGAGATTGAAGTGGTTATATAAGGATGCGTGGGGCGAGGCTAATTTTTGCAAGTTGCTTATCCTTCGGAACGGGCTCATCGTGCGTTCTCGCCTGCCCAAAGGTAGATCGCTGTTTACGGCCTGGTTGTTGAAATGGCGAACAACCTCCTGACGGTCGCTGTTTTCTATCTCTTTCATGGCCGCGCCATAGGATCGAAGTTTGTCTCTAGTGATGACATTTGGTGCTTCGTATCGCTTTATTGCTTTCTTCAAAAATGTAACCGCCGCCTGCTTATCCCTCGTCTTTTTCACGTAACTCTCGAGCACTTCGCCCTCGTGATCGACGGCTCGCCAGAGGTAGGGCTGAACGCCAATCATCTTCACGAACAGCTCGTCGAGTTGCCAATGCCATTGGGTATGCTGCCGCATGTATGAAGCGCGCCTCGTTTTGATCTTTCCAGCGAAGATTGGGCCAAATCGATCTAACCAAAGCCTCGCGCTTTCATGGCAGATGTTGATCCCGCGTTCGTGCAGCAGGTCTTCGACGTTTCGAAGCGACAGCGGGAATCTGACTTACATCATCACAGCGAGTTAGAAGATCTCAGGCGAAGTTTTGAAATAGCGAAATGGGTTCTTTGTCATAGGCCGAGCCTATAGCAGGGCGGTTATATCCTACGTTCCGCTAACAGTTACCGTTAGAGCCATCTCTTCCCCGCCTCAGACGCGGCTTCAAGGAAGCGCCGTCCGCAAAGGATGCGCATATATATGGCCGTCCCAGCTAAGCGCTCTTCTTTGGTTTCTTTTTGATGGTGTCCGAGAAGATAGTATCCCATTTGGTGATAATAAAGCACTTTAGACCGTGTGATTGCCTCGTTTTCATCGCAGCCGAGGGCGATGAAAACCGGTATGAAACCGGCGATGCGTTTCTCGTCCACTTCCTCGATTAGTGAGAGGACACCTTGATCAATTCGTCCCCACTCTCGTATGGCGATCTCAAATTTGGGTGAAAATTCTTCTTCGAGGATAAGCCGTGCCATGATCCTGTCTAGAAACTCTACCGAATCCGCGGGGGATCTAAGCTTGATTGGATCTGGAAGAAACGCGTTTGACTTGACCCAATGACTAAGTAGCGCCTTGAGAATATCGTCGTGGCCCCCAAAGTTGTGGTAGAAACCACCTCGCGAAACGCCGAGCTGTTTAGCCAGCCTGTCCACCTTCGTTCCCGCCAGGCCGTCCTCTATCAGCGCTGTCTTGGCGGCCTCAATCCAGCCGTCTCGCGTCACCTTAACCATGTTTGCCATTTTCAAGTCTCGTTGCGTTTAAATATACAGGAAAAGGCATTGGTGTATATTTTCTGTGTGGTCAATAATGAACTCTTTTTCCTTTCCGGTCTGTGTGCGGGTTCAACCGGTGGGATTAGCCTTGAACTTATCGGTGCAACGGTGTGACAGGAGTTGGTATCCCTTAGTTATCATTATTGAGCGAACTGCCGTGTCTTTCTTAAATATCGGGACCAGTGAATCGATTAGCGTAAAGGGCTATGCATTGGCATTCAAAAATACACTATTGCATAGTAGGGTGCCGTAGGTATTAGTGGGCCTCGAAAAGCAGGGAGAGCGGAAGTGATGACTAAAATCAGTACGAGTGTTCTTCTGCGTATGATATGCCCCGACCGGCCAGGTATTTTGGCAGAAATCTCGCCATTTCTGCGAGATGCCGGCTGCGATATTCGCGAGTCGGACATTTATGGTGATACACAAACGGGCCAGTTTTTTGTGCGTATGGTTCTCACCAGTGCCGCCGCCCCGCTGACCGAGCTAAAAGCAAGCCTCGCGCCCATAGCAGAACAATTGTGCCAGTTCTGGGAAATGAAGAATCTAGAGCAGCCAACACGTGTCGTTTTTGCGGTTTCAAAGTTTGAGCACTGCTTGGCGGACTTGCTCTTCAAGCATTCAATCGGTGCGCTCCCCGTCGATATTGCGGCAGTGATTTCAAACCATGACAAGGCGCGAGCATTGGTCGAAAGCTATGGTTTTCCATTTCATCACTTGCCCATCTCGAAAGAGACCAAACCGCAGCAAGAGGCAAAAATCCTGAAGCTTTTTGAGGGCTATGATGCCGACTTATTGGTGCTGGCTCGATACATGCAAATCTTATCAGATGATTTGTCAAAAACCCTTTCAGGACGGTGTATCAATATCCATCATTCCTTCCTGCCGAGTTTTAAGGGTGCGAAACCCTATCACCAGGCGCATCTGCGCGGGGTGAAGCTGATCGGCGCGACTGCGCACTATGTAACAAGTGACCTCGATGAAGGGCCAATTATTGAGCAGGACGTCCGGCGGGTCACTCACAAAGCGACTGCCGAACAAATGGTTGAATATGGTCGCGACGTCGAAGCTTCAGTCTTGTCTCGTGCAGTCAAGTGGCATGCAGAGGGCCGCGTTT
>JABSQB010000047.1 GCA_013214545.1 Henriciella sp.
TACCCCCGCTTTGCGTCAGGTGCGGATCTTCGAACAAATCTTCGGGCTTCTGAATTGGCGCAAAGGGCAGGCCCGTGGTCTCAAGTTTCGCCATCAGCTCGTCCTTGGTGAAACCGGCAAACAGATCTCGCAGCGGCGGGATAATCTCGTCGCGTCGGGCAACGCGCTCATTATTAACCGCAAGGCTCTCATCATTGGCCCAGTCGGTGAGCTCAAACGCCTTGCAGAAGGCTTTCCACTGGGTGTCTGAGACGACGCCGACAAAGACCTTTTCATCATTCTTCACGTCGAACACGTCATAGACGGCCCAGGCTGAAATGCGTGCGGGCATCGGGGCGGCGGGCGTGCCTGTGACGGCATATTGCGCCATGTGCTGTCCGACCAGGAAGACGGTGGTTTCATACAAGGACGCGCTGACATGTCGGCCTTTGCCGGTTCGGGCGCGGTCTTGCAGGGCGGCGAGAACAGCGATCGCGCCAAACATGCCGCCGGTGACATCAATCACGCTGCTGCCCGCGCGCAGCGGACGTCCGGGCGGTCCGGTCATATAGGCGAGGCCGCCCATCATCTGGGCAACTTCATCCAGCGCAGTGCGATGGGAATAGGGACCGTCGAGGAAGCCCTTTTCAGAACAATAGATCAGCTCGGGATTGCGCTTAGCGAGGGCCTCATAGCCAAAGCCCAGTTTGTCCAAGGCGCCAGGGCGGAAGTTTTCGATAAACACATCGGCATCATCAATCAGTTTCAATGCGAGCGCTTTGCCTTCGGCTGACTTCAGATCAATCGACAGGCTCTTCTTGTTGCGATTATACATCGAAAAATAGCCCGCGCCTGAGCCGCGCAACCGCCGGGTCTTGTCACCGCCGACCGGTTCGACCTTGATCACATCAGCGCCAAGGTCTGCCAGCACGAGTCCAGCCGCAGGCCCCATGACCATATGTGTGAATTCGATCACCTTGATTCCCGACAGGAGGCCTGTTTCAGTGCTCATATGATCCTCTCCCAGCGGATACTTACGCCAAATACGTTGTTCCGCACACCTTTAATAGATATATCAATTGCATTAGATATATCATTTGGCAATTAGGGTACGCCCTCTGATTCATTAAAACAGGCAGACAAGATGACCTCAAACAGTGTTCTGATCAGCGAAGTCGGGCCGCGCGATGGCCTGCAAAATTGCAGTGCGATCATGCCAACCGAGGAGAAGAAGCGGTGGATCTCGGCGCTCGCTGCGGCGGGGGTGAAAGAAATTGAGGTGGGCTCCTTTGTCTCACCCAAGCTGCTGCCGCAAATGGCGGATACAGGCGAGATCGTCCGGCATGCGGTGCAGATTTCAGGTCTGGACGTCGCGGTGCTGGTGCCGAACCTGAAAGGCGCACAATTGGCGCTGGAGTCGGGTGCACACAAGATCACGCTGCCGATGTCGGTCAGCGAGACGCATTCCCTTCGCAACATTCGTCGCACGCATGATCAGGTCATTGAAGAGGCGCAGGCGATTGCTGAGCTGATCGCGGCGCAGCCGGAAGGCAAGCGCCCGCACTTCGAAGGATCACTGTCGACGGCTTTCGGCTGCACGCTGGAAGGCCCGATCGATGAGGCGGTGATCCTGCGCTCGGCTGAGCGATTAATGGCGGCGGGTTGTGACGAAGTCGGTTTGTCAGATACAACCGGGTATGGCGACCCGGGTTCAATGCGCCACTTGATTCGGGCGGTTCGCGGTGTGGTCGGCGCTGAAAATCTGACCGGCGTCCATTTGCACAACACGCGCGGGCTAGGCCTCGCGAATGTCATGGCCGCTTATGAGGAAGGGATCATAACCTTTGACAGCTCGCTTGGCGGGCTTGGCGGCTGCCCGACCGCGCCTGGAGCAAGCGGCAATGTCGTCACCGAAGATCTGGTCTTTATGTTTGAGTCCATGGGCATCGATACAGGCATCGACCTGGAAGCGCTGATGGCAACACGTGAGATCGTTGCCGCGGCCTTGCCGGATGAAGAACTCTACGGCTTCACGCCGCGCGCGGGTTTACCGCTCGGCTTTAAAGGGGCGCCTGTGCCTGCTGCCGCGGAATAGGCAGAGGATAGGGGAAGGGGCCAAATCTTGCAGAATTTACCCGCTCTGATCACGCTGCTGGTTTATTCAGCTGTCCTGTTCGGCGTTGGCCTGTGGGCCGCACAGCGTGCGAAGTCGCAGGAAGATTTTCTCCTCGGCGGACGCAGCCTTGGGCCGTGGGTGGCGGGGCTCGCCTATGCCGCTTCCAGCTCCAGCGCCTGGGTGCTGCTCGGCTTTTCGGGTTTTGTCTATATTGCCGGACCATCGGCACTTTGGATGGTGCCAGGGATCATCGCAGGCTACGCCGCGGTCTGGCTTTGGGCCGGCGGAACCTTGCAGGGCGCCAGTCGCGATGAGGACCAGCTGACGCTGACCGAGTTTATGACCCAGCATGCGCATCCGGGCTCGGCGCGGCTGATCCGCATTGTCGCGTCCGTGCTGATCGCGATCTGTTTTTCTTTCTATGTCGCCGGTCAGTTTCAGGGCGCCGGGACCGCGATCAATGATCTGTTTCAGACCGGCTTTGTCCCAGGCGTGGTCATCGGCGCACTGGTCATTCTGGTTTATGTCTTTCTCGGCGGCTTTCTGGCGGTATCCCTGACCGATACGATACAGGGCCTGCTAATGGCCTTTGTCGCCGTACTCCTGCCCGCGCTTGCTTTCCTTGAAGCGGGCGGGGTCGCAGGACTGTCGCAAGCCTTGGCTGAAGCCCCCGAAGGATATGGCAGCGTGTTTGGCAATCGCGCCGGATGGGCGGCGACGGGCTTTGTGCTCGGGCTATCGGCGACAGGATTTGGCGCGCTCGGGCAGCCACACCTCGTCGCCTGGATCATGGCGACGCGGGACACCAGCGCGCGGGTCAAAGGCGCGATCGTGGCGATGAGCTGGGCCGGACTGGTCTTTGCCGGTATGGCGGTGCTCGGCCTGTCGGGCCGCGCTCTACTGGGCGGCGATGCGGCGCCGGAGAGTGTGTTCTTTACGCTGGCTGAGGACTTATTGCCGTCTGTCTTTGCTGGCATTGTTGCCGCCGCCACCTTGTCAGCGATCATGTCGACGGTGGACAGTCAGCTATTGGTGGCCGGTGGAGCGGTGTCACATGATCTCGGCCTCGGAAAAGCGCTTGGCGGCCGCGAAGTACTGGTCTCGCGTCTGGCCATTGTTGGCGTTTGCATCGCCGCGGTGCTGCTGACGCTGCTTGCGCCATCCAGCATCTTCCAGCGCATCTTGTTCGCCTGGGTCGCACTTGGCGCAGCCTTCGGACCGATTGTCGTTGCGCGCACGCTTGGATTCAAGCCTCGAGGGCGCACTGTTCTCGCCGGCATGGTAACCGGGTTCGGGCTCGCTGTGGCTTACGAAGTCGGCTGGATCGGTGCCGGACCTGGGGCGATGTGGAAGACGATTGCCCCATGGATCGGCGCCGGGTTCGTGATGTTTTTGGTCGCCGCGACAAGAAAAACTCGCGCGACTGGCGAGTTGGGGGTTGGCGAGGGCCGATAACCGTGCCACTTAAATGATATATCATTTGGAGGTGGACCCATGAAACTCGTTTCAAAAATTGCAGCTTTAGGCGCATCGGTCGCGGCGCTTTCGGCCTGCGCAACGCTTAGCCAGGCTCAGGAAGGCGCACGCCTCGACCCGGCAGATGCGTCTGACTCGCTTGCGATTATGCGCAAGGTGATGTGCTCGACGATTGACGATCAACCCGAAGTCTATTGGTGGCACGGCATCGCGCTCAGCCGTAAGCAAGGCGAGAAAGATCTGCACGTGTTTGACGTCGAAGGCATGAACATTCGCGCCTGCTCGACGATTGAAGACGAAACCCTCGGCACCGGCTTGCACTTGGTGTCGCGTGAAATCCTGCTCTACAAGGACAAGGATACGGGCGAAGTGCTGTCGACCTGGGACAATCCGTGGACGGGTGAGACGGTTGAGGTCCTTCACGTCGCCAATGATCCGGTGAACTTCAAAATGTATGAGACCAATCGCGATGGCTCTCCGCTGGAATGGCGCGGTGAGATCGGTGCGGACGGCACCTGGTGGATGCGCTCGACGGTGCCGCTGTGGTATCCAAACCCGCTCGGCGGCGACTTCCAGAAGGAAGTTGGCGGCACCTATCACGCCACTGAAATGTTCAACTTCTTCGGCCGCACCGATGACCTGCTCGATGCGGATGATGATTCAGCCAAGGTGACGGTGGGCTGGGCCCGAATGGCCGACTGGCTGCCATGGATGAACATGAATGGCCGTGAAGGCATGCTCTATATGCATACTGCGGGCTACAAACTGGAGAATTTCGACCAGCTCTCCGACACGATGAAAGCGGAAATCGAAACCCACTACCCAGAATATAATAGCGCTCCGCCAGCCGGCGATCCGCGCAAGAACATGACGAGCTGGAAGTATTATAAAGGCATCGTGGACGGCTCGATCCCGAAACCTGACAGAACCGGCGAGTAAACGCCGGACGTTTCCTCCGAAACGAAAAGCCGGGCTCCAGGGCCCGGCTTTTTTTGTTGGTCCTAGAAAGCTTTTTGCCAACCCAGCGTAAACGTCAGGTCGGTTTCCATTTGCGGCCCGTTCAGGTCTCTCATGACGGGCAGGCCCACCTCAGCCGCGATGCGGTGCCCTTTCTGCCAGCCGGTTTGCCCGGCCAGATTGATGCCGAACAGGGCTTCGACCGTCTCGCCGCCATGATTGGCCGGGTCTGCCGTTTGAACCGGCGCCATGATCAATGGGTCCATGCCATCAATCTGGCCAACGCTTTTAGCTTTCAAACGACCAGATAGAGAGACCCAGGGTTGCGGCTCGTAGGCGAGCCAGCCGGTGACTTCACCGACATCTCCAAGCGTGTAGCCCTCATCATTTTCATCGAGGCGGATGACAGCTGAGGCCTGCGCGCCATAGCTCCACTTGCCAGCGCGCGAGCGGGCAGTCAGCGATGGCTTCAGGTCGAAACTGCCAGAACCAAGCTGCATCGGATAAGGCAACCGCGGCGTCGGCGTGGTGTTCATCGGGGTCAGGATCTGGTCGGTTTCCTCGATCGATCCGGTTGGCAAGGACAAAGCGATGCCGAGATTGATCTGGCGATGCTCATAAGAGCCATCATCGAGCCCGATAATCGCGCCGACCGTCGTGTCACCAAAGCCACTGGTTTCAGTGGTGAACTCGCCGAGGCGGGTTGTGCCCATCGGCCCCTGGAAAGTGATGTGGTCCATTTCTTTGGTCACATACATGCCCATCGCCATCAGCGTGATGCGATCGGTCAGGCCATACATGCCACCGACCATGTGCATCTGCATCGGCATATCGGTGGGAACAACGCGCAGCGTCGGGGGCATCATTGGCGGATTGGCGAACGGGTTCTGGGCCGTGGTGACAATCTCTTCCGGAGAGAGGCTATCGGTTCCGTCACGGTTTCCGGACATGTCCATATACATGTAGCGGTAGGAGGTCATCCACTCGCCTTTTTTGTGGCGGTGGTCCGCCATCACGCCGATTGGTGCGTGGTCAGAGGCGTAGGTGACCATGCCGCCATCGCCTTCATGGGCCGAAGCGGGCAGGGCGGCGCACAGCAGGGCGGCGCTCGCAAGGAGTTGGGTTTTCATAATTTGTCTCACAGACTTGAATGGCGCTTAGGCGCCGGATTGAAAGGTCAGGTCAAAGTGTGAGACGAGCTGGCGGACCTTGCGGCGGTGCGCCGGGCCAGAGCGGCGATCTCGGCGAAATCGCTTCTGGCAAATGTGCCGGAACTGGTTTGGCGAAAATGGCCACGGCCAGTATTACGCCTGCGCGCGGCGGGGTGATCGCGCTTGGCGCAGCACAATCGCCGCAGCACGTATCTTCAGTTTCTTCGGCTGGCTGGCCGGGGATGACGATTTCGACCGTTTTGCTCGAATGCGTGCTGCAGACCAGTAGGCTTAGCGCTTCATCCTCGGAGATTTGCAAATGCGCGTGCGCCCCATTGGCGAAATAGCCGAATGAAGCGACCGCGAGCAAAAGCATCCGAAAGGCGGCAAACCAAGTCATCGCGGCTCGCTTACGGGCGCGCCTCCACTGTGTCTACGTGCCAAAATGTCCAACGCTTAGCCAAACGGATCGAATGTCTGGCCGTCATAGGCCTGCCAATCCTTGCTGACGAAACGCTCATCGACCAGCGTACGTTGGAACAGGCGGTCAGCCTTGAACCATTGCCAGATCCGAGCGCGGGCCTGACCGTCATCAGACAATTGAATCATCTCATAAAGATAGAGGTCTGGCTCGCCGGTGCGTGTCCAGTTCAGCATTGTCGTGCGATTGAAATCGTCCAGCGCAACATCGCAGGCCCAGCCATTGATAAACTCATTGTCCCATTTCAGGCGGCCATTTTCGACCATTGCCGGGAAGTCGCGGGTTTCGGTCTTACCATCCTTCCAGCGATAGTGATTGGTCTGATGGTAGGGGTGTCCTGCGTCTGGGAACCGGCAGATGAGACGCGAGGCGTGTTCGTCGATCAGGGCGCCGCTGGTGTCGTAATAGCGATACGTGCCCTCCCAGACGCCCTCATGGCGCGCCAGCAAGGGCATGATCTTCTTCAATTCGTTGGATGTGATTCCATCAGGCATTCTCATTCGCTCCATTCGAAGTGTGCCGAAATTGACACGGTGAACGCTCCGCTTGTCCGGACATCTCATGATGCCACTTGCATTGTCGAAAAAACATGCGACAAAAGATATATCATTTGTGAGCGTGGGAGGAACGCGCTGACGTGAGGGAAAAAACTGGGAGACATATATGTCAAAGTCGATTTTGATGGTTGGCGCGGCGGCGCTCGCTATGACTGCTTACACAGCGCCTGCGCTTGCACAGGATGCGGAAGACGAACCGGAAGCACGTCAGGACGTAATTACCGTGACCGCACGGAAGACCGAGGAGAGCATCCAGGATGTTCCGATTTCGGTTTCTGCCTTTGGAGGCGACCAACTGCTTGAGCAGAATATTGACGGTATTTCGGAGCTTTCCGATTTCACGCCAGGCTTCCAGCAGCAACAGGCCTTTGGTCGCGATGGCGACCGTCCGGTTATTCGGGGCACGTCGAACATTCTGGTCTCTGACGGTAAAGTTGGGATCTTTATCGATGGCATTCCATATTTCGGCGACTCAAGTGCGCTGGATCTCTCCAATCTGGAGCGCGTTGAGATCATCAAAGGTCCACAAAGCGCTGTCTTTGGTCGCGGAACGCTCTCTGGTGCGATCAACTATGTGACCCGCAAGCCAGGCGATGAGACCTTTACCGGGCAAGTGCGCGGCGAGATTGGCGAGTTCGGTCATCAAGAGATTACCGGCTTTGCGAACTTCCGTCTGAACGATTGGATTGCCTTCAGTGTAAATGGCAAAACCTTCGAAACCGATGGGGCGTTCACCAACACCCTGGGCGGAAAGCTAGGCGCTCAGAAGACTGACACTTATGGCGCTGCCGTGTTTGTTGACCCATTTGAAGATCTCAGCATTTCGGCGCGCTACATTCGCGCTGAAGATGATGACGGTCACTTCGCGATTGCTCTGACCGACACTGCCAGCAATAACTGTTTCCTCGACACACGTGGATACATTTGCGGCGTGGTTCCGACCATTGATAGCTTCGCGATCAATACAGATGACATTCTGGAGCCAGGTCTCTTCCGAGAGTCTGATCGCGGTTTTGTCGACGTAAACTGGGATATCTTCGGGTCCGGGTTCGACCTGACCTATCAGGCTGGTGTCACAGACATCTATGAGCGCTCAGGCGTTGACCAGACCTATGACGAAAACACTGCGTTCTTCTTCGGGTCAGCTTGCCGCTTCTTCATTACGAACTGTGATCCAAGCAACTCTGCGTTCAACGGAACCGGAGCATCGCGCCGGACAGCTGTCACGCACGAGCTTCGCTTGTCATCACCGCAAGACCAGGCATTCCGCTGGCGTGTTGGTGCGTTCATGTCTGATGAGCAGCGCAAGCCGCTGGCTGAATTCATCGAATTCACCGAATTTGGTCCAGATAGCTTGGGTGACATCACCGAAGTCGAAAACATGGCCTTCTTCGGCGGCGTTGAATTTGACGTGAATGACAAACTGAGCATCGGACTTGAGATCCGGACTGCGGAAGACGAGATCACGGCGCTCGGCCAGCAATATGCGCTGTCCCAGTTTGTCGACCCGTCGGTGACAACGGCAATTTTCCAACTGCCATTCAACCCGGCTGATCCCGATCAGATCGTTGGCAGCCTGACCGAACGCAAAGCGACGTTCGACTCGACTGCCCCGCGGATCACAGTCGACTATCGCGTCAATGAAGACGTCTTGCTGTACGGACAGTATTCTGAAGGTAACTCGCCAGGCGGCTTCAACCCGACCGACGCGCCGCAGACGACTTTTGAAGAAGAAAAGCTGAAAAGCTTCGAAGTTGGTGCCAAGACGTCGAAATACGGCTTTGACCGACTGAATGTTGCTGCCTTCTTCAACACGTTCGACAATCAGGTCCTGACCAATACCTACGAAACCGGTTCGGGCGGTGTGAATTCGTTCCGCGCCAATATTGGTGAAACCGAGATCCTCGGTCTGGAGTTTGAATTCGCCAAATACGTGACCGACAATTGGTTATTCTACGGATCTTATGGATACCTGGATGCAGAAATCACCGAAGGCGTAGACCGCGATCAGGCCATTCTCCGTGGCGGCCCGACCTCAGTCGTCGGTGGTGATTCAGTTTGTGAGGACCTGACCGCCATGATCCCTGCAGGTGGTCCATTCTCAACCTGTCTTGCGGCTGGTGACATCACCGGGAACACGCCGCCTCTGGTGTCTGAGCATCAACTCGCCATCGGCACACGCTTCGATGTGATCGAAAATTACGAGCCAGCCGATTTCTACCTTGGCGGTGATGTGACCTATCGTTCGTCATTCTTCGCTCAGGTGCACAACAATGCTGAGACCGGCGCCGAGCCGCAACTCAACCTGCGGGCCGGCGTGGACTTTGATAATTTCGAGATCCAGATCTGGGGCAAGAACGTCCTTGATTCCGACACGCCAAACGGCATTTTGAGATATGTCGACTTTAATGCTCCACCATCTCCGGCGGACCGCACGCGGGCCTTCGGTCTGACGCCGACCACGCCGTCTCAGTGGGGCATCACGGGCACGTTCAAGTTCTAAGGCGCCATCGCCTGGATATAGGACTATCAAAAAGGGCGGGTCGCAGGATCCGCCCTTTGTTTTCGCGAAAGGATCGTTTGATGTTGCAAAAAGTTCTAATGACCGCGACCGCTTGCGGGATGCTCGCCGCATGCGCCACGGCGCAAGAGGCTGACGTGCCGGGCTGGCTGGAGAAGGACTTTGCCGAATTGACCAGCCTGTTCGAAGGCCGCTGGGACAATGATCGTCATGTCTTCTTCGCTGAGGCAGCCGGTATGGACACCGCCACGCTGGCCCCGCGTCAGCACATCGAGATCACGCGCGTCGCCTTGGCTGGTGACGAAGACGCCAAACCGGGGACGGTGACGTTCAAGGCGGTGCGCACGGTTGAAGGCGAGGCACCGACAGAGATTGTTCACCTCTTTTCGATCGACGCGGACAGTCAATCGATCCGCCAGACGCTCGCCGTTCCTGCCGGCCTGTTGCCGCCTGAGCCCATGGACTGTCATGTCGATTGGGCGCGTTCCAGTGGGCAGTTCCTGGGCACCGCCCGCGGTGAGGCGTGCGATTCCGTCTTCTCGCGCCCAGTGGACGGCGGCGACCTTAGCGTAACGCTGGCGCTGTCGGAGACCGAATTCTGGGTGCAAAGCGCGCGGGGCAATGCGCTCATCGAAGCACGTTTACGCCGGGCCCGGCCATTTGAGTGCTGGACCGCCATTCTCCGCGGCGCTGAGCATGGCGATAGCGGGCAGGGGATGAATGACTGGGACTTCCGGCGCGGCGTCAAACTGCATGATCAGGGCGGCGTTGCCGAACTGATAACAGAAGAAGAGACGCCACGGCGAATCCGCTTGAGGCTGCGGGATGTGGACTGGCCTTACGGCACGAACCGTCCGTCGCTCACAATGTATGTGCTCGAAGGCGATAATGACCGCGCCGTGGCCTATACCTGGACCGAAGCTGGCGCTGACCGGATTGGCATCAATCTGCGATGGCTGCAGGCAAGCTGTACCTATGCGCCGGGGAACGACGAGGATTAGAGCGGCAGCTCCGTCGTGTTTTTCAGGCACTCCATCGCAAAGGTGGCGCTGACATCGGCAATCTCGATTTGTTTGATGAGAGATTTGTAAACCCGGTCATACTCGCTGACCGAGCCGACGACGATCTTGAGCAGATAGTCGACATCGCCCGCCATGCGATAAAACTCCACGACTTCCGGGATTTGCGTCACCGTCTCCGCAAAGGATTCCAGCCATTTCGCGGAATGGTCGCGCGTGCGGATGGCGACGAATACGGTTTGACCGAGGCCCAGCGGTTCCGGATTGCAAATCGCGACGCGTCCCGTGAGGATGCCATTCTCTTCCAGTCGCCGCACCCGGCGCCAGCACGTGTTTACCGAAACGCTGAGCTGCTCGGCTAGCGATTCGAGCGAAGTGGTCGCATCCCGTTGAAGGTGTCGCAAAATTTGGCGATCGGTTTCATCGATTCCTATCATGAATCTGAACATAGTCGAAAATTCTTACCAAATATAGATCACAAACGGTCATAATCATAATGATTTTCGACACGAAATCGATGATGCTCCTCTTACAAGGAGGCCTGGATGGCATTTTCGAGCTTGGAACCCGTTCAATTCTGCGAACAAAAGCGGCTTGCGTCTCTGGCAGGCATGATTGGCCGCACACCTCTGTTGGCGGTTCATTTGCGTTGGAAAGGCGAGCGGCGGGTCATTTACGCCAAGGCCGAGCACTACAATCTCACAGGCAGCATCAAGGATCGCATGGCGCTGAACATTTTGCGCTGCGGATACGCGACGGGAGCCTTGAAGCCTGGCGACATGATCGCCGAAGCGACCAGCGGCAATGCCGGCATCGCGATGGCGGCCCTTGGCAGAGCGCTGCAGCATCCTGTGCGCATCTATATGCCAGACTGGATGAGCGAAGAGCGCAAATGTCTGCTGCGTTCCCTCGGCGCTGAGCTGCACCTGGTCAGCCGCGAAGAAGGCGGCTTTCTGGGCGCCATCGCTGCGACCGAAGCGCTCGCCGACGCGCGCGACGACGTCTTCCTGCCATGCCAATTCGCCAATGGTGAAAACTGTAATGCGCATGAGGCCACCACAGGACCAGAGATCTTGAGCCAGCTTGCGTCGGTTGACCTGACGCCGGACGCGTTCGTGGCTGGCGTCGGCACTGGCGGCACAGTGATGGGTGTCGGCCGGGCGCTGCGCGCAGCGCACCCTGACGTGAAAATTCATCCACTTGAGCCAGCCGAGTCGCCGACGCTCTCAACCGGATACAAAACCGGCGCGCACCGTATCCAGGGCGTGTCCGACGATTTCATCCCAGCCATCGTGAAGCTGGATGAGATCGATGATGTCATGGCCGCGAGCGATGGCGACGCCATCATCATGGCTCAAAAGCTTGCTTCCGAATTGGGCCTTGCTGTCGGTATTTCCTCCGGCGCCAACTTAATTGGGGCGTTGTCCGTCCAGGACCAGCTCGGAAGCAAATCAACTGTCGCGACGATCTTCTGTGACGATAATAAAAAGTATCTGTCGACTGATCTCGCGCGCGAAGAACCGGTTAAGCCAGGCTATATCGCGCCTGAGGTTGAGTTGATCGGATTTGAGACCATTCCCTATGCTGCGGCGGATGCCTCGATAATCGCATAGGCGGACCGCTCAGCGGACTCCATCGCGCCTTCCATTCCTGTGTGCAGGTAGGAGGTATGCTCACCCGCAAAATGCAGGTTGCCAGCTGGCGCGACGACGCGCTCAGCCCAAGGCTCAATCTGACCCGGCGCCCAATGCATGTAGGCGCCGCCGCTGAGGCCCTGTGTTTCATCCCAGCGAATGACCGCGTGCGCTTTCGCTTTGATGCCGCGGGTGTCTGCGAGCGTCTGTTCGGCCAATTGCTTCCAATCTTCATCACTGGCGTTCGGGCGCACGCCGGTGCCATTGATCCAGCATGTCAGCGCGACGATTTCGCCGTTCGCATCGCGCACCGGGAACACGCGCTCAATTGGCGTATCGGTCCACATCATCAGCGGCAGGTCATCTGCGGGGCCTTGTTCAAGCTCCAGATGGACTTGCTGAATTTGGGTGTACGGCATGGCATCCACGATCGGCTGGATCGGAGCCACGTCGATAGGCAGCGTGAGCGGCAGTTTCCGCAAGACCGGGAAGGGCAGGGTGCAGATACAGAATGGCGCGCGATACGTGCGCTCACCCGCGCGCACTGCAACGCCGTCGCTGGAAGCATCGATGCTGGAGACCGTGGCTCCCGAAATGATGGCGCCATCGCCGAGACTTGCTGCCATGGCTTCGGGCAGTCGCTGAGACCCGCCTTCGATCTCTTCAGACGGTCCACTCGACGCGTCAAGTTGGAACAGGGTCATGCTTCGCCAGACATTCAGCATGGAGTAAGTGATCAGCTGATTGGCATTCAGTGCGATGTCACACAGCGCGCGGCTTTGCTCATCAAACCCTTGCGACGTCAGGAAATCATCGGCGCTGATATCGAATTCTGATCCCACCTCGCGCCAGGCATATTGGTCTTTGAGCGGATTGGCTGCGGCGGCGGCCATGAACAGGGCAACGTCTGGCGTAGCGCGCTTGAACGCTTCCGGAAACGGATTGCCTGCTGCGCCCGCCCATTCGCCGGCGTCGAAGACCTGCCCGTCGAACACCATCGTTTTGTCGCGTGACCCTCCCGGCGCTGGCGGCACGATGTTCAGGCCCAGGTCCAGCGCGGTTGAGCGTATCCGCGCATAGGATTGCCCGACTTGCTGACCGCCAGCTTCCGGACGGCCAGGCACAGAATCCAGCGTCCACATCCGTCCGCCAATCCGGTCGGTGGCTTCAAGGACAAGAACATTCATTCCATCGGCTTGCAGCATCCGGGCGGCATGCAGTCCCGCGAGACCCGCCCCCAAAATAAGGACATCTGCATCATAGCTTTCGACAATTGCAGGCGTGCAGGCAGCTGTGGCTGCGAGGCCGCTCATCGCCACAAAATGGCGTCTTGTCAGTTGCATATCGTTTTTTCCTCGACGTCCGGAGTAAATGATATACCAATAGACATCAGGAAACGAAAAGCGCCAAGCGCGAATTGGACATTCTGGAGGAATTCATGGTGCAAGACGGCGAGTTCAAGCGCGGTTGGCCCGTTCTGGCAGCTGCAGCGGTCGGGGTTGGTCTCGGACTGTCGCCGCTGCCATTCTACACCATCGGCGTCATGATCCCGCCCTTGCTTCAGGAATTCGGCCCGATGGGCTGGACGCCAGGCGATATCCTCAACGCGCTTGCCATCTATACGTTCGGGGCTTTTGCCGCTTCGCCCATTATCGGCATTCTGGCGGAGCGCTTCGGCGCGCGCCGGGTGGCGCTGATCTCGGTCGTCACGTTCAGTATCGCGATGATGGCGCTGGCGCTGAATACCGGGTCCAAATCGCTTTACATCTTCTTGTGGCTCGTGCTCGCCTTCGCCGGAGCAGGGACGCTGCCGATTACGTTCACGCGGCCCGTCGCCAACTGGTTCGATCGAAATCGCGGTATTGCGCTCGGCATCGCACTGATTGCGACAGGAGTCTTTGGAGCGCTCGCCAAATTCTTTGCGCAATTCATCGTGTCCAATCCGGAATGGCATTTCATTGCCGGATCAGGATGGCGCACCGCCTATGTGCTGCTTGGATTCCTGCCGCTCGTGATTGCTTTGCCGATCGTCTGGCTCGGCCTGCGCGATCTGAATGATACGCCGGCGCGGGACGCCAAGGCGAGCGATATGAAACTGCCTATCCTCGCCATAGCTCTGATCGGGACCATCGGTCTGGTCTGGATCGTGATGAAACAGGTCCTGCCGCTCGCGGCTGAGAATGGCTGGCGCCTCGAGTACATTATGGCGGTTGGGTTCTCTTTGCTGGTCTTTGTTCCGACCGTGATGATGCTGGTCCTGAACATTAAGACCGCGCCGCCGCAGACGGAAAGCGCAGCCCAGGCTGAACTGCCCGGCTTGAGCCTCGGCGATGCCCTGAAGACCTGGCGCTTCTGGTTGCTGGCGATCTGTTTTGTGCCGATCTCTTATGCAATCGGCGCGATCATCCCGAACATTGAGCGCGTCCTGACGACCACTGGTATGGGTATGAATGAAGCGGTTGGGCTCGCGACCCTGACCGGTCTGGCAGTGCTCGGCGGACGAATTATCGGGGGTTATCTGATCGACCGATTCTGGGCGCCGGGCGTCGCATTTGTCTTCCTGGCGTCGCCAGCGATTGCGTTGCACCTGTTGGGACAGCCCGACGTGTCCGTCACGACAGCGACCATTGCGATCCTGATGATCGGTTTCGGTGCCGGGGTCGAGTATGACTTCATGGCCTACATGGTCTCGAAATATTTCGGCATGAAATCCTACTCGGCGATCTATGGCGCGATTTACGGCTTCTTCGCACTCGGCGCCGGGCTTGGGCCTTCAATCATGACGAATATTGCTGATGGTCGCGGCTTGTCTCTGATGGGGCTGGAGACGGGGCTCCTCACCGGACAGGACTGGGCCTTTACGCTGACCAAATCGGCCTTGCTGTTATTCGTGTTTACGATCCCGCTGCTCTTCCTCGGGAAGTACAAATACGGGTCGGAGGATCATGGCGAAGCCATCGCCAAGGCTGAGGAAACCAGCGAAACCGGGCACGCCTAGCTGGCGTCGAGCTTGCCGAGCACCAGATCGGCCGTAGCCTGCGGAAACGCGTCCATGAAGCCATATCCCCATTGCGGACACTCGACGACTTCGCCATTGCGCATCAGCGGGATTGCGCGGCGCGTGCATTCAGTCAGATCATCAACCGGGTTCAGTATGGTGATCCGATGCGGCAGCTTGGTCAGCGCTTCATCAAAGGGTTTGCCCCAGGCGAAGGCGGCGACGTGGCCCCATTCATAGGCTTCGCCGCCCATCATGTTCATGTACATGGAGCGGTCCATCATCTCCAAAGTCTGGCCGGGGCTGCGACGTTCCAGAATGCGCGCCCAGCTGGTTGTGAAACGCGTGTGCGCATCGTCCAGCGGAATTGGGGTGAACATGTCCTTGAACATCTCGCGTTCCTCGTCGGTGAGGATCGCGGCAGAGATCATGGCGATGGCATGCACGCGGACACCCTGCGTCAGCGCCATTTGCGCCGCGACTTTGGCGCCGGTGTGATTGCCGAACACGTCTACCGTCGTGAGCTTCAGCCCATCGACCACGCGCCACATTTCCTCGGCGTACATGGGGATGGTCGTGGCGTCTTCGGACGGGGCGGGGTCTGACATCCCATAGCCAGGATAATCCGGTGCGATGACGGTTCGGTCACGGCTCGCCTCGCGCATGAAGATCTCAAATTCCAGCCCGCACTTCGGGCTTTGGTGCAGGCAAATCAGCGGCGGCTTGCCCCCCTCGCTACGCGCCTCGGCGATACGGTAGTGAATCTGCCCGTGCGCGCCATCCAGGTAGCCGCGGCGTACCATCAGACTTGCTCCGGTGCGACCGTGACGACCGCTTTGCCTTTGTTCTTGCCGTTCATCAGGCGCTCGAATAGCGCCGGGGCGTTTTCGAGGCCATCGGCGCGATCTTCGGCAAATTTCAGCTGACCGCTGGCGATCCATGGCGCCGCTTCAGCGACATACTCGTCCCAGCGCGGGTAGAAGTCATAGACGACCAGCCCAAAAAGCTGCGCGCGTTTGCCGATGATCAGACCTGCGTTCAACGGATGCTGGCTCTGAGTCTCCGTGTGATAGGCGTCGACCAACCCGCACAGGACGCCGCGGGCATAGGTCTGTGCATGGGTCAGCGCGAGCATTGCCATGTCTGCGGAGACATTTTCGAAGAAGACAGAAAGCCCGTCTGGCAGAGCCTCAGCGAGACGGTCACGCCAGCCATCGGATTTGTAGTCGATACAGGCGTCAAACCCGTAAGTATCCGTAACTAAAGAGCATTTTTCTGCTCCGCCAGCGATCCCAACAACCCGATCAGCGCCTTTGATCCGGGCGATTTGCCCAACCGTGCCGCCGACCGGCCCGGCAGCGGCATCGACCAGAACCGTGTCGCTTGGGCCGACTTTGGCAAGCTGGGTAATCCCGGACCAGGCGGTTAAACCTGGCATGCCGAGCACGCCGGCATGGGCGGCGAGGGGCGCCACATTCGGATCTATCTTCCGCGCTTCGGAAGCTGCGATGGCGACAAATTCCTGCCAGCCGCCCTCCATGGCGTGGGCCCAATCCCCTTCAGCAAAGTTGGGGGAGCGGCTCTCCACGACCTGACCGATGATCGCGCCTGGAATCGCGCCTTTCATCGGCTCCGGCGCTGGCTCGCCCATATGGCGTCCGCGCAGGCGCGAACCGACATATGGGTCAAGCGAGAGGTGGACGACGCGGATCACGATGCCGCCTTCGGGGCAGACAGGGCGATCGGCTTCGATAATCGCAAAATCACTGGCCACAGGCTTGTGGTCGACCGCGTGTTTCAGAGTTCCGAGTTGCATGCCTTATCCTTCAACCATTTCTATCAGAGTGCCGTCCGGGTCCTGTAGAACGCCGACGCGCTGGCCTTTGTAAATTGCGCCATCACGGACCGTTGGCGCGGTCAGCCAGGGTCCCGGCAGGGTATCAAAGTCAGGATGGAACATGGTTCCAATCGCGCAGCCCGGGACCAGCATTCCGTCATGGCGTGGACGCTGGATCGCTTCGGCTGGATACTGGTCCAGCTCCAGGAACACGTCTTGATCATGGATCAGCGTGCAGATCCGGTGCAGCTCATCCAGCGGCGTGCCATAGGCTTTGGCGATCATCGTGTAGGGGATTTCCATCTCGCGACCAAAACCGAGACCGCATTTGTCTTGCATCCAAGCGGCCGCGCGATCCATGTCTGAATTGCCCATGACCAGGATGAAAAGCTTGTCGATCAGGCTCCCCGCGCGCGGTAGGTTGTACTCCGGCAAGTCATCATTGATTTGCGTCAGGTAGACGATTTCCTCGTCCGGGCCTTTGACCTGCATTGGATGAATCGCATCCAGCCCCGGGATTTTGTTGGGTGGGCCAATAATCTCGAACGGACTGTCGAACATGCGGGCATTTACCGCCATTACGTCCTGGACGCAGATCTCAATCGCATTCCATCCATAAGAGCGCAGCGCTTTAAACCCTTCGACCGGTGGCTGCTCAATGAAGCGCAGAAAGATGTCCGCGCCAGAACTTGGTTGCATGACTGCATAGGAGCAGCCTGCAGACTTTGGCGTTTGCCAGCTCTGCGCCAGGTCTTCGTTGATCTCGCCTTGCTCGACCGTGTTATAGTCAAAAAAGCGCGAATAGAGATCCATGCTCCGATTGAGGTCCGAAACGGTCACCGTGGCGGCGCGCAGAAGTTTCATGGAAACAAGCCCTTTGCAAAGCCCCGAAAAGGGCGGCATAAGAAAAGATATATCATTTGTTTTGGCTACGGCTAGCACCTTGAGGAGAAAAGATGATGAGCGCCTACATAGTCGTCTTCGTAAAGATCCATGACCGGGAGCGGTTCATCAATGAGTATGGCATCCCTACAGCCAAACTGGTCGAACAGTTCGGCGGGGAATATCTCGCCCGTGGCCCTGGTGTGGAAACCCTCGAAGGGGGTCTGTTCGATGGGGACAGCGCCGTGATATCGAGATGGCCTGACAAGGACGCGCTCAAGGCCTTCTGGTACAGCGATGCCTATGCAAAGCTGAAAGCCGTGCGCCAGTCGCTGGCAGATGCCCATGTTATGATCGTGGAGGATCCATCATGAGAAGAGCCATTGCTTGGATGTCTGGTGCGGCGCTGCTGGCCGCGTGTCAGGCTGTCGATGTCGACATGGTGCACCAGGAAACGCCCGTGGCGACTGAAGGGACGACCACGCTGGCGGGTGCAGCGCAGATCAAACCAAGCATGGACGGCCGTCAGATCATCGAAATGGCGCATCAGGCGGCTGGCGGAGAAACGTTCGTCAATCCGGGTACGTTGTTCCTTTCGGGTCAAAACGTCATCTACGGGCGTGATGGCGGGGCCAGCGTCTGGGACAAATATGCCATGTGGCGGGTGTTTGCCGATGAAAAGAGCGATGCCCATGCCGCTAATGGCAAAGTCCGGATTGAGGCCTGGAAAGGCGACAAACTGACCATGCTGCTCAGCTTTGATGGTGAGTCGACGTATGACAAGTCCGGGCGGATGGAAGACCAATCCGCCAATGCCATGTGGAGTAATAATTTCGGCTTCGGCGCAATCCGAAATGCGCTCGACGATGGCTGGACGCAGGAACGACGCTCTGACCGAACAATTGACGGCAAAGCCGCTTACATGGTGCAGCTCACCGATCCGGAAGGTGGCAAGACGCTGTTTGGGATTGATCGCAGCACGCTGCAAATCCTCTATGTCGGTTTCGACACACCGCGCGGTTGGCACGAGCGGCGCTATTCCGGCTATTTTTCCAAACCTGGGATCAGCTGGCAGCAGGCAGGGCGCGTGCGGCTCTTCTATGACGGCGTCATGTCGAATGAGGCAATCTGGACCGATTTCGAGATTGGCGCCGACTATGATGATGGCGTTTTCGTGATCAATGAGGTTCCGAGCGAGCCAAGCTTCTAAGGCTCTGCCGCGAAGGAATATTTGCCAAGCGCCTGTTCCTGCTCCACTTAAGTCGGATCAGAAACAGGAGAGTGTCATGGCAACGGGCCGCGAATTTGATGTCATCGTCTATGGATCCACCGGCTATACAGGCCGCTTGGTCGCTGAATACCTTGCCAAGACCTATGGGGTCGGCGGCGAAGTCAAATGGGCCATGGCTGGCCGCAGTGAGGAGAAGCTCGCCGCTGTGCGCGACGAGATTGGCGCGCCAGCGGATACGCCTTTCGTGGTCGCAGACGCGAATGACCCAGCCAGCCTGACAGCCATGGCAGAGCGGGCAGGTTGTATCTGCACGACCGTTGGTCCCTACCAGCTGTATGGTGAAGCGCTGGTCTCTGCCTGCGCCGACGCGGGCACGGACTACGTTGATCTGTGCGGTGAGCCGGCCTGGATGCACCAGATGATCGAAAAATATGAGAGCGCGGCGCAAGCCAGCGGCGCCCGCATCGTCTTTTCTTGCGGTTTTGACTCGATCCCATTCGATCTTGGTGTCTGGTTCACGCAAGAGGCAGCCAAGGAACGCTTTGGCGCGCCCGTCCCGCGCATCAAGGGTCGGGTCCGCAAGATGCAGGGCACATTCTCGGGCGGCACAGCGGCCAGCTTCAAGGCGACGATGGCTTCTGTCGGAAAAGACCCTTCCATCCTCGGCGTTCTGCAAAACCCGTTCAGCCTCACGATGGGCTTTCAGGGGCCGGAGCAGCCGCATGGCATGGCGCCGATTGAGGACACAGATATTGGCAGCTGGTCCGCGCCTTTCATTATGGCGTCGATCAATACCAAGAATGTTCACCGTTCAAACGCGCTGATGGACCACGCCTATGGTCAGGATTTTGTCTATGACGAAATGATGCTGACCGGCCCGGGTGATGAGGGCAAGGCGGCAGCTGAAGCGGTCGCAAATATGGACATGATGGGCGGCGACGATGGCCCGAAGCCCGGCGAAGGCCCAAGCAAGGAAGAGCGCGAGGCAGGCTTCTATGACGTCATGTTTTACGGCACAGCCGCAGATGGCGGGGTCATTGTTGCCGGCGTCACCGGCGACAAGGATCCGGGTTATGGCTCAACCTCAAAGATGATTGCCGAAAGCGCGATCTGCCTGGTCCATGACGACACCGGCACGCCGGGCGGCATCTGGACGCCGGTACCCGCCATGGGCGGACATTTGGTGAAGCGTCTGACCGAGAAAGCAGGACTAACCTTTACGGTTGAGAACTAAGGCACAACCACTTTAACGGCCTGTGCGGCGCGAGTGGCTTTCGCTCGCGCCGTTTCTATCGTCTCGGCGTGCGCAATTGCGACCCCCATGCGGCGCTTTTCATAGGAGACAGGTTTGCCAAACAGCCGAACCTCCGTGCCGGCTTCTGCCAAAACCTCTGCGAGGTTCTCAAACGCCACGCCTTCAGCGTCCACACCGCCATAGATTACGGCGCTGGCACCCGGGCGGGTCAGACTGGTATCAACGGGCAGGTCGAGAACGGCGCGCGCATGCAGCGCAAACTCGCTCTGATCCTGTGTCGCAAGGGTGACGAGGCCGGTATCGTGGGGACGTGGGCTCACCTCTGAAAACCAGACCGTGTCGCCTCTCACGAACAGTTCGACCCCGAATACGCCAAGTCCGCCAATATCATCTGTCACCTTCCGGGCCATGTGCTGTGCAGCCGTCAGGGCCGCGTCCGACATCGGCTGCGGTTGCCAGCTTTCGACATAGTCGCCGCTTTCCTGGCGATGACCGACCGGCGCGCAGAAGGCTGTGCCACCGGCGTGACGGACGGTGAGCAGGGTGATCTCATAGTCGAAATCAACCGCGCCTTCGACAATGACGCGGACCTGATTTCCTCGACCCGCGGTCAGGGCATGGTCCCATGCCGCCGCGATCTCATCCGCGTTGTCGACTTTGGACTGGCCCTTGCCGGAAGAGGACATGACCGGATTGACAAAGACGGGGTAACCGATCTTCGCCGCCTCGGAGGCGAGCGTTTCCGCGTCGCTAGCAAAGGCATAAGGGCTGGTTTTCAATCCCAGTGTCTCTGCAGCGAGGCGGCGAATGCCTTCCCGGTCCATGGTTAGCTGAGTGGCGCGCGCCGTGGGAATGACGGTGGCAAGCCCTTCGGCTTCGATCGCGGCCAATTCCTCTGTCGCGATCGCTTCGATCTCGGGCACGATCAGGTCTGGTTGTTCAGTCTCGATCACCGCGCGGAGAGCCGCTGCATCCGTCATGTCAAAGACGTGCGAGCGATGCGCGACCTGCATGCCCGGCGCGTTTTCATAGCGGTCGCAAGCGATCACCTCGACGCCGAAGCGCTGGAGTTCGATCACCACTTCTTTGCCGAGCTCCCCGGCTCCGAGGAATAGCACTTTCGTGGCGGTCGGCGAGAGCGGTGTTCCCAGGCGGGTCATTTGCTATCGACGCGCTGGTGGCGTTTCTTGATGGTGCCGGAAAAGTTCAACACGGGTCGGCCATCGCTGGTAATGATGCCGCGCACAAAGGTAATCGACCTTCCGCCGCCCATGACCTCACCGCGTGCTTCGATCAGCTCGCCTTCCAGCGCGCCGGCCAGGAATTCCGACGTGAATGCAACCGTAACGCCATATCCGTCCTCCTCACCCGAATGGGCGAGGGCAAACAGAGCGAAGTCCGCAAAGGTCATCAGGGCCCCACCATGAACAACGCCGCCCGCATTCATGTGTTTGCGCTGGGCCCGGAAGGCGGCGACCATAGAGCCATCTTCATCCTGGCGCATATAGAACGGTCCGGCTGTGTCATGTTCAAACGGCTCGCCGGGCCAGGTGTGCCAACCCGCGAATTCGCCTTCGGTGATGGTTTTGGTGTCCATAAGCGGTCTCCTTCGGCAGTTTTGATAGCGCGCCTGCAAAGTTTCGCCAGAGTGACACGGCGTCAGGGTTCGACTTGCTGACAAGGTATGACTATTGTGATGCCCAGGAGGAAATCACTCATGGCTTTTGATCCCGAAATTCGCGACGCGCTAATCGATCAGGTTCGGCGCTTTGTCCGCGAGCGGTGCGTGCCAGCTGAGGCCCAGGTGTCGGAAGAGGACCTCGTGCCGGCAGAGTTGGTTCAGGAAATGAAGGAGCTCGGCCTGTTCGGTCTGGCTGTGCCGGAAGAATATGGCGGCCTTGGGCTCGATATGGAGACCGAATGTCTGGTCGGGTTTGAGCTTGGCTGGACGTCGCCGGCGTTTCGATCCGTCGCCGGCACGAACATTGGCATCGGCTCGCAAGCGCTTGTTCTGTTTGGAACCGACGAGCAGAAAGAGAAATATCTGCCGGGGATCGCCAGCGGCGACTATGTCACCAGCTTCGCGTTGACGGAGCCAGAAGCAGGCTCAGATGCTGCCGGGCTGCGAACCAAAGCGACCCGGGACGGCGACGTATACGTCCTGAATGGCGGAAAGCGCTACATCACCAACGCGAACGTCGCCGACCTCTTTACAGTCATGGCGCGGACCAACCCGGACGAGCCCGGCGCCAAGGGTGTTTCTGCCTTTATCGTCAGCCGCGACACGCCAGGCGTCAGCGTCGGCAAACCGGAAAAGAAAATGGGCCAGCAAGGAGCCCACATTTGCGACGTCAATTTCGACAATGCGCGCGTGCCATCCGAAATGATGATTGCTGGCGAGGGTGAAGGCTTCAAAGTCGCGATGAGCGTGCTCGACAAGGGGCGTCTGCACATCTCGTCCGTTTGTACGGGGATGATGGAGCGCCTGATCAGCGAAATGGTCAATTACGCCATGGAGCGCGAGCAGTTCGGCAAACCGATCATGCAGCATCAGCTGATCCAGGCGATGATCGCTGACAGTCAGGCAGAGGCTTATGCCGCCCGCTGCATGATCCTCGATGCGGCGCGCAAACGAGATGCCGGGGAGCCCGTCACGATGCTCGCCTCGTGCTGCAAGATGTTTGCGTCAGAAGCTGTCGGCCGGGTTGCTGACCGCGCCGTACAAGTGTTCGGGGGCGCCGGTTATGTTGCCGATTATGGCGTCGAGCGCTTCTTCCGCGACGCACGTATTTTCCGTCTTTACGAAGGCACGACTCAGATCCAACAAATAATCATCGCGCGCGAACTGAGCCGTGCGGCAAAGCGGGGAGAGATTTAGATGCCGGATACCGAACACGAGTTTGCGCCAGAAGACGTCGGCCTGAACCGCGAGCGTTTGGACTTCATCCCTGACTATTTCGACAAGGCCTATCTCGACTCCGGTAAGTTGCCCTGCATGGCAACCCTGGTCTCGCGCAATGGCCAGATCGTGCATGAATCCTATCGCGGAAACACACATCTGGAAGGTGGGTCGCCGATTGGGCCGGATACGATCTTCCGGATCTATTCCATGACCAAGCCCATCACTTCGGTGGCGGCGATGATGCTGCACGATGAGGGCGTGATCCGG
>JABSQB010000048.1 GCA_013214545.1 Henriciella sp.
AAATGGTCGAAATCAGGGGCTCGATAATGTCGGCGTTCGGATCTATTGGCGCCTGGAATAGCAACGTCGCCAGTTTTCCTCGCGTGACCCTTGCCAACGGATGAGCTTCGGCCATCCTGTTTCGGATAAGAACAAGTATTGGAGGAGGCGCGCGATGGCAGGCAAGCACGTCATCATCATTGGCGCAGGTCTTGGCGGACTCTGCGCAGCGATCAAACTGCAGGAAGCCGGACACAGTTTCACTCTGGTCGAAAAGCTCGATAAAGTCGGCGGCACCTGGGCCCAGAACACTTATCCGGGCGTCGCCTGTGATGTTCCGGTCGCGCTCTATCAATATAGTTTTGCACTCAGCGTGAACTGGAGCCGGGCCTATCCGCAGGGTGGGGAAATCCAAGCCTATGCTGAAGAGATTGTCGACCGCTACCAGCTACGGCCTAACATACATCTTGGCGATGAAGCGGTCTCGGCAGTCTGGGATGAAGATGGCAAAACCTGGACTGTGACGACGGCCAGCGGTGCGTCCTATACCGGCGACGCCGTGATTGGGGCGCTCGGCCAACTCAATCGCCCAAACTGGCCTGCGATTCCGGGCAAAGATGCATTCGAAGGCGCCGTCACGCATACCGCCGAATGGGATCACTCTATTCCCATGAAAGGAAAGCGGGTTGGCATCATTGGCTGCGCGGCCAGCGCCGTGCAGGTCATCCCGGAACTCGCCGAAGAGGTGGAGGAGCTGGTCGTGTTCCAGCGCAGCCCGAACTGGGTGATCCCGCGCAATGACGTGAGCATGAGCGCCGAGGAAGGCGCGCTGCTCGGCACTGATCCAGAGCTCGCCATGAAGATTGGCGCGATGAACCGTCAGATCATTTATGAGCAGGCTGATACGTTCTTCTGGCAGGCGTTCAAGTGGACACCGGAAGGCCGCGCCGCTTATCACCGCATCGCCATGAACCAGCTCGAAAAGCAGGTGGAAGACCCAGACTTGCGCGCCAAGCTGACCCCGGATTATCCGATTGGTTGCCGCCGCATCCTGATCTCGGATGATTACTTCCCTGCCCTGACCAAGGAGAATGTGACCCTGGAGACAGACGCGATTGAGGCGATTGAGGCGACCGGCATCCAGACCGTCTCAGGCACACATCATGATCTCGACGTGATCGCCTTTGCCACCGGGTTCGAGACGACGGGCTGGCGCTGGTCGGTCGACGTCCAGGGCCGGGACGGCAAGCACCTCAATGAAGTGTGGAGCGATTACCCTGAAGCCTATCTCGGCATCACCGTGGCCGACTTCCCGAACCTGTTCGTCCTCTATGGCCCGAACACCAATCTCGGCCATAACGCGATTACGTTCATGCTGGAGCGACAGGTCGAGTATGCTGTGAAAGCGCTGGACGGGCTTGGCGAGGCGGGCAAAGCCGCCATGGTCCCGACCCATGCCGCACAGGACCGATTCAATGCCGAAGTTCAGGCCGATCTGGAAAAGACGGTCTGGGCCGATCCTGCCTGCAATAGCTGGTACAAGAATGAGCATGGCAAGATCACTCAGAACTGGTCCTCTCATACGCGCGACTACGCCGCCGCCGTAGCCGAGGTGAAGCTCGAGGATTATGAGCTCATCTAGGGCTGGGTTGGGATAAAGGACACGCGCCTTAATCCACCTTGCTCATATAGCTCGGCAACCAGCCTTCATGCGCTTCGCGGAGACTCGCGAGGGGGAGCCCGAGCACTTGTGCCGAGTCGTCGATCGACCCTATCTGCGTCCCTCGGTCGCCAGTCATATGATGAGTGGCCATGACCTCCGGAGCCACGGCGACAAGAAAGGCGCCGCTGCGTTCGCCGAATAATGCTTCGGTGTCTTTTGCAATGTTATCATCAATCGCAATCCCGAGACCACTCGCCAGAGCCATTTCGGCAATTGCGCAACCGATGCCGCCATCGCTCACGTCGTGCACCGCGTTAACGAGTCCCTGCTCGATCAGATGGCGCACAGAATCAGAGTTTTGTTGTTCCGTCTCCAGATCCACTGGCGGCGGCGGTCCAGCGTCTTCGCCGTCCAGCTCCAATATCTCCCGCGCATAGAGTGACGCGCCCAGATGCCCTTTAGTCTCGCCGATAAGGATCAACGCATCCCCCGGCTGAGCACCTTTCAGGGTCGCCACCTTGTCGAGATCCCCGATCAGGCCAACCCCGCCAACCACAGGCGTTGGCGGAATGGCGATGCCGTCGGTCTCGTTGTAGAGGCTGACATTGCCGGACACGACCGGGAAGTCGAGCGCCCTGCAAGCCGCCGCCATACCTTCGATGGCCTTAACGATGTAGCCCATCGTTTCCCGCTTTTCCGGGTTGCCAAAATTCAGATTATCCGTGATCGCGATGGGTTTCGCGCCGACGGCAGAGAGGTTGCGATAGGCCTCGGCCACGACTTGCTTTCCGCCTTCATACGGATCAGCGGCAACATAGCGCGGGGTGCAATCTGAAGTGATGGCCAAAGCCTTATTGGTGCCGTGAATGCGAACAATGGCAGCATTGCCCTGGCTCTGTGAGCTATCCACCGTGTCACCCATGACGTGGCGATCATACTGTTCCCAGATCCAACGTTTGGAAGCCATGTCCGGGCAGGACATCAGCTTGAGCAGCACCTCACCATAATCTTCTGGCTCTGGGATAGTCTCCATATCCAAAGGCGCGCGTTTCTTTGGCTCAACCCAGGGCCGGTCATAATTCGGGGCGTCTTCAGCCAGCGGCGCGACCGGAATATCGCACACCGTCTCGCCGAACTGTTTCAGCACCATTCGTCCTGTGTCTGTGGTCATGCCGATCACTTCGGCGTCGAGATCGTATTTCTCGAACACTTTCTTGGCGAGGTCGATCTTGTCCGGATAGAGCACCATGAGCATCCGCTCCTGGCTTTCAGACAGCATGATCTCATAGGCGCTCATGCCGGTCTCGCGTTGCGGGACTTTGTCCAAGTCCATTTCAACGCCAATGCCTTCGCCATTCTCGCCGCCGCTATCCGCCATCTCGACGGACGATGAGGTCAGACCCGCCGCGCCCATATCCTGGATCGCCTGGATCGCGTCAGTCGCCATCAGTTCAAGGCAGGCTTCGATCAGCAGTTTTTCCGTAAACGGGTCACCGACCTGTACTGTCGGACGGTTGTCCTCGTCACCTTCTGAGAATTCAGCCGACGCCATGGTCGCGCCGTGAATGCCATCGCGTCCGGTTTTTGAGCCGACATAAAAAATCGGATTGCCCGGCGTCGCGCCGCGAGCATAGAAAATCTTGTCCTGATCAGCCAGGCCCACCGCCATCGCATTGACCAGGATGTTGCCATTATAACCTTCATGGAACTCGGTCTCACCGGCGACCGTCGGGACACCAACACAATTGCCATAGCCGCCAATTCCAGCGACCACGCCTGCCACGAGGCTGCGCGTCTTGGGATGGCTCGGATCACCAAAGCGCAAAGCGTTGACCAATGCGATCGGGCGCGCGCCCATGGTGAACACATCGCGCAGGATGCCGCCCACACCGGTCGCTGCGCCTTGATAGGGTTCGATATAAGACGGGTGGTTGTGGCTCTCCATCTTGAAGATCGCCGCTTGCCCGTCGCCAATATCAATAACGCCGGCATTCTCGCCAGGGCCTTGGATGACATGCTTGTTCTTGGTTGGGAACTTGGACAGGTGACGGCGCGAGGATTTGTAGGAGCAATGCTCGGACCACATCACCGAGTAGATGCCGAGCTCAACCAGGTTCGGCTTCCGATTGAGCCGCGTGATCAGGCGGCTCCACTCTTCGGTATTGATGCCGTGTTCAGCGGCGGACGTTTCGTCCTGCTCGGCCTGCATCGCAGAGATGATCGCGGATGTGTCAGTCATGCTCAACCAGTTTGCTTGTCATTATCGTCTTCAGATTCGATCGTTACGCCGCCGTCATCAGGCTTTCGAACAGGGCGATGCCGTCCGTTCCGCCTTCATGACCGCCAATTGCGCGTTCGGGGTGTGGCATCATGCCGAGCACGCGGCCATTTTCGCTGATCACGCCGGCGATGTCGCGGGCCGAACCGTTCGGATTGCCAACATAGCGGAAGGCGACGCGGCCTTCGTTTTCCAATTTGTCCAAGGTCGCGTCGTCGGCGACATAATTGCCGTCATGATGCGCAATCGGGATCGAGATCTCTGCCACACCGTCATAGGCGCTGGTAAAGGCGGTATTGGCGCTTTCAATCTTCAGTGTCTGGGGCTTGCAGACAAAATCAAGGCTCGTGTTCCGCATCAGCGCGCCGGGCAGCAGGCCGGTCTCGCACAGGATCTGGAAGCCATTGCAGACGCCGAGAATGTAGCCGCCACGTTCGGCATGCGCGTGAAGCTGCGAGATGACGGGGCTGTTGGCTGCCATCGCGCCGCAGCGCAAGTAGTCACCATACGAGAAACCCCCGGGCACCATGACTAGGTCAGTACCGTCAGGGATCGTCCCGTCCTTGTGCCAGACCATAGCCGGGTCCGAGCCGCTGGCCTGGCGCAGGGCGACCTCAGCGTCGCGGTCACAATTCGATCCGGGGAAGACAATCACAGCGGTTTTCATGGTCGCTCCTGTTCTTGCGCCCGCGTTTAGCAAGGAGTCGGGGCAAAAGGGAATAGCTCTCTGCTTTTCTGGCTGGTATTTCTTGATTGACGCAGAGCCTTTGCTTGGCCACACCGCCCGGCATGGCTGATCAGCATCTCTATCGCGGCAATGCGCCGGTCCGGGTCAACAAGTGGATGGCCGAACTTGGCCTGTGCTCAAGGCGCGAGGCCGAGGCCCTGATCGAGGCCGGCGGCGTGCTGATCGATGAAGAGGTGATTGAGCGCCCTGGCCACAAGATCGAGCCGGGTCAGACGCTCACGCTGACGGAAGCGGCGCAACGGTCCATCGCGACCCGGTTCACTGCGGTTCTCAACAAACCCGTCGACTATGTCTCGGCTCAACCGGAAGACGGTCAGGTTCCGGCGGTTCGACTGCTCAAGACCGGAAACGCCACTGATGGTAGCCGCGGTCCGGGCAAGACCGCGAGCCTGGCGCCGCTCGGGCGGCTTGATCAGGACTCGCATGGCTTGTTGCTTCTGTCGGAAGATGGCGTCCTCGCCAAAGCGATTATCGGTCCACAGCACAGTCTTGAGAAAGAATACCTCGTCACAGTCAAAGGCGAGCTCAAGGAAGGGCGACTGACTTTGCTCCGCAATGGGCTAAGCTTAGACAATCGCCGCCTCAAGCCCGCCAAGGTGACACGCGAGGAGGGTCAGACCCTGCGCTTCATCCTCAAGGAAGGGCGCAAACGGCAGATCCGGCGCATGTGCGAGCTGGTCGGGCTGCGCGTGGTTGACCTGCAGCGCATTCGAATTGGCCCACTTGAGCTTGGTGATCTGCCCTCTGGCAAATGGCGCACTCTCAAGAATAAAGAGCGTGCTGCGCTGATCGCGGCGTCTTTGCCGCCGCGGCCAAAGCGCGTGACTGATGAGGATGGCAAGCCCATCCGAAAAGGACGTAGCTTTGTGGGACGCGGCGGCCCAAAGCCCAATCGCGACAAATCCCGTGAGATTGAAGAGTTTCGCGCGCGCAAGGGTAAACCGCGGCGCGATCGGAAAGACTAACTGCCCGCTTCCGCGCTGGCTTCAGCCTTCGCTTCAGATTGGGCATCCGCCTTGAGGCTCGGCGCTGGTGGCGGCAGAGCTGTGCGGCTCGGCTCCAGAATGATCGGGGCTTTTGGCGCAGCTGGCGTATTGGCGACTGGTTTCGCGACTGGCACCGCAAAGGCTGTGGCTTCCGCAGTCGGCGGTGGTCCAGGCGGGGTCGCCGCTGGTGCGGCGTCGGCCGCTTTAAGCGTGAGTGTTTCATCCGGTTCAGGGCCGGGTCTGGCGAACACGACAGGCACTGCCGGCGCTTCGGCGACCGGGGTCGCTACAACAGGTGCTTCGGCGACCGCCGTTTCGATGGCAGGCTCCTCAGCGACTGGCGCAGCTGGCGCTTTCATCACTGCAGTGATGCGTGTTTCAGATTCGCCAAGCAGGTCGGATGGCGCGATCGCCGCCACCTCTTCAGGGCCGCCGCTCAGTTCTTCCTTCGGCGCCGGTTGGTAACCCTCCGGCACGCTGACCTGATAGCGCATTTTGGGTTCCATGCGCAGGCCTTCGGAAATGCCGGACACAGCGCCCGGCCGATAAGAGGCAGCGCCCGCATTGGCTTTCAGCTCGCAGCGGGCCGCCGCGCTATAGGCCAGCGGGGTCAGTGACCACGCCACGCAGCGCGCATCCTTGTGACAAGCGGCGGCGCAGGCTTCGACACTCGTGCCTGGCTCAGAGCGCAGCAGATCGCCAAATCGATAAGTGTGTTCCTGAATAACCAACGGCGCCCCAGCGAGTTCCAGCTCTTCCGGTGCCTCAGGCGTAGGTTTGGTCGCGCTGGCGGGCAGCGTCAAACAGGCGGCGGCGATCAAGACAGGGACAAAGCGCATGCGTTTGGCTCCACTTCAAGCAGGGTTTCGAACCCAATATGCCATGACCGGCCTTAATAGAGTGTGTGCGGGAATTAACATGTGCCCGCGCGCAAAGATCCGAGGTTAGGCGCCGCCTGTGGATCGATCGTACAGATAAAGCGTACGGCCATTCTCCAGCAGCTGCTTCCGGACGATTTTCGCGCCATTTCGTTGCAGCGCCTGTTCAAACGCGGCGTCATTATAGTCGGCGAAAATATCCTCGCGATTGCGCAGTAGGGTCTGAACCATAGGATCAGATTTCGGCACCCATTCGATCACCCCGCTTGGAGCAAGATCAGTCAGGTAAGCCACAGCGCGGGGCAGCGGCACATTTCCTGAGATGATGATGTGATGCAGGATGGCCAAAGCCAGGATGAAGTCAGCATCGACGCGTGCGCCGATGCTGTCACGCTCTTCGCTGGCCCAGCCCTGAGCCGGCGAAGGATTGGTGGCGTTCTGATAGATCGGCAGGAAATTGGCGCCTTTCTCAGCGGCCTGGGCATAAGCGGTCGACAAGGCTTGATGGTCAGATTCCAGTCCGACGACATGCTTGGCTCCGGCGGCCAGAGCGAGGAAGCTGAACTCACCAGTATTACAGCCAATATCGAGCACCTGGCCCGGCTCAGCTTGGGCAACGGCGTCCGCGACGAACCTTACTTTTTGCTCGACGGAACGGTCTTCATAGGTTCGCGTTTGGGTATAGCTGACCCAGGTCGAAGGGGCCTCCGGCGCGGACAGGGCGTTCGTCCAACCGCGCAGTTGTTTCAGGATGAACTGGAAGCCTTCCTTGGGCAGCTTGCCTTCAATTTTACGTACCCCCTCTGCGCCAGTACTCAGCGACCGCTTTTTCGACTGCCGCGGCAGGTGGATGTAATTGAAATAGCGCCAGGACAGTTTCTTGCGCAGCGGGGTGACTGCGCTGATCAGGTCAGATGATACGCCCGTCATGGAACCGCGATAGATGTCATTGAAAGGCACACCAGAATAAGCGGTTAGCAAGAGCGGGTTCAGGAACTGCTCAGTGAATTGCTCCTGGCCATTCCAGAACTGGCCTGGTGTGTAGGGCACGAAGGACAGTGTATCGATAAAGATCGGCTTGCCGTGCATGAACTGGACATTGAACGCCGTTGCATCGGACAAGGTGACCCCAAATTCCAGGCTTTCAAGATAGAGATCGAGCTGTAAAAGCGCTGCTTGCTTCATCTGCTGGAAGCACCATTCATAAGGATAGCTGACCATTGGCAGTTCAGGGTGCTTTAGCAGCGTGTGCCCACCGGCGGCGCCTGCAATGTCCGATACCGGCACATGTTCATGCGCGATCAGTTTGTTTGCTTCGATCAGGTGCGCATACAGGCCAGACTCCTCCACTGCAGCAAAATCGGCTTTGCCGGTTTGTGTTATGAAACGAAACACTTCGCCGACATTTCCCTTGGCGACATGGCCCTTTGGATCCCGGAACGAACCGGGGACAGGTGACAGGTTTTCCAGGGCTTGCGCAGAGTTATTCATAGGAGATCACAGCTCTCGTTAAATCGATTTTTATAAATCTCCGGTACGCCATCATTCTAAATAACTGGTATCTTCACCCAAAAGATTGCGTATAGTTCAATGACAAAAATCTATAATTTTTCGATGGTTGGTTTGCTCGCGGCCGTTTATGCCCCGGCTGCTCATGCTTATATTGATCCCGGCACGGGTGCCTTGTTCGTCCAGGCTGCGATCGGCGCCGCGGCCACAGCTCTAGTGACCCTGAAATATTGGTGGTCAAAGGCCGTGAAGACATTTCGCGGGCTGTTCGCCCCGCGCTAATCTCAAATGCTAGGCCTCCTGCGTAAGGCTGACCGAGACAGCGTCCTGCTGATGGTCGGCCTGTTCCTGATCTGGAACTGGCGGCTGGCGAGCGTCACAGCGCTCAACCCGCAGCACGTGGTGCGCGGGGACCTGCTCACGCTGTTTGCGTGGAAAACTGCCATCTTTGTCGGCTTGGCGCTCGGCCTTTTCGTAATAACGCGAAATCTACAACAAACATTGTTGGGGATCGCTTACGCGATCGTGTTCTGGCTGCTCGGCGCCAATCTGGTCATCGCAGCCCTGTCCGGCGCCATTTTGCAGGTAGGGCTTTATCTCATCTTGATCATCGCGGCGGCGTTCATCGTCCGCTATGTGATCACCCGACACCAAGAGATTACCAGTCAGATCGTTGCCATTTTCGGCGCAGTCGTGGTCGGTATGCAGGTGCCAGGTCTGTTTGGTGTGATCACTGCACCAAACGTCAATGCGGAGCTGAGCGGGTTGGAAGCTGACTTGCCTGCGGATGTCAGCGGCGCCCAGCCTCACGTGATTTACATTGTCCCTGATCGCTATGCTAGCAATGCCAATCTGCGTGCGCTTTATGATTTCTCAAACACTGCCTTCACGGATGAGCTGGACGCCTTGGGATTTCATGTCTGGAATGATCAGTACGCCAATTATCCGAAGACGTTTATCTCGCTCGCTTCGACTTTGAATGGTGAGTATCTCGATCCGGTGCTCGAGCGCATTCCCGAAACAGCGCCTTCCTATAGCCATCTCACGCCGCTCATTCAGGACTTTGCCGCTCGCCGCGCCTTGCAAGCTCGCGGCTACGAATACACCCATATCGGCTCCTGGTGGGGGCCGACCAAACGCAATGCCTTCGCTGATCAGAATTTCAACGACGAGTCGTTGCCCTTCAATCAGCTGACCAAGGTCTATCTCGAAGAGACCCCGCTGATCTTCCTTCTGGCGCAAGCCGAAGCGCAAAGAACGCCGTGCGAAATCGTCGAAGACAAGACCGCGCTGATCCGAGAGCAAGTCCGTGCAGAGCGCCCGCAATTCATTTTCTGGCACGCCTTCGTGACGCATGATCCTTATATTTTCGAGGCCGATGGATCTTGCCGTGATCTGGACGAAGAGCGCTATTTCGCTGAAGACTATGAGGCTCGCACCACAGCCTATCTGCAGCATATTGAGCATTTCAACCGCATCACACTCGAGCTGATCGAAGGCGTGCTCGCTGACGCCAGCCGGGAAGTCATTATCGTCATCCAGTCTGATGAAGGGCCATATCCGGAAGCCCTGGTCCGCGCGGGTGAGGAAACGGGGCTGACCGACTACAATTTCCTGAGCGCTGCACCGTCAGAGATCGCGCGCAAGCAAGGCGTGTTTAATGCCATTTATCTGCCGAGCCGCGATTACGCGGCCGCGGAGGCACTCACCACGCCCGTAAACAATTTCAGGCTGATCTTCCGCGAGCTGACGGGTACCCCGATCCCGCTGTTGCCGGACCGGGCCTACTCGTTCGAATATGAGCATCAGCCTTACGCACTGGAAGAGATCTCCACCAATCTACGCGCTGAGGAATAGCGCGGGTTCTGGTGATTAATCGTCCTCACGCTGGATCAGGCCTGATAGCAGACCCCGGCCACCGTCCAGGGTGATCGCTTCGCCGGTGATGATGGCGCTGTTCGGATTGCTCAGGAAAGCGGCGGTTTCGGCAATTTCTTCACCAATCGACGGGCGCCCCATCGGCGTGCGTTCGCGCAGCCAGGGTTCGCGCCCCTCGGCGCGCGGGCGCAAAGCAATGATCGCGTTCACACGTACCGCTTCGTCAGCGAGCTCGATTGCAGCCGCTTTGACGATGCCGAGGATTGCATGTTGAGAGACACTCTCACTGAACCAGCCAGGTTGGGACATCTGCGCGCCAAGTGACAGGACGAAGGTGAAGGTCCCGGTTTGTCGTGAGCGATCAGCAGCGTTCTCGGTTTCCGGTCGCTCTGCAATCAGCTCTGGTGTGAAGACGCGCAGTGTTTGGACCGCGCCGCGGACGGTCTTCATCAGGATCGCTTCAAAGTCTTCCATCTCCAGATCCAGCAGTCGATCCGGTTCTGGCAGAGGCGGGATACAGACAACATTGTCGACAAAATGATAGGTTTCCAGCGCCGCCGCCATGGCATTGCGGAGGCCGAGCTTGGTGTGCGTCGCGCCATGATGGCAGGCCACCTTGTCGCCCGCTGTTTTACGCAGCTCTTCGAGCGCTCCGGCATCCGGATCGACCGCCAGGACGTCGTGACCTTCATCGAGAAACCGGCGCGCGACGGATTCGCCGACCGTTTTCCCAAGCCCGATAATCAGGGTGACTGGTTTATCCATATCTGCGCTCCCGCCAGCAATCATCAGGCGCTGACCGGGCGCATTTGCTTTGGGTCAGAGCCTAGCTCGCCCGCAACATACCGATCTCTTCTTTAAGTCGAAGTTTCTGTCGCTTTAAATCTCGGAGAATAATGTCATTTCCCGCCGGTCGTTTCTGCTCTTCATGGATCTGTTCGTCGAGTTGCTCGTGGCGTTTCTTAAGCTCTTCGATTCGACCTTGCAGTGACATTGGCAGGCTCCTTCTCTCTCGCTGAACGACGTATGTGACTTATCGGCAACAGCTAACCATAGCTTTGCGTCAGAGTCACGACAGGTGCGCGATAAAATTCTAATAAGAAAAAATCTTGCGCCACTGCGCCTCAGAGCGCCCGCTTTTTTTGATTTTTCCTGCGAAACATGGTTTCGTCTGCCTCAGCGATCAGGCTCGCTGCATTGCGCCCGCGCCGCCATTGAGCGACCCCGCACGAGGCGCCGAGATTGACTGATTCGAGCTTCTCATTTTCTGCATCGCGAACGACAATTGATCCGATCAGAGATTCCAGCCGCGCCGCCTTGGCCTTGGCATCTGCAAGTTCGGCGTGGCTGAAGGCGATGCCAAACTCATCACCACCAAGGCGCCCGACAATATCGCTCTGGCGCAGATTCTCGACTAAGGTTTCGGCCACGTGCTTGATGACTGTATCCCCGGTGGCATGTCCGAACCGATCATTGATCTGTTTGAACCGGTCGAGGTCGATAAAGATCATGCACAGCGGTGTGCCATAGCGCTCGGCGAGCGAGATCTCCCGCGCGAGCTCACGCTCAAAGGCGCGGCGATTGAAGATCGGACAAAGCGCGTCTCGATCCGCGAGGTGAGCAGCGGCCTCCAGTTCCTGCTTCAACCGCGCACGATCTTCCCGAAGACTCAGGATTTCGCCCGCGAGAGCTTCGATGGCAGCCCGCTCACGCACGGGTAGAGCACTGGCATCAAGCCCGATCGCTGAGAGCAGTTCGCGCCGCGCCCGGCATCGCTCTTCATAACGGCGATCCATAGCGGCTTTATCGAGCGACTCAGGCATAATCAAAACCTAGCGGAAGTCGCTGCTGAAGCCCAGACTCTCAGTGGTTGACGCGGCAAGCGATATTTCTATGTTGCGCGCTTTGAAGCGGGGGGTCCCGATGGCCCAAACCTCAAACAGTGCATCGCCGGTTGTTGGCGTGATTATGGGCAGCCAATCCGACTGGCCAGTGATGGAAAAAGCCTGCGCCATTCTGGACGAGCTTGGCGTCGCTTATGAAGCGCAAATCGTCTCTGCGCATCGCACGCCGCAGCGGCTCTACGATTATGCCACCGGTGCCAAAGCCAAGGGCCTGAAAGTGATCATCGCGGGCGCGGGCGGCGCGGCGCACCTGCCGGGTATGGCGGCCTCCATGACACCACTGCCTGTGCTCGGTGTTCCGGTTCAGTCCCGCGCGCTCAGCGGCATTGATAGTCTGCTCTCCATCGCGCAGATGCCGAAAGGCGTGCCCGTCGGCACGCTGGCGATTGGCGAGGCGGGCGCAGCCAATGCCGGTATCCTCGCAGCATCAATCATTGCGCTAGAGGACGGCGATGTTGCGGCAAAACTTGATGCGTTCCGCGCGGCTCAGACTGACGCGGTTCAGGAGACGCCGCAGACATGAAAGCACTGAGCGCTGGCGCCACGATCGGAATTCTTGGCGGCGGCCAGCTCGGACGCATGATGGCGAACGCCGCAGCACAACTTGGATTTGATGTCTCCATCTATTGCCCGGAACATGACTGCCCGGCGGCTCGGGTTGCTTCCGCGCACGCGCTCGGCGCGTACACCGATGTCGAAGCCCTGCTCGATTGGGCCGAAGGCTGCGATGTTGTTACTTACGAGTTCGAAAACGTCCCGGTCGAAGCCGCTGAGGCCCTGATCGCGGCCGGAATCTCCGTTCGCCCCGGCGCCCAGCCTTTGGAAGTGTCGCAAGATCGCCTGGTGGAAAAAAACTTTCTTCAAAGCTGCGGCATCGCAACGGCTGATTTTGCCCAGATCAACGGCCCTGCAGACATTGAAGCGCCGCTGGAGCGCTTTGGCGGGCAAGGCATTTTGAAGACCCGGCGGGACGGCTATGATGGCAAGGGTCAGGCGCGGCTGGCGAGCGGCGACGATTTCGAAGCCGCGCATAAAGCCCTGTCGGGCGCACCGTGCATTCTTGAAGCCATGGTGCCGTTCGAGCGTGAGGTCTCCGTCATCATCGCCCGCGACGCGGTTGGCGATACACTCTGTTTTGATCTGCCACGCAATGAACATGTGAATGGCATCCTGAAGCGCTCTGTGGTGCCAAGCGGGCTAAGCGATGAGGTTACCAAGCGGGCTGAGGCTGCTGCCGGTGCGCTCGCCGAGGCGATGAACTATATCGGCGTGCTCGCGCTCGAATTCTTCGTGCTTGAAGATGGTACGCTTCTCGCCAACGAGTTTGCGCCGCGGGTGCACAATTCGGGGCATTGGACCCCAGAAGCCTGCGCGACCGGACAGTTTGAGCAGCATATCCGCGCTGTTGCGGGCTGGCCGCTTGGCCCGGTTACTCGGTATCATGATGTCGAGATGTTAAACCTGCTCGGCGAGGAAGCCCTGGTGCCACCAGACGCGCTGGCTGCGGACGGAGTGCTGACGCTTTACGGTAAGCGCGAAGCCAAGCCAGGCCGCAAGATGGGTCACCTGGTCAGACGGCGGTCTTGAACGCAAACCGGCTATAGCCAAAGAAAGAGACCAGTGTCGTTGTCCCCACCGCAATGACAATGGCGAGTGCGGGCGGGAAGCCGGTAAACGTGATCAGCAAGCTTGCATAGATCGCGTAGCTTAGTATGGCGGCCAGTATCGCGACGATGAAATAACGTGCGCCCTCGCTGGTCTGACTGGTTCGGCTGGCGCCAAAAGTCAGGGCACGATTGAGACGCCAGGTCGTGATCATCGCAAAAATGATGGCAAAGATCCGCGACGTATATGGATCGATACCGCGATGGATCAGCAATAGGGTCAGCCCTGTGTCGACAATAAACCCGGTGCCGCCGACACCTGCAAATCGTGCGAACTTGGTCAGCGCCGCTCTGTTCATCGTGTCCAGTCCTGCGCTGGATAAGACAGGAAAACCGCGCGCTTGGCTTCAGTCCGGGCGCGCGCCAGACTATCGAGGATGAGCCCGCAAACGGCCGAGATAGACGCCGTCATGACGAGGCCTGTGGCGAGCACTGCGGTTGGCAGTCGCGGCACCAGGCCCGTCTCGAAATAGGTTACGAAGAGCGGCGCGGCGAGCATGCAGGCCAGCGCCACAAGCGCCAGGCCGATGGCGCCGAAAAACGCCGCGGGCCGGGTTTCCTTGGCCAGCATGGCGAACATGCCGAGGATGCGGAAACCATCGCGGAACGTGCGCAACTTGGAATGGCTGTCTTCCGGGCGCACACCATAATGGGTCGGACGTTCCAGCGTTGGAATGCCAAGCTGGCTACAATGGACCGACATTTCCGTCTCAATCTCAAACCCGCTGGAAACCGCCGGAAAGGATTTGACGAAACGGCGCGAGAAGACGCGGTAGCCAGAGAAGATGTCTGAAAATTGGTTGCCGAACAGACGGCCATAAATCTTGTTGAAGATCTTGTTTCCAAAGGCATGGCCTTCACGGCCGGCATCCTTGGTTACATTTGCGCGGGTACCGACGACCATGTCGACATGGTTGCGCTTCAAAAGCTCAATCAGCGTGTTGGCGACGGTGGCATCATAAGTGTCATCGCCATCCACCATGAGATAGATATCCGCCTCAATATCGGAAAAGATCCGTCGCACGACATGGCCTTTGCCCTGACGGCGTTCGCTACGGACAATAGCGCCCGCGTCGCGAGCAATCTGAGCGGTATTATCGGTGGAGTTATTGTCGAAGACATAAATCTCCGCCTCCGGCAACGCGGCTTTGAAATCAGCGATGACTTTGGCAATGGTGATTGCTTCATTATAGCAAGGAATGGTCACGGCGATGCGTGGCTCGGCCGTCTCGCGGCGGGCGTTTGGCGTTGACCCTTCAAAGGCGCGGCGCATCGGTGAAGCCTTTCAGTAACCTCACTATGCGATAGCCCGACTATACTTAAGGACGGGTAAGGCCCCGGGAGCAAATTACTAATGGCGTCTTCACACATTCGCCCTGCTGGCGGGCTTGTTGATGGTAAATGGACTTGGGCTGTAGGCGGCTTTTTCCTGCTCATGTTGGTACCGCGCCTGTCTGATATCTTCGCAGGCTGGATCCCTGACGCAGACGATATGATGCGGCTGCAGCAAGTCCGCGATCTGCTTGCTGGCCAAAGCTGGTTCAATGTCGACCAGGCCCGCATGTTGACCCCGGAAGGCGGCGAAATGCACTGGTCGCGCTTGCCAGATCTGTTCCTGGCCGGAATGATTTTAGTCGTCGAACCCCTGCTCGGACGCGATGCGGCAGAGAAACTCGCCATGGGGCTTTGGCCGCTTATCTTGCTGGCCGCAGCCTTTACCTTTTTCACCCTGATCCTGCGCCGCCTGCAGGTTAACCAGGCCGGTCAGGTCTTCGGTCTGATCTTCTTTGCAACCTCTGCGACTGTGTATAATTTCTGGCCCGGCCGGATCGATCATCATGGGCTGGTCGTAGTGCTCACTTTGGCCGGGCTTGCGGCGGTATTGTCGCCAGGCCAGAGCCAGCGGTCCGGCGCCGTTCTCGCCTTCTGTGTCGTCGCGATGTTGTCAGTCGCGTTTGAGGCCCTGCCCTATCTCGCAGGTCTCGTAGCCATTCTCGGCGTCTTCTGGATCATTCGCGGGCATCGCGAAGGCGTTCGTCTGGCCTGGTTTGGACTGGCGCTAATTGTCTTTGCCGGGCTGTTCTATCTGTTCGACGCGCCAGGTATGGGTGCGGCACGGCACAGCTGCGACGCATACGGAAACTCGCACCTGGCCGGCTTTGTTGCCGGTGGCGCACTGTTTGTCCTGCTTGGGGTGTTTGGCGGCGCTCTCGAGACTTGGTGGACGCGCCTGATTGCCGGCGGCCTCGCCGGAGCGATCACGCTAGCCATCATCATTATCGTCAACCCATCCTGCCTCGCGGACCCCTATGCCGCCGTGCCAGATGCGGTACGCTTGTCCTGGCTGAACATGGTGGGCGAAGCCAAACCGCTCACGACCTTGATTGCAGAGGAACCAGGCCGCGTGATCTGGGTGTTCGGATTTATCGGACCCGCGATTCTTGCTACGACGGCGATGATCTTTACCGCCTCGCCAGAGCAGCGCACTGCCCGTATCGGCATCGCGCTCTTGTTCGCGCTCTCTGTGATCACGACCATCTGGCAGATCCGCGGCCAGTCTTTCTCTCATATATTCGCTGCCATGGGCGCTGGCTGGTTAGCGGGAAGCTTGTTTTCGAATTGGCGGGCGAAAGGCGGGCCGCAGCCATTACTGGTGTTCGTCGCCGCGGTGCTGTTTCTATCGCCGATGACCTGGGAGCGCATCTCAACCCAGGTGCCGAGCCGCCTCGCCCCGTCCAAGAATGTGAACTGTATTGACCCAGACGCCTATCGAGGCCTCGATGTCGGACCGGACAAGCGCATTCTCGCGCCGATCATTCTCGGACCTTCAATCATCGCGCGTACCCCGCATGCCGCTTTTGCCGGACCTTATCATCGCAATATTCTCGGAATTGAACGCTCCAATGCCGTGTTGATTGGACCGATCGAAGAGGCTCCGGCAAGATTGCGCGATATGGGTGCGACGCATCTTCTATTCTGCCGAGGACTGCGTGAGACGACCCGCTACGCTGAAATGTGGCCGGAGGGGCTCGCCGCCCAACTGAACCGGGATGAGTTGCCGGACTGGCTCGAACCCGCCGATGACCTATCAGAGACCGACGGCGTGGTTCGCTTGTACCGCATCAAGGCGGACTAGGTTTCTGCGCCGCCCTGCGCCGTTGACCGCGAAACGGGTTTGCGGCAAAGGAGGCCATGACAAAACTAGAAAATACAAAAAACATAATAAGTGAGCTGGAAAAGCTCTATTCCGAAGCGGTTGATGCCCTTTGCTCTGCGCTTCAAGACTTCCTCCGAGACGGCAAAACTCCTGATCCAGAAGCGCGCGCCAACGGGGCGTTCTGCTATCCTGAACTGGTGATTGAATACAATCCAGACGGCCCGCCGCCGCCAATCTCGCGCGCGTTTGGCAAAATGTCCGAAGCGGGCACCTATTCGACGACCATTGCCCAGCCTGAGTTCTTCAGCCGCTATCTGAGCGAGCAGCTGGAGCTGTTGCTGCGCGACTATGATGTTTCGGTCCATGTCCGCCGATCGACCACGGAAATCCCCTATGCCTATGTCTGGGAACAGGGACAGGCAGAGGGTCTGGATGAAATCAATCCGGCTGAGCTCGCAAAGTGGTTCCCGGCGCCGCAACTCACCGATATTGGCGACGAGATTGCTGATGGCGAACTGTTCGAACCGTACGACCATCGCCCACTGGCGCTGTTCGATGCGCCGCGCACGGATTTTTCGCTGAAGCGTTTGCAGCATTATACCGGCACGCCGGTAAAGCATTTCCAGCGCTATTTGCTGTTCACCAATTATCACCGCTACGTCGACGCATTTGTGGACTGGGGGCTCGAACAGCTCAGCAATGGGGGACGATATGAGCAGCTCTCAGTCGCTGGCGGGTTAGTTGTCGATGGCGAGACAGAGGGTGCTCGTGAGCAGATCAGTAATGCCCCGTGGCGGCGATTCCAGATGCCAGCCTATCACCTGACAGCCGCGGATGGCTCTGGAATCACCCTGGTCAACATCGGGGTTGGGCCCTCGAATGCAAAGACAATCACAGACCATTTGGCAGTGCTGCGCCCCGAATGCTGGATCATGGTCGGCCATTGCGGCGGGCTGCGCCACAGTCAGACGATTGGCGATTACGTCCTCGCTCACGCCTATTTGCGCGATGATCATGTCCTCGATGACGTGCTCTCACCCGACATCCCGATCCCTGCTATCGCTGAGGTCCAAGTGGCACTGCAGGAAGCTGCTGCCGACGTCACCGGCGAGGCAGGCGACGCGCTGAAAAAGCGCCTACGCACCGGCACCGTGGTGACGACAGATGACCGCAATTGGGAGCTGCGCTTCACCGACAGCGCCCGGCGCTTCAACCAATCGCGTGCGATCGCCATAGATATGGAAAGCGCCACGATCGCCGCAAATGGGTTCCGGTTGCGGGTCCCTTATGGCGTCCTTCTCTGCGTCTCTGACAAACCGTTGCACGGTGAGATCAAACTGCCAGGCGCGGCCAATAAATTCTACGAAAAGTCGATTGGTCAGCACTTGCAGATTGGTGTGGCGACACTCGAGAAACTAGCGAGCGAGGGCGCGGCCCTGCACAGCCGAAAACTCCGCGCCTTTGACGAGCCGCCCTTCCGATGAGTGAGGGGGCGGGTGGACAGTTTCAGTTTGGCCGCGTCCTCTCTGGCTGGGGGTGGCTCATTGGCCGCGATTTCAGGCGGATTGCGCCAGTTGTTCTGACCTGGATCATCGCTGGCTTCGTCTTGCAACAAGTCGATACCGCCCTCGGCCTGCCGCCCGGTGCGGAGTGGCTAAGTACCACGCTGCTAGCCGATCCGCTGTTTGGCGGCCTGCTTTATGTCATTGCCCTCAGCGATGACGACACGTCGCCCGGCGCCGCTTTCGGGGTCGCGATCAATCGTTATCTGGCTTTGTTGCTGCTGACGATCATGAGCACTGTGGGCATGGTCGCTGGCTTCTTTATGCTGCTGCTCCCTGGTATCGCGCTGGCTGTCTTGTGGTCGGTTGCATTCCCAATCCTGATTGCTGAAGACGCCAATCCGATTGAGGCTTTAGGGGCGAGCTTTTCGAGAGTGAAGTCGCAATTCTGGCCCGTACTCGGGCTGCTGGCCATTTACACATTCGGGATCATCATTTTAGCCGCGGTAATGGGATTGATGGGGAGCGTAGATCCATTCAACCCATCACCGACGGAGCAACTCGCGGAAGCCATCGTTACTGCCGTGACCGCGACCGCTGGCGTTTATCTGAACGTCGCGATCTATCGCGAGCTCAGCCACACGGCCGGGCATGATGTCAGCGTGTTCGACTAGGCGGCCAACGCCGCGCCGCTTGGCGCTGCGACAGGCTGGACCGCCTTTCCTGCACGCCTTATGTCAGCCTCGCAGCGCAGAAAGGGTGTGATCATGCAAGACCGGGTCAAAAGCTTCGAGAATGTTCGCAACTTTCGCGACTTTGGCGGCTATCAGGGCGCTGATGGCGCCGCCGTTCGCACCGGGGTTTTGTTCCGCTCGGCCCAATTTGGCGAAGCCAGCGAAGCCGATATGGCGGCGCTCCAAACCTATCGCATCAAGGTTCAGGCTGACCTGCGCCGCCCGGATGAGCGCGAGCGCCACGGGCATCGTTGGCCAGTCGAAGGCGTCACCGTGCTCTCCAGCGATCTCGGTTCCGCTGCCCAGGCACCGCATGTGCGTTTCCTATCCGAAGTCGCCGTAGATGCCCCGCAAGCGCGCGGCTGGATGGTCGATTATTATCGCGACGCGCCGTTCAAGCCGCAGCATGTTGAAACGTTTTCGGCCTGGTTCTCGGCTCTGGCAGAGCTCGACGAGGATGAGGCGGCCGTAGTCAATTGCGCTGCGGGCAAGGACCGCACCGGCATTCTCTGCGCCCTGACCCATCACGTGCTCGGCGTCGATCGGGAGACGATTTTTGCCGATTATGAGCTGACCAATGAGGCCGCCAATGTCGCCGACCGGCTACCGGAAATGGCGCGCATGTTCAACCAGCACATTGGCAAGGACTATGAGGATGAGGTCTATCACCCCTTCGTCGGTGTCAGCGCTGAGTTCCTGCACGGCGCGCTCGACAGTATGACTGAGCGGGCGGGTAGCCTCGACGCCTACCTCTCTGACACGTTAAGCGTTGGCGCAGCGGAGGTGGAGCAATTGCGAAAGAAATTCCTGGTCTAGCACCCGAGCGAGGTCAAACTTTCCGTGATCCTCTTGATGCGGGGCAGTGTTCGCGCGTATCGGGAGGGATGACTGATACTGTTCGATTGTGTGCCGTTCAGGCCGCGCCCGCTCTGTTTGACAAACAAGCCAGCCTCGACATTGCGCTGAACTGGATTGACCAGGCCGCGAAGGAAAAACTGGACGTGATCGCGTTTGGAGAAGCCTGGCTGCCGGGATACCCGTTCTTCATTGATAGCCCGCTCTCAGATGTCTGGTGGCAGGCGGCTGGAGAGTTGCTCAAAAATGGCGTGCGTCTGGACGGGCCGGAAGTGACAGCTCTCTGCAAGGCCGCCAAGCGGGCTGGCGCGGATGTCGTTATTGGCGTCAACGAACTCGACCCGCAAACCGAGGCGACGCTCTATTGCACCATGTTGACCATCGGCAAGGATGGCACGCTGCTCAATCGCCATCGCAAGATCAAGCCGACGCATCATGAGCGCTCGGTCTGGGGTGACGGTGATGCGAAAGGACTGGTGCCGGTTCAGCGCGATTGGGGCCGGCTTTCCAGCCTCAATTGCTGGGAGCATAATGCCGTCCTGCCAGCCTATGCCCTGATGGCGCAGGGCGTTGATGTCCATGTCGCTGCCTGGCCGGGGCGAGAGCCGGAAGAAGCGCCAAGTCAGCCGGTCTGGGCGCGGCAATTGCTGCTGAGTCGTGCCTTTGCCAGTCAGGCCGGGGCCTGGGTGATCTGTTCTGCAGGCCTCCGAATGAAGACGCACGTGCCGGAGCGCTTCCAGTCGCTGTACGAGTTTGATCACAATGGCGGCTCAGCCATTATCGATCCGCGCGGCGAAGTGGTGGCGGGTCTGCTCCGGGATGAAGAGGGTTTGCTGGTCGCCGACGCAGATCTGGCGCTCGCCCGAGCGTGCAAGGTGGCGAGCGATCCGGCCGGGCATTATTCGCGGCCGGACCTCTTCAGGCTAGAGGTCGACGGCCGCGAGATTTATCCGGGTGACCGGGGCTAGCTTACCGATCAGCTATCCGTCAGCTGATTGGCGAACTTCTTGGCAAAGCGGCGCGAGGCGCGGTTGGCATCGCTCCAGGTACCGGCCGCAATGACATCGCGGATATTGTTCTCGAACCACTCATATTCCTGCACGGCCAGGACATTGCCGTCTGCGTCATAAGCGGTACCGGTCAGCTCCATGCCGCCGATTGAAATCGAACGGATCGCGTCGAGTCCAGGGCGCTGGGCCAATTGCTCGAAAGTTGGCCGGTTTGGCTTGGCGTCGACGATCACGACATCAACGCGGGCTGGCGAAACGCCCGCTTTTGCGAAAGCCGCATCGAGATCGTCAATAATATCCTCGGTCAGGGTTTCGCCTTCACGGTCACCATAATTGTCGGCAAGTTCTTCTGCGAAATCCTCGCTATAGGTAACAGCCACTTCCGTGGCGGCGGCGGTTGGCAAGATGGCCAAAGCCCCGATGGCAGCAAATATGTTTTTCATGAGCGGGCTCCTTTCCTGATCAGAACAGGATAGAATATAGGGTAAAATTCCATCCTGTTCCAATCACTTGCCCGAGAGGGCCAGATTAAATCGTGTCCACAAACACGATTTCGGCGTCCTCGAGCCCTTTCAGAGTAAGGCTCGCAGCCCCGGTAATGGCCGCGCCATCGCGGGCATTCAGGACCTCGCCATTAAGCTCGATCGAGCCGGCCGCCAGGACCAGATAGCCATACCGGCCCTTGCTGATCTGATAGTCGAGACTCTCGCCCGCTTTCAGCGTTGCGCCAAGCACAGCCGCGTTCTGGCGGATCGGCAGAGCGCCATCTTCGCCGCGTCCGCTGGCCAGGACCGCCCATTCCCCGGAGCGATCGCCTTTGGGAAATTCCTTGGCGCCCCAGTCCGGGTCACCACCAGCTTCAGCCGGTTCGATCCAGAGCTGAAAGATCGTGGTGTCTTCGCTTTCAGCATTCCATTCAGAATGCTGGACCCCGCGGCCAGCGCTCATGATCTGAACGTCGCCAGCCTCTGTGCGGCCTTTATTGCCCATTGAGTCCTGGTGCGTGATCGCGCCGGTACGAACATAGGTGATGATCTCCATGTCGCGATGGCCGTGCGGCGGAAAGCCGGTATCGGGCCGGATCGTGTCATCATTCCACACGCGCAGCTTGCCGTGCCCCATGCGATTTGGATCATAATAGTGCGAGAACGAGAAGTGATAATGGGCGTTAAGCCAGTCATTCTCGAACGTGCCGAGATCGGAAAAGCGTCTGATTTCAATCATAAATGCCTCCTTTGAGTTGCGTTGCAGGCAAGATGGCGGCGACGCGGGCAACCGGGTAGAGCGCCGCGATTGAATTTAGTTATGCAGATTTCGTATGACCGCAGCACCAAACCCCTCACGGCGTCTCCACCTGAGGCGTTAGAAAGGCTAGGCGCGTCTGAGACAAACGCGAAGGGAACTGCCGCTCTCTCGAGACGGCGTATTACGCCTGGATCAGACGCGCCTGCGGCGGCTGTTTGTCATGCGTTAGGCCTTGATCACCTGGACCAAGCACCACCTGGG
>JABSQB010000049.1 GCA_013214545.1 Henriciella sp.
TGCGCGAACCACGCCAAAGGATCAGTGCGCAAAGCCTTATCTCGGTTTGTCGCTGTTCTACACCGACCTGGATCGCGGCAAGATCGAAGCCAATCCCATTCCGAAAATGGGTCGCAAGGCGGTTGAGTGTAACACACTGTTCATTGACGGCTTGGAAGTGCCGAAAGAGCACCTCATCGGCGAAGAGGGCGCAGGCTTCAAATACCTGATCCAAGGCCTTAATCCCGAGCGGGTTTTGTTCGCCGTCGAGAGTATCGGGCTTGGCTTCGCAGCGCTCGAGAAAGCGACGACCTATGCCAATGAACGCGTCGTGTTCGGGCGTCCGATTGGCCAGAACCAGGGCATTGCGCATCCGCTTGCGAAAGCCTGGGCGGAACTCAGCGCGGCTGAATTGCTGGCCTACAAGGCTGCAGCCCTGTTTGACAAGGGTGAGGAGTGCGGCGCGGAGGCCAACGCGGCCAAATATCTTGGCACTGAGGCCGGGTTTAAGGCCTGCGAAACCGCGGTTCTGACTCATGGCGGCATGGGATATGCGCGCGAGTATCATGTCGAGCGTTATATGCGCGAAGCGATGCTGGCTCGTATCGCGCCGGTGAGCCGTGAAATGATCCTGAATTTTATCGCCGAGCGCGTCCTCGGTCTGCCAAAAAGCTACTGATTTTTCGGGCACAGTCTTTGTTCGGCTTAAGCTGAGCCCTATGTCTTGCGCTAAACAGTCACGTACAGGGCGAAGTCTGGGCAATTTTGCACGGGATTTGCAATGGCGGCGGATCAAGTTCAGTTAGTGAATCGGATCTCGATTGTGAAGAAGATAAATGCGAAGGCGCAGGTCCAGGAGCGGGGACAGGTGGAAGAGATGAAGCAGCCCCTCACCATTGCGGTTCTCAAGGACCGCTACCAGACCAGTTTTATGACACCGCGCACGTCTCGCCATCGGATTAAGCGGGTCAACTTTACACCTTTGAACAAAATTAATAGCGAGCTCGACGGCGTCACGGTGCTCGTTCCGCAATTAGATGCCTCTCTGATTCACGCTCACAATCGGATCCCCGCAGGATCCTCCAAGCTTATCATGTCATTCGAGAGCCACTTGCCGCGCCGGTTTGGATTGGCCGACAGTACGACAGCCGTAAAAGTGATGCAGAAGCGGATTGAGCAAGATTCTTGTCGACGGATCATTGGCATGTCGCATTATGCTCGGCGAACGTTCCTGAAACAGCATGCCGATACGGATGCGTTTGACGTGCTGAACAATAAACTCATGGTGCGCCATCCAAATTGTGAACTGGGCCCGGCAGCCGACCGTCTGTCAGATGATCCCTTTGACAAGTTTGTGCTGACTTTCGTTGGCGGTCATTTTGGGCGCAAGGGCGGGTGTGTGTCGGTGCGCGTCGCTGAACTCGCGAATGAACGCGGGCTTCCGATTGAGGTGAACATCATCTCCTCCATGGCGGTCGGCGGGCATATCTGGACCGATCCTTCTGATCCGGAGTTCTTTGAGCCTTATCTCAAGCTGCTCGACCTTCCAAATGTCAACGTTCTGGGCTCTATGCCGAACGCGGAGGTTCGTGAGCTGCTCGGGCGGTCGCACTTTTGTATGCTGCCGACTTTCGCAGATACGTTCGGGTATTCCGCCATCGAGGCAATGGCTGAACATACGCCGGTCATCGGAACGGATGTGTGTGCTTTGCCGGAATTTATCGAAGACGGTCTCAACGGCCTGGTTTTCCATCTCGACAGCACACCGACGGGGGACTGGATCAATCCAGGCTATAATCGCCGCGGTGAAAAGATCTTCGCAGATCATTTCCGTGATGAGACAGAACGCCTCGCTCAAGAAATCACCAGCAGGCTGGAAGCCTTTCTCGGTCAGCGTGAAGCCATGCTCCGCCTGCGCCGGTTCGCCCGCCTGACGGCTGAGAGCATGTTTGCAGCGCCAATACAGGGCGCGTTGTGGGATGATCTCTATTCGCGCGTCGCGGAAGAGAAAAAGTCTGCGCCGATCGAACTCGATCCGGCTCTGGACGTGTCGTCAGCGGAATCTGTTCGAGAAGCGTTTGAGCGAGACGGCATCTCCGTCGACTAACCTTTCCCGCGCGAATAACAGCGAATTGGCCGACGGCCTCAATTCCCAATTGACTTGTTCTCACAAAAAGAACAAAAACAGAACAAATGGGACAAGCAGAGCTACAAAACCTGATCCCGCTGGGCGCGGTCTTACACCATTCCCTGTCTCAGCCGAAGGCGCTTGAACTGGGTGCCGGTGTGCGGCTGCGTCAGGGGCGGCTGCATGAAGTCAGTGGTGCGAGTGCGGATATGTTCGCGATCCAGACCGCTGCGGCGCAAGACAATCCCATTCTCTGGATGGGGTTGCACCGGGATATTGTCACGCTCAACCCATCCGGGTTGCAAGCATACCTGAAGGTCGAGGATCTGATCTTGGTCGAGGCGGTTTCGCGTGGCGAACTGCTCTGGGCTGCCGACCAGGCGCTGCGAGCTGCTGGCGGTTTTTGCGTCATCATCGATATGCCGGACACGCTGTCTCTGAAGGAGAGCCGGCGGTTGCAGCTTGCAGCAGAGCAGGGCGGCGGCATCGGGCTTCTGCTCTTGCGTGGTCCAGCCAGTACGAGCGCAGCGCAAACACGCTGGGAGTGTCAGCCACGCTGCGCCGAGCAGCCGAGTTGGGACTGGGCCTGCCTGAAAGGCAAGAATGGCGAAGCCGGCCGCTGGCGGATGACAGAGCAGCTGCGTGACCGCAAAGGAGGAGCAAGTGCCAAGGATACTCTCCATCTGGCTGCCGCAGCTTCCGCTTGATCGCCTGGCCCGGCACGGCGACCCGCGTTTGGCAGGGGCTTTCGCGGTCACGGCTGAAGAGCGCAATGCCTGGCGCGTCATGCATGCTAATCGCGCTGCATTGAAGGCGGGTGTGAAACCCGGTCAGGCACTGGCGGATGCGCGGGCGATTTGCCCGGATCTGCTGACCGAGCCAAGCGATACGGTGCGCGAAGAGCTGCTTCTGCGCGCGCTCTGGCGCTGGGCTGATTGCTTGTCGCCGCGTGTGTCGCTCGACCCACCGGATGGTCTGCTCCTCGACATTAGTGGCTGCTCGCATCTGTTTGGCGGCGAGCGCGAGATGGGAGGCGAGAGCCTGACCCGGCTGAGCGATCTGCAGATCGAGGCCCGGATCGGCATTGCCGACACCAAAGGTGGAGCGCAGGCGCTGGCGCGGTTTGGGGCGGATGCGCTGAATGTTGCCGAGCCCGGCGAATTGCGTGCGGCTTTGGCAGACCTGCCAATCGCGGCGCTGGCTTTACCGGACAATCTGATCAGCGAGCTTGCCCGTGCCGGTCTTTCCACCGTGGCGCATTTGCAGGATCAGAAATCAGCTGAGCTTGCGCGCCGGTTTGGGCTGCACCTGACTCAGACCATCGATACCGCCCTTGGCCGCACCCCAGATCCGGTGACGCCAAAAGCGGCTGATCCGGTCTATGCGGCGCGAATGACGCTGCCAGAACCGATTGGATTTCTGGAGGATCTCGAAGCGGTGCTGGAGCGGCTGGCCAGGCAGATTTGTGGGTGGCTGGAACAGGACCAAAGCGGGGCCCGGCGGTTTCAACTGACCGTGCGCTGTGTCGATACCGGCGATCATCACCTTGGGATTGGCTTTGCCCGGCCTTGCACAGATCCGGCCGCCGTGCTGCGCCAGTTCTCGCACCCGCTGTCTGAGCTGGAGATTGAATATGGCGCTGACTGGTTCCGGCTCTGCGCCGAACATATCGAACCGATCCGGCTCAAGCAGACGAGCTTTGGGGAGGAAGCAAAACGCGCTGATGATCGCCTGATCCTGATCGAGACGCTCGGCAATCGGATTGGCTTTGATCATGTCCGGGTCTTCCAGGCAAAAGACAGCCACGTCCCGGAACATGAGTTTGAGCAGGCCGAGGCGGTTCAGGCCGCGCCGCGCTGGGTCCAGGCCCCGCGTGAGCGCCCGATCCGGCTGTTTACACCGCCGGAATATGTTCAGGTCGAGACGCCGGGACGCCCGCCAAAAGCGTTCAAATGGCGGCGCATGGACTTCTCATCCGAAACCGCACATGGGCCGGAGCGGATCACCCCGCGCTGGTTTCGCGATGAGGATTTACGCACGCGCGATTACTGGAAAGTTCAGACCCGTCAGGGCCGCCGCCTCTGGCTGCTCAACTATCCCGGCGAAGAGACCGAAGACTGGTATGTCGCGGGAGAGTTCCCATGACTTATGTGGAACTGTTCGCGGTCAGCAATTTCACGTTTCTGACCGGCGCCTCACATGCTGAGGAGCTCGTCACCCGGGCGCGTAAGGTCGGGTTGGGCGGACTTGCCATTGCGGACAAGAATACGTTTGCAGGCATTGTCCGCGGGCATAGTGCGGCGAAGGAGCTGGGGCTGCGCCACCTCGTCGCCACGCGGCTTGTCCTGATGGATGGAACTGAACTGCTCGCCTATCCGCGGCATCGGGCGGCCTTCGGGCAGCTTTGCCGTCTACTGACACTCGGCAAACGCCGGACGGTGAAAGGGGCCTGCGATCTCACGCTTGAGGATGTGCTGGATTATGGCGCCGAGTGTATCCTGATCGGGCTTGGCGGTCCGGACTTCGAAGCCACGCTGAGTCAGCTGAAAGACGCCTTTGACGATCATGTCTTTGTCGGTCTGACCCCCAATTATGATGGCGAGGACGAGGCCAGCTTTGCCGAGGCGCAGGTCCTGGCAGACAGGCTTGGGCTTGAGACCGTCGCGCTCGGCAATGTCATCATGCATGCAGCCTCGCGCCTGATGCTCGCCGATGTCCTGTCCTGTATCCGCGAGAAAACCACGATTGACGAACTCGGCCGCCGCGCTCTGCCGAATGCGGAGCGACGCATCAAGTCTGAGTTTGAGCTGCGCCGCCTGTTTCATGCCTATCCGAAAGCGATTGCCAATACAGCCCGGATTGCCGAGGCCTGCCCCTTCTCGTTGGATGAATTGCGCTATGAGTATCCGGATGAGATTGCCAATGGCCAGATGCCGAATGACCGCCTGCGTGAGCTGACGGAGGCGGGACTCAAGCGGCGTTATCCGGATGCGGTCCCTCTAAAAGTGCGCGGCATGGTCGAGAAAGAGCTGCGCCTGATCTCAGAGCTCGATTATGCCCGCTACTTCCTCACCGTACATGACGTGGTTGCCTTTGCGCGTTCGAAAGGGATCTTGTGTCAGGGCCGGGGATCAGCGGCGAATTCTGTCGTCTGTTACGCGCTCGGCATAACCGAGGCCTCGCCAGACATGATCACCATGGTGTTCGAGCGTTTCATCTCTGAAGCCCGTAACGAGCCGCCGGACATTGATGTCGATTTCGAGCATGAGCGGCGCGAGGAAGTGATCCAGCACATCTATGAGAAATATGGCCGCCATCGCGCCGGCCTGTGCTCGACAGTGGTGCATTATCGTTCCCGCCGCGCGATCCGGGAAGTGGGTCAGGCTATGGGTCTGTCGGTTGATGTGGTCTCGGCCCTGTCGAGCCAGGTCTGGGGCGTGTCCTCGTCCGATCTCGGCGATGAGCGGGCCAAATCGGCTGGGCTCGACGTCAAGGACAAGCGGCTGCGCCAGACGCTGGATCTGGCGCACCAGATTATCGGCTTTCCGCGCCACTTGTCCCAGCATGTTGGCGGCTTTGTCATCACCAAGGGGCGTCTTGATGAACTCTGCCCGATCGAGAATGCCGCCATGGCGGACCGCACGGTGCTGGAATGGGACAAGGACGACATTGAAGCGCTGGGCATGCTCAAGATTGATGTCCTGGCGCTCGGCATGTTGTCCTGTATCCGCAAATGCTTTGACTTGCTGAGCCTGTGGAAGGGCGAGGATTACACGCTGGCGACGCTGCCCCAGGAAGACCCGGCGGTCTATGACATGCTCTGCGAGGCCGACACGATTGGTGTCTTCCAGGTCGAGTCGCGAGCGCAGATGAACTTCCTTCCGCGCATGCGCCCGCGGACCTATCAGGATCTCATCGCTGAGGTGGCGATCATCCGACCCGGCCCGATCCAGGGCAATATGGTGCATCCCTATCTGCGCCGCCGCCGCGGGGAAGAAGAGATCATCTACCCGTCTGAAGAGCTGCGCGAAGTGCTGGAGCGAACCTATGGCGTGCCGCTGTTCCAGGAGCAGGCCATGCAGATCGCCATTGTCGCGGCTGGCTTCACGCCGACGGAGGCCGATGCCTTGCGCCGGGCCCTGAATGGCTTCCGCCGCCAGGGGGCCGTGGAGGATTTCAAGGAACGCTTCCTCGCAGGTTGTCTTGAGCGCGGCTATGAGAAAGAGTTTGCCGAGAACTGTTTCAAACAGCTGGAAGGCTTCTCCAGCTATGGTTTCCCGGAAAGCCATGCGGCGAGTTTTGCGCTGCTGGTCTATGCCTCGTCCTGGATCAAGTGCCACCATCCTGAAGTGTTTTGCTGCGGGCTTCTGAACGCGCAGCCTATGGGCTTCTATGCACCGGCGCAGATTGTCCGTGATGCCAAACAGCATGGCGTGGCCGTGCTGCCCGTCTGCGCCGAGAACAGTTTCTGGGACAATGTGCTGGAGCCGCTGCCCAATGGCGAACTCGGCGTTCGGCTCGGCTTTCGCCAGATCAAGGGCTTTGCCGAAGAGGACGGACACTGGATCGCCGCCGCGCGCGGGGCAGGCTATGGCTCTGTCGAAGCGATCTGGCGGCGTGCCGGCATTGGCCGCGGGGCACTGACCAAGCTCGCCGGGGCGGATGCGTTTGCCATCTATGGTCAGGAACGGCGGGATGCGCTGTGGGTGGTCAAAGGGCTCGGCGGCGACCGCCCCCTGCCTTTGTTCGAGGCTCAGGGGGAGGGGCTGCCGGAGATCGAGGCCAATCTGCCTGCGCTCAGCCTGCAGGAAAGTGTGTTTGAGGATTATGTCGCCACGCGCCTGACCCTTCGCCAGCATCCGGTCCACCTGCTGCGCGAGCGTTTGCCGAACTTCGCCGCAGCAGAAAACCACCGCACAACGCCAGACGGTGTCTGGCTCTCTGTGGCGGGACTTGTGATTACCCGCCAGCGCCCAGGCACAGCGAGTGGAGTGATCTTCATCACACTGGAGGATGAAACAGCTGTCTCAAATGTTGTCGTCTGGCCAAAGACGTTCGAGAAGTTTCGCAAGGAGGTGATGGCCGGGCGACTGCTGCATGTGAAAGGCAAGCTGCAGCGTGAAGGGACGGTGACGCATGTGATCGCGACTCATATTGCTGACTATTCGCATCTGCTGGATGGGCTCGGCTATCCGGAGTTTGCGGGCGACAGTATCGATCCGTCCCGCGACAATGCCGATGAAGCCAAGCGGCCAGTGCCAGATTTGCGCTCAGGTCCGCGAAGCGAGAAACGCCGCGCTGTAACCGATGCGATCACTGCCGAATTGCAGGAAGCTCACCGTGCGCGCATCGCGGCGGGCATTCGCCACCCGCGCGAACAGGCCAAGAAATTGTTCTACAGCCGGGACTTTCACTAACGATGACAACGGCCTCTACCGTAGATGCTCGCAATGCGGGTGCAAAGGCATCAACTGCACACTCACAGACTCGTTATTTGAACCTGCCGCCGAATAGTTGCTTCTTAAACCATATCAGATCCGGCAAAGGGATCAGCTTGGGAAGGGGAGCCTGCTTGTCGCTGGCTGACAAGTGATCAGATACAATGGATGCGCGATCTTTTCAGACGATAAAGGTTGGCGAACAGGCGTTCGCATTCGACGTCATGGTCTATGGCGGCGATGTTGGGCAGAAACAGCCGCTCCTGATTTTTCATTCCATTGAGTTCGCCATGCCGCCTTCAGAGGCTTATTGTCAGCTCATGTGGGATGCGGGTCTGCAAGTGGTTTTCGCCCGCCGCCCCGGCTATGGCGCAAGCTCGCCTTTGCCCATTGTGATGATGACGAAGGGCCCTGTGACCTCAGGCGCGACGGCGATCGCTGAGGCGGCAATGCTACGGGTGCTGATAGATAAGCTCGGTTTGACGAATATTGTCCTCATGCCGGTGGGGAGCGCCAATCCAATCTGCTATCGCCTGGTCCATATGTTGCCAGATCTCGATCGCGTGCTGTTTGTGAATCCGGTCTTCAACCAGGATATCATGCAGGTCTTTCATCCCTCTTGGTTCCGCCAGATGCTGAAGCAAATGATCAGTTCAAAGAGCGGGCTGCGCGTCGCTGAATCCGGAATGAAACTGCTGATCAAGAACGATCCGATCGCCTATTACCGCACGATCCTCAAAAAGAGCCAGGGGGACATGGCTTATGTTGAAGCGAATGCGCGCGACTACAAGCATGCCGGCCTGATTGCGCTCGAGACCACGGCCAGCATGCTTCACTATGATTCGATCATGTGCCTGACGAATGATCCGCTTTTGAAGGACGGTTTTTTCGCCGGATTGAACGCCTCTATTCTGATCGGCTCCGAGACGACCGATCACTGGCGCCGCGAAATGCAGAAAGAAGCCCAGCGCCTGAATCTCCCGCTCTATCGGGCTTCAACAGGCGATATTTTCTGTGCCTATGCGTCGCCGCAAGACGTGCTGGCCATCCTTCGTGATGATGCATCAGCGCAGCAGCGAATGGCCCTGCGCCAAGTGCGCGCTTGAGGCTTCAATCGCGCCAGACCAAAAAAAACAGCATTGAATTCTCTTCCATTTTGGTGAACCAGCTTGAGCATCAGGCGGCGAAGCGGGCTGCCAGAAAGAAAGTCACCGATGCTGCCACTTCCTTTATCGCACCTGTTGCATCCTACGCTTCTGGAACTCGGCCGCCTGCCAGCGCGGGCGAACCTGGTGCCTCATCTGGACGAAGCGGCGCTGCTGTCTGGCGAGATCCGTCAGCGGCTTTCACTGGACGGGCATTGGGCGTTTCACCTGGCTCGGGCACCTGAAGAAGCGCCAATCGACTGGACGACAATACCCGTCACGGCAGAGGATTGGCGCGATATTCAGGTCCCTGGCGTGTGGACACGGCAGGGGGTGGGGGACCTTCCGCACTATGCCAACTGGCAAATGCCGTGGGATTGTCCGAAACCGCCTGAAGTGCCGCAAGCCAATCCGACCGGGCTTTACCGTAAGGACTTCGACCTGCCGCGCGATTGGGAAGGGCGTCAGACTGTGCTGCATATTGGCGGGTTTGAGAGCCTCGCCATGGTCTGGTGCAATGGGCAATTCATCGGCATGGGCAAGGACTCACGCCTGCCAAGTGAGTTTGATCTCAGTCCCACGCTAAAGCCTGGTACCAACCAGCTGGCGATCATGGTGATGCGGTGGTGCGACGCGACCTGGATTGAGGATCAGGACCATTGGAACCATGGCGGCCTGCATCGCTCCGTCTTCCTGGAATCGCGCGGCGCGGTGCATGTCAGCGACCTGATCGTCGACACCGATTTCGACCCTGAAACGCAAGCCGGGACAGCGTCGGTTCGGGTTGAGGTGGCGGGCGACTCCAGCGGGTATCGCGCGCGCTGCGCGTTGAGTGATGAGGCCGGGAATACCGTTGCTGAATCCGGCGCGGTTCCGGTCGCGCAATTCGACACCAGCCAGTCGACGGGAGCGCAATGGGCGCAGTCTTACTCGTTTAAATCCTATTCTGCCGATGTGGAGCTGAAATGCTCAGACGTGCGGCCCTGGTCGGCAGAACGCCCCTCCAGATACCGCATGGTGACGCATTTGCTTGCTCCGGATGGTGAGACTGTCGAAGTCCATGAAACCTGGATCGGGTTCACCCGCGTTGAGGTGTCTGACCGCCGCTTGCGGGTCAATGGCGAGCCGATTGTTCTGATTGGCGTGAACCGACATGATCATCATCCGGAGAATGGCAAGACGTGCAGCGCCGAGGACATTCGCGCTGAGCTGATTACGATGAAGCGGCACAACATCAATGCCATCCGCACGGCGCATTATCCAAACGATCCGGTCTTGCTCGATCTGGCTGATGAGCTTGGTTTCTATGTGATCGACGAGGCGAATGTTGAATGCCATGCGCGCTGGTCTGAGGTGCCGCATCATCCGGGCTACCGCGCCGCCATCGTTGACCGGACCGTTCGGATGATCGCGCGTGATCGCAATCATCCTTCGGTCATCGGCTGGTCGCTCGGCAATGAGGCTGGGCATGGACCTGCGCACGACGCTGCAGCGGCGGCAGCCCGGCATCTCGATCCGAGCCGGTTCGTGCACTATGAGGGCGCGGTGTCCTCGCGGCTGAGCTTTCCGTTCGGACGTTCGCCGGACACCACGCAGCAACCTCCGACGGCTTTGGAGCGCGCTGCGACAGATGTGGTTTGTCCGATGTATCCGCCGATCGATCACATTGTTGATTGGGCGCGCTGGGCGGAGACCACCAAGCTGGATGATCGCCCGCTTTTACTTTGCGAGTTTTCGCACGCCATGGGCAATTCGAACGGCTCGCTGGCGACCTATGTCGATGCCTTCTTTTCGGAGCCTGCGCTGGCTGGCGGCTTTGTCTGGGACTGGCGTGATCAAGGCCTCGCCGAGACGGATGCGGATGGCCGGTTCTACTGGGCCTATGGCGGGCACTTCGGGGACCAGCCGAATGACGCCAATTTCAACATCAATGGCCTGGTCGGACCGAATGGAGTCCCGCACCCGGCGCTACGGGAATATATGTGGGCCGCGCGCCCCTTTGTTTTGGACGCCGTGACGTCGAGCAAGATACGGCTGCGCAATCGCCGCGGGTTTGAAGACTCCAGCGATGTTGAGCTGTACTGGGCGCTGCTGCGAAATTGTGAGCGCGTCGAGGAAGGGACGATCTGGCCGAACATTCCGGCGGGGGGCAGCGAAGACTATGATCTGCCGATCACCATCCTGCCGACCACTGAAGCGGAATGGCATCTGACGATTGAGTGGCGCACCAAATACGCCACGGACTGGGCGCCAGCCGGGCACGTGGTGGCTTGGGATCAACACCTCATGGCTGCGCCGGACGAAGCGGACTTCGCGCCGCTCGATCTTTCGGAGGCCGAGCAGCGCCCGCATGACGCACAGACGTTGCAGCACGGCGATCTGCTGCTGGAGTTTGGTGCCGACGGAGCGATCGCGCAGACGCTGGTCGATGCCGAACCGGTAATTATTGGTCCGCTCACACCGACGCTTTGGCGACCGCCAACAGACAATGATGGCGGAAAGCCCGGCGCGCGGCCCTTGTTCCAAAACCGGACGGCGGAATGGACTGGCTACGGACTCAACGATCTGAAGCCAGGCCCGCTAAAGTCACAGGCCTACTGGCTGGATGGGCGCCAGGTGAAATCGTTCGAACGAAAGTGGCACGGCGCCGATGATCAGTATCTCCTCCATCGGACGCTGGTCAGTTTCTCCGAAGACCGAATTGTCTTTGACGAAACCCTGATCGTTCCGGACGCCTGGAAAGATGTGCCGCGGGTCGGCCTTCGGTTCGAAGTCTCAAAGCTTTACGATCAGCTGTCCTGGTTCGGTCTTGGGCCGGACGAGTCTTATCCAGACCGCAAAGGGGCCCAGACCGTCGGATTGTGGCATTCCAGAGTCGCCGACCAGTATCACCCTTATGTACGCCCGCAGGAATATGGCGCGCATGAAGAGACGCGTTGGCTGCGCTTGCAAAATGAGCAGGGTGCAGGCGTTGAATTGTCCTTCCCCAAGCCGCTCAGCGTCACGGCGCGGCCGCATCATACGAATGACTTGAATGAAGCCGAAACGCTGGCCGAGCTGCAGACGCGCGGGACGACAGAGGTGCATATCGATGTCGCTGTCCGCGGGCTCGGTACGGCTGCCTGCGGTCCGGACACCTTGCCGCCATACCGCGTCGGTCCCGGAACCTATCAATTCCGCTGGGAGATTAAGGCGCTCAAGAGCGACTAGACTCTACGATTTTCGAACGGGTTCGAACTCAAACAGAGAGATGCCTCGAGCATGCGCGTCAAATTTCAGTTTGCGATTGAGCGGTGCGTGCGCGCGCGAGGCGCAGTTCTGTCGGTCGCACAGATAGCAGTTCACGCCAATCGGCGTCGGTGTCTCATTGCCGAGATTTGAACGTTCGAAATAGACCAGGCTGTCAGCATACGCTTTGTCACAGCCAAGGCCGATAGCGACGCGAGCTGGCGGGCGGCCATGATGCCCGCGCGACCGGGTGATGGCCTTCGAAATTGAGACATAAGTCGTCTCGTCCGGCATCTGTACAAGTTGGGTCAGCGTTTCGCCGGGCTGCTCAAACGTACGGTGGATGTTCCAACGTGGGCAGGCGCCGCCGAACTTGGAGAAGTGGAAGCGTCCGGGGCTGAACCGTTTTGAGACGTTCCCCGCCGCGTCGATGCGCAGGAAGAAGAACGGGATGCCTTTTGCGTCGGGCTTTTGCAACGTCGTCAGGCGGTGTGCGGTTTGTTCAAAGCTCGTCCCGAACCGGTGGCTTAAGAGGTCGACATCATAGCGGGTGTCTTCGCAGGCCTTCAGGAACTTGTTGTAGGGCATCAGCAAGGCGGCGGCGAAATAGTTGGCGAGTGAAACGCGGGCAAGGCCGATGGCGCTCTCATCCTTGATGCCGGACTCAGCGACGATGCCGTCAATCAAGTCGCGATGCTCAATGAAGACCAGCTGAAAGGCGAGCTGGAACTGGCGCCCGGTTGGGTGCAGCAGCTCTGAGATGTCGATGCCAAGTCGGTGGCGGTCAAAATACCGGAACGAAGACGGCATGGCCGAGCTTGGCAGCACCCGGACCTTGAGCTTGTGAACCTGTTCCAGGCGTTCCTGGATCGCGACCTCGATCGCTTTGCCGCCCTCAGTCAGCTCGGCATAAAAGGCGCTCGCGGTTTCATCGAGGGACGGGAAGTAATTGTTCTGTTCGTGCAGGAATTGCCGCACGGTTTCGACAGGACGGGCGGATTCTTCGAGGATTTCGACTTTCTCGCGATCGGCCAAGGGGTTGGCATCCGAATAGGTGCTGAGCGCAAGTTCGCGATAGCGCTCGTGCAGGCGCAGGAAGGCTTTGATCGTTTCGGGACTTGCTCCGACCAGGTCTTCCAGCTCGCTCTTGCCGACCTGCACGTCGCCAAACACCGGATCGCGCAGGGCGCTGACCAGTTCGTTGACGAGGCCGGCATCCATGTCCTGCGCCAGGTCGGCAACGTTGACGTCAAACTCTTCGGCCAGTTTCAGCAGCACCGTGGCGCTGACCGGGCGCTGATTGCTTTCGATCAGATTGACATAGGTCGCCGACACGTCGAGGCGGCGGGCAAACTCAGCCTGCGTGAGGCTGAGCTGGGTGCGTAAACGCTTGATCCGCGGGCCGATTATCAGCTTCTTTTTCATCGCCGTTACCTATAACAACATTTACAAACATTACATACAGAAATTTACATAACAAACAATGAAACCCAATAGATATGGGGCTTGGGGTGGACGTGGCATGGGTTTTGTAAATAGAGGGGTAACATTACAAAAATCAGGAGTCCGCCATGTCTGGCACGCTAATTCAAGACGCTGTTTCGGCAGCCAAGCCAACCCCTCGCCACCGCCGCCCGGCGGAAGTCGTAGGCAAGATTCCGGCTGAATATGAGCGTGTGCTGACCCATCGGGCACTGTTGTTTATCGCCGACCTTGAGCGCCGCTTTGGCGGCCAGCGCAAGATCCTGCTTGAGAATCGCAAATTGGCACAGATGCGCTTCGACGATGGCGAAATGCCAAGCTTCCCGCCCGAAACGGAACATATCCGTAAATCCGTCTGGGAAGTCGCCCCGGTTCCTAAAGCGCTGCAAGATCGCCGCGTTGAGATCACTGGTCCTGTCGATCGCAAGATGATGATCAACGCGCTGAACTCCGGCGCCAAAATGTTCATGGCGGACTTTGAAGACGCCTCATCGCCGACCTTCTCGAATATGGTCGAAGGCCAGGCCAATATGATCGACTATGCCGACGGTCAGCTCGCTTTTGATGATGAAGCCCGCGGCAAGTCCTATCGCTTGAATGACGAGACTGCGACCATGCTGGTCCGCCCGCGCGGCTGGCATCTGCAAGAAGCGCACGTCACCGTTGACGGCAACCCCATGTCGGCCAGCTTGTTCGATTTCGGTCTGCACATTTTCCACAATGGCAAGAAGCTAATGGAGCAAGAGAAAGGCCCGTTCTATTATCTGCCGAAAATGGAGAACTATCAGGAAGCGCGTCTGTGGAATGACGTCTTCAACTTCGCCCAGGCAGCGCTGGGCATTCCAAACGGTACGATCAAGGCGACGATTCTGATCGAGACCCTGCCAGCGGCGTTCCAGATGGATGAGATCCTGTACGTGATGCGCAATCATATTGTCGGCCTGAATTGCGGCCGCTGGGACTATATTTTCAGCTATATCAAGACCTTGCGTAATCATCCTGAATATGTGCTGCCGGACCGCGCACAAGTCGGCATGGATCGCGCCTTCTTGAAAGCCTATTCGCTGAAGCTGATCCAGACCTGTCACCGCCGCCGGGCCCACGCGATGGGCGGGATGGCTGCGCAAATTCCAGTCAAAGGCGACGAAGAAGCCAATGCGGCCGCCTTCGACAAGGTTCGCGCCGACAAGAAACGCGAAGCACAGCAGGGCCATGACGGCACCTGGGTCGCGCACCCGGATCTGGTTCCCGTCGCCATGGAAGTGTTTGACGCTGAAATGCCGAAAGCCAATCAGGTGCTGAGCCAGCGCCAGTTCCCGAATATCACCGAAGAGTCCTTGCTCACGCCGCACACAGGCGATGTCACGGAAGCTGGCATCCGGACCAATATCTCTGTTGGCATCGAGTACACCGCTGCCTGGCTGCGCGGCAAAGGCGCCGTGCCGATCCACAATCTGATGGAAGATGCGGCGACCGCTGAAATCTCCCGCAGCCAGCTTTGGCAGTGGCTGACCCACGGCACAGAGTACAAGACCGCAGATGGCGGCACTGAAGCCTTCACCGCGGCCGCGTTCGACGCTCTGCTCAATGACGAGCTGGGTAAGATCAAGGCGAACCTGGGCGACAATGCCTATGCCGATGGCCGCTACCCGGAAGCGACGGAAGTCTTCGTTTCGACGGCGACTGGCGACACGCTCGCCGACTTCCTGACCCTGCCAGCCTACGACGTGCTCAACGAGCTCGCATAACCCAACAACCCCATTCACCCGACTTTAGACGAGGATAGTAAAATGACCCAACGTCCAACCTACAAACAGCTGATGGAAGAAACGCTGAAGCGCTACCCTGAAGGCCGCACCCGTGCCGGCCTCAGCATTGAAGACGTCGTTCAGCTGAAAATTCAGAACACGTACAACACCCATCTCGACATTGCGCGCGCCATGGCGGACGTGATGCGCGAAGACATGGCGGCCTATGATGAGGATTCTTCGAAGTTCACTCAGTCGCTCGGGTGCTGGTCTGGTTTCCATGCGCAGCAGAAGATTAAAGCTGTGAAGCGCATGCGCGGTACCGCCAAAGGCACTTACATCTATCTGTCCGGCTGGATGGTTGCCGGTCTGCGCAACACATTTGGTCACCTGCCAGATCAGTCCATGCACGAGAAGACCGCGGTCACCGACCTCATCCGTGAGATCTACACCTCGCTGCGCCAGGCTGACGAAGTGGCGCTGAACGACCTGTTCCAGGAGCTGAAAGCGGCAAAAGACTCTGGCGCAGCCCAGTCTGCGATTGACGAGATTATCTACCGCATCGACACATTCGAAAGCCACGTTGTTCCGATCATTGCTGACATTGATGCGGGCTTCGGCAACGAGCACGCAACTTACCTGCTCGCCAAAGAACTGATCCTGGCCGGCGCTTGCTGCCTGCAGATCGAGAACCAGGTGTCTGACGCCAAGCAGTGTGGTCACCAGGACGGTAAAGTGACGGTTCCACGCGAAGACTTCATCACCAAGCTGCGCGCTTGCCGTATGGCGTTTGAAGAGCTGGGCGTTGACGAAGGTGTCATTGTGGCCCGGACGGATAGCCTCGGCGCCGGCCTGACCCAGAAAATCCCAGTGTCGAACGAAGCAGGCGATCTTGCTTCAGAGTACATCAAATGGATTGAGACGGAAGAGATCACCGATGCCAACCCGCTTAAGGATGGCGAAGTTGCTCTGATGCGTGATGGCAAAGTCACTCGTCCGGTGCGGATGCCAAACGGGCTCTACAAGTTCCAGGAGAACACCGGTCGTGAACGCGTGATCGAAGATTGCATCAGCTCGCTCACGCAAGGCGGCGCTGACCTGCTCTGGATCGAAACCGCAACGCCAAACGTGGACGAGATTGCCTCTATGGTGAACGCGGTTCGCGAAGTCGTGCCGAATGCGAAGCTGGCTTACAATAACAGCCCAAGCTTCAACTGGACCCTGAACCTGCGCAAACAGGTTCGCGAGCAGTGGATTGCCGAAGGCAAGATCGCAGAAGGCGATTATCCGGAAGATGTCGCTCTGATGTCTGCCAAGCTGGATGAGACCGAGCTCGGTATCGAAGCAGATGCGCGTCTGCAAAGCTTCCAGACCGACATTTCGGCCCGCGCAGGTGTGTTCCACAACCTGATCACTCTGCCGACCTTCCACCTCACCGCGAAGGGCATGGACGAGCTGTCCAATGGCTACTTCGGCGAAGAGAAAATGCTGGCTTACGTCAAGAATGTTCAACGCGAAGAAATTCGCCGCGGCGTCTCGGCTGTTCGTCACCAGCACGAAGTTGGCTCTGACCTTGGCGATACGTTCAAGGAAATGGTTGGCGGCGACCGTGCTCTGAAAGCCGGCGGTGCACACAACACCATGAACCAGTTCGTTGCGGCTGAATAAGCCCACGAGCCAGGCTCAAATCAAAAGCGCGCCGATCAATCGATCGGCGCGCTTTCTTATCAGCCCCATTCATGCCCCAGGGGCAAATCAGTTCATGTCGTTGAGTGCTTCAGCGACTTTCTGAAGATCTTCGCTTGAAACGTCATCCAGCACGCTCTGGCGATAGACGCGGATGCCGGCCCGCTGCTCGCGCATGGTCCGCTCCAGCTGCTGATAGAAATTCGCTGTGCGGTAATGATAGGGATAGTATTTGCTGTACTGCCCGCGTGCGTCGTCATTGCTGCGCACCATGATGCGCAGCATTGCATCAGACAGCGCCGCTTCTTCTTCGGTATCACGGGCGTCGATGATCTTCTGGATTTTGCGTTCAAGGACAAAACGCTCAACCCGCTTCTGGTAGGCGGATTGACGTTCCTCGCCCCAGGTGATGACTTTGACGGGCCCCTCGCTATCGGTTTCGACAACACGCGACTGACCGCCGCCATAGACGGTGACATCGCGTGCAAGAGCAGGGGCAGTCAGGAGGCCGACGGCGCCCACCAGGGCAAGCAAACGCGGGCCGGAAACTTGTGTCCGTCGCATGAGTTTTCTAGCTCCAATCAAGCCGTTCTGGCTATTTCTTAAAGCTAGTCTGGCAATTTATTTCGAATTTGCAACAAATTACTATAGTTAACGGGGATATTCCTTATTCCGCAGGCTGCGCTAAGATGCTCTCATTGCGCCCAAATATGCGGAGACTGGACGAAATATGCCTAAAGCTGTGATCGTAGGAGGCGGAATAGGCGGGCTCACCGCTGCGCTCACCTTCCACCATTTCGGCTGGCAGGTGGAGGTCCTTGAGCGGGCACCGGAGCTGGGCGAGATCGGCGCCGGAATCCAGATCACCCCGAACGGTATGAAAGTCTTCCGCGCGATGGGGCTCGAAGACGCAATCTCTGAAAACGCCTTCCTGCCGCGCGCCCTGGAAATGCGGTTTGGTCGATCGGGTCGGCAGATTTTTGAGATAGAAGCGCGAAAGGCCGTGGTTGAGCGCTGGGGCGCGCCATATCTGCACCTGCACCGCGCCGATCTGGTCGATACGCTGAAGCGCCTGCTATTGCAGCGCCAACCCAATGCCGTGCGACTGGACGCGGAATGCGCGGCTTATACCCAAACGCCCGACGCCGCCCAGGTGCTTCTGGAATCGGGTGAGATGGTTGAGGGCGATCTGGTGGTTGGCGCAGATGGCATTCACTCGGTCATCCGTACGCAAATGCTGGGCGCGGAGCAGCCCGATTTTACCGGCAATGTTGCCTGGCGCGCGGTGGTGCCGATGGATCAGCTGGGCGACCTCGCGCCGCCGCCGACGGCTTGCGTCTGGGTCGGCGCGCACCGCCATGCCGTGACTTATCGCTTGCGCGGCGGCACGCTTGCCAACTTCGTCGGCATTGTTGAGCGCGAGGCGTGGACGTCGGAGTCCTGGACGGAGCTCGCGAGCAAGGACGAGGTCATGCAAGCCTTTAAAGGTTGGCACCCGATTGTGACCAATCTGATTGAGGCGGCTGACGTGCATTTCCGTTGGGCGCTGTTTGATCGCCAACCCCTGTCACAATGGGTCGATGGCCGCGTCGCACTGCTCGGCGATTCTTGTCATCCGACGCTGCCCTTCCAGGCCCAGGGCGCGGTGATGGCGATCGAAGATGCCTACCTCCTCGCCAAGCTGTGCTCAGAATCGCCCGGCGATCTGGACAGCGCGCTGAAGCTTTATTTCGAGACCCGTTTGCCGCGCACGTCGCGGGTTCAGGCCGCCTCGCGCGGCAATGCGAAACTGTTCCATCGCCCGACCCCTTTGAGCCGTGCGCTGACCTATGGGCCTTTGTGGATGGCTGGCAAAATCGCGCCAAGCATTATTCGCTCGCGTCAGGATCCCTTCTTTGCCTACGATATTCGCGAAGAACCCCTAAGGTGACGGCGCTTCCTCGAGCGCAGCGGTGGCCTGACTGAGGTCGACATTTTCCGCAGGCTCGACAAAGGCTGCTTCGGGCAAGACCGGTTCAAACCGCTGGCGCAGGGCAAAAGCGGCATACCAATCGAGCTCTGTGTTGATCTTGAACAGCTGATTGGCGGGTTTGCGGAAATTATGCGGCTCATCCTCGGCCTGATAGAGCGCGCTCGGCGTGCCGGTGGCGAGCACGGCGCGGTGCATCAGGATCGATTGGGTTGGTGGCACGCGCGTATCGTTCTCGCCAACGAAGAACAGCGTGGGTGTGCTGACCTTCCAGGCGTCGCGCAGCGGCGAGTCCCGCGTATATTCTCGGCGCGGCGCTTCGCGCTGCCAGGGTGTGCCGCCAAAGATGAACTGCCGGGGGTGGCGTGAGTCACTCTCGCCATGCATGGACAGCCAATCCGATGCGCCCGCCCCCGAAGACGCGACTTTGAACCGATCCGTATGCGTGATCAGCTTGTTGACCATATGCCCGCCAGCGCTCCAGCCCATTTTGATCAGAGCGTCAGGATCCGCCAGGCCGCGATCGATCATGGCATCGATCCCATCCATCACGTCGTGATGGGAATTGCGGAAATAGCGCCCGGCCATGTCCCGCATGAAACTGTCGCCATAACCGGTGCCGCCGCGATGATTGGGCAGCAGCACCATATAACCCTGGCCAGCGAGAACCGGCAGATAATTGGTTGTAAACCAGGTCCCGAACCGGGCTGAGCTTTGCGGTCCGCCATGGGTGATCGTGACCAGCGGGTAGCGCTGCCCCCGCTCATAACCGATAGGATAGACCAGAAGGCCTTCGATGCGCGCGCCCCAGCGTCCGCGCCAGGTCACTTGCTCCTGACGCGGCAACAGGAAGGTCTCTGGCCAGTCTGCATATTCAGCGGTCAGCGGCTCCAGTCCCTCGGCCGGATCGCGCATCAGATGAAACTCGCCGGGGCTTTGCGCGGTTTCGATGCGCAGCGTGTGCGTATCGGCTCGGGCATCATAGGCCCAGAAAGCGATGCTCTGATCGCCGCGCGTGAGCTGGCGCAGCTCGCCCGTCGACAGGGTGTAGTGAAACAGATTGGCGCGAAGTCCGGTGTTCCCGAGAATGAACAGACCCGTGCCGTCCTGATCCCAGGCAAAGCCGATCGCCTCCATCGCGGAGCGCGGCAATAGACGCTGCACCGTTCCGGAGTCTGTTTTGAGGAAGACTTTCGGTTCGTAAAACGCCTCGCCCTCCTGATTGACGGTGGCGATATAGGCCAGCGATTTGCCGTCAGGAGACAGCTGCGGCAGCGTCTCGCTGTAATTGTTGCCGGTCCAGCGAACGGTTTCGCCCGTCTCGCGGTTGAGCACGAAAACATCGCCGCGATAGGTTGAGTCGAAGCGGTGGTCTGGCAGGCGGGAATAGACCAGCGACTGTCCATCACGCGACACCGAAACCTGACGCACGGAAAAACCGCCAGAGACAACAGGTTCCGCCAATTGCGATGCGAGATCGAAAAACCAGACTTCACGAAACGCGTTTGATTCAAAGGGCGGGATCAGCCAACCCTGGTTGAGCAGGCGTCCGTTCTCGGTTGATTGCCGCTGGGCCGTGGTGAAATAGAAACCCGCGCCATTCGGCAGCCAGAAAACGTCCAAGACCGTCTCGCCGTGATTGGTCAGCTGCCGCGCTTCGCCCCGCTCGAGATGATAGAAGAAGGCCTGCTGTTTCTTCTCGCCTTCCGGTTTCTTCAGATAGACGAAGCCGCTGCTATCTGGATGCCACCAGACCCGGCTGTCGGACTCGGCCTCATCATGATGCAGATCGATGTCGAGCGGCGCTCCCGTGGTACGATCGATCACCCGCAGACGATTGACGATCCGGTTCTCGCGCCACTGCGTTTCTGAGCGCAGATAAGCAAAGTAGCGTCCATCCGGAGACAGCTCGCCGAGCGACAGGCGCGGCATCTCGATCATATCGACCGGGGACATTGGGCGCGGGTCGGCGCTGGCGCGGGGGCCCGCAAGATTCGCCACCAAGAGTAGAAGCAGAATGGCTCGGATCATGACCTGAATGTAGCGATTGGACGGCGTGGGGCAAACCCAAACGCAGTGCTTTCACTCAAGCGTTACCGCCTGTCATGTGCAGGTGCGCCGGGTCGATGCCGAGCATGCCAAGGGTCAGTTCCCACTTTTTCGAGTGGGCATCGCCGAAAATGATGTCTGGATGTGGTTCAGCCACGAGCCAGGCATGTTCGCTGAGCTCATTCTCCAGCTGGCCCGGCCCCCAACCGGAATAGCCTAGCGTCATCGCCGCCTGCGTTGGGGCGCCTTCCGTGGCCAGGGCCCGCAGCACGTCGCGGGTGGCCGTCATGGAATAGTCGCTCGCCACCTCGACCGTGGCATTGTCGCTATAATAATCCGTGGTGTGGACGACGAAACCGCGATCGGTACCAACCGGACCGCCATTCAGGACATAGGCATCCGGCACCTGAATATCCTGCTCAATCTCAAGCTGGGTCAGCAATTCGGGCAGGGTCAGGTCATCGATCGGTTTGTTCAGGACCAGGCCCATCGTGTAATCATCGCTATGGGCGCAAATCAGGATAACGGATCGGGCGAATCTCGGATCGCCAATTCCAGGCATCGCCACCAGCAATTTTCCGGTCAGATCCTGCACGTGTCGCTCCTTCACTCAACTCGACGCTATCTGACAGGTTGATTTTGGCAAGCTTTTGTCGTTGCGAGGATTTAGAAGGGGCCTATGTAAGGCAGAGATAGATAGGAGAAGTATCGATGAGCATTTCTGTTGGCGACAAATTGCCGGAAGCAACTTTCATGGAAATGACCGCAAATGGCCCTGAGCCGCGCAGCACTGAAGACGTGTTTGCAGGCAAGAAGATTGCGCTGTTCGCGGTCCCCGGCGCTTATACGCCAACCTGTTCGGCCAAGCACCTGCCAGGCTTTGTTGAACGTCAGGGCGACCTCGCGGCCAAAGGTGTGGATGAGATTGTCTGCACCTCAGTCAATGATGTGTTCGTCATGGGCGCCTGGAGTGAGGCCAATGGCGCCAATGGCAAGGTCCGCATGCTGGCCGATGGCAATGGCGCCTTTGCCGCCGCGATTGGTCTTGAAATGGATGCCAGCGGCTTTGGCATGGGCCAGCGTTCGCAGCGTTACTCCATGCTGGTCGAAGACGGCACCGTTAAGGAGCTGAATGTCGAGCAGGGCGGCGGCTTTGAAGTTTCCAGCGCTGACTATCTGCTGGGTCAGCTTTAAAAGTCCCGAGCGAACTGTTTCAAAGTAAAACAGCCCCTCAGACTTTCGTAACGGAATCGAGGGAAAACGGCGTGTTTCCATGGGAAATGCGCCGTTTTTCGATGAATTATTATTGAAAAACGACAAAATCCTTCCCATGTGAACTGTGGTTCAGATCAGGGAGGACCAACAAATGGAAACTAATCTTATCGTACTTGGCCTT
>JABSQB010000005.1 GCA_013214545.1 Henriciella sp.
TACGAGATTGAGGTTGAAGGCGGCAAAGCGCTCGCTTTGGGTGACTTTGATATTGGTCTGATCGGGGTGGCTGGCTTTGACAGCAGCTGGACCACGCGACTGGCGACACAGCAAGTGCTTCGCAATGACTCATCTGGAGACTTCGACCGCGACGTCCTGGTCGACCAGACCACTTATGACGCGATCGCAAACGCCCTTGGGTCGATGACGGTTGGTTACGGCTTGCATGAAGTTTCGGGCACGCTATTTTATGTCCATTCGACCACCAAGGATGCTCAAATCTCTGTCGGTGAGGATGGCAGTAACGAAATCCGTCACCGTGAGCGTTCTGCTTGGTATGAGCGTGAACTGACATCGTTCCAGCTCGCTGGTTCGCACGCATTTGGTGAGCTCGATCTCAACTGGCGTGGGTCAGTCGCGCAGTCGACTTATGACGCGCCGTATGAGCGTCAGCTTACCCGCGAAGTGATCGATGGCGTGCCGATCTACAATAACCAGCAAGGCCGGTACAACATTCAGTTCACTGAACTGGTGGATGATGTCACGGGGTTTGGCCTGGATGGCACGTATACGTTTAACCTTGGTGACACGCGGGAGCTCGTGCTTTCGGGCGGTTTCGATGACTCGTCCACTGAACGCTACTATAAGCAGTTCAACTTCCGCTTTAACGGCTCAGTCGTCACCGGGATCGACCCAACAGCTCGTCCTGACTTCTTGTTTTCACCGGATAACATCGCGCCGAGCCGTTTCTTCCTGAACGAGTCTACGACCAATACGGACTTCTATGTTGCCGGGTTGGATGTCACATCTTACTTCGCGCAGGCCGATGTAGATGTGACCAACTTTATCAAAGCCACAGTCGGCTTGCGCCAGGAAAGCGGCGAGCAGTTTGTTCGCACCTCCGACCGGTTTGGTAATCCCGGGCCAGAAGAGACGCGGATCGACAATGATTACACGCTTCCAGCTCTGACCTTTACCTGGAACTTTGCTGACGATCTCCAGCTGCGACTTGGGTACTCTGAGACCATCGCGCGGCCTCAGTTCCGGGAGCTCTCCGAAGCCTCCTACTTCGATACTGAGTCAGCGCGCACCTATCGGGGTAATAGCGGGCTGATCGACAGTGAATTCACCAACTATGATGCCCGCCTGGAATACTATATGGGCCGCAATCAGTTTGTGACCGGCGCTGCCTTCTTTAAGGAAATCGAAAATCCAATTGAAGAGCAGATCAACGAGCTGAGCTCGCTGGTCTATCAGACCACCTATATCAACGCACCGAAGGCCGAATTGTTCGGTTTCGAGCTTGAGTATCGCAACCGCTTCGAAATGCCGTTCGAAGGCACCTGGTGGCAGGATCGTGACTGGATCTTCTCCACCAACTACACCTTCACATCGGCAGAACTGATCGTCGATCCAACTGATCTCGTATTCTCCGGAACTGAAAACAGAAATGTACTGGCGACGGATCTCGGTTTGAACAATGGCGATAAGCTTCAAGGCACACCGGAAAACATTTTCAACCTGCAATTTGGTTGGGAAAGTGATGTCGAGCAAGCGACGCTGCTCGTCGGTTGGGTGGATGAGCGGATCCTCCAGCGCGGCGATCTCCGTCTTGGCCTCGAAGATGTGATTGAGGATCCTGGCATTCAGGTCGATTTTGTCTATCGCCGCGATTTTGCCTTTGGCGGTAAAGATCTGACCTTTGGATTCAGCGCACGCAACCTGCTGGATGAGGCGCATGAGGAATTCGTGAACACGGCAACAGATATCGGTCGGATCGAGTTCAATACCTACGATCGTGGCACCAGTCTGTCCGCGAGCCTGACGGCCAAGTTCTAGGGGCAATCACAGCGCTGTCACAAAAGCGCAAAAGTGAACGATTAAGGCGAACCCTTACGACCGGTTTTAACCGAGTTGTGAGGGTTCGTTTCCTAGAATTAAATGTGACAAAACACGGATTTAGCGTTTAAGGTTAAGGTTGAGCTTAGGGGCGAGGAGAGACCAGAATGGTAAGTGCCGCCCAAACGGCTCTTGAGAGATTGAGTGTAGCCGAACGCCCTGTGCGTTTGGCAATTGAGCTCATTCTCGTCATCGTATTGGCATTGCTCGCCGCGCGATTGGTTTGGGTCATTGCCTCTCCGGCGGATTCTGTTGCCACCTATACAGATCGCCCATTGCCAACACCCATGCGCGGGATGAGCAGTACGCTCGCGATTTCGACCGATCGATCGGTGCTGATCACTGACAATCCGTTCGATCAGGGCGAGGTTGAGTTGATCGTCGATGACGTGCCTGAAACCAATCTGAATCTGCAGCTGGATGGTCTGCGAATGTCGACCGAGAGCGACGGGGCTGGCAATGCGATCATCCGAACGCCAGATGGGCGCGGCAAGAATTATCGCATCGGTGATCAGATCCTGCCTGGCGTGACGCTGGAGAGAATTCTCTCGGACCGAGTTATTATTAACCGCGATGGCGCCGATGAAACGCTGATGCTGGGCGGACGCGGGGACGGCCTTTCCGTGATTTCCGATGATTCCCAGATCATTACCCCCGGTGGAAATTTTGAAACGGGACAATCCCCGGCTGCCGCTCCGTCTGAGAGCGGAGTGATTGAAGGTCAACTCGCGGGTCCAGAAGTGCTGTTCGGAGCGATAAATACAGGTCCACTCATAACCAATGGATCGCTTTCCGGATATCGCCTCAGTCCGATTGGCAGTGCAGATACTATGCGCCGCGCAGGTCTGCAGCCCGGCGACGTCTTGCTGCAAATAAATGGCACATCTGTTGCTGGGCTCGATATGGACGATGTGGTTAGCCGCTTTTCTGGTATGGAAACAGTGGATTTAGAGATTAACAGGAACGGATCGTCGCGAACCGTTCGTTTGAAGTTTGGTGAGTAAGGTTTTCCGATGAAACGATTGATTGCTGCATCTGCGATTGCGCTGGCAGTTCAGGGCTATGCTGCCGGGGAAATGAACTCGCCTCAGGCGGCGCGTCATGTGCTGAGCTTGAACGATGTTGAGATTACTGCGCTCATCGATGACGTCTCGATTATCACCGGCAACACGTTCATCCTTCATCCGGATGTCCGGCGCACGAAAGTGACTGTGATGTCGCAAGCGCCGATGACGACCAATGAAGTCTTCCAGGTCTTCCTTTCGACCTTGAGGGTGCACGGGTTTGCAGCGATCCCGGCAGGTCGCGGTGTTTACCGTGTTGTCCCTGAGCAGGCCGCCATCGGCGAGGCTGGCGTGACCAATACGGGACCGAACGCCTTCATCACGGAAGTCTTCAAGCTGGATAATTTCAGCGCCATCGAAGCCGCGCAAATGGTCAAGCCGCTGGTTGATGCACAAGGGCAGGTGGTCGCGAATGCACGTTCGAACACGCTAGTTCTGGTCGACTATGCCTCGAACATGCCGCGCTTGCGGGAAATCGTTGACGGTCTCGATGCTGACGACCGCACCAAAGTCGAGACTTTAGAGCTACGCAATGTCCCGGCTCGAGAAATTCAAAGCATTCTTACCGACTTGCTCAGCGACCGCGATGACAGTCCGGGCAACCGGTTTGAAGTCTCCGCCTCAAGCAGCTCCAACTCGATCGTTATCCGAGGTGATGAAACCACCGTGCAGCGGGCGATGCGGGTTGCGCGAGAATTGGACAAAAGCGATCCGGTTCGCGACAGTTTGCGTGTCATCGAGCTGAAAAACTCTGACGCGATCGACATTGTTCCGATCCTGGAGCGGCTCGCCGAGACGATGGCTGAGCAATCTTCGCCAGGCGATCTGCAGACACCAGGCGCGACGATTGCCCATCACGAGCCGACCAACTCATTGGTCATCAGTGCGTCACCAGACACGATCCTCGCCATGGAGCGCGTGGTTGAGGCTCTGGATAAGCGCCGCGCGCAAGTGTTGGTCGAAGCGATCATTGTTGAAATGTCGGACAACACAGCGCGTGAGCTTGGGGTTCAGTTTCTGTTGTCAGGGACGGGCGAGTCGACCGTACCCTTCCTCAGTACGAACTTCTCGCGTTCGGCACCAAACCTCCTGTCGTTGGCGGGCGCTGTCGCGGATCCTGATGTGTTCGGCGGCACCAATCCCTTTACCGAGGGTGCGGTGAGTTCCTTGTTAGGGTTGGATGGTGCGTCTATTGGCGTCGGTGGCCGTGATGGCGACACGCTGTTTGGAGCCATTCTGACCGCGATCGAGAAAGACACGCAGTCAAAGGTCCTGTCCAAGCCGTTCAACATGACGCTGGATAATGGCACTTCTGAGCTGATCGTCGGGCAACAAATCCCAGTCACAACAGGTGAGACGCTCAGCTCTGACAATAGCAATCCGTTCCGCACCGTCACGCGTCAGGATGTGGGCATTATCTTGCGGGTCACGCCCCGTATCTCGGCCGATGACACGATCCGGATGGATATCTTCCAAGAAGTCTCGAGCATCTCGACCACATTGAGCAGCGGGACCGACGACTTCGTCACCAATCAACGACAATTCACCACGAATGTCCTGGCAGACGACGGCGAGATCATCGTCATTGGCGGCCTGATCGAGCAGACTGACGAAACGGTCAATTCGAAAGTTCCGATTGCTGGCGATATTCCGGTGGTCGGTAACCTGTTTAAGTCCGAAGGCACCACCTATGACCGGACCAATTTGATGGTGTTCATCCGTCCGACGATTGTACGCGATCGCGATGATGCGCGAGCCGTCACAGCGCGCAATTATCGCTACATTCGCGCGGAAGAATTGCTTCGCGGCGGCGATGATGAAACCATCTCCGATCTCGATGTTTTCATTGGCAATGTGCTCGGCACGGAACCGCCGACGGAGTAACGCGAAGCGGGGGTCAAATTCTCCCCTGAAACAGTGTACACATAGACTATGAGTCAGACTGACACGGATCTTTCTTATTCCTTCGCCCGCGACAAGGGCGTTGTCGTCCTTCCGGGTGGAGGCGGGGATATCCGGCTTGGTGTGCGCAAAGGTGCCGACCCGTTTAGCCTGATCGAGGCGCGCCGTGTGTTGCGACGCCCGCTTCAGGTGCAGGCTATGGAAGCGCAAGAATTCGAACGCGCGCTCACCGAACGCTATGCCCGCGATGGCGTCAGCGGGGATGAGGCTGAAGCGGCGTTGGACAATCAGGGCGGACTGGCCAGCTTGGTTGATGGCATTCCGGAAACCGCTGACTTGCTCGACGGCGATGATGATGCGCCCGTCATCCGCCTCATCAATGGTCTGATTTATGAGGCGGTGAACCGCAAAGCCTCCGATATTCACATCGAACCGCATGAGGACAATCTCTCGGTGCGTTACCGCATTGATGGCGTGTTGCAGGAAGTTCTGACACCAACTCGTCGCCTGGCCGCGCCGCTGACGTCGCGGATCAAGGTCATGGCGCGGCTGGATATCGCGGAGAAGCGCATTCCTCAGGATGGTCGGATCTCGCTTTCGATTGGCGGACGCAGCATTGATGTCCGGGTTTCGACCCTGCCAAGCCGTTATGGCGAACGAGTAACCATGCGCCTGCTTGATACTCGAAATGCGCTGCTCGGCCTCGACGAACTGGGCATGGACGAGGTCACGCTGGATCGGTTCCGCGAAATCCTCGCTCAGCCGAACGGCATCACATTGGTCACTGGCCCGACCGGTTCAGGGAAAACGACAACGCTCTATTCAGCTCTGTCGGTTCTGAACAATGGCGAGCGCAATGTGATGACGCTCGAAGACCCGATTGAGTATGGGCTTGAGGGCATCAGCCAGACCCAGATGCACCACAAGGTCGGCCTGACCTTCGCGGCGACCCTGCGCGCAATCCTTCGGCACGATCCAGATGTCGTCATGGTCGGTGAGATCCGTGATCTTGAAACCGCCAAAGTGGCGTTTGAGTTTGCCTCGACCGGGCGCCCGGTTCTGTCGACCGTGCACACGAATAGCGCTGCGGGCGCCATCCAGCGGCTGCGGGATATGGGGATTGAGCCCTATGTGCTCGCCGCGACCCTGAAAGCCGTCATTGCGCAACGTCTGGTGCGTAAATTGTGTGATCATTGTTGCAAACCGCACCAGTCCACACCGGAAGAACTCGCCATGTTCGGGCTGACGCCGGAAGAGGCACCGCAGCTCTGGCGCCCGACTGGATGCATGGCTTGCAACAATACCGGCTATAATGGCCGCCTTGGCGTGTATGAGTTGATTTCCGTGAATAGCGGCTTGCGAGATCTGATCCGCGCAGATGGATCCGAAGATGCGATCCAGGACATGGCCTTCGCTGAGCATGACACTCTGTTCCGGAATGCAGCGCGCTACGTGAAGACCGGACAGACCAGCGTAGAGGAAGTCTTACGGGTTTGCCGACGCGAAGAGGAGCACTAGGCGATGGCGGTCTATGACTATGTCGCCATTGGTGCTGACGGCAAACGCGCAACTGGCGTTATCACAGCAGATTCGGCCCGTTCTGCTCGCAAGGAGTTGCGGTTGCGCCAGCTCTCGCCGCTGGACGTAAAGGAATCCCGTCAGAAATCGGCGAGCAAAGCCGGTGGTCGCGGCAGCTTGTCCGGCAATGATCTGGTCCTGACCACCCGCCAGCTTGCCATGCTGATCAAGTCTGGCGCGACGGTCGAAGAAGCGCTTGGCGCAATCGCGAGCGAAGCCGAAAAACCGAGCACACGTCGGGTGCTGATCAATGTCCGTGGCAGTGTGCAGGAAGGGTATTCCTTCTCTGAAGCGCTCAGCCAATCCTCAAAAGCGTTCCCGCCTTACTACCGCGCTGTGGTCGCGGCCGGACAGTCTTCCGGGCGTCTCGGCGATGTCATGGAACGTCTCGCGACGCACCTCGAAAAGTCGCGAAAGCTGAAAAACAAGCTGCTTTCTGCTCTGATCTATCCGGCGGTCCTCGCCTGCGTCGCGCTATTGGTCGTGGTCTTGCTCCTGGTTTTTGTGGTGCCCGCCGTGATCGAACAATTCGAGACTTTGGGTCAGGAGCTGCCACCGCTGACCAATGCGGTGATCGGAATCTCTGAGTTTATGCGCGGATGGGGATTGATCATCTTGCCTGTCATCGCGTTTGGACTGTGGTTGCTGCGGGGCGCGTTTCAAACACCAGCGATCAAAGCGCGTTGGGATGGATTGGTGCTCAGGTTGCCTCTGCTGGGCAAAGTCATCCGAAGCGCCAATGCGGCGCAATTCGCGCGCACATTCGCGACGCTCTCCGGCAGCGGGGCAACGGTGCCCGATGCGCTGGTCGCGGCAAAAGGCTCAGTCGGCAATGAAGTCTTCCGGCAAGCGGCCGTGAAAGTGCGCCGCCAAGTGGAAGAGGGGCAACCTCTAAACCGCGCGATGCGCCAGACCGGCGCCTTTCCGCCAATGCTGGTGCATATGGTGGCCAGTGGGGAACGCGGCGGCGATTTGCCAGCCATGACGTCGCGCGCGGCTGATTACATGGAAGAAGAACTCGACAGCAACGCGACGGTCGCACTCGGACTGCTCGAACCGCTGTTGATTGTCATGCTCGCGGGGATTGTTGCAATGATTGTATTAGCCATCATGCTGCCCATTCTGCAGCTTAACACGATGGCGATTGGTGCCTGAGGAAGATTAAAATGAAAAATCTCAAGAAACAGCGTCGCGACCGCCAACGCGGTTTTACTCTAACCGAGATCATGGTCGTCGTGTTCATCATCGGCCTGCTCTCCACGGTCGTGTTGATCAATGTCACAGGCGCGATGAGCCAGGGTCGAACGACGAAAGCCGCCACAGACATCACGCGCCTCTCAGGAGCGCTGCAATCCTATAATGGCGACATGTTTGCCTTCCCAACTCAGCAACAGGGTTTGGAAGCTTTGGTGACGAAGCCTGACAATGCGCCGGACGGTAATCGCTACCGACCGGGCGGCTATATTCAGAAGCTGCCGGATGATCCTTGGGGCCGGCCTTACATTTACGAAGTGCCTGGCGATGATGGGCGTCCTTATGACCTCTACTCGCTCGGCGCGGATGGACGCGAAGGAGGGGAAGAGGACAATGCCGACATCAGTATCTGGGATATTTAGGCGGTCGCCTGACGCCTGACTGAAAGCCAGAGCCCGTGAGCCACGCCCGTCGATACAGCGCCCAGCGCGGAATGACTTTAGTTGAAGTCATGATGGTGCTGTTCATTATCGGACTGACCGCCGGGATCGTCACGCTGACGCTGCCCCAGCGCCCGACCGATGAGCAGGCGAGCGCGCAAGCATTCGCGACCGTGCTCCGCGATGCTCAGGAACAAGCGATTTTCGCCGGACAGCCGCTTGGGTTGAAGCTCTCAGAGCAGGGCTACACTCTGGTGCAGTGGCGGCGCGATGGCTGGCGCCCGGCCGCTCGCACCGAAACCTTGCCACGAGCGATGGATTTAACCTTCGAGACCGCGGAAGGTCGCCCGCGCCCAGAAGGATGGCCGGAACTGATCTTCGATCCGACCGGCATTGTTCAACCAGCGGAATTCCAGCTGCGCGCCCGCGGTGTGCGGATTGACATCACACTGCTGGAGTCCGGGGAGGTGCGGCTTGTCGAACGCTAAACCCTCCCAAGTTAGCCCCCCGCCAGAAGCCGGGTTCAGCCTGGTCGAAACGGTAGCGGCGATGGGCATCCTCGCCATGGCTGCCATTCCGCTTTTGCAGATCACCACGGAAGCCAATCGTAATGCCGCCAGCCTTGAGGCACGTTTGCTCGCCCGTACGGTGGCTGAGAACGAGATGGCGCGCGCCATGGCGACTCGAACCATCCTTGATGGCGGCATCGTCACCGACCAAGAGGTTCAGATGGGCCGGACCTATGTCTGGACCCGAACCACGAGCGCAGCCCAGATCGGCCAGCTGCAAAACCTGAGAGTCGACGTCCGCCTGGCGGAAAGCGAACAGGTGCTCGCCAGTCTGATCAGCTTGAAATACATCCCGGCTAATCTGGCAGGCACACCGAACGTGCCGCAAACGCCAGAGGAGGGGGAGGAGTGACCCGCCCAGTCTCCCCTCAGGCCGGTTTCACCCTCGCAGAAACCCTGGTCGCTTTGTTCATTCTTGCGATCGTTTCGTCCGCCGGCGCAGCGCTCCTGATTGGCGCGACGACGACCAGCCAGCAGATCCGGGACCAGGAACAGATCACGCGCCAGCTCGATGTGGCCCAGCGCCTGATCCGGCAGGACATCATGGCGATGGACACCCGCGCTGTCAGGTCGACGGATGGGTTTTCGGGCGCGATCAATCTCTATGGAGAGAAACCGCGAGGCGAGGCGCCATTTCTGACTTTCGTGCGCAGCGGATGGCTGAACCCTGGCTATGTCGAACCCCGCAGCGGATTGCAGTCTGTCGCTTACGCGCTGCGCGATGGCGATCTCATTCGCGAAGCCAGTCTGCGCCCGGATGCGACGTCCGGAACGCCGGTTTCATCTCGCGTGCTTTTGAACAATGTGCGCACAGTAGAGCTCGGGTTTCAGCGCGGAGACCAGGTCTCCGAGTTCTGGAATGGCGATAGCGAGCTGACGCGCAGCCTCCTCCCGGACTTGATTAAGATGACCATATTGTTCGAGGACGGCACGCAACTGACGCTGGCGGCTCTGACCGGAGGGCAGGCATGAACCGGCTGCGTAAATCTGAGCGCGGCGCGGCGCTTCTGACCGTGATGATGATTGTCGCGGCCATGTCGGTGGCCGCGCTGGCCGTGACGCAGGCTGTGACGCAGTCGACCGTGCGATCGCGTTCCCTCGATGCCCAGGCGCAACTGGCCTTCTATGCTGCATCAGCTGAGGAAGTCGCCAAGGCGCGGCTGACGGAGGTTCTCAGCCCACTGGAAAACAAGCTGGTTCTGGGCATGCCAGGCCTGGATGAGACGCAATTGATCCCAATCGATGACGGAGCGCTGTCGGTCACGGTGCGAGACACGACGAATTGCTTCAACGTCAATTCGCTGACCAAGGTTGGCGAGCGCGGCACGCTGGTCGCCGACGCCGATCAGCAAGAGACCTATCAGCTGCTCTTAACCTCATTGATTGAGGAAGCGTACAATTCCGACGTGGTGGCCTTGGTCGCTTCGCTGATTGACTGGATGGACGAGAACAGTGTGCCCGGAAATGGCGGGGCGGAAGACGCTTACTATCTCAGCGAAGTGCCGTCCTATCGCACGTCTGGGCAAAAACTGAGCTCGCTGGACGAGTTGCGGAGTATTCGCGGTTATACGACGGATATCTTCGCCCGCGTGCGTCCGGTCATGTGTGCGTTGCCTGCGGATTCTCAGCCGCGTCCGCTCAATATCAACACGCTGGAAATTCATCACGCACCGCTGCTTCAACAGGTTTTTGCCAATGCGCTGTCGATCGACGATGCTCGGGATCTGATTGCCTCTCGCCCAGCGACCGGATGGGCGAGTGTCGAAGATCTGACCGGAGATCCGTTGGTCCAGAATATTGACCCTAACCTCGTCAAAGCTGATCGCCTCGGTCTCGTCACAAGTCTTGTAGAAGTTTCAACGAATGTGTCCTATCGCGGATCTGATATGACTATGCGCTTTCTCTTCGAAGCTCAGGCCGGTCGGCCGATCCGCACACTTCGCCGTGAGAGGATTGGCTAATGGCGCGGGTCTACGCTCTTCTCCAACCTGACGAGACGCTGCTCTTTGCGCGCGCACGCGGTAATGGCTGGGCGATCAGTGCAGAGTCGAACGGCGTGGAGGCGCGTGGACGTAACCTGACCGTCCTGCTGAGCGGTCTCGACGTGACCGGGCTCACGGCAGTTATTCCGGCGAGAAATGAAAACGAGACCCGCCGCGCTGCGCCATATGCGGTTGAGGACGATCTTGCAGAAGGGGTGGAAGCCAGCCACGTCGCATTATCCGATCCGGACAAGGCCAATCCGTCTGCACCGCGCGGTGTAAATGTCGTCTCCACGGCGCGCCTCAGCGATATCATCACGGCTCTCACCCAACAGGGCTGGGATGAAGCGGAAATCGTCGCTGCGCACAGCTTGTTGCCAGATGGAAACGTGCTCTATGAAGCACCAGGCCTGGTGCTTGGGCGCCTCGGCGAACGCAGCTTTACACTGGATGCTGGATTTGGCCGCGATGTGCTGGTTTCGATAAGTGCGCCGCATCCGGAAATCACCATTTATGGAGAGCATGTTGCCGATGCGCTGGGGCGTCCCGTCAGCGATGCTGGCGCGAATTCGCTTGAAGCGTTGCTGGTGCAGCTTGCCAATTGGGCCGAACAAGACGGGCGTGGCATTCGACTGCGTCAGGGTGCGTTCGAGGCGCGCAGACCAATAGATCTTCAAGGGGCAGGGCGCTGGAAACTGGCGGGCGCGCTTGCCGCGGTCGCTGCGATTGGCTGGTTCGGTGCTATGGTGCTCGAGACGCAGGCGATGAATGCCCGCGCGACTCAGCTCGATACGCTAGCTCAGGAATTTGCTCGTATCGGATGGCCAGAGCTTGATGGCGATGTCCGGCGGGTGCTCGCAACTACAGGCGGTCCTGACGGTGCGGCGGATCAATTTCCCGGCCTGCTTGAGGTCAGTGCCGTCTTGTACAACGGTCTGGCGGAGGTTGACGGCAGCGAGTTGCGGACGCTGCGTTATGATCGCGCGCGGAGACAACTCACGGCTTCGGTGGCGTTTGAAAGCTTTGCAGATGTCGATCGCCTGACGACAATTCTCGGTGAGTCCGGTCTGACCGCGCGCTCTGGTGATTCCCGTCAGAGCGGCAGTCGCGTGATCGGAGATCTGACTCTGGAGAGCGGCTCATGACAGAGTGGTGGAAAACCATGGCGCCGCGGGAGCGTTTGTTGATTGCGATTGCTGGCGTGCTCACCGTGATCGTCATTGGCTGGCAGTTCGTGCTTGTGCCGTCCATGGCAGCCCGCGCTGAAGCCGAAGTCCGCTTGAACGAGGCGGATCGATCACTCGCGCAGATCCAGGAGCGGTATGGCCTGCAACGCGCATTCGGATCAGCTGCGCCAACCAATGCTCGGCCGACTTCGGCCAATATCGAAGACTTCAAGGCCGCCGTCACCGGCGCAGCCGGGGACGTCGGTCTCGCCATCGCACGGCTGCAGGGCAATGACACAACGAGCGTTCGCCTGATCTTCGAAAATGTAGACCCGCGATTGATATTCATCTGGCTCGAAAGCGTCCAGGCCAATCATTCTGGACAGGTGACGCGCTTCAACATGGAGCAGTCAGGTGGCGGCATGGTGCGCGCGAGCGTCGATCTGATGCCAGGGGGATCATGATGCGCAAACTCTTATTATTGATTGTCTTTATTCTTGTGCTGATTGGGGGACTGATAGCGTTCACACCCTTGGGCTTTGTGCTGAACCAGTCTGGTGTCGGTAATATGGGGATTGGTTGGGCCAAGGTTGATGGAACGTTGGCCAAAGGCCGGATCAGTGGCTTTTATGCTGGTACGCAGCCGATTGGCGATGTCAGCCTTAAATTGCGGCCTCTGTCGCTGCTGACCTTGTCACCGTCCTATGACGTTCAGTGGGGCGGCGCTGGCGGGCAGGGAACAGCAGCGCTGACTCTGTCGCGCCGCGCGCTCAATGCTGAGGATATTCGCATGCGTCTAGAGATCGGCGCGCTCGAAGGGTTGGAGCCGGCGGTGCGCGCCATGGGCGGGACACTGGACATTGAGGGCGGCAGTTTTCAGCTCACGCAATCTGGGTGCGAAGCGGCCGCGGGCCAGTTGTCTACGTCAGCGCTATCGACGCTCGCGGCTCAATATGGTCGGCAGTTTGGCGAAATTGCCGGGCCGATCAGCTGTCAGAGCGGAGCCTTCGTGATCGCCATGGCAGGAGAGTCCGATTCCGGCGATCAGGTGAACATTGATGCCAGCGCTAACATTCTGGGCGGCGGCGATTTTTCGACTCGGGTTCGGACGCAAGACGCGCAAATTATTCTTGCTTTGACGCAGATCGGCTTTGTGCGCGAGAATGGGGAATTCGTCTATCGCCAATCGCGAACCGCAGGACTGTCGCAATGATCCGACTATTACTCGCCGCCCTTGGGCTATCTTTCCTGCTGATTGGGTGCCAGTCCAATGATGTTGATCCAACTGAAGAGCGGGCACGCCTGCTCGCACAAAGACCTGCTATCGACAGTGTCCCGAGCTCTGCCCTCGGACCACAGGCCTTGCTGACGGGCGAATGCGGTCTGTTCCTGTGGAGCCAAACCGATGTCTCCAAGTTCATTTTCTATTCCAAAGCTCTGTCCGGCACCGCCCTGTTTGCGCAAGGCGAAACGCCTTTGGCGCTGACACAAATTGCTGCTGGCGGAGACATATTTGGCCAGTTCAATACAACGCTGGGCTATCTGGCAGACGATGGCCGCGAAGTGTCCTTGGACCTGGTTCCGGGTGACCTGCTGGAGGGCGGGCAGCGGATTGAAAGCGGAATGATCAATGTACGGGATCGGGAAGGCTGGGATACCAAGCTGCCGGTGCTCGGTGTGCGAGCCTGTCAATTGGAATGACCGCAACGCTTTTCTCGAAAATTATCAGACACATCGCGCCCGGTGAGGTACGCGCCGTGTTGTTCGATGCTGAGGATCGCGCATGCCGCATTTTCACAGAGAGATGGGGCGGTAATCGCCAACTTGCGCGATATGGGAGTATCCACAAGGCGCGCGTCCGGGCGTTCGCAGAGACGCAAGGCGGGGCATTTCTGGAGCTCGCGTCCGGTGAAGAAGCGTTTCTGCGCTTGGCCGCGCGCCGCGAGCTGACAGAAGGGGCACAGGTCACGGTCGAAATCGCTAGCGAAGCCCGAGCAGACAAGCTGGCGCGCGCTACGGTGACGACGAAGCCTGTAACCGAGATCGATGCCTGGACCTTATGGCGGGCGCAAATCCCCGGCGCAGAAACGCTGGATGTCGAAGATGATGCAGACAGGGTTGAAGCCGCGATCGAGCAAGCGCTGGCGCCCAGCGTCACACTACAGGACGGCGGCCAGCTCCACATTGATCGTACGCGCGCGCTGAACGCTATTGATATCGATACATCGGGCCGGCTGCAGAAGGGGAGCGCCGGTGCACGTGCGTTGACACTCAATAAAATCGCCGTTCAAGAAATGGCGCGTCAAATCAGCCTCCGTGGCCTCGGCGGGAACGTCGTACTTGATTGTGTCGGGCCACTTAACAAAACCGCGAGCGAGAAGATTCAGCAAACGGCCTCGGCGGCGTTTGAGGCGGTTGGCTTACAGGGCGTCAAAGTGCTTCGACCATCTTCGCTTGGATTGATGGAATCGTCGGTTCCGTGGCGTGCGTGCCCGGTAGAGGACCGCCTGGCTGCTATTCCTCGCGAAACTGAGCTTTTGTCGCTGATGCGCGACGCAGCGCGCGAAGCTAAAGTGAACCCAGCAAGTCTGTTTCAACTGGTCCTTTCCAAATCCGCGCGGCAAGCTTATCTGGACCGTCGCGGCGATGTGGATCAGGCGCTTATAGACCATTTTAGTGGCCGCGTGACGATCAGTGACGAGTTGTCTGAGATGAGTAAGGTGACAAAGCGATGAGCCAGAAAAAATGCCCGATCTGTAGCGCGCCTTTGACGACGGCAGAGTTCAAGCCGTTCTGCTCCAAGCGCTGCGCCGATGTTGACCTCTCGCGCTGGCTGAAAGGCGGTTACGCTATCCCGGGTCGCCCTTCCGATCAGGCTGACGAAGTTCCAGGTGGCCCGGACCCGTCTGATGCTTAGAATGATTAGTCTTTGGAGAATGACGACCGCACGAGAATGACCCGTAGGTGGGGCGTAAAGATGGGTCGCGGTTCGATGCAAGAAGATGGTTGGCCGCAGGCAACTGAAATTCGCTTCAAATCAGGGCTTGCTCAGATCAAGTGACTCAATTAGGGAGCCAAAAAGGGAGCTCCCCACATGAAAATCCGACAAGCGATCACCTTTGACGACGTGCTGCTGCAGCCCGGAGCGAGTGAGGTCACACCGTCCGAAGTCGATGTTTCCACCCAGCTGACCAAGTCCATTGGCCTGAATATCCCGCTGATTTCTGCGGCCATGGATACCGTCACTGAAGCACGCCTCGCCATAGCTATGGCCCAGGCCGGGGGCATTGGCGTCATCCACCGGAATTTCTCGGTCGAAGAACAGGCCGCTCAGGTCACCCAGGTGAAAAAGTTCGAGAGCGGCGTGGTCATGAATCCGGTGACGATCGAGCCATCGGCAACCCTGGCCGAGTTGAAATCGCTGAAAGACCAGACTGGCTTCTCCGGCATTCCGGTGGTCGAGAACGGAAAACTGGTTGGGATCGTCACCAATCGCGACATGCGCTTTGCGCCGGATCTGAACCAACAGGTTGGCAGCCTGATGACCCGTGATGTTGTTACGGTGACGATGGACGTGCCCATCGAAGACGCCCGAACGCTGCTGCACAAGCACCGGATTGAACGTCTCGTGATTGTCGACAGCAAGGGCAATTGCAAAGGCCTTTTGACGGTCAAGGATATGGACAAAGCTGCGGTCAATCCAAATGCCGCCAAAGATGATGGTGGACGGCTGCGTGTCGCGGCCGCGTCAACCGTTGGCGATGCGGGCTATGAACGCACCGCGGCGTTGATCGAGGCGGGCGCTGATGCCGTCATCATCGATACAGCCCACGGCCATTCAAAGGCTGTTGGCGAGGCGGTCACCCGCGCCAAGAAAATCTCGAACGCGGTGCAGATCATCGCAGGCAATGTCGCCACCGGAGATGCCACAAAGGCTCTGATCGATGCAGGCGCGGATGCGGTGAAAGTCGGCATTGGTCCGGGATCCATCTGTACGACCCGGATCGTAGCGGGCGTTGGCGTTCCGCAACTCACGGCAATCGAAGACTGCGCCACGGCGGCGCAAGTTTCTGGCGTTCCGGTCATCGCTGATGGCGGCATCAAATTCTCAGGTGACTTTGCCAAAGCCCTCGCCGCTGGCGCTTCGACAGCGATGATGGGGTCTATGTTTGCCGGCACGGAAGAAGCCCCTGGTGAGGTGTTCTTGTATCAAGGGCGGTCCTACAAGGCGTATCGCGGTATGGGCAGCCTCGGCGCCATGGCCCGCGGGTCAGCAGACCGCTATTTCCAGAAGGACGCGGCCAGCGACAAGCTGGTGCCGGAAGGGATTGAAGGCCAGGTGCCGTTCAAAGGCCCGATCGGCCCGATCGTGCACCAGATGGTTGGCGGTCTTCGCGCGGCGATGGGATATGTCGGCGCCGCGACGATGTCGGATCTGCATAACAAGGCAGAATTCGTGCAGATCACTGGCGCAGGCTTGCAGGAAAGCCACGTCCACGATGTGCAAATGACGCGCGAAGCACCGAATTACTCGCTCAGTCGCGGCTAACTCTTCGGCTCTCGCCACATCGGTTCCATGACCGGCGTGCCCTCGCCGCCAATTTCGAACACGCCCATGCGTTCAAAGCCAAACCGGTTGTACATGCCGGTATTCGCGGGGTTCGAGTTTTCCAGATAGACCGGCAGTCCCGCAGCGTCGCAGGCGGCCAGGATTGGATTGAGCAGCGCTTTGCCGACGCCTTTCCCGCGTGCATTGGCGGTTGTGCCAATTGTGAATAGGTACATGTGCGGGTCTTTCGGATGCCAGGCTTGCATCAGTTTTGACAGATCCTGCCCGCGTGAAATCGCGCCAGGGGTGCCGTGACGCAGCTGTCCGAGCGCAAATTTCAACATACCCCACTGGCTTGGCGCGGATTCGACGCCTGGCGGCATCCACATGGTTGCGCCACCCGCGGGGTGCAGGAAGCAGGTTCCATCTGGCAGGTACATTTCTCGCGCCATGACTCGGAACATGGACCGGATCGACTTGGTATTTCCAAACACCCATTGATTGACCGGATCATCGGCGAAGGCTTCACCTGTAATGTCGGCAACTTGTTTCCAGTCCGACATACGGGCCTGTTTGAGATCGGTTCCAGCGAGATCTATTTGCATGACCTGAGTTTCGAGCCGGGATAGACGAAAATCAAGGGGCAGGGGACCGTTAGGGTTCAAGGACTTGGTGATATGCATCGCCGGACGCTCGTCCGAGCTTGTCCTCTATTTGGGCGACACGTCGGGACAAACTGCAAAAAACACGTTTGCGCCGTCAAAGAAGGTTGCAAGCGCAAAGACGTTTATATATATCCGGCTCTCCAACAGAGCGCTCCCTTCGTCTATCGGTTAGGACGCCAGGTTTTCAACCTGGAAAGAGGGGTTCGATTCCCCTAGGGAGTGCCACTTTTTTACCACGACAAGTCGATTTTATGTGCGTTGTCTGATGAAACGCGCGTGACAGCGCTGAATCTGCAGTCTAACATTTTGGTTAATTGGGGGTGGGCCCATGAGTGAGACGGCTGAACAGGTTTCTAAAGTGAGTGCAGAATCAGGTGTACGCCTGATTGGTCGCGTCAAATGGTTTGATACGATCAAGGGGTATGGGTTCGTGGTGCCCGAATCGGTTGAGGGCATCGTCCTCAATCAGGATGTGATGATGCACGTCTCCTGCCTGCGCGCCTATGGCGAGAATTCTGCTGATGAAGGCGCCCGCATTGTCTGCGACGTGGTGGAACGTGATCGCGGGTGGCAAGTGCTGAATATTATTGAAATGGACCGGCCAAAATCGGCCGTCATTCGCGATCAGGGCGAGGCGATGGTCTATGAGCGGGCGATTGTGAAGTGGTTCAACGCGGCCAAGGGCTTTGGCTTCGTCAATCGCCCTGGCGATGCTGCTGATATTTTCATCCACATTTCCGTCATGCGCAAAGCGGGCCTGGATTCGATTGAGACCGGTATGGAAATCGAGATTGTTGCTGGTTCCGGCAATAAGGGCGAGAACGTTCTTTTCATCAAAAAATAGAATGCCTGTGAGGGTGTTGCTTGCCGCGCTGAGGCCGCGAGGCTAGAGAGTCGGGTATGAAACTGTTTCGTATCCCTGCCTTCGCTTGTCTTGTTGCCGCTTTGCCAATTGCAGCCGCGGCTGACCCCATGGATGTTACGCCGCTGAGCATTGTCAGCGCCGAAGCGACGCATGAGTTCTCGGTTGAGGTCGCGGATGATGCAGAAGAGATCAGTTTTGGCCTGATGGAGCGTGAGAGCATGGATGCCGACAAGGGCATGCTGTTCGACTTCAATCCGCCGCGTGAGCCGAATATGTACATGAAGAACACGCTGATTCCGCTGGATATGCTGTTTATCGCGGCCGACGGCCACGTTGAGATGATCGCCCGCAACACTGTGCCCGGCTCGCTGCGAACGATTTCGCCGGGTGTGCCGGTGCGCGCGGTGCTGGAACTGAAAGGCGGTCTTGCAGCGGAGCTGGGCATTCAGCCTGGCGATACGGTGCAACACCCCTTGTTTGGCAACGTTGAAGCGCCAGCAGAATAATCGAGCATAGCCGGATATGAGAGAAGAAGACCTGCCCGCACACCTGATTGTGCCGGACGGCTTCGTGCTGGCGCAATCGCGCGGCAAATTCTCCAACCATAATGGCCCGGTCTATATTGCCGAAGGGGCGGGCGATCTTCGCAGCGGCCTTTATGTGCTCGACCGGCATTGCAACAGTATGGGCTTTCTGCACGGCGGTATGGCGAGCGCTTTCTCTGATCGCGCTTTGGCGGTTGCGGTGTTTGATGCGACGCGGAAAATGTCGGTGACGCTGAAATTGACCCTGCATTTCTTCGAGACGGTCAGGCTCCACAAATGGCTAGAAGCCCATCCGCGCGTGCTGAGCTATGACAATGATCTCGTTCAGGTCACGGCGGATTTGATGATTGATGGGACAAAACTCGCAGCCCGCGCAGATGCGACATTCCGAACACTGCGAAGACCGCAAAAACAGGGTTGAAACCCCGAAAACCGACAGTATACCGGGAGGCCGGAGCGTGGCGCAGCCTGGTAGCGCATCTGGTTTGGGACCAGAGGGTCGTAGGTTCGAATCCTATCGCTCCGACCAGTTTCTTTAGAAGGGCCGGTCAAAAATGGACGCTCGTATATACAAGCCTGCCAAGACCGCCATGCAATCAGGTCGCGCAAAGACCAAGGATTGGGTCCTCGAATTCGTGTCCAGCGCCAAACGGGTCTCAGATCCCGTTATGGGCTGGACCAGCATTGACGACATGACCGGTCAGGTTCGCTTGCACTTTGACAGTCGCGAGCAGGCGATTGCCTATGCCAAGCGCGAGGGTCTCACCTTCTCAGTTGAAGAGCCGCGCGAAACCAAACGGTTGGTGAAGTCTTATTCTGAGAATTTCTCTGCCAATCGCAAGCAGCCCTGGACGCACTAGACGAAGGCTGGACCTGCGCTGAAATTGCCAAGGTTTGGCAGCGCAGCGGCAATCTCTGAATCATTCAATCCAAACCAGCGCCCAAGCGGCTCTGCGAACTGTTCGACAGATGTGGTCGGGATCAATCGACCGCTGCCAGCGTCTTGCGCATGATCAAAATCATAGGGCGGCATGTCGCCGAAGATCTGACCACCCTGCACAGCGTCGCCGACAACAAAGTGATGGCTGCCCCAGCCATGGTCCGTGCCGTCGCCATTGATTGCCAGTGTGCGGCCAAAATCAGAAGCTGTGAACAGCGTCACATCGCTTGAAAGCCCGATCTCCTGCATCGCCTGATAGAAAGCGACGACGCCAGCATCAATGTCGGTCTGCAAGCCGGGTAGGTCATTGGCTTGATTTGAATGCGTGTCGAAGCCGCCGATGGCGACGAAGAAAACTTGCCGATTGATCAGCAGAGCGTCGCGGATGGCGATTGTATTGGCGACGGCTTGTAATTGCTGGCCGAGGAAGCTGCTCGGGAAAGCAGTCGCGAAGGGCTGAATCGAAGCGAACGCCTCATTAAACGTCTCGTTGGTCGTCAGCGCTGTGCGCATCGCATTGGAAACATCCCTGTCGATGAGATTGGTCGACGTGAAATCCATAGCTTCGAAGTGGTCGCGAAGCTTTTGATAGATCGCTTCGCCTTCCGGCGTGCTGCGACCGGCTTCGAAGAAGTTGAGGGCGTCAATTTCTGGCGCTCCGTTCAAACCGACCTGATAGGGTCTGGCTTGCGATCCGGTCAGGAAGAGCTCGTTGCCCAGGCTGGTAATCGTCGTGAAGTCCGGGCTGCCACTATTGGCGCCTGCAGCCAAAGCCGCGTCAGCAAACCGGCCGCCCCAACCGAACTGGGCGCCTTCAGGCTGGCTCGACATCCAGGTTGATTGCTGATCATTGTGCGAGAACAGCCGTTTCGGTTGCGGCGCGCTTTCGTTCAGGAACTCGGTTCGCGTCAATGGCTGGATCAGTGGTCCGACATTGCCGACAATTGCCGCATTTCCCGCATCGAACAGGCCTTTAATGCCGCTCAATTCTTCAGGTAGCGCGAATTGCCGGGTGCCGAAGTCAGCGGCATTGCTGGGATTTAGCGGTAACAGCCGATCGCGGGCGCGGGTCGAGCCGCCTTGCATGTTATCGTAAAGACCCAACAAAGGCGCCCGAATAGTCGCGTAACGGTCGTAGGACGCCTGATCATAGGGCAGGACGGTGTCATGGCCGTCCAGACCGCCCAGGAAGAACAGGCAAACCAGCGCTTTATATCCAGAGGTCTCAGCGGCGCTCGCCTGAAACGCTGCGAGTGAGCTGCCAAGCCCTGCAAGGGTCGCTGCGCTAAGGGCGCTCGCGCCGGTGAGGAAATGTCTGCGTGTCGGTTTCATATCTGCCCCTCCGCCTAGCGCTGCACAGTGTAATCTGGTGATGTCATCATCATCAGGACGCCCAAAGCGACCCGCAAAAACGGGCCGTTATAGTTTGGATCGCTCGGGTTCTCGAGCGCGATGTCGTTCAAGAACGTAATGATGGTGGCTTTGGTCTCATCGCTGGTGCGGCCGTAAGCGAGCAGCAGATCCAGGTGATCGACCAGTGCGACTGGATCGTCTGCCAGTGCCAGCTCATCCGTATAGTCAGGGATAAAGCTGGTCGCTTCGGGTTGGCCCGTATTGCTCGCCGCGAATGCGAACACGAAGTAAGTCATGAAGTTCGCATAGTTCGAGACCGAGTTGGCATTGACCAGCTGCAGCTCCGGCATGGTCAGGCCGGATGCCCCCGTTTCGGTCCCCGGCGCGATGTAGCCGGGGCGGTAGAAGTTGAAGACCGAGGGCGATTTGTAAGGCGCCTGCGCAAGTCCGCCGCCAAAGGTCGTGTTCCACAATGGGAAGGTTAGCTCTGGCGTCACAGTGCCGGCATCAAAGGCGCGGGCCCAGTGCACGAAACGCAAGACGGGTTCGCGGATCTTGCCGAAGCTATCATCATTGCGGTTCGCCGCGTCCCGTGCATCGGGATCAAACAAGATCGCCGCGATCGTGGCCGACAGGTCGCCGCGGCGTCCATCGCCGACTGAAGTGCCATTGGGTAGAGTGTATTGACCATTAGCGAAAGCGGTCGCGACCCGCTCAATATAGTCCGGTTCAGGATGGCTGGTGACAAAGCGCTGGATCAGCTGGCGCGCCAAGAATGGCGCTGTGTTGGGGTGGTCGACCAGGGTGTCTAGCGCAATGTCGATGCTCTCAGCCGGTCCGGTTCCGGCTGGGATGGTGGTGCCCAGGAAGGATTTCTCAAGATCAGAATGCCATTCCGGGTAGACCTCCATTGGAGAATGGAGCGCGTCCGCAGGTAAGGTGCGGAAATCAAACCAGAATTCACCGCCCTTGAGGCTCAATCCGGTGAAGACTCTGGCGAGCCCGGTAACATCAGTATTGTTATATATTTCGACGGGCACGCCGCTTTGCGTCACGACGTCTCCGTCTTGTTCGAGTTCAACCAGGCCAATGGAGAAGAGCTGCATCACCTCACGCGCATAGTTCTCGTCCGGCATTCGGCCCGTAGCCGGATCACCTTTGATATTCTGCAAATAAGTCAAATACTCCCCCATCGCGGGCGAATAAGTGACCTCTTCGAGCAGATCGCGATAGTTTCCGAAGGCATTTCGAACCAAGATGTCCTGATAATGCGCGACCGCATTCGGGACTTCGAACAGGAAATTGCCTTCGGAGTGCGAGATAACGAGGATCTGCGACAGAGCGAACGCCATCCTTTGCCGCAGCTGATCGTCGCCTTCAATCGCGTTGATCCAGAACGAGAAAGTCGGCGTCTGGCGCTTTTCGAAGGTCAGCTGACCATCCATGTCGCGCGCATCCGGATCCGAGAGTTCGGTTAGAACGTAAGCCAGATTGAGGCTCGGGGCTTTGTTGAATTCTGCCAGGATCCAATCAGACGGTGACGTGCCGGTGAGCGTGTTGATATCCTCCATCGTCGCTCCAAAGGTCGCCTGATTGAGGAAGAATGCCGTCGATTCAAAGGTCGTGAACGCTGTGCCGGAAGGGGGCGGAGGCGGTGGAGGCGGTGGCGGTGGGGGTGATCCGCCAACCGCTCCGCCGCCCGGAACAGTGCCGCCACCTCCGCCGCCACCACAGGCAGTAAGCGTGAGTGCCAGCGCCAACGCTGAGCCCTGCATAAACAGTCTGAACTTCCGGTTCCGCATAACGTCCTCCCAAGTCCGCGCCTTCATTTTGTGCCGAGCAGATTAACAAACTCGGTCTGGATTGGCGGACTTTTAAATGCGTTCCTGACAAAGGTTTAACGCTAACCAGCACGATTCCCGTCGCTTTCTGAATCTAAGAGGGACGGAAATTGCGATTTGGATGCAGCCGGAAACACAAATCCGTACTTTTAATCTACGCGCTTTCGGACTAAGGCAGGCGCTCTAAAGGCCCCTTAGCTCAGTTGGATAGAGCACCCGACTTCTAATCGGACGGTCGCAGGTTCGAATCCTGCAGGGGTCGCCAGTCCGGACTTTACTCTGCTTTTACCTGCTGCACCCTAGAGTTATCAGGACATGGGTTTGCCTTAGTCTGGCGTCATCTATTGAGGTCGATTGGCTAGGGGGTGCGAAGAGGTCTGCGTAGAATGATCCGATTTTTCATGGGACTGATCCGAGGCTTGTTTGGCCGAAATAGGCGAAAAGAAGGTGCGTGTCGCATTCGGCGGGTGATGTCTGCCGGGCTGTTCATAGCATTAACGACGACTGCGCCCGGAAATGGTCAAAACGCCGATATGGAAGAAGCGTTTCCCGCGCTTCAGGGGCTTCGCTTTGGAGTCTCGGTGACGGATCTCGATGGAAATGTTCTTGAGGCTCATCGCGCCGACGAGCGATTCACGCCGGCGTCCAACATGAAACTGTTTGTTACTGCCGCGGCGCTTGAGGCGGAGACAGAACTTGCAGCGCTGGAGTCCGGCTTGCAGGTTGTACTCGAATACCCAGCATCCGGGCCGCCGAATCTCGTACTTGTCGGTCGCGGTGATCCAACGGTTGGCGTAGGTCCCAGTTGCGATGCGGGATGCCTGGAGTCACTGGCTGCTTCGGTCTCAGCGACCGGGATCGAGCAAGTCGGCGATATAATCGGCGACGACCAGTGGTTTGCCGATGAGCGCAAGCCGCTGGGTTGGAGCTGGGACGATTTGAAGTTCGGGCACGGAACTGCAATCTCGGCCATTGCGGTCAATGACAATGTTTTGCCGCTTCGGGTTTCGCCGGCAAACGAGGCGGAGGCGAATGTTCGTGCGACCTGGATTGACGGGGCATCCGGCTATTTTGATCTCAACAATGAAGCGGTGACCCAGGACGGTGATGGACAGCCAGCGCTGCGCCTGGAACGCAGAATTGGGGATGAAACCGCGCGGCTCTATGGCGAACTCCCACTTGGCTCGAGATCCTTCAAACTCTCGCTCGGGGTCGATAATCCTGCTCATCTGGCAGCTTGGTACTTCAAACAGGCCTTAGTTGCAGAGGGCATCGTCGTGACGGGGCAGCTGCGTACCCGGCGTCGCCCGCTGCAATTTGCCGATGAGCCTGTCTTGACGGATCCGGATGACCCGGATGCGCCCTTGCAATGCGCTGCTTCGGCACAGGACACACCAGGCGCTGTCCCAATCGCCTCGCTCGATCCGGCGCCGTTGCAGGATATTGTCACCAGGATCAATCGAGACAGCCAAAATCTCTATGCTGAAGTCTTGCTCCGCCAGCTGGGGCGTGCGGCTGGGATCGGGGCGTCCTTTTGCGGCCTGTTGCAGATCGAGGACTTCTTGACCGAAATCGGGGTTGAGCGGGCCTCCTATGACATTGCCGACGGGTCGGGGCTCTCGAATTATAATCGCGCGACGCCAGCAACGATCACCGCGCTCCTCCGCCACGCCGCGACGGCGCCGTGGGGCGAAGCGTTTCTGGCGAGCTTGCCGGTCAGCGGCGGCGCCAAAGGCACGCTCAAATATCGTTTCCGCGGCACGGCGCTCGACGGCAAAGTCTTCGCTAAGACCGGAACCCTGAACCATGTCGACGCCTTGTCAGGCTATCTGACAGCGCGCAGCGGCCAGACCCTGGTCTTCTCGATCATCGTCAATGACCGTCCACTCGAGTCGCCTTCTGCCATGCCGCTAATTGAGCAGACACTGCTCAGCATCGCAGAGCAATACTGAGCAGCCTTTGGCGGTTTTAGCTGTCGCCAGCGCCGCACGGATTGGACAATTGCGCAACCTGACGCGCAGGCGCTGCAATGCCGCGATCCTGACGGTCGAGAATGGCTTCAATCTCGTCCATGATCCGGTTCATTCTGTCTTCAACCGCGCGATAAGGTGCGGGGCTCGCCATATCGAGGCCAGCTTTCACCTTCAGATCATAAGGATGCGCAGAGCCACCGGCTTCGAGCATTTCAAGATAGAGCGCGATGCTTTCTTCGTCGCCGGCCTGGATCTTGTCCGCGAAAAAGACCGCCGCGGCGAGTGAGGTCGAGTACTGATAGACATAGAAATCATAGAAGAAGTGCGGAATGTACGCCCATTCGAGATTATACGCCTCCGGCACAATCGTGACGCCTTCTTCGACGCCATAATAGCGATTGAAGATGTCGGTATAGATCTCCGTCATGCGCGCGCCGGTCAGGCTCTCCCCATTCTCAACCGCAGCGTGGATCGCCGCTTCAAATTCCGCAAACTGAGTCTGGCGGAAATAGGTGCCACGCATCTGTTCAAGCGCGTAGCCCAGGAAGAACAATCGCTCCGCATCGGTTTCGGCCGCCGCAAGCAGTTTTTCCTGCGCCAGAACCTCTTTGGTAATCGCGGCCGTTTCAGCAATGAAAATGGAATAACGCGCCGTCTCAAAAGGCTGTGCGTCATTGGCCAGGATTGTATGCATGGCGTGTCCCCACTCATGCACAAAGGTTGAGGCGCTATTGTACGTGTCCTGGTGGTTGAGCAGCACAAATGGCCCCAGATCATAGACGCTGCCGGACATGTAGGCGCCGCTGCGTTTGCCCTGGCTCGGATAGGCATGAGTCCAACCATCCGACATGGCGAGGCAAAGTGATTTCACATAATCAGTCCCGAACGGTTCTGACGCCGAAGCGGCAATCTGAGCCGACTTTTCGAGATCAAACACCTGATCGGTTTCCACCAGATTTGGGTAGATGTCGTGAAAGGCAAACTCCTCAATGCCGAGGATGCGGGCACGCAGCTCAAAATAGCGATGCAAGGTCGGCAGGGAAGCGTTCACTTCGCTGAGCAGGGTGTCATAGACTTCCCGCGGAATATTGTCGTCGGCGAGTGCGGCCTCCAGGGCGGAGTCATAATTGCGCTGCGAGGCATTGAAGACCTGTCTCTGGACATGACTGCCCAGTGCTTCACCAAGCGAGCTTTCAAACTGCTGATAGGTTTCAAAGAACGCATTGAAGACTTTGACGCGGTCTTCGCGGTTCTCGGCCGCGCGGCCTTTGACATAACCGGCAGCATCCAGTCGCAGTTCTTCACCCGTGCTCAGCGTAACCGTGGGCCACGGAATGTCGGAATTTTTCAATTGCGTATAAATGCGCTGGGCTCCGCCAAGCGCGACGCTGGCGGCGGCCATGATCGCTTCGCCTTCAGCTGACAAGGTGTGCGGCTTCATGCGCAGGGTTTCGCGTAGACCAAAGGCGTGTTTTTCGAGGCGCGGCTCCGCGGCGATCCAGGCTTCGACTTGATCGGCGCCAACCTCCTGGATCATCGGGTTGATCCAGGCGACGGCTTCGCCATAGGCGGCAAACATGGATTGGGCCTGGCCGCGCCGGGCGAGTTTCTCGCCATCGCGCAAATTCGTATCGGAATCGAGGAAGGCATAAGTCGAAATGCGTAAGCCCTCGCGGGCAATGGCCGAGGTCTGATCGTACAGGTCGGCGATCGATGCGGCGCTTGGCTCGAATCCGTCCGACAGGGCGGCGACCGGGGCGATTTGCTCCAGCAGGTCGAGGCGCGCGGCGTCCCAGTCCTCGACGGTCGGGTAAAGCCGGGTCAGATCCCATTCGACAGGTTCGCGGGCATCGGCCTCAGCCGATTGCACAGCATCATCCCACATCGGGCCGAGGTCCGGTTGAGCAATCGCAATAGGGCTCGCAGCAAAACAAATGGCGGCGGCGCACGACAACAGTTTGATTTTCATTTGAGAGGCTTTCTTATTCGAGAGGGGACTCGCATAAGAGCATCCAATCTGCACGCGGGGAAGCCTTAAGTTTTACACTTGTGACGCACCACGAAACCCCTCACGGGCCAAAACCCTGAGGTTATGGAAGGCTAGGCGCGTCTGAGACAAACGCAGAGTGAACTGCCGCTCTCTCGAGACGGCGTATAGCGCCTGGATCAGACGCGCCTGCGGCGGCTGTTTTTCATGCGTTAGGCCTTGATCACCTGGACCAAGCACCACCTGGGGGGCCTTCTGTCTTACCGCTTTCGTAGCCTGGCCGTGGGGACCAGGATTTATGAGCACCGGCCAGGCGCGCTACCGAGCAAAGGGTACAGCTCCCCAAGCCAAGCCACGCGACCACCGCTCTCCCCTCCGATCCAGCCGTTCCAGACCAGCCCTTCACCAAGGGGAGATAGCAAGGAGTATACGCCGGTTTCGAAGGGTGGGGATTGAGACGGGAAAAAGTGGGGGATTGAGGGCTGCTTTGGGTTGGGCGGAGACACCTACCTTTCCAAAGTAATCGCGCCGATTGGGGGCAGCGGATTTTTTACACCTACGGGAGGTTGTGTCTGAATCAATGCCGGCAACAGATTGTAAATCTGACGCAAAGACAGCGACACAACCAAAAGCTGCTTTGCGTTGAATGCAAAAACGACTTCAGCGTTATCTTATTTCAAAGAGAATAATAAACACGATGGCTGATCCCGACCGTCTCGAAGATTTGATTGCGATTATAGATCGCGCGCTCCTTTCATCTGGCGCAGACGATGCGACTTTCGAATCAGACCTTGCCTCACAATTAAAAGCGGCGAAGCGCGTGCTTCAGGATGAGCTCAAGGGTCATTTTCAACGCGCCGAGGGTCAGCTTGGAAACTGGACAGACACCATCCAGCCGAAAGGGGGGCGATGAATGTCTGCGCAAAGGAAGTTAAGCTCGATTGGTGGCGGCCAAAAGACTCATCAATTCGTAGACGACTCGAACCGTTTTGAAGAACTTATGCGACTTGGGCACAGCGATGTTCAGATTCGCGTTGTGAAGTATGGCGAGGAATCGTCAGGTCGCCGACCCTTGGTGATTCTGAACTCCATCGACTTTCCTATGCCCCCATCAGAGCAGTTTTGCGATCGGATGTGGCGCGCCCGATTTAGGGTCGTTTTCATTGAACGCCCTGGCTTTGGCACATCAACCCCGCTTCCAGGTGTACTGCTTCAGTCGGAGACCATTCGAAATGGGGCTGCATCGATGGCGGAAGCGGCCATATTGCAGGAAGTTTTTCGGAGACTGGCGCTAGAAGATTTTGTCTTGCTGGGTATGGGGAGCGCCAACTCCGTTTGTTACCGGCTCGCCATGATTTGCCCGATGGTCGCGCTCGCCATCTTTTCGAATGCCGTGTTCAATCAGAACATTCTCGATGTGTTTCGGCCCAATTGGTTCCAGGCAATGTTGCGGCAAACAATCCAATCCAGGGCGGGACTCCAAATTGCATCATTCGGTGTGAAGTATCGTCTGCGGCGCAATCCGGAGGGGTTCTATGGTCAGGTCCTGCAAAAGAGCGCTGGCGATCTCGGCTATCTGCAAAACAATCTTGCAGATTTCGAGCGTGGCGCAGAACTCTTTCAGGGCATTGAGGCTCAGACCATAGAGTATGACCTCAACATGTCGCTGAAACCAGATTCGCTTTTGAAAGATGGATTGTTTGAGACAACCAATGCGGTTGCGTTTTCGGGCTTGGAGACGACTGATCATTGGAAGTCACAGCTTAATCAAGAAGCTAAACGTCTCAGCATCGACGTGGAGTATGCCCCGAATGGGGATCTTTATGCGCCTTACGCTTCTCCGGAGTTTTTGCTCAAAGTGATCACGGATCGCCTCAACCGATTAGGCGCAGCACAGAGCGGCTAAGGTCCGCTCAGCGCGCCAAAAGCTCCCTAATGCGCCTCCGCCCAGTTCATGCCGGTGTCGGCTTCCACCACCAGCGGGACGCTTAAGCTTAGCGCCGGGAGCGGGGCTTTTTCCATCGTCGCGCGGACGACGTCGATCGTCGCGCCGGCTTCGTCCTGGGGCACTTCGAAGATCAGTTCGTCATGCACCTGGAGTAGCATTTTCGCCTTCAGACCGGCTTTATCGAGAGCCCCTGGCATCTGGATCATGGCGCGTTTGATGATGTCGGCGGCAGAGCCCTGGATCGGGGCATTGATCGCCTGGCGTTCAGCAAAACCGCGCTGCGGGCCTTTCGCCTTGATGCCTTTCAGGTGCAGGACGCGGCCGAAAATCGTCTCGACCCGCTCATGCTCGGCGGCGTATTTCTTGGTCTCGTCCATATAGGCTTTGATGCCGGGGAAGCGTTTGAAATAGGTCTTGATATAGGCCGAGGCTTCGTCGCGCGGGATCGAGAGCTGGCGGGCGAGGCCGAAGGCAGAGATGCCATAGATGATGCCGAAATTGATCGCCTTGGCGCGGCGGCGGATCATCGGGTCCATGCCCTCAATCGGTGTGTCGAACATCTCGCTCGCCGTCATCGCATGGATATCGAGGCCTTGTTTGAACGCGTCTTTCAAGGCGTCGATGCCGGCAATATGGGCGAGCAGGCGCAGTTCAATCTGGCTATAGTCGGCGCTGATCAAGACATTGCCGGGCTCGGGAATGAAGGCCTCGCGGATCTTGCGGCCTTCTTCGGTGCGGATCGGGATGTTCTGCAGGTTCGGATCGTTTGAGGAGAGCCGGCCGGTCTGCGCACCGGTCATGCCGTAATTGGTGTGCACACGGCCTGTGCGCGGGCTGATCTGGCCTTGCAGCGTCTCGGTATAGGTCGAGCGGAGCTTTGAAACGGTCCGCCAGTTGATCACCGCGCGCGGCAGGTCATGGCCCTCTGCGGCGAGGTCTTCGAGAATATCTGCACCGGTCTGCCAGGCGCCGGTCTTGGTCTTCTTGCCGCCTTCCAGACCCATCTCATCGAACAGGATTTCGCCGAGCTGTTTCGGGCTGCCGAGATTGAACTCGCGTCCCGCCAGCTCATAGGCTTCAGCTTCATAGCGGGCCATGGACTGGTTGAACTCAGCCGAGAGCCGCGAGAGGTGATCGCGGTCGACCTTGATGCCATTGGCTTCCATGTCCGAGAGCACCTGAACCAGCGGGCGCTCGAGCGTTTCATAGACCGTGGTGACCTGATCTTTGTGCAGGCGCGATTTGAACGCGTCCCACAGGCGCAGCGTGATGTCGGCATCCTCTGCCGCATACTCGGTCGCCTTGTCGAGCGGTACACGGTCGAAGGTGATTTGTTTCTTGCCGGTCCCGCAGACATCCTTGAAGCTCAGCGGTGTGTGGTGGAAATAGCGTTCCGACAGTTCATCCATGCCGTGATTGTGCATCCCGGCATGCAGCGCGAAGCTGAGCAGGATTGTATCATCAATCGGCGCCATGCGGATGCCATAGCGGTTCAGCACCGTGACATCATATTTGAGATTGTGCCCGATCTTGAGCACGGAATCGTCCTCGAACAGGGCCTTCAGCGCCTCCAGCGCCTTGTCTTTGTTGATCTGGCGCGGCGGATCGATGCCGAACATGTCATCGGTCGGCGCGTCAGGATCGGTATCCGGATCGACATGGGCGAGGGGGATATAGCAGGCCTCTCCCGGCGCCAGCGCGAGAGAGACGCCGACCAGACCGGCCTCATGCGCGTCGAGGGCGTCGGTTTCGGTGTCGACGGCGACATAGCCCTGGGCGGTGGCGCGGGCGATCCAGTCTTCCAGGGCGTCGAAATCGCGAATGCAGGTATAGGCGCTGCGATCGATCTGGACCGGTTCGTCCTCGGTTGCTTCTTCAAGCGTGCCTTCCAGCTCGAACGTTTCGCGGACACGGCGGGTGATGGTGCGGAACTCCATCCGCTCGAGGAAATCAAGCAGGGTTTTCGGGTCCGGGTCAGCGACGGCGAGATCTTCCATCGGCACTTCAACCGCGACATCGGTCTTCAGGGTGACGAGATCGCGCGACAGGCGGATCTGATCGGCATTGTCTATCAGGGTCTGGCGGCGTTTGGGCTGCTTGATCTCTTCGGCGCGGGCGAGCAGCGTGTCGAGGTCGCCATATTCAGTAATCAGGGTCGCGGCGGTCTTCACGCCAACACCGGGGGCGCCAGGAATATTATCCACGCTGTCGCCAGCAAGGGATTGAATATCAATCACTTTATCGGGACCAACACCAAACTTCTCGACCACTTGTTCATGCCCGATATGCTTATTCTTCATTGTGTCGAGCATGGAGATCTTGTCGGTCACCAGCTGCATCAGATCCTTGTCTGAAGAGACGATGGTGACGCGTGCGCCCTTGGCTTCGGCGAGCCGGGCATAGGTCGCCATCAGGTCATCCGCTTCATAGCCTTCCATTTCCAGGGCATGGGTGTGGAAGGCGATCGCGGCTTCGCGGACGAGTGGGAATTGTGGGCGCAGGTCGTCCGGCGGCTCTGACCGATTGGCCTTGTATTCCGGGAACATCTCATTGCGGAACGTGTAGGAGGACTTGTCGAACACACAGGCGAAATGAGTTGGCCGCTCATCGCCTTTGAGATCTTCGAGCAGCTTCCACAACATATTGCAAAAGCCGGAAACGGCCCCAACCGGCAAGCCATCGGAAGCGCGGGTCAGCGGGGGCAGGGCATGATAGGCGCGGAAGATATAGGCGCTCGCATCAATCAGATAGAGATGGCTGTCAGAATTGATCGGGGCGCTGGGCATGCTCATGTCCTTTGTTGAGGCACGAGTATTAGCGGTGAGTCGATGCTGTGTGTAGGGGTTATGCGGTCGACAGGTCTATCCGGTGAATAAAGGCCTGAACATCATCACCGGCATGGATGAATTGAAGGTCCCGTTCCGGTACATTGATCAGCGAACCGGGGGCGACCCCGAACCGGTCACGAACAGCGCGATTGAAGTTGGCGCCGGAAGAAAACCCCCACCGATCTGCTGCAGCCGTGACCGCGCCGCGAACATTCTTGTCGCGCGCGATATCCGATATCGCCCGGCACAATCGCCTTTGCTGAATGAAACTGCGAACCCCGCCATCCTTCTCGAACATACGGAACAAAGAGGCGCGTGAGACCCCGAAGGCCTTCAACAGGCTGTCCGGGCAAAGATCCGGCGTCTGAAGGTGGCGCTCGATATGGGTTTTGATGACGTCTGCCAAGGCTTCGCGGGCCTGTCTGCGAACATCACCGTGTCGGGGCGCAGATCCAAGCGCAGTTTTGATCGTGCAAATGAACCGATCCAACGTGTTTTGGTGAATGCCGTCTTCTGCCAGCAAGGTACTGATTAGACGATCAAACGCTCTGAAGATCGCTGCACCGAGCGCGCCATAAGCTCCAAATCGAATGAAGGGTGCGTGTTGTCCGGAGTCGTAGCCAATCAATTCCTTGGGGATGTAGACGCCCTCGACTTTCGTTTGCGACTGAATGCAATCGACCTGCGCGGCCTGGTCAACGAGATACATCTGCCCCGGGTCACGATCCATGTTCAGCTCGCCGGTGACACCGCGGACGCCGCCATGCTTGTAGCGATGAATAAAGACGAGCCCGCCGCCGATTTCGGCCTGGGCTTTGGAGCGCCCAACCGCCATGGCGTCGTTTTCGGACTTGATGAACAAGTAGGGGCCGACATACCAGTATTTGGATCTGTAGGTGCCCGTATTCTCCGGCCATTCAATCGGCGTCATTTCGTACATTGCCGATGTCTTCTCGCGCATCATACTGATCGGCCCGTCTACAAAGACCTTTTGAGATGCTGGGATGAGCAATCTCGGAGGTGACAGTTCAAGGGCGGACATGGTGTGATCTAAGCTCGGATGGTTCTGATCGATTTTCGTCTCAGCGGAAGTATTCGACGATTTCTTCTGCATTTTGCGCCTGGATCGGGGCGCGCGTTGTCGGAGAGACCAACATGCCCGGCGTGACGCCGAATTTGCGTTTCACAGCCCGATTGAAATTCGGATTGGATGAGAATCCCCATTTTTCGGCAGCCGCGCTGACGCTCCCGCGACGCTTCTGGGCGTCGGCAATGTCGATGACCGCTCGGAAGAGGCGTCGATCGCTAATGTATTGCCGGACGCCGCCTTTCTCATCGAACATGCGATACAGGGAGGCGCGCGAGACGCCGAAATTTTTCAGGACCGTGTTCACACCCAAATCTGGATCTTCCAGTCTTTGTTCGATGAACTGACAAATGAGGTCCTTCATCGCAATGCGGGCGCGCCGGCGTACATCCAGATCCGATGCCTCTGACCCGATGGCGACCTTGATGCAGGATATGAAGCGTTGAAAGGCGGACCGTGCTTCCTCCGGGCGAAGAAACAGCGCCGTGTAAAGTCGATCCATTTCGGTATTCAGAAGCTTCCCAACGACCGGGTCATTCGAGAAACGAATATAGGCTGGATGCTTGGCGCGATCATATCCAAGCAGTTCTTTGGATAGATGCAGCCCCTGAACAAAAAGCGGGGTTTGTACCAGCTCGATCTGCAATTCCTGATCGGTGAGGAAAACCTCGCCGGCGCGTTTGTCGATGTTCAGGTCTCCCGCGGTGCCGTATGAGCTGCCGCGCAAGTATCGATGCACATAGACTTTGTCGCAGCAGTTTTCAGCTTGCCATTTGTTGCGGCGGGCAATGTTCGCATCGCCCTGAGACTGAGAGATGAGCTGACCATCAATTTGCCAGGCGCGGCCGCGGCAGACGCCGAGATTCGCAGCCGTCTCGATCGCCTTGAGATCGAAGACGCCCGTCATACTGTCGCTCCGCATTTCCTGCGGACCTTCATGGTCCCACCAAATGGCGGGTTGCGCAGCACTGAGCGATGGCCGGGGGCAGACTTGGAAACTCAATAAAACCTCACAAAACTTGGACCGAAGTCTCAATTTTCTTTTCTGAGTGTTTTACCGGATCCTTGGCCCTCAAACCTGCTCGCTATGTCTCATTTTTGGGAGGAAGCACCTGAAAACAGGGGTTTTTGCAGTTGTGAATTCACCAATTGCGCGATTTCGAGGGGAAATTAACCAGAGCGAGAGGTGAGGTGCCAAATGACCGTGGAACGGCATAATTGAGTCGTTCCATAGACAATAAGCCCTCCTTTCTTGGGAAACGGGGCGGATATTTCCATCTCAAATAGAATGCCGGGCGTGTTCCTGCGCAGCGCTGACTTTCCCGCGCGCCTGAATGATCCCGAATCGAGCGCGGCGGTCATGATTTTTTCAGCGTCTCAATCTTTGATCGAAAACGCCGGATTCACGCGCGTTTGGATCTTTTGATCGCGAAAAGATTGGACAAAGCCTAGTTCAGCTCGCTAACCGGTCCGGCATGAAGGCCTATTTTTCTCCAGGCACTGCGCTTGCGATCATCATCGCCAACATGGTGGGCACCGGTGTGTTCACCAGCCTCGGGTTTCAGTTGATGACGCTGGAGTCGGGTTTTGCCTTGATCATGCTCTGGGTGGTCGGCGGAGTAATCGCGATTTTCGGCGCGCTCTCTTATGCCGAACTCGGAGCGGCGCTGCCGCGCTCCGGCGGGGAGTATAATTTCCTAGGGCGCATCTATCATCCGGGTGCCGGATTTGTGTCCGGCTGGGTGTCTTCCACGGTCGGATTCTCCGCGCCTGTCGCGCTCGCGGCGATGACCTTTGGGGCCTATACGACTTCGTCCATCCTGCCGGGTGTCTCGGATGGCGTCAGCGTTTGGATCGAGCGCGGGCTAGCGGTGGCATTGATCGTGGTCTTGACCCTGATTCACACCCGCCGGCGCGAAACCAGCGGCCGATTCCAGAACGTGTTTACGCTGATCAAGATCATCGTGATCATTTCCCTGAGTGTCGCAGGCCTGATCCTTGTCGCCGACTACCAGCCGGTCAGCCTGCTGCCCCAGACGGGGGACGCTGCGGCGTTGACTTCCGGTGCATTCGCGGTGTCGCTGATCTATGTCAGCTACGCCTATACGGGCTGGAACGTAGCAACTTATCTCACTGACGAGCTGGAGCGGCCACAGCATAGCTTGCCGCGGGTGCTGTTCGCCGGGGCGTTCATCGTGATGCTGCTCTATATCCTGCTGAATGCCGTCTTCCTGCTGACGACGCCGGCGGAGAAAATGGTCGGCGAGGTAGAAGTCGGTGTGATCGCCGCCCGGCATGTGTTCGGCGATACGGGCGCAATCTTCACAGGCGCAGTGCTCGGCGTGCTGTTGATCTCGACGGTCAGCGCCATGACGATTGCCGGACCGCGCGTCTTGCAAATGGTAGGCCAGGACATTGGCACATTTCGCGCGCTTGCCAGAACCAATTCGGACGGGATGCCGACAACCGCCGTGATGGTGCAGTCGGGCCTTGCTTTGTTGTTTGTGGTGACAGCGACCTTCGATCAGGTCCTGATCTTTGCTGGCTTTACGCTGGCGCTGAACAGTTTGCTGGCGGTTGGCGGCTTGTTTGTGTTGCGGTGGCGACAGCCAGACCTCGCGCGTCCGTTCCGGGTGCCGCTTTATCCGTTGCTGCCGCTGCTCTATCTTGGATTGACCCTATGGACGCTGATTTTTGTCGCCATGGAACGGCCACAGGAAGTCGCGGTCAGCGCGGCGCTGATCGGCATCGGAATTGTCATCTACATGCTGACGCGTGGCCGTGAAAAGCCTGCGGGTTAAGCGCTGCGCTTATCGATCTTTTTCTGGAAGGCGTTGATGCGCGGGACGATTTCTGCCTCGAAGCGGCGACCGTTGAAGACGCCGTAATGGCCAACGCCTGGTTGGATATAGTCGGTCTGCATCTTGTCCGGCAGGCCTGTGCAAAGGTCATGCGCGGCCTGGGTCTGGCCGATGCCGGATATATCATCCTTCTCGCCCTCAACCGTCATCAAGCCGACGGACGTGATCTTGCCAGGATCGACTTTACGCTCGCCGCGATATTTGAACTTGCCGCGCGCCAGACGGTGCTCGCGGAAGACCCGGCGAATGGTCTGCAAATAAAACTCTTCGGTGAGATCCAGCACGGCGAGATATTCATCATAGAAAACGCGGTGCTTCTCGGCGCTGTCTTCGTCGCCCTCGACCAGGTGATCGAAGAACCGCGCCTGCGCGTCTACGTGGCGGTCCCAGTTCATGTGCATGAAGCTGGTCAACTGGACAAAGCCCGGATAGACGCGGCGCAACATGCCCGGCCAAGGCGCTGGGACCGTGTAGATCATCTTCTCGCGGAACCATTCAAAGCTGCGCTCTTCGGCGAGCAGGTTCGGCACGGTCGGTGATTTCCGCGCATCAATCGGGGAGCCCATAAAGGTCATGGTTGAGGGCAGGGCCGGGTCTTCGTCCTCTGACATCATGGCGATCGCCGCGAGCACGGCAGGGCCTGGCTGACAAACCGCCACGACGTGCGCGCCGCCGCCAATATGCTGCATCGCAGAGCGGACATGATCGATGTAATCGTCGAGATCAAAGCGGCCGTACCAGACCGGCGCCATCTTCGCGTCAGTCCAGTCAGTGATGTAGACTTCGTGGGTCGGAAGGAAGGCTTCGACTGTGCCGCGCAGCAACGTCGCAAAGTGACCCGAGAGCGGCGCACAGATCAGCAATCGCGGCCGCCCGGCAGGCGCGCCGTCTGTTTCGAAATGGACGAGCTTGCACCAATTGGTCGACCAGGTGGTGACCGGCGTCACGGCGCAGGTTTCGCCATCAATCTCGGTGCTGGGGATTTGCCATTCCGGTTTGCCATAATAGCGCGTCGCGCGTTCGAAAACGCTGCTTGTCGCATGGGCGGCGCGTCCAAATGCGGTGTTTGAAAACGGGTTGAGCGGGTTCTCGAGCGCTTGCATTGTCCCTTTTGCCAGCAGGCGCATCGGCGCCAGAGCGGCGCGGTTCATCTCTACCAGCGTGTACAACATACGATCCAAATCCCGTTATTGGTGCAGTGCAACATAGTCTGCTGAATTGGTAAAGCCAATCTAACTCCCGCAATCAGTGCAGAATCGGACATAGATTCGCCCGCAACATCAGGTGCTTATTGAGCTGTTAAAGAGCTTAACCAATTGTGAAGCGTTTCAATCACAGGTTGCCCGCATGAGTGAACCAGCGATCCCATTGACGCAATCTGAAGCGTTTGAACGCACCTGCAAAACTCTCGGTTTGCCGGTGAAGCGGATCGAGGCAGTGGAGGGGTCTTGTCTCGTTCAATCCCGCAAATTGCCTGTCATCGGGTCGTTCAACCTGATCTCTCGCGGGCCGGTTCTACGGCCCGGGGCGTCCGGCGAGGCTCTGATGCGGAGAATTGGCGCAGATATACAAGGCCCGGTGATCATCAATGCGCCCGATGGATATGGAGGGCCAGGCCTTAAAGTCGTGGGCGGCGCCGAGCTTGCGATCATCGATCTTGTCGACCCAGAAGTGATGCGCGCGCGGCTGCATCAGAATTGGCGAAACCAACTCACGAAATCGGAGGCCGCGCCTCTGAGAGTCATCGATCAGCCGCTCGATGCAAAGAAACATGCCTGGTTCCTGGAGGCCGAGCAGGCCCAGCAGCGCAGCCGAAAGTATCGCGCCTATCCGCCAGGGTTCTTGCTCGCCTACGCCGCCGCCAATAAAGGACAAGCCCGCTTGTTCACCGCGATGCAGGGTCAGACTCCCGCAGCAGCGATGTTGGTGCTCCGACATGGCAGGATGGCGACGTACCAGGCAGGCGTCACGACTCCCGCGGGGCGCGAGCATTGTGCGCACAATCTGCTGCTTTGGACGATGATGAAAGACCTGCAACGGCGGGGTGTTGAGCAGCTTGATCTCGGACGAGCGGATTTGTCGGATGGGCTCCGCCGGTTCAAATTGCGAACCGGCGCGACGCTGCACACATTGCCGGGAACTTATTTAACCCGGTCGGGACGTTTGCGCCGTGCGCCGAGGTCTCACCAGACGCGCGCCATTCATACCAAACCGGCCTGATCACGTCCGACCGTCAGAATCAGTGTGTCAGATTTGTGAAAATCGACGCGGGAGCCACCTATGCTTGTGGAACGTCATCAATTCTCGGGACAAGTGCAGCTGATTTCTGCAAATAACTGCCTCTTGTGCTTGTCTTATAGGGTTAACGGCGTATCCCGCCGCGCATGACACAGATCGATCCAAACCAGACCGAGCGCCCAGAACTGCACGTCTATCGCGTCGGCAATTTTGCGCTTTTCTCGCACCGCAATTGCCAGCAAGCGCGCGCGCACTTCGGACTGTCCAATCGGGAAGTCGAGGTCGTCCTGCACATTGCGGGCGGTCTGACCAAACAGGAAATCGCCGATCAAATGGGCGTTTCACCTGCCACAGCGGATACGTTCCGGCGCCGCGCCTACATCAAGCTCGGCGTGAAGTCAGCGGCAGCGGCTGTGGCAATTGTCAGCGCCTATCTGGCAGGTACGCGCGTAGAAGAGCGGCAGTTCGACGACGCTGCTTAGCCGATGTGCTGGGCAAGGCACTCAGCGACATATTCCGGATTGGCATCCGCCTCGGCAAAGAAAGTCTGAAGCTTCCAGTCTTCGTCCATGAGATAGAGCAGGGACGTGTGATCCATGGTGTATTCAGCCAGGCTATCAGGCGTTTCAATCCGCTCATACTGAACGATGAAGGCCTCGGCAGCCGCAGCGATCTCATCCGGCGTGCCGGTCAGACCTACAAGATTGTCCGGGAAAGCCGCGGTTGAGACATATTCGGCCATGGCTTCCGGTGTGTCGCGCTCCGGATCGACGGTTACTAACAGAGTTTGCGGCGCGTCCACGCCGCTTGGTAGCAGGTCATAGGCGCGGTTGAGCGCGACCAGCGTTCCCGGGCAAATGTCTGGGCAATAAGTGAAGCCGAAATAGATCAGGGTTGGGCTGCCTTTATAGGTCGCCTCGGTCACGCGTTCTCCGGTGTGAGAGACCAGACTGATCGGTCCGCCAATCGTGTCATAGGCACGCGACATGCAGCCAGCTTGTGCGCCGCCCGCGGTGGGCGCTGTCGAAGATGGACCACATGCGGCGAGGGCGAGACCAGCAAAGCTGAGCGAGACAGATTGTAAGAGTTTCATGGCAGCGATATGCGCACGATCGCAGAGTATGATAAGGGGCCGTGATGCCGCAGCAGGAGAGCTGATTTGGAAGATCTGAACGACACACGCGCGGGCATGGACGAAGGCCTGATCAGCCTGTTGCCGGAAGGGCTCAGCACGGTTGGCGCGGCTCAAGGGCGCACGCGTCTCGGCACGCTGATGACCCTACGCTGGCTGGCGGTCGCCGGGCAGACTTTTGCGGTGCTGTTTGTTTATTTCGGCCTCGGCTTTGAATTGCCGCTGGCCATGTGTCTGGCGGTGATCGCGGCGTCGGCCTGGCTGAATGTGTTTCTGTCTTTTGCCGCGGTTGGACCGCAACTTCTGAAAGGTTGGGAAGCGGCCTTGCAGCTGGCTTTTGATGTGTTGCAGTTGGCGCTGTTGATCAGTCTGACGGGCGGCTTGTCGAACCCATTCCTGCTCTTCCTGATCGCCCCGGTCACGGTCGCCGCCTCAAGCCTTCGCGGGCGCTATACGGCGATGATCTCCATCTTTGCCATCGCGCTCGCGGCGATGATGCCATTCTTCGCATTTGACCTGCCTTGGCAGGGCGATGGCGCGCTGACGCTGCCTGCGCTGTTTGAAGGCGGTCATTTCGCAGCATTGTGTATCGGAATCATCTTCTTCGCCTTGTCAGCGCAGCGCGTGAACGAGGATGAAGCGAAAATGGTCCGCGCGCTCGATGCCGCTGCCGTGGTGATGTCGCGCGAGCAGCGCTTGTCAGCCCTCGGCGCGATGTCAGCTATGACCGCGCATGAGCTCGGAACGCCGCTCGCCACGATCCATCTGGTATCGAAAGAGCTGCAAGCGATGCTGCCCGAAGACAGTCCGCATCTCGAAGATGCCTCGCTTTTGGCCGAGCAGGCAGAGCGCTGCCGCGATATCTTGCAACGCCTTGGCCGCGCCCGCGAGGCGAGTGATATGGTGCACGCCCGGATGCCCATGAGCGCTCTGGTGGAGGAAGCCGCCGCACCGCATAAAGGCCTAGGGGTGGCGGTCCGTGTCACCTATGAAGCGATGGAGGATGGCGAGCCAAAAGTCCCGGTGATCCGCCGCAGTCCGGAAGTCTTGCACGCGCTCGGCGCTTTTATCGAGAATGCTGTCAGCTTTGCCGATTCAGAGGTCCGTGTCGTGGCGAACTGGACGGAGCATCAGTTTATCGTCACCATTCGCGATGACGGGCCGGGCTTTGCCTCTGAGGTGATGCCGAAACTCGGCGAGCCGTATGTGTCTGAGCGCGGCGAAGCGCATTTGGGCGGCGGCGACATGGGGCTTGGCTTTTTCATTGCAAAAACGCTGATCGAACGGACCGGTGGCCGGATTGCGACACGCAACCGCGCGGCACCTCGCCACGGGGCAATTGTGCAGGCGGTATGGCCTAGAACTGAGTTACAGCCATTGGACATTACGGAAAACAACCTAGAATAATGGCTGCGAAGGAGCGAGAAATGGAATCTCCCGTCACAGTAAAACTTCATGAAAGCCTCAAAGATGTTGAGGATCGGACTTGTCTGGTGCTCGACGATGATGGCCCGTTTTTGCAGCGTCTGTCGCGCGCTTTGACGCAGCGCGGCTTTCTGGTCTCGGCGACCTCTAAAGTCTCTGAAGCGCGCGATATTGCCCGCCTCAACCCGCCGGCTTTTGCGGTCCTGGATTTGCGGCTTGAAGATGGCTCGGGCCTCGACGTGGTTGAAGTACTACACCGCTACCGCCCGGAAGCGCGCGCGGTCATTCTGACTGGGTACGGCGCCATCGCGACAGCCGTCGCGGCTGTGAAAGCGGGTGCAGTAGATTATCTCGCCAAGCCAGCCGATGTTGAAGATATTGTGCGCGCACTGGTCAATTCCGGGGACGGCCTGCCTGAGCCACCCGAAAACCCAATGTCTGCAGACCGGGTGCGCTGGGAGCACATTCAGCGTGTGTATGAGCTGTGCGGACACAACGTATCCGAGACAGCGCGCCGCCTGAACATGCACCGCCGCACTTTGCAGCGCATTTTGGCCAAAAGAGCGCCGCGTTAGCGCTGGACCAATTTCGCGTCTGAGCCTAATCTCGCCCCGAGAATTCATGAAAGGGGCGAGTTCTTGTTCAGCCATATTACGCTCGGGACGAATGACTGGCAGAGCGCTAAAGCGTTCTATCAGGCGATTGCGGACGTGTTGGAGCTGCCGCTTTTCCTGGAACGTGAGGGCGGCGCTGCCTGGGGTGAGGCGATTGGACCGAAACTGTTTGTGGGCCCGGCCTTCGATGGTGAGCGCGCTACGTTTGGCAATGGTACGCATGTCGCGTTCCTGGCCAAGTCGCGCGCCGCGGTCGACGCGTTCCACGCTGCAGCGCTTGCGCATGGCGGCAGCGATGAAGGACCGCCGGGACTGCGGCCGCACTACCATCCAAACTATTATGGCGCCTATGTGCGCGATCCGGATGGCAATAAGTTGCAGGCCGTTTGTCATTCCGGCGAGGGCGCGGCTTGATGACCGCACCGCCATTTACCACCACGCCCCAATTGTCTGCGCTAGGCGGCATCCGTCACGGCTTTTTCGGCCGCAAAGGCGGCGTCTCGACCGGTTTGTATCAGAGCCTCAATATCGGCCAAGGCTCGGATGATGATGTGCAGGCCATCCGGGACAATCGCGACCTCGTCCGTGACGCGATGGCGGCGGAGAAACTGCTGTCCTGTTTTCAGGTGCACAGTGCCAAAGTTGTTACAGTGACCGAACCCTGGCGCACACGCCCGCAGGCCGATGCCATGGTTACCGCTGTTCCAGGCCTCGCGCTTTGTGTGCTCAGCGCAGATTGCGTCCCGATCCTGTTTGCTGACGAAGAAGCCAAAGTCATTGGCGCCGCGCATGCGGGCTGGAAGGGCGCGCTTGGCGGCGTCTGTGAAGCGACGATCGCTGAGATGGAGGCGCTCGGGGCGGAGCGCCACAATATCGTCGCCGGGATCGGCCCAGCCATTCAGCAGGCAAGCTATGAAGTCGGCCCCGAATTTCGCGATACTTTTGTCGGCGAGCATGAATGGACTGACCGGCTGTTCAAGGCCGGACGCGAAGATCGCTCGCATTTCGATCTCACTGGCTATGTAGAGACGGTCCTAGGGCGCGAAGGGCTGAACGCGGTCGACAATCTCGGCCATGATACGTGCGCCATGGAAGACGACTATTTTTCCAACCGGCGTCGCAATCATCGCGGCGAAGATGATTATGGGCGCAATGGCAGCGTGATTGTGCTGGGAGACTAAGCTTATGAAATTGTACGATTATCCGGCCGGGCCGAACCCGCGCCGCGTGCGCATTTTTCTGGCAGAGAAGGGCGTTGAGGTTCCGCTGGAACATGTCGATATCGTCAAGCGGGAGCAGAAGATGCCGGACTTTCTCGCCAAGAACCCAATTGGCAGCATTCCCGTCCTCGAACTCGATGACGGCACCTGCATTTCCGAGTCCGTCGCCATTTGCCGCTATTTCGAAGAACTGCACCCCGAACCACCGCTGTTCGGCCGCACACCGGTCGAAAAAGCCATGATCGAGATGTGGCTGCGCCGGGTGGAGCTCAACTTCATGGTGCCCATTGGCATGGTCTGGATCCATGGTCACCCGCTCACCGCGCGGCTGATCAAACAGATCCCGGAAGCGGCAGAGCAGAACCGCAAACGCGTCCATATGGGATACAAGCTGCTGGACGATCAACTCTCAGCCCACGAATTCGTCGCTGGCGATGACTATTCTGTTGTCGACGCCATTCTTCTCGCCAGCCTCGATTTCGCCAATGGTCTGGTCGGTGTGCCTTATGATCAGGATCTCACACACTTAAAGCGCTGGCACGACACGGTCTCTGCAAGGCCAAGCGCGTCGGCGTAGAAATATTTCGACGCAAAACTGGCGCCCCACGGCTCGCCGCCGTTTTGCCATGCGCTTGCAAGCGCGCGCTCCCATTTGTAGCGTCATGAAAAAATAGATGAATTCGGGAGGGAGAGCCCCATGACAGATGCGCAGCAGGGCAAGGCAATGAGAGTTCCGGACTGGATTGCTTATCATCGATCTGTTTACCCGGATGCCAAGGCGCAGCTGGACCTCGCGAGCGGACGACAGGTCTCATATCAGCAGCTCGACGAGCGTGTCGGGCAGGTGGCTGCGTTTCTCAAACAATTGGGTTTAGGCCGCGGGGACCGCGTCGCCTTTCTGGCGCTTAATTCGACTGACATTACAGATCTCGTCTTTGCGTGCTGGCGGATCGGTGCGTCTGCGCTGGCTTTGAATTTCCGTCTCACAGCGCCGGAACTCGCCTTCATTGTGGGTGATGCAACACCGCGCGCCATACTCGTCGACACGGCGCTCGCCGACCTCGCGGCAGAACTGAAAGAAGAGACCAGTATCGAACACTGGGTCCAGACAGATGGCTTGGGTGGAAAATCGCCGTTTGAGGATGCCATAGCAAACCAGACCCCGCTGCCAGCGCCCGAGACCGGGAACCTGTATTCTGACGAAGCCATGCTGATGTACTCATCCGGCACGACCGGCAAACCAAAGGGCGTCATCATCACGCATGAAATGATGACTTTCGCAGGCATCAATGCGCAGACCGGCTTCGATATGAACCGATCGACGGTGACCCTGGCCGCCATGCCTTTGTTTCACATTGGCGGCTTCGTCATGGTGACCAATCCAATCTATGCTGGTGGAACTGCGATCGTTCAGCGGGCGTTCGAGCCCGGGCAGACTCTCGCGACATTTAATGACCCGGACCTTGGGGTCACGAGCTTTCTGGGCGTACCGGCAATGTACAATGCCATGAAGGCGCACCCGGATGTAGACACCACGGATTTCTCCCGGGTGGTCACGATGCTTGCCGGCGCCGAGACTGTGCCGGCAGCGCTCGTCGAATGGTGGATGGAGCGCGGCATATTCATCCAGGAAGGTTACGGCATGACCGAGACCGCCGCCTCAAGTTGCGCGCTGCCAAAGGATTATGTCGCCACAAAAGTTGGATCTGCCGGAAAACAGCTGATGCATTCCGAAATGCGTATTGTTCGCGAGGATGGCTCTACTGCAGACCCGGACGAACTCGGCGAAATCTGGATGCGAGGCCCAACCATCACGCCGGGATATTGGAACCGACCGGAAGCGAACCAGGAAAGCTTCGTCGATGGTTGGTTCCGGTCGGGCGATATTGGCTGCCGGGACAAGGAAGGCTTCATCTATATCGAGGACCGGATCAAGGATATGTACATTTCGGGCGGCGAGAATGTGTATCCTGCCGAGGTTGAGAATGTCCTCTATGCTTTCGACCAGGTGGCCGAAGCCGCCATTATCGGTGTCCCGGACAGTCAGTGGGGAGAGGCCGGTTGCGCCGTCATCGTGCTGAAAGATGGTACAGAGCTCGAACTGGGCGAGATAGACGAGGCGTGTTCAAAATCTCTGGCGAAATTCAAATGGCCCCGCCACCTCACCTTCATGGATGCCCTGCCGCGCAACGCCACCGGAAAGGTGCTCAAGTTTGAGCTCAGGAAGTCGATTCCGGAGAAGCTTGCGCTTTAAGCTCGCCCGCGACGGGCGCTCCAAGTCTTTGTTGAGTCTGCCAGTTCGGATCAATCCAAGACGGTGCGGCAATCGGTGAAAGCGGCGCTTTGCCAAGGATGGCGTCGGCTGCCTTCTCTGCGACCATAATCGTCGGGGCATTGATGTTGCCGTATGGCACTGTCGGGAAGACAGAGGCATCCACGACCCGCACACCCTCGAGACCGCGGACCCGGCATTCCGTGTCGACCACGACATTCGGATCGTCCGCTTGACCCATGCGCGCCGTTCCACAGGGGTGGTAGGCGCTTTCGACGTTCTCACGTACCCAACCGTCGATCTCGTCGTCTGATTGGATCTCCAACCCAGGTTGTAATTCTGCGCCGCGATAAGCATCCATGACCGGTTGGGAGATGATCTCTCTCGTCAGGCGGATGCATTGGCGCCAGGCGGCGATATCGTCTTCATGCTGCAGGTAGTTGAACAAGATGCTTGGGTGTGCGTTCGGATCAGGGGAGGTGATTTCGATGCGTCCTCGGCTTTTCGGCTTGTTGGGGCCGACATGGACCTGAAACCCATGCCCCTTGATCGATGGCGTCCCGTCATAGCGCATCGCAGCCGGCAGGAAGTGATATTGTATGTCTGGCGATTTCAATCCGGCGCGCGAGCGAATGAAGGCGCAAGATTCAAAATGATTGGTCGCGCCAAGTCCGGATTTGAAAAAGAACCAGCGCGCGCCGATCCAGAACTTGCTGAACAGGTTGAGCTTGCTGTTGAGGCTGACCGGCTGGCGGCAATGGAATTGAAAATAGACTTCTAGGTGGTCCTGCAGGTTTTGACCAACACCGGCGAGCTCGTGTTCAACCGGGATACCGAGGCGCTGCAATAACGCGCAAGGGCCGATGCCCGATCTCTGCAGTATCATTGGTGAAGCGATCGATCCAGCACTGAGAATGACCTCCTTGCTGGCGTGAATATGGATCGGCTTGCCTTTGTGCGTGCCCGAAACGCCAGTGGCCCGTTTGCCGTCCAACATCAGTCGATCGACGAGAACGTGTTTCAACACTGTCAGATTTCTGCGCTTCATGGCCGGGCGGAGATAGGCGCGGGAGGTGGACTCCCGGACCCCGCCAGACACGGTCATGTGCATTTGACCGAAACCTTCGCCACATTCCCCATTATAGTCTTTGGTGTGCGGATATCCCGCCTCGACTCCAGCGTCGATGAAGGCCTGATAGAGTGGATTGCGGGTCATGTTGTTGCCGCCAGAAACGCCGAGCGGCCCAGACCCGCCGCGATAGTCATCCTCGCCGCCTTGCCAGGTTTCAGAACGTTTGAAGTAAGGCAGGCAGTCGGCATAGCCCCAGCCCTTCGCGCCAAGCGCCGCCCACTCGTCAAAGTCGCAAGCATGGCCGCGGACATAGACCATGCCATTGATCGATGACGTGCCGCCGAGTCCTTTACCGCAGGGGCAGGTTATACGGCGGTCATCGACATAGGGCTCGGGATCGGAATCGTAACCCCAATTATAGGTCTTAGACGCCATCGGGTAGGACAGCGCCGTCGGCATCGCGATCAGGATGTTGCGATCACTGCCGCCTGCTTCGAGCAACAGAACAGAATGCTTGCCATCCGCGGACAAGCGGTTGGCCAATACGCAGCCTGCTGAGCCTGCGCCCACAATGATGTAGTCGAAAGTCTGGTCCATCTTAGTCCGTTTGTGTGGCTACTTGGGGCTTCAATCCCTCGCGCCTGATAAAGGTCAGGGCATAGATGGCGCAATAGATGCCGATCACCACCAGTCCAATCCATTCGATTCTCAGCGGCGTGAATTGGTAGAGCAGGATGAGCCCGAACAAGAGCCCCCAATGCGCGGCGACATAACCCGGACCGCCAAGACGCTTCACCGTCAGACCGAGATTCTCAGAATAAAGCCGCGTCAGGGAATCCAATGAATTGACGACGAAGATGACGCCGACAATGACCATGCTGACCTGCAAACCGCCTGTCAGCGCGATCGCCTCGGTGTGATAGAAATAGAGCACCGAGAACCACAGCGCGATCGGTATGGACGGAATGATCAGCAGCGCCAGCATCAGCTGGTAGGTCCGCAAGCCGCCAACGAAGCGCGCCACGAACTGGCCGATCATGATGCTCCAGGCAAACCACCAGAACAGATAGAAGGCATGATAGTCCGTCAGCGGGCTCGTGAACCGGTGGAGATTGGTGAAATAGCCTCGGATGTTTGAGGCACTCTCGGCCAGGCCGGCGACCCCTGCGCCGCTGGTCAGCCAGAACAGCGCGATGAGACCGAAGAACAAAACACTGGACCCGAGGCCGAGCCATTTGACGTAGCGAATATCCGTGCTCGACAAGACCGCCGCGAGCACGACGGCCGCGACGAGTCCATACCGTACAGGATCGCTGATGCCTTCGATATAGCTTGGCAGATAGCTCAGGAACAGAAATCCGGTGAAAGCGCAGGTCGCAATGATGACACCGTTATTGATCAGCTTCACCCAGCCGATCTCAAACAGTTTCAGCTTTGGCTCGACCACGCAGAAATAGAAAGTGGTCAGAAAGTAGAAACCCCAAACCAAGAAGCCCCAGAACCCGAACTCGATGGCGAGCGCGTTCGTAAAGCTGTAAGCGGCTTCTGACTCGTAAACTGGAAACTCGGTCAGCGGGAACATGATCAGGCCAACATCCAGACCGGACGTAAACAGGATCGCCATGAAAGCTGTCAGGGGTAGCGGGTCACCGCCCTCCAAACTCAAATTTCGAAACCTGATCACAAGGAACAGCGATGTGCAGAGCGTTACCAAGATCGCGACTGACAAAATGGTATTCATCCGCGCGATCGCTCCCGTAACGCTGGCATCTCATCCCGCATGCCAAGAAACAGGCTCAAGCAGCAAATGAGCAGGACAATCGTGAACGGGAGCGCGGCAGCAATGGTGCCAGCCTGTAGCGATTCGAGCGCAGACGTCCCTCCGCCATAGAGAAGCGCGGATGCGGTCAGGCCGAACATGCACGCCCAGAACACACGCTGAGCAACTGGCGACTCGGTCTGGCCGCCGGAGGTAATCGTATCGACTACCAGCGCGCCAGAATCTGCTGAGGTGACAATGAAGATAACCAGCAATCCGATGGCGACGACAGATGTGAGTTCGTTCAGTGGCAGGGCGGCGAGCATCTGGAACAGGACTGTTGAGGAATTGACGATTCCATCAGACAGTTCGCCGATCCCATTATTGTGTTGATAGATTGCGGTTTCGCCGAAAGCGGTAAACCAGACGACGCAAATCGCGAATGGCGCGAGCAAGACCACGGACAGATATTCCCGCACTGTGCGCCCCCGCGAAATCCGCGCGATGAACATCCCGACAAAGGGTGACCAAGACACCCACCAGGCCCAGTAGAAGATCGTCCAGTCATGGAACCAGGCAAGATCAGGACGGTCGATCCAATTGGTCAAGGCGGGCGTGTCGAGGAGATAGGCGACAAAATTCTCGCCAAACCCTGTTATGATCAGTGCCGTTGGGCCTGCGATGATGACGAAAACCAAAAGAGCGAACGCGCCGACCATGTTGACATTGCTGAGCAGCTTTACCCCGCCATCCATACCGCGAAGGACTGAAATCACAGCGAGCCCGGTAATCGCTGCAATCAACCCCATCTGTATCCAGACATTCGGTTCAAACCCCAACAGATAGCCAAGACCGCTCGCCGCCTGCGTGCCGCCGAGGCCGATTGTCGTAGCGAGACCGAAAACGGTGGAGACCACTGCGAACAAATCGATCAAATGTCCTGCCCATCCCCAAGTGCGTTCCCCGAGCAGCGGATAAAACGAGGAACGAAATGATAGTGGTAATCCCTTGTTGTGAGCGAAGTAGCCAAGGGCCAGGCCCACCACGGCATAAATCGCCCAAGGCGCAATGCCCCAGTGGAACAAGGTCGCGCTGAGCGCGAGGCGCTCAGCCTCCGGCGTCCGGGGCTCTACGTTCAGCGGCGTCCCGAACCAATCCGTATGATACCCCAGCGGCTCGGCCGCACCCCAGAACATGAAGCCGATCCCTACGCCGGCGGCGAACAGCATGGCGATCCAGGAGCGGGTCTTGTAATCGGGCTCTGCGCTCGCCCCGCCCAAGCGAACGCGACCAAGCGGCGAAATGGCGAGCGCCATGCAAAACGCAAAGACGATGACGGGCGTCGCGGCAAACAGCCAATCGAAGGACTGCAATGTATGCGAGCGCATGGACCCGAGCATCGCACTAGACGTGTTCGGCGCCACCAGGGTTAATCCTGCAAATAACAGCACCATGGCGGCAGCGAGGAAAAAGACGGGGTTGTGGAGCTGTAAACCAAACACCTCGACATTCTTTTGCGCGCCTGTTTGTTCGCGAACGTCGTTTGATGATGAAGCTGTTTCGGTCATGCCCAACCCATTCTTTCCCTTGTGCAAGCTTGTGCACTGTATTGCCGAGTCATCAATGCTTCTGTTTCATCTGGACGGGCTTTCAGCCAATCGCGCCACTTGCTGCAACATCAAGGCGCCTGACTAATGCTGCACTCGGAGCGGGCAATCGGCATGCTCTAATTTATGTCGGGTTTTCTGAAATTGCTGTCGCGCCCTTGTGCTACCTGACCCAAAACCGTTGAGTGGAGTTCCGATCGGGTGGCGGTAGTTTATTCCCAGCTTGGGGCACACCACCTGAATAAAAGTGGCAGACGATCCCATTTCCGGGAGCTCGAACCATCCCAAAAAAATAGTAAATTCAATTTTTAAGAATGGTGCCGCGAGGGAGAATTGAACTCCCGACCTCATCATTACCAATGATGCGCTCTACCACTGAGCTACCGCGGCCTTTTGTGTTGCCGGGAATTAGCCTACACTGGCGCGAATGAAAAGATGGTTTCTGAACTCGGACTGCAATCATGGCTGACAAAACCAAAACGCCAGAGCGGGATGCGCGGCTGAAGGCGGCGCTGCGGGACAATTTGCGTCGGCGCAAAGCTGCGGCCCGCAAACCCAAGCTGGATGAGAAGCCGGCGGATCCGAAAGACTAGTAGCGTCGCTTCGGGCCAAACAACATGTCGGAAAACGCGCTTACTGTGGCCGAGGCGATTTGCACTGTCGTTGGCTTTTGCCGCCGCGAATAGCGGGTGAAGTGCGCGCAATTCGCTTCGGTGAGGTGATAGGATGCCCTCTTGGCGCGCCGGGCTCTCGTCTCTGAGACGACGGCGTCGAGCCCTTCCGCGCGCTCACACAAACGGATGCGGCGGCCATTGGAAAACTCTGCCAGGCTCTGCTCGACAACCCCGCCATGAGCGCGGGAGTTTGAGATTACCGTACCGCGGGAGGTCACCAGGCCATAATGCGACAGGCCGATGCCGAAAGGAATCGCCACCACATCGCCCGCTTCGAATCGATTGAATCTTGAAGTCATGCGCGCGAATATATCGATATTCGATAAAAGGTCAAATCCTTGCCAAGCTTGGATCACGCCGTGCCGCAATTGCGCCTTTCGTTCGCCGTTTGCGGCGCTATAGCTGCACATCATGGATAGTTTGAAAATCACGGGCGGGCACAAGCTTAACGGCACGATCCCGATCTCTGGCGCAAAGAATTCAGCTTTGAAACTGATGGCCGCGTGCTTGCTGACGCGCGAGCCGTTGACGCTGACCAATATGCCAAACCTCGCCGACACACGGTTCCTGAGCCAGCTGCTGGCGAGCCTCGGCGTAGAGGTTTACTGGCCAAAAGGCGACAGCGAATGCCGGTTGAACGCGGCGGAGCTGACGTCGACCATCGCGCCTTATGATCAGGTTCGGAAAATGCGGGCGAGCTTTAATGTGCTCGGTCCAATGCTGGCCCGCGAAGGCCATGCGACGGTGTCTCTGCCCGGTGGCTGCGCGATCGGCGCACGCCCGGTGGATCTGCACCTGCAGGCGCTGGAGGCCATGGGCGCTGATCTGAAAGTGGAAGCTGGCTATGTCAAAGCGGCGGCTATTCACGGCCTGAAGGGCGCCAAGATCGTCTTTCCCTTTGTCTCGGTTGGCGCGACCGAACATGCCATGCTGGCAGCGACGCTCGCCCATGGCACAACCATTTTGGAGAACGCTGCACGCGAGCCGGAGATCGCTGATCTCGCCGACTGTTTAAACAAGATGGGCGCAAATATTGGCGGCGCGGGAACTGCGACGGTGAAGATTGAAGGTGTAGAGGCGTTGAGCGGCGCGACACACGCCGTCATGGCAGATCGGATTGAGGCAGGCACTTATGCGATGGCAGCGGCAGCGGCTGGCGGAGACGTCACGCTTGAGGGCGCGCCAGTTGCGGCGCTTGGCGCGATGATCGACGCGATGCAGCGCTCCGGTGTGGACGTTGAAGCCGATGAGGCGGCAGCGACGATCCGGGTCCAGCGCAATGGCTCAGCGCTGAAAGCGGTCGACGTCAACACGCAGCCGCATCCGGGCTTTCCGACCGACCTGCAGGCGCAGTTCATGGCCCTGATGTCGATTGCCGACGGGACCAGTGTCATTCGCGAGAACATCTTTGAGAACCGGTTCATGCACGCGCCGGAATTGTCACGCCTCGGCGCAGATATTCAGGTTCGCGGCAAGGAAGCCATCGTCAAAGGCGTTGAACAACTGCGCGGCGCCCCAGTGATGGCGACGGACTTGCGCGCTTCTGTTTCTCTGGTGATTGCGGCGCTTGCAGCCGAGGGCGAAACCCAAGTGAATCGAATCTACCATCTGGACAGAGGCTTTGAACGGTTGGAAGAGAAGCTTACCGGTTGCGGCGCTGATATTCAGCGGGTTGAAGGAGAATAGCATCTCAAATGGCTGAGGGCAGGGCATTAAGACTGATCGCAGAAGATGCGGGTGACCTGGAAGTGATCTCTTCCGCGGTGCAGGACGCTGTTCTGAAAGCAGAAAATATCAAGTTTGATCGCCGGGGTCGCCGTTTGACCTTGGAGGTCAATCGCTTTCAGTGGGAAGACGCCAAGACCAAGCGCGGGCCGCAAGGCCGGGTGCGCGCGATCCTTGCTTTCGATACCGTGCTGAGTGTGAAAACGCGCGCCGTGACGAAAGCCGATCCGGATATGGTCTATTCGCTGTTGTCGCTGACCTTTGACCCGGCTGGGGAGCCTCCAGGCGGGAAAGTTTCCATTCTGTTTGCAGGGGACGGCGAACTGTCCCTTGAAGTCGAGGCTCTGGACGTCACTTTGCTGGATAGCGCTTACGAGTGGACGACCCGGCACCGGCCGGATCATGACAAGAAACGGCGATAGGAATGGCCCGTACATTTGATGCCCGGCAGGCAGGTTTTGCCGAACAATTCGATGCATTTCTGGCTGAGCCGCGCGGCGCGGTGGAAGATGTCGCGGAAACAGTTCGCGATGTGATTGCCGATGTCCGCAGTAATGGCGGCGAAGCGGTGGCGCGCTATACGGCCAAGTTCGATGAACTGGTGCTCGATCCGACGACGCTGCAATCAGATAATGTTGATCTGCATCGCCTGGCGCATGCCTGCCCGGACGATCTGAAAGCCGCGGTTGATTTCGCGGCTGAGAGAATAGCGGCCTACCACGCGGCGCAGCGCCCGACGGATCACCAATTCACGGATGAGGCTGGTGTGCAGCTTGGCTGGCGTTGGACGGCTCTCGACAGTGTTGGCGTTTATGTGCCGGGCGGTCTCGCCTCCTACCCAAGTTCAGTATTGATGAACGCGGTTCCGGCCAAAATTGCCGGGGTTGAGCGGGTCTGCATGGTAGCGCCCGCGCCGAAGGGGCAATTGGCCCCCGCGGTCGCCTATGCGGCACTGAAAGCGGGTGTCGATGAGTTCTACCCGATCGGTGGTGCGCAGGCCGTGGCGGCACTCGCATTTGGGGCAGGGCGACTGAAAGCTGTGGACAAGATTGTTGGGCCTGGAAACGCGTATGTCGCCGAAGCCAAACGGCAAGTATTTGGCACGGTCGGCATCGATACCATCGCCGGTCCGTCTGAGATCCTCGTCATTGCGGACGAAAGCGCAAATCCTGACTGGATCGCTGCCGATCTGTTGAGCCAGTCCGAGCATGATACGAGCTCGCAATCGATCCTGATTTCGACCGAGGAGTCTGTGGTTAAATCTGTGGAAGAAGCTGTGGATACGCAGTTGAAATCTTTGTCCACAGAAGCCCGCGCGCGGCAAGCCTGGGACACGCATGGGGCTTTCATCCTGGTCCCGGATCTCGCGGCGGCCGCAGCGGTCGCGAATCAGATCGCTGCTGAGCATTTGGAGCTCGCCATTGCCGACCCGGAAGCGCTGTTGCCGCAGATCAAACACGCCGGCGCAGTCTTTTTGGGGCATCACACACCAGAGGCGCTGGGCGACTATGTCACTGGTTCTAATCATGTTTTGCCAACCAGTCGGGCGGCCCGCTTCAGTTCAGGCCTCGGTTTGTATGACTTTCTAAAAAGAATGAGTGTACAAAAGGCCGGTCCGGAAGGATTCGCTGCATTGGCCCCGGCAGCGCTGCGCCTCGCGGAGGCAGAAGGCTTGCCAGCTCATGCACGATCGGTCTCGATCCGAACGAACAAAGGATAGGTCTCAAGCAGCCAATGGCCGAACATCGCCTGGTCAGTGTGGATATCGATGAGGACACGCTTGCAGCGTCCGGTCCGGATGCTGAACATGAGCGGCGCGTGGCGATCTTTGATCTGCTGGAAGAAAACACGTTCGAGGTCGAAGGCAAGACGGCCGGGCCGTATGCCCTGAAACTGCTCATGCAGGAACGAAAGCTGGTGTTCGAAATCACGACGGAGACCGGCGACCCCGTCCATATGTTTCTGCTCTCCATGACCCCGTTTCGCGGTGTCATCCGCGATTATTTCATGATCTGCGAGAGTTATTATGACGCCATTCGCAGCTCCAGCCCGCACCAGATTGAGGCCATCGATATGGCGCGTCGCGGAATCCATAATGAGGGCTCAGATCTGGTTGCTGAGAGGCTTGAGGGCAAAGTCAAAGTGGATTTTGACACATCGCGGCGGCTGTTCACGTTGATCTGCGCTTTGCATCAGGGCCAGGTTCGCGGCCCGGGGCGCTAGACCTTCATCGCAGCGAAAGCCTGTTCCAGGTCATCGATCAGATCATTTGGGTCTTCCAAACCAACATGAACGCGGATCAGCGGCCCCGCGCGCTCATGGATGCGGTCGCCTTCTATGCGGTCGAGCTGATCATCGCAGGGGATGAGCAGGCTTTCGAAACCGCCCCAGGAAAAACCCATTCCAAACAGTTGCATAGCTTCCAGGAACTTATCGAGCGCCGGTTCCGGCGTGGCTTTCATGATGAAGGCAAACAGCCCATTGGCGCCTTGGAAGTCGCGTTTCCAGAGCGCGTGCTCCGGATGACTTGCCAGGCCAGGGTGCAGCACTGCGTCGACTTCCGAGCGCGCTTCCAGCCATTTGGCGATCTGGTATCCGCCGGCCTCATGCTGTTTGAGCCGTGTGCCGAGGCTGCGTAATCCGCGCAGTGCCAGATAAGCGTCATCTGGCCCAAGCGAGATGCCCCAGTCTTCGCTGCACATGGCAATCTGGTTGGCGAGGCGCGCCGAATTGGTCAGAACTGCGCCGCCCATCGCATCTGCGTGTCCAACCGGATATTTGGTGAGCGCTTGCATCACGATGTCGACCCCAAGATCTAGCGGCTTGTGCAGCGCGCCGACGCCCCAGGTATTGTCGAACAGGCTGATCAATTTGTTGGCCTGGGCGACTTTGGTGATTGCGGGCGTGTCCATGATGTCGAACGTGAGAGAGCCAGGCGATTCCAGCAGGATGGCTTTCGTATTGTCCTCGATCAGCGCCTCAACACCGTCGCCGATCAACGGGTTAAACCGCGTGGCCATGATCCCCATGGCCGAGAGCCGGCGGGTGCAATAGCGCCGCGACGGGCCGTAAATGCTATCTGAGACAAGCACGTGATCGCCGGATTTCAGCACCGCTCCTAGCGCCAAAGCGATCGATTGCAGACCATTTGCGGTCAGGCGACAGTGCTTGGCGTTCTCGAGGATGCATAGCGCGGCTTCCAGTTCGCGCTGTACCGTGAGGCCCATGCGGCCATAGACCTTGCCATCCCCATAGAGAATTTCTCGCGTGGGCAGCAAGACCGTAGAGCCGCGTTCAACCGGCGGATTGACCGTTTCGACCGGGCCGCGCCCTGAGCGCGTGTGGATGATCTTGGTTTCGTCCTTCATGCCGTCGTCGCTATCGGGTTGTCGCTATGGGCCGCCCACTCGCTCCACGACCCGTCATAAATGGCCGCATGATAGTTTCCGATCCGGGCAAGCGCCAGCGCGATGACCGCGGCTGAGACTCCGGACCCGCAAGTGGTGATGACCGGGCCTTCTTTATAGTCGCCAAGGATCTCAGCCAGGGCGTCCGCTGATTTCATTTTGCCATTAGGCGTCAGCAGCGACGACGCCGGTACGCACACACTGCCGGGCATGTGGCCGGACGGCAAACCGGCGCGCGGCTCTGGCGAGGTGCCGTTGAAACGGCCATTATCGCGGGCGTCGAGGATGGGCTGATCGCCGGCTTCGACATGCGTGCGCATCTCGTCCATATTGCGGACGAACCGGCGCAGGAACATTGCCGTGTACGCTTTTGGTTCAGGCGCCGGGATCTCGGTCTCGATGGGTCCGCCAATGTCCTGCCACGCTTTAAGGCCGCCATCGAGCACGGCCACCTCGGTCAGGCCCATTGCGCGCAGGGTCCACCAGACGCGCGCAGAGGCAAAGAAATTGTTGTTGTCATAGACCACAACCTCGTCGCCGTCGCCGATCCCAAGGGCGCCGAACATCGCGTCGAAATCGCTGATATCCGGCAACATGTGGCTGAGGTCAGAGTCCTGGTCGGCGATCTCATCAATATCAAAATAGACGGCGCCCGGAATGTGTCCGTTCTCGTAACAGGTGCGGCCTGAGTCGCGGTCCTTCAGAAATGGCGGTACCCAGGTTGCGTCCAGTACTTTCAATTCTGGTCGCTGGATATGCTGCTTCAGCCATTCAGCCGAGACGAGCGGATCACCGTGTTCCATGGATTATCCTTCCATCCATGGCGGAACCGGCAGGTCCTTGGAGCGCAGGAACTCCGGATTGAAAATCTTGTCCTGATAGCGATTGCCATAGTCACAGAGGATGGTGACGATCGTGTGCCCCGGGCCCATATCCTTGGCCATCCGCACCGCGCCAGCCATATTGATCCCGGCCGATCCGCCGAGGCAGAGGCCTTCATTCTGGATCAGGTCATAGAGGATGTTGAGCGCGTCGGCATCGTGAATGCGATAGGCGTAATCGACGTCGAGGCCTTCCAGATTGGCGGTGATCCGGCCCTGGCCGATACCTTCCGTCATCGATGTGCCTTCAGCTTTCAGCTCGCCATTCTTGTAATACTCATACAGCGCGGCGCCGCCCGGATCCGCGATGCCGATCTTAACCTTGCCGCCGGACTTTTCGCGCAGCGACATGGCCGTGCCGGCGAGCGTTCCGCCGGATCCCACAGCGCAGATGAAGCCGTCTACTTTGCCGTCCGTTTGTTCCCAGATTTCCGGTCCCATGGTCTCGTAATGCGCTTTGCGGTTGGCCTGATTGTCAAACTGGTTGGCCCAGATCGCGCCGTTTGGATTGCTCTCGTTCAGCTCTTCAGCGAGGCGGCCGGAATAACGCGCATAATGGTTCGGATTGGAGTAGGGGACCGCGTCGACCTCAACCAATCTGGCGCCAAGATTTCGCACCGCATCCTTCTTTTCCTTCGATTGCGTACGCGGCATGACGATCACAACCTCATAGCCGAGCGCAGCGCCAACCATAGCCAGGCCAATCCCGGTATTGCCAGCCGTGCCCTCGACGATCGTCCCTCCCGGTTTCAGACGTCCAGACGCTTCAGCATCGCGCACCATGCCGAGGGCTGGGCGGTCTTTGACGGACTGGCCAGGATTGAGAAATTCGCACTTGCCGAGGATCTCACATCCGGTCTCTTCAGAGAGTTTGTGGAGGCGCAAAAGCGGGGTGTTTCCAATCAGATCAAGAACGGAATTTGTGATGGTCATGGGAGGCCTTTTTTCTTCGTCGCCACGCTAGGCTGCGCGGCGGTGTAATTCAACTGCGGACTGGTGATCCAGTTGGGGTCGCGCTGCGTAAAAAGCCATAGAACAATACTGTGAGTTTTGCTGAATGAATTCTGATGCTTATCACGCCTTTATGATGGACCACGCTGGCGGGGCCCTGTCTTCGGACATGGCGATCGCGGCTGAGCTGCATATTTTGCTGTCTGATCGGGGGCATGAGACCGCCGACATATGGAATGCTACGCGCACGGTTCTCGGCGTTGCTGATGGCTGCCCTGAAGATTACGAGCATGCCTTCCTCCCAGAAGCCCTTGAACTCGCCCGCAGCGAGTTTTCCACAGTGCCGTGGAAACGGGGCTTGTCCGGTGTCCATTATGCCAAGCGCGGCAAAGGCCGCGGAAAGCTGATGCGGCTTGACCCAGGTCAAGCAGCCCCAGAGCATAGCCATAGCGCGCTTGAGGCGACGGTTGTCCTGAAAGGGCAGTTTGAAGATGGTCACGGGCGCTATGGCCGCGGTGATCTGGTCCTTGGTCGCCCCGGTGTGCGTCACCGTCCGGCGTCGCATGGCGATGAGATGTGCATCTGCTTCGTCGCGCAAGAGCCACTGCCATTCTGGAGACTAAGCTGATGTTGAAACAGGTCATGCTCGGAACCGCCGTCTTTATGCTGAGCGCCGCAGCGCAGGCAGAAGAAACAACCGCGACGCAAGTCTCTCTGCCGGCGCCGTGGGTGGCGACCGATGGCGCGGTGATTGATTTCACTGTGCTGCGCAAGGGCAAGCCTTTCGGCAGCCATGTGCTGACCTTCGACCGCGACGCCGATGGCAACCTGCAGGTCACGACCGATGTCGATCTTCAGGTGAAATTCGGGCCGATCACGGCATTCAAGTATCGACTGGACAGTGTCGAAGAGTGGGTTGATGGCCAGCTCGTCGCGCTGACCGGAAAATCGAATAATGACGGTCGCAAGGGCGAAGTCTCCGCAGAATTGCAGGATGACAGCCTGATCGTCGACAGTACCAAGTTTGACGGCGCTTTGCCGCTGACCACCATTCCGTCCAGCCATTGGAATCGGCTTCAGGTTTATCAAAGCCAGATGCTCTCGACCGAGACTGGAGAGGTGCTGGATATCGATGTCGAAGTGATCGGTGACGATACAGTCAAAGTCGGTGACGAAGCGGTTGAGGCCACGCACTATCGCCTGAAGTCTGATCTGACGGTTGACCTTTGGTACGATAATCAATCGCGCTGGGTGAAGCTTGCCTTCGACGTGCGCGGTCAGCGCATAGAGTACGTGCTGAACGCACTCTACTAAGCGCGCCTCGTTCTTCTAAAACTTGTTGAGGGTGAAGTGGCCGACATTGATGCGGCCATTATCGAACCCGGCTTCGCAATAGCTCAGATAGAAGCGCCACATGCGGCGGAAGCGTTCGTCAAAGCCGAGCGGCTCGATCTGGCCCCATTTCTCTTCGAAGGCGTTCGCCCAAAGGCGCAGCGTCTTGGCATAATCCGGGCCAAAATAGTGGGTCTTTTCAACCCGCAGGCCTGCGTCCATGACTTGCTCTCGCAAAGCTAGCTCGCTGGGCAACATGCCGCCAGGGAAAATGTAACGCTGGATAAAATCAGCGCGCTTGCGATAGCGCGGGAAGAGCTGGTCATCGATGGTGATGATTTGCAGCGCCGCTTTGGCGCCGTGATTCAAGCTCTCTGAGACTTTGGCGAAATAGCTCGGCCAATAGCTCTCTCCGACGGCTTCAAACATCTCGATTGAGGCGACACCGTCATACTGGCCGCGATGGTCGCGATAGTCTTCCAGGCGGATCTGAACCTTCTCGCTGAGACCTTCGCGCTGCATCCGTGCAAGCGCCCAGTCGCGCTGAGAGGGCGAGATCGTGAGGCAAGTGACCTTGGCGCCGCGATGTTTGGCAGCATATTCCGCAAACCCGCCCCAGCCGCAGCCGATTTCCAGCACTGACTTTCCTTCGCTGAGATTAAGCTCGTCAGCGATCCGCGCATATTTGGCTTCCTGAGCCTGCTCCAGTGTGAAGCTCGGCTCGGAATAGAGCGCTGAGGAATAGGTCATCGAATTGTCGAGCCAGAGCTCATAGAACTCATTGCCGAGATCGTAATGCGCTTCGATGTTTCGCTTCGATCCGGCTTTCGAGTTTCGATTGAAGATGTGGCGCACCATATTTGAGATTCGCACCATCATCCCGCCAACGGCGAGCTGTCCGGCCGCTTCGAAATTCTCTGAAAAGAATTCGAGCACAGAGGTCAGATCCGGTGTCGACCATTCCTGATCCATATAGCTTTCGGCAAATCCGACATCGCCGCCCGCAATCGCCCGCTTGGCGAAATCAAAGCTGTGCACCTCGACCACGGCATTCGGGCCCTTCTGTCCGTGGTCGAACAGGACCCGGCGGCCATCTGGCAGGTCGAAGCGGATGGTTCCGCGCTTGGCCCTGAGCAACATCATTCCCGCCAGTCGAAAACCCGCTGGGACCCCGGTCAGCTGCCTCAAAGCCTCGGGCGAGGCCAATACGTGATTGGAACTGTCTTCGAGGGCGTGATCGAGGGTGGTATAGCTCATGCGGTTCTCTCCAATCGCGGGGCTGCTTCTGGGGCAGCATTTTTCTGTCTTGCTATCGTTGTACGCACAGCAGACTGCTTTGGTTTTGAATGATATTTGGCGCCTTTGATCCAAAGCTTCAGGGCTTGCCAATGAATGCCCAGCGTCACCGCCAGGGTGGACAATGGTTTGGTCAGAGCAAGCTTGGTGAAACTCGCTGCTGTCGCTGGTTGCGCTTTGGCGGCGATGGTCGCCATGTGCGTTTGTGCGCCATCTTTTTGCGTCGCGACGATCAGGCGGAGATCGGTATCGCTCCAGCGCAGAGTGAATTGATAGGTTCCGGACACATCAAAGAAGGGCGAGACGTGAAAGACCTTGTCGGTCTGATGTTGATGCCGCGACCCGTCCGGTGTTTCGGCCACATAGACATGCGTTTCGCCGAACGTGTTATTGACCTCGTAAAGGATGCCTTCCAGCGCGCCATCCGGGCCATGGCCGAGCCAAAGCGAGATCGGGGCAAACTTGTAAAAGGCATGGCGGGGGAAGGTCACAAGGCGGATCACGCCGCCCTTCAGATCGATCCCCGCATTCGAAAACTGCTGCTCAGCCCACGGGCGGAGCGGCGCACGTTCACGCGCACCATGATCCTTGCGATTGAACGAGAACAGATTGCTGCCATCGACGCTGAAGACTGTGCTCTGCTGATCGGCCTCATTCAGACGATCAATATCCACATCTATGAGCGCGAGCCCGTACTTGAACCGGTGCTCAAACGGGACCGATCTTTGGTGGACAGTGTGACCTCTCCACAGGCGTAGGGCAGGCGTATCCTTCACGATTAAATGGCTCCAAGGGCCACTTTATCATTTTCTGACGCACGCGTCATGGTTGTGGTGATCTCAACACCCTCAGCTTGCCATGGCACGCGTCCACCGAGCGACAGAGCGCAGGCGAGGCCGGCTTTCAGGCCATCCTCGTGGAAGCCGCTGCCCATCCACGCGCCGGCGAGCCAGATCCCATCGCGGCCCTGGATGCGTTTCAGCTCTCTCACAGCTGCTTCAGCCGGGGCATCGAACTGCGGATGCGCCTTTTCCATCTTGGCGAAAGTCAGGTGTTCTGCCGGCGGTGTTTCCGGGTTCAGCGTGACAAAGAGCGGACGTTCATTGGGCAAGTTCTGAAGCCGGTTCATCCAATAGGTGAGGCACATTTCCGGCGTGCCCTGCTTCATCACATTCCAGCTGGCCCAGGCCGCCTTCTTCTTTGGCATCAGGCTCGGGTCGCGGTGCAGATAGATCTGGTTCGGACGATAGCGGGTGGAGCCAAGGAGGAAACGAGGCGTCTCAAACCGCTCATCCAGAAGTGCTCGCGTTGTATCTGAATGGGTCGCGAGGATGACATCATCAAACAGCTCTTCGCGGCCATCGTCGAGAATGATTCGGACCTTATCCCCAAACTTCATAACTTGCTGAACCGGGCTGCTGAGTTTCAGGCGATCGCCCAGCAGTCCAGCGACCGTCTCAACATAGTTTCGCGAGCCGCCTGTCACGGTGCGCCATTTCGGGCGTTCCTTATGCATCAGGCGGTGGTTTTCGAAGAACTGGAAAAAGCTGCGGGCGGGATAATCCATCATCTCAGCTTCTGGCGTCGACCAGATGGCACCGCCCATGGGCAGGATGTAATTATCGAGGAAATCCTGATCAAATCCGTGCTTATCCAGCCAGGACCCGAGCGAGATGTCGTCGATCTTGCCAGCCTGAAGTTCTTCGCGCGCCAGATCATTGAATTTCAGGATCGTGCGCCAGAATTTGTGAAATCTCGGGCGGAAGAAATTCTTACGCTGGGCAAAAATGCCGTTCAGTGTCGAAGCCCATTCATACCCATCAGGATTGGAGATGGCGAAGCTCATATCGCTGGCTTCGGTCTGAACCCCGAGCGCGTCGAAAAAGCCGATCAGGTTGGGATAGTTGAGTGCATTGTAGACAATGAAGCCAACATCGACCGCGATCTCAGTTCCATCATAGTCGACATCCATTGTATGAGCATGGCCGCCAGCGCGGTCATTGGCTTCGTAAACTGTTATGTCGGCCGTGTCTTTCAGGGCATAGGCAGCGCCAAGTCCGGAAATGCCGGAGCCGATGATTGCGATCCGTTTCATGCTGCGTCTCGTCTTTCTTTTAGGGTCTCATAGGCGGCAAGCGCGCGCTCGCGGCCGAATTTGTGGTCTACGATGGGTTCGGGATAGGTCTCGCCAAGCTTGATGCCTGCTTCGTGCAGGATCAGTGGTCCGGCTTCCCAAGGTTGGTAGAGATACTTTCGCGGCAGGCGGACGAGTTCCGGGCACCATTTGCGAACATAGTCGCCGGTCTCGTCGAACTTCTCGCCTTGGGTGATCGGATTGAAAATCCGGAAATAGGGAGCGGCGTCAGCGCCGGATCCTGCCGTCCATTGCCAGCTGGCGCTGTTGGAGGCCGGGTCAGCATCGACGAGAGTGTCCCAGAACCAATCCTCGCCCCGGCGCCAATGAATGAGCAGGTGCTTGGTCAGGAAGCTTGCGACGATCATGCGCACGCGATTGTGCATCCAGCCCGTATGCCAAAGCTGACGCATACCAGCATCGACAATGGGGTAGCCGGTCTGACCAGTCTGCCAGGCCTTCAAAAGTTCGGCATCGTCCTGCCAGGGCATCAGATCGAAATCTGACTTGTAGTTCGCCTCCGCCAGATCTGGATTGTGGAAGAGGAGCACATAGGAGAAATCGCGCCAGGCCACTTCGGAGAGGAATTTCCGTGCGTTCTTCTCATTCACGTCTCCGGCATCGATCCGGCTTTGCGTGGCGCGCCAGATTTGCGCGGGACAGATTTCACCGAAGGCAAGGTGCGGCGACAACCCTGACGTGCCGGTTTCGAGATCGGGCCGGTTGCGGTCTGCGCCATAGCTGTCGACTGGACCGTTGAGAAAAGCATTGAGCCGCTTCAGCGCGCCTGCTTCGCCGGGCGTCCAAAGCGGATCAAATCCTGTTGACCAATCGGGGCGATGGGGATGCAGAGCCCAAACATCCAGTGTCTCTGAGTCGAGGTCGAATTGGTCCAGCGCGGTCGGTGCGCTCAGCGCCGCAGGACACTGATAGTTCGCCTGCACCGCGCGCCAGTAGGGCGAGTAGACTTTGTAATACCCGCCTGACCCGGTTGTCTGGGTCCACGGCTCTGTGAGGACCGAGCCATTGAAGCTCTCGACCGTTAGACCATTTGCTTTCAGATCAGATTTGATCGCGGCGTCTATGTCTCTGCCAGCCAGATCATAGCGCCGATTCCAGAAGACAGATGTCGCGCCGGTGTCTGAGGCAAGCTCAGCCAATATCGCGCCCGCATCGCCTGTCTTCAGGATAAGCTGGCCGCCGAGCGCCTCGATATGTTCAGCGAGAGAGCGCAAGGACTTATCGAGCCACCAGTTGGAGGCGCCGCCAGTTTCCCGCAGCGATGTATCTGTTTCGCGGATGTAGAGACAGATGACTCGTTCGCCCGCGGCCTTGATGGCGGCATGCAGGGCAGGGTTATCTGTGAGGCGCAGGTCGCGTCGGAACCAGATTATTGCGGGGTCTCGGCTCACAGCGAATACGCTCCTGATCGTGTCTCTGTCACTCGTTCTACGCGTGCTGTTCGAGATCGGATGACGAAAAATCAGGGAAAAAACAGTTCGATTCGCGGCTTTGACTGCGCGCCCGCGCTTTTCTAACTATTTCGTTTCGAGCTATGCCACATGCTAGGCAATGGACCTGCAATACGAGGATATCCAAGGTGACGGAAACCAGGCGCCTTACCTTCGGGATCGGAATGCTCTGTTATGGTCGCTACGACACATTCCGTGCCGCCCTGGACACCTACAAGGACGCCGGACTGTTCGATCTGGCAGACGAAGTGCAGATCGCGTTCAACGGTCTGGATGATGACGCGCGCGCGCTCGCCGAAGCATATGATCTGCCCTTTATTGGGACGGAAGAGAATTCAGGCATTCTTGGCGGGTTCAAGATGCTGGCGGAGGGGATGAAATCCAACATCGTCCTGTTGCTCGAGAATGACCTGCCATTGATCGAAAGCGCCAAAGAAGCGCGGCGACAGATCGAGAACGCGAAAGCGGCGCTGGCGAGCGATGCAGTCAACGTATTCCGGTTCAGACATCGCATTCATCCCGGCTATCGCGATCAGGCAAGCTGGAAGTTTCTGCGCTATTATCGCCCGTCACTGATGGCACAGATCCGCCGTCTCTTGCGTCCGGGCAAAGCCGAAAAGATGATCGGCAACTCGATCTACGTCTACACCGAACCCGACAAGGTGTTCGATGATGTTGAGCGCATGCCAGAGGGCTGGTTCAGGATTTCCGCGCGCCACATAACCTGGTCCAATCAGTCCATTATGATCAAACGGCGTTTCTTTCTCGACGAAATCCTCGCCTATGCGGAAGCCAATCCGTCAAATCGTACAGTCAACGGGTTCCCCGACGTGGAAAAGGAACTTAATTCACCCCACTGGAGAAAATCCGGCTGGTATGTCGGGGCAGACCTGGGTCTGTTCACGCACGCCGAGCCATAAGAGGTCTGCATGGTCAAGAATGTCGTCTGTATGAAGTGGGGCACACGGTATCCATCGCCGTTCGTGAACCGACTCTATCGGGCGATCCGTCGCAATACGACCGGTGACTTACGCTTTGTCTGCTTCACTGATGACTCCGAAGGTCTGATGCCGGAAGTCGAACATCAACCCCTGCCACCGATCGATATCCCCGCTGGCCTCGAATGGACCCCGTGGCGCAAGCTGTCGCTCTGGCAACCTGGTCTGGGCGGTCTGGAAGGCGACGTGCTGTTCCTGGATGTCGACCTGGTCGTGACCGGCAACATGGATCCGTTCTGGGACTATGAGCCGGGCGAGATGTGCGTTGCGGAGAACTGGACCCAGAAAGGGCAGGGGATCGGCAACACGTCTGTCTATCGCTGGAACATGGGCAAGCATATGGAGATCTACGAGCAATATCAGCGTGACAATGCCTCTGTGCATGCCGAGCATCGGGTCGAGCAGCATTATGTCTCCGCCATGGTGCCCAAGATGATCTACTGGCCCGACGAATGGTGCGTCAGCTTCAAACACTCCCTGTTGCCGAAATTCCCGATGAACTGGTTCAAGACCCCGGCTCTGCCAGCGGAAACCAAAGTCGTCGCCTTTACCGGCCGCCCGGATCAGGATGAAGCTCGTGACGGCAAGTGGCCGGCGCCGTGGTATAAAAAATTCTACAAGCACGTGAAGCCAACGCCGTGGATCGCGGAGCATTGGCAATAATGAGTGATAATCAAAGCGCCCGCGATGCAGCGATGACGCTGCTGGCTCAATATGGAGAGGATGCGAGTGTGATCGCAACGCTCCGCGCGGCCGAAGTCGCCGCCATGGGGGATGCAGAGGCACTGGCGCACTGGGACGCGGTGATCGCTTTTCTCGAAACAGGCCCAACTTCTGAGCAACTCAATTGAGATCGCAGCCGTCACGCGTTTGTGACTTCGATTTCGCTTAAGAGAGAATAAAAGGTGACTATGGCCGATTCCGAACTGCTCCCGCCAAAATTCTCCGATCCGTTCGTCACGGTTAAGGGAGAAACGCGCGCGCATGTCGAATATGGCCGCACCAAGACGCTGTGGTTCAATACCGGCACACTCTGCAATATTGAGTGCGTAAATTGCTATATTGAAAGCTCTCCGACGAATGACCGTTTGGTCTATCTGACCATGGCCGACGTGCTGCCTTATCTGGACGAGTTGGAAGCAGCTGGTGAGACCGGGATTGAGATCGGCTTTACCGGCGGCGAACCGTTCATGGCGCCGCAAATGAACGCGATCCTGCAGGTCGTGCTGGAGCGCGGGTTCAGCGTCCTGATGCTGACCAATGCGATGCAACCAATGATGCGGCCGCGTGTACGAGACGGACTGTTGGCTCTGCGCGAGGCGTATGGCGATCGCCTGACCATGCGCGTCAGTCTCGACCACTACGACGCCGCCTTTCACGACGAGGAGCGGGGTGAGGGCTCCTTCGAACTGGCGATCAAGGGACTGCGATGGCTGTCTGAAAATGGCTTCACCCTGGCCCTCGCCGGACGGACCGTCTGGGGTGAAGAAGAGGCGGTCTCACGCGCTGGCTATGAAGGATTGATCGCCCGCGAAGGCTTGGCCATCGACCCGAGCAATCCGAAAGAACTGGTTCTGTTTCCCGAGATGCGCCCGAATGAAGATCCGCCAGAGATCACGACCGCGTGCTGGGATATTCTCTGCAAAGACCCAAACGAACTGATGTGCGCGTCACAGCGCATGGTGGTGAAACGCAAAGGCGCGAAAAGCGCTAGCGTCGTGGCGTGTACACTGCTGCCTTACGATACCCAGTTTGATCTTGGCACAACGCTGCAAGAGGCGCGGCAGAGCGTCCGCCTTAATCATTCCTATTGCGCGAGTTTTTGTGTGCTCGGCGGCGGCAGCTGCTCAGCCTAGGACTTCGCTGTATTCAATCCAGAATAACGTGGCTGGTCGATCTCGACCTGAGCGATCGTGGTGGCTTTCAGATGCTGCAAAAGGCCGGGTGTTTCGGGCGTCAGCGTACCCGCCCGGATTTGTTCGCTGAGTTTGCGATTTAAGGCGCCCACATCTGCCTCTTCTTCAGCGCCAAGCAGTTCGATCAGCCGAGCCGCCTCTGCGGATTCTTGCGCCGGGCGCTGCTCCAGATCTCTGAGAACGCTGGCGAGGGCATTGCTGGCGACGCGGGCATGGAACGCAGCATGGCCCTTGAGATTGGGCCCAGCCGTTTCGTCGATGAAATTCTTCACCGCCTGAACCAGTTCCGACACACTTGGCTGGTCATGCATGGGCCGCCTCCAAAAGATTGATGAGATCGATTTCAGTTTCCGAGACACGGCGGCCGATCGCGGCGCGCTCAACGCTCGCATCCGCGCCCGATCGGAAGGCTTCATACATGATCATGCACATAATCCCCCATTTCAGCGAGCCGAGCGTCTCCCACCAGTCAATCTCTTTCGAAGTGATGTCGGCGCCCGTCTTGGCATTATAGGTATCGAGTAAGTCGCCCAGCTGTCCAAACCCGCCAACCCGGTTTTGTGACTGTCCAAAGCGCCAGGAATTCACACAGAGCCAGGCAATGTCCTCTCTTGGATCGCCAATGTGAGCGAGTTCCCAATCGAGCACGGCGACGAGACCGCTTTCATCAATCATCAGATTGCCAAGACGAAAATCGCCATGCACCAGGACCGATGGGCGCGGCGCGGGCGCGTTCGCTTTCAGCCATTGCAGTGCGAGCTCGAATACGGGCCGCGGGGCATCAAAGCCGCGGTAAATCTCTTCATACTGAGCGATCTGAGCCAGGCCGTCGCTGGTTTGCAGCTCCGGGGGAGCGGATTCTAACGGAATGGCGTGGATGTCCGCCAGCGCCGCGCCGCATTGACCGGCAAGAACGTCGCGTGCGGTCGCATACTCTTCATTTCTCAAAATCGGCCGAGCTATGGTTTCACCTTTGACCCAGCTCATTAGGAAGCCATCGCCGACCTGATCCTCGTCATTCAGGACATGCAGGACGCGTGGCACCGGAACACCGACATCTTGCGCGGCCGAAATCAGCTTCGCTTCAGCTGAAAGACCAATCGCTGCAGAGGATCGTGCCATGCTGGTGCCGCCGGGAGCACGTCGTAGAATCGCTTCTTCACCGCTGCCGGAAAGGGCCCAGGTCTCCTGGCTTGCGCCGCCGGATAGGCGCCGAAACGTTTCCAGAGAGGCATTCTCGCCAAAAACTCTTGTGAAAAGAGTGTGAAGGCTGTTTTCAAAGTCGGATTTGCTTCCCATCTTCGCCACAATTAACGTCAAACTAGGTATCGCCAAGCTATAACGCGCGGGAAAGCCTGGCTGAGGAGCCGAATATGCCCAAGGGAAAGACCCCAGACGAGATGATCCCGGATATGGGAAAGCCGAAGCCGATCGGCCTGTTTGCCTGGCTGCGCGGACGTTTCTTTGCCGGGATGGTCATTGCCGCACCTCTGGCGGCGACCTTTTTTATCCTGCAATTCCTGATCACGTTCATCGACAATCGGGTTGGACCGCTGCTGCCGCCTCTGCTCAAGCCTGAAACCTATACGAATTACGCGATTCCAGGCTTTGGCGTCTTGGTGCTTGTCATTGCTTTGACGGTGCTCGGCGCCGTCACGGCGAACCTGATCGGGCGCTCGTTGATCTCGTTCACCGACAGAATTCTCAGCCGCATTCCACTCGTGAAGAACGTCTATGCCGCGATCAAGCAGCTCACCGAAGTGCTCGCCAATAATCAACAGGCGAGCTTCGATCGGTGCGTGATGGTGGAGTACCCGAAAAAGGACTCCTGGTGCATCGGATTTGTGTCCTCCCATGCCAAAGGCGAAATTGGCGCCAAAATGGGGACTGAGAAAATTGGTGTCTTCGTACCAACCACGCCGAACCCGACTTCAGGGTTTTTGATCTATGTCGATGAGGCTGAAACCGTGGCACTTGAGATGACGGTTGAGGAAGGTGCCAAGATGATCCTGACCGCCGGCCTGGTGGTTCCTGACTTTGAACCCGATCAGCCGTCGGAAGCGCCCGCTGAGGCTGCGTCAGTCGCTGAACCTGAGGTCGGGACTGAGAAGTTGGCTCAACAGGCTTAAGCCTTCCGCGCGTTTCGGATCGATTGTCTCCGCGGTTTCTGAAGCCAGCTGAGCATCCTTAGCAGCAATCTCAATCAGAGGCGCATGTTCGGTAAAATCGATCAGGCGATAATCCACGACGCCAGATTGCGCTTTGCCGAGCAGGTCACCGGCACCTCGAAGTTTGAAGTCGGCTTCAGCGATCTCAAATCCATCCTCGGTGCGCCGCAGCGTGTCGAGCCGCTCGCGCGCGGTTTCCGTCAGCGGCTGGCGATAGAGCAGGATGCAATAGCTCGCCGCGCTACCCCGTCCGACGCGCCCTCTGAGTTGGTGGAGCTGCGCCAGGCCGAAGCCCTCGGCGCGCTCAATTACCATGATCGTCGCTTCGGGCACATCAACGCCGACTTCGATCACAGTGGTGGCGACGAGGATGCGCGTCTGGCCGGTGCGAAACGCTTCCAAAGCCGCGTCTTTGTCGGCGCCCTTCATGCGGCCATGGACCAGCCCGACATCGGTGTTCAGAGCATCCTCCAACATGGCTGCGCGGGCGACGGCGGAGCTGCCATCTTCTTCATCAGCGTCCACGCGCGGACAAACCCAGAAGACGCGCTCTCCGCGACTCAGCGCGCGGCCAACGGCGGTGACGACGTCTCCGATGCGCGTATCAGCAATGGCGCGAGTTTCGACCGGCTGGCGCCCGGCTGGCTTTTCATCCAGCACCGACACATCCAAATCACCGTGAATGGTCTGGGCCAGCGTCCGCGGGATCGGCGTTGCGGACATGACCAGCATATGTGGGAACTTGCCTTTGCTCATCAGCTTCATTCGGTCTGCAACACCGAACCGGTGTTGCTCATCGACAATGACCATGGCGAGGCTTTTGAAGCTGACGCCTTCCTGAAACAGGGCGTGCGTGCCGGCGACGACCTGTATTGATCCGTCCGCTAGCCCCATCAGCGTCGCTTCGCGTGCCTTGCCCTTATCGCGGCCTGTGAGCACGGCGACTGAATAGCCGAGCGGCGATAGCAGCGCATCAAGCGTATCAAATTGCTGGCGCGCCAGAACTTCGGTGGGCGCCATGAAGGCGGTCTGGAAGCCGCCTTCCGCGGCTTGAACGGCGGAGAACGTGCCGACCAGCGTTTTACCAGAGCCGACATCCCCCTGAAGCATACGCCGCATGGGGAAGGGCTCACCGAGGTCGGCCATGATTTCCTTGGTCGCACGGATCTGCGCGCCAGTTGGTTTGTAAGGAAGTGTTGCCACCAGGCGGTTGAGTGCATCGGTTTGCGGCGGGACGATATTCGCCTCACTCGAGCGGCGCGCGGCCCGGGCGCGGGCAAAGGTGAGTTCCCTCGCCAGCGCCTCATCATAAGCGAGGCGGGTGCGGGCCCGGTGAGTCGCCTCAGGGTTCCACGCCTCCGGCGCATGAACCAGCTGCATGGCGGTTTTGAACCTGGGCCAGTTTTCCTGCGCGATCAGGTTTGGATCGATCCATTCGGGAAGATACTCTGCGATCAGTTCGACGGCTGCCTTGGTGGAGGTGTGCACGCGTTTATTGGTGAGGCCAGCCGTTAGCGGATAGATCGGCTCGACCGGTGGCGGGAATTCTCCGCGCGCCGGGTCCATGACGAAGTCGGGATGGCTCATCTGCCGTTCGCCTTGCCACTCTGTGATCTTTCCGGAAACAATCCGCTCCTTGCCGACTGGATATTGTGCCTGCAACCAGCGGGAATCTGCGCGGAAATAGGTGATGGTCAAAAAGCCCGAGCCGTCAAACATCTGTATCCGCGTCGGGGCGCGGTCATTATAGGGGGCTTTAACGGCGTGAACCTCACCCTTCACGGTGGCGATTTCTTCCGGGACTAGATCATCGAAACTGTCGCGCGGGCGGCGATCGAGCCAACGCTCCGGCATATGCAGCAACAGGTCCCAGACCGTCTCGCCATCAACCAGGCGCTCCAGAACCGGTTTCAGCTTCGGGCCAATGCCGGGCAGGGCATCGAGGGGCTGAAACAGAGGGAACAGGCGTTCGTCGCGCATAGGATCTTATGCGCCGATCTGAGGCCTGGATACAAGGCATGATGCAGAGCGCGACAGGATAACGCTGTGCAGAACCGGCCCATCGCTCTAGGTTGCTTACAGTAGGAGTGCAGATGATGACCCAGTCGCCGCTAGATGAACGTCGCCGCAAGATCAAATTTCGCGCCTGGCGCCGGGGCTTCAGGGAAATGGACCTGCTGATGGGCTCGTTCGCTGATGCGCATTTGCCGGGCATGAGCGAGGATGACTTATCCGAGTTCGAGCGCCTGCTCTCAACCCCCGACTGGGAAGTCTATGCCTGGTTGATCGGTCAGAAAGAAGTGCCGGGTAATTATCGCAGCGCGCTTCTGCAACGCATGATGGAGTTTCGCTACGAAGCCCATGCCGGTTAGCGCGGCGACAAGCCCATAAGAGAATGGACTCACCGCCGCGCGGGCGTATGCTGGCGGCGGAGGAACCATTATGAGCCTGAATATAGAACCGACGGGGGCGGTTTGTGGCGCAGTTGTCACTGGAATAGACTTGCGTGAGGACCTGTCAGACGACCTCGTTGCGGAGCTTCGCGCGCACTGGGTCGAGAACAAGCTTCTCATCTTCCCAAAGCAGCAATTGACCGACAGTGATCTGGAGCGCGTCACGCTGTACTTTGGTGAATTCGGCGAGGACCCATTCTTCGGCCACATCGATGGACACGAGAATATCGCTGCAATTCAGCGTAATGCCGATGAGAAAACGCCGATCTTTGCCGAATTCTATCACTCAGACTGGAGCTTTCTGGAAGTCCCGCCTGCTGGCACGGTGCTTTATGGCATCACCATCCCGCCGCACGGCGGCAATACGCGGTTTGCGGACCAGGTCCTGGCCTATGAGCGGTTGCCAGACGATATGCGCGAGAAAGCCGATCAGCTGACGGCCATCCATTCCGCTGAACTTGGATACTCACCAAAGGGCGTCTATGGCGACGATGATCAGGACTCCGGCCGCAGCATGAAGATTATCCCCAGCGAACGCGCCCTCGAGAAGCGAGAACATCCGTTCGTCCGCACGCATCGCGAAACCGGCGAGAAAGCGCTCTACAGCTCACCATCGTACATTCAGGGGTTTGCCGGGCTTGATGAAGAAGAAAGCAGAGCCTTGTTGATGGCCTTCTATCAACACCAGACCGCGGACGAACTCGTCTATTCTCATAAATGGGAGAAAGACATGTTGGTCATGTGGGACAATCGCTCGCTCCTGCACGCCGCATCCGGCGGTTATGACGGCTATGACCGGTTGCTGCACCGGCTGACGATCGCGGATACAGAATTCTGATCTGCAGCGCATTCTCAGCAACAAAAAAGCCGCCCCAATCGGAGCGGCTTTTTCTATTCAGATACTGAATTCGACTATTCGTCGCCTTCCGGCGCTGTGTCGAGCTCAGCTGCAGCTTCTGCCATTTCAGAAGCTTGCTCATCCGCGGCGGCTTGCTGTTCAGCTTGCAGCGTCTCGATGATGTTCTCACCAGCGGCCTGGCGCTCAGCTTCATCTTCAGAGCGTGCGACGTTGATGGTGATTTCAACGCGGACTTCTGCGTGCAGCCGAATACCAACTTCATGCAGGCCCAGGGTCTTGATCGGAGCGTTCAGGCGAACCTGCTCACGCTTGATACTGTGACCTGCTTCGCCAGCAATTTCGACGATGTCGCGTGCATTGACCGAACCATACAACTGACCAGTGGCACCAGACTGACGGATCAGAACAAATGTCTCGCCGTCCAGGTTTGAGCCAGCCGAGGTCGCCGCATCACGGGCCTCTGCATTGCGCTTTTCGATTGCTTCACGCTCTGCTTCAAAGCGGGCGCGGTTCTGATTGTTAGCAATCAGAGCCTTGCCTTTTGGCAGCAGGAAGTTGCGGGCAAAACCGTTCTTGACGCTGACCTCGTCGCCGAGGCCGCCCAGGTTTTCAACACGCTCGAGGAGAATGACTTGCATCGTTGAATCTCCTTACTTCACGGTGAATGGCAGCAGCGCGAGCATGCGGGCACGTTTGATGGCCTTGGCAAGCTTACGCTGGTTCTTGAAGTTCACAGCCGTGATCCGAGACGGGACGATTTTGCCCTTCTCAGAAATGTAGCGCTGCAGAAGCTTCACGTCTTTGTAGTCGATTTTCGGCGCTTTATCGCCGGAAAACGGATCAACCTTGCGGCGACGACCGAACGAACGGCGGGCCGGAATGTTGGTGATGTTGATGCCAGAGGTGTTTCTGGAAGCCATGATCTTGTTTCCTTCCTCTAGTCGTCGCGACGGTTTTTGCGGCTCATCATAGGCGACGGGTTCTCGTCGAACTCTTCAACCTTGATGGTCATATAGCGCATGATGTCATCTGACAGGCGGTGCTGACGCTCCAGCTCGTGGATCGCATCGGCCGGGCCGTCGATATTGAACAGGGAATAGTGTCCCTTGCGCTGCTTGTTGATCTGGTACGAAAGATTGCGCAGACCCCAATACTCGGTCTTGCTGACTTTCGCGCCTTGCTTGTCGAGGAAGCCTGAGAGCTCTTCCATCAACGTCTCGACCTGTGCAGGTGAGATGTCCGGCCTCGCGATGAGGACGTGCTCATATAGTGCCATAATGTCTTTCCCAAAGTTCTGGCTTGCGGCGCAGACGGGCGGGAAAACCTGTCCACGATGGCCCCTCTTATCCGGCTCATTCCGGGGTCGAGGACCGCAAACCTTGCGAAGCGCGTCGTAAAGCGCAGCCAAGCCTAGAAATCAAGCTGAAAATACACGATGGCCGCAGCTTATTTGGAGGTGTTGCCCGTCATCAACGCTGCGATCTCGGCGCCAGGCGTCATCCCGGTCAGAAACTCAAACGTCCCGAGCCCAAGCAGCTCGCGTCCGGCCTTGATCACGGCATCGACCGCGACATTGGCGAGCGCGCCGCCAACACTGATCCGCCGGACTCCCATTTCGGCCAGTTCAGAGACGGGTATGAGGCCCTCTTTCGGGCCGAGCAAGACATTGATCGGGCGGTCGACGGAGGCGAGGACACTGGCAATATCGGATTTGCTGCGCAGCCCCGGTGCGTAGAGTACATCGGCGCCCGCGTCCTGATAGGCTTGGAGGCGCTTGATCGAGTCCGCCAGATCGCCATCGCCGGTGAAGTGGTTTTCAGCGCGCGCCGTCAGCACGAATGGAAAGGGCAAGGCGCGAGCTGCTTCGACGGCCGCTGCGACGCGCTCTTTAGCGTGACTGATGTCATAGAGCTGCCCGTCCTCACCGGTGAAATCTTCGATCGATCCGCCGACAAGGCCTGCGGCGGCCCCGAGTCTGATAGTTTCCGCGCAATCTTCCGGTGCATCCCCAAAGCCGTTTTCAAGGTCTGCGGAGACCGGGACCGACGTGGCCGCGCAAAGCTCCCTGACATGATCGATCACCTGATCGCGGGTCAGTTCATAATCATTGACGCCAGTCGAGCGGGCATAGCCAGAACTGGTGCTCGCGAGGGCCTGAAAGCCGAGATTTTGCATCAGTTTAGCCGAGCCGACATCCCATGGGTTGGGAATGACGAAACATCCGCTCTCGTGCAGCTTTTGAAATGCCTCGCCTTTGCTGGCTTGATTGATCATCAGAACTCTCCATGCTGGAGCCCAAATCTAGGCGCTGGGTAAAGATCCTACCACCCGATACTTGCGCATCCCAACAGAGCGGCTTAAGCGGGCGCGAATTATCGTTAAGGAGCGGATATGAGCGATTTCGCATTTATCTTCCCAGGGCAGGGCAGCCAGTTCATTGGCATGGGCAAAGACCTCGCCGACGCCTTTCCCGCTGCCAAAGCCGTGTTTGAAGAAGTCGATCAGGCTCTTGGACAAGACCTGTCTGGCCTGATGTGGTCTGGGTCAGAAGATGATCTCAAGCTGACCGCCAATACCCAGCCTGCCTTGATGGCCGTCAGCGTCGCCGCGATGCGCGCGCTGGAAGAGGCGCATGGAATTGGTGCAGACCGTGCAAAATTCGTCGCCGGCCACTCTCTGGGTGAATATTCTGCTCTTGCTTCTGCCGGGGCGATTTCGGTTGGCGATTGCGCCAAAGTGCTGCGCATTCGCGGCAATGCGATGCAAGACGCTGTGCCCGCGGGCGAAGGCGCGATGGCCGCGCTGCTCGGCGCCAGCCCAGAGCAGGCCACCGCTTTATGCGCCGCCGGGGCCTCAGAAGGGCCTTGCGAGATCGCCAATGACAATGCGCCAGGACAAATCGTTATTTCTGGCGCTAAACCGGCCGTCGAACTCGCCATTTCAGGGGCGAAAGAGGCCGGTGTGAAGAAAGCGGTTCTTTTGCCGGTATCTGCGCCATTCCATTGTTCTTTGATGCAGCCAGCCGCAGACGCGATGGCCGAAGCGCTGTCGCAGATTGAGATCAAGGCTCCATCCGCGCCGCTGGTTGCCAACGTCACAGCGGCGTCAGGCAGCGATCCGGACGCCATACGCCAACAGCTCGTGGAACAGGTTACCGGCCAGGTGCGCTGGACAGAATCAGTCCAGTTCATGGCCGCTCAGGGCGTGAATACCACAATTGAAGCGGGCGCTGGAAAAGTTTTAAGCGTCATGAATCGCCGCACAGTACGTGAATTGGAGGGGCTCACCATGGGCACTCCGGACGATATAGCAGCCGTGGCAGAACGCCTGAACGGCGCAGCATAAAGGCAGGAGAGGGTTAGAAATGTTCAATCTGAGTGGAAAATCTGCGCTGGTGACCGGGGCGACCGGTGGAATCGGTGAATCGATTGCCCGAACCATGCATGCCGCCGGCGCCGACGTGATCCTGTCGGGCCGCCGCGTCGAGAAACTAGAAGCCCTTGCCGCTGAGCTTGGCGACCGGACGCACATCGCGCCTTGCGACCTGTCTGACCCTGATCAGGCCGATGCGCTCGTTAGCACTGCGATTGAGCTGGCAGGCAAGCTCGACATCCTCGTCGCCAATGCGGGTGTGACCCGAGACAAGCTCCTCATGCAGATGAAAGATGAGGAATTTCAAGACATTATCCGCGTAAATCTGGAGAGCTATTTCCGCCTTTGCCGGAAAGCTGTACGCCCGATGATGAAAGCGCGTGGTGGCCGAATTATCGGCATTGCTTCAATTGTCGGCGTAACCGGCAATCCCGGCCAATCCAATTATTGCGCCTCCAAGGCTGGCATGATTGGCTTTACCAAATCCCTGGCTCAGGAAGTTGCAAGTCGCGGCATCACAGCGAACACAATCGCGCCAGGGTTCATAGAATCACCCATGACCGATGTACTGCCAGACGCCCAGAAAGAGGCGCTCCTGGGGCAGATTCCAGCCGGTCGACTGGGGCAGGGAGGCGATATCGCGGCGGCTGCTGTGTACCTCGCCTCAGACCAAGCTTCATATGTGACGGGGCAAACCCTACATGTGAATGGCGGAATGGCGATGATCTAAATTCATAGCACTTTCCACAGTATGCAGGGCTTGGCGTTGTCACAAAGTGTGTGCTAACGGCAACACCATGGCTCCTGCGAGGGCCTATCCATCAGGCAGTATCAGAGAGGTATCCATGTCTGACGTTCTTGAGCGTGTTAAAAAAATCGTTGTCGAAAATCTCGACGTAGAGGGTGACAAAGTTGTTGAAAGCGCAAGCTTTATCGACGACCTGGGCGCCGATTCACTCGACCTGGTCGAGCTGGTCATGGCGTTTGAAGAAGAGTTCAATATCGAGATCCCGGACGACGTGCAGGAAAATATCCGCACCGTCGGTGACGCGGTGTCTCACATCAACGCTCACATCGGTTAGAGGCTGATACATGCGCCGCGTTGTCATCACGGGTATTGGAATCATTTCGCCTCTCGCTGCTAATCGAGAGGCGTCTTGGGAGCGCTTGATTGCTGGAGAGTCGGGCGCCGGACCGATCGATACGTTCGATCCGGAGAATACGGCCTGCAAGATTGCTTTCCAGGTTCCATACAAGGATGGCCGCGGCGGTGGATCGGAAGACGATCCTCACGCGTTCGACCCCGATGCGGTGGCGAGCGCCAAGGAGCGTCGCCGTATTGACGAGTTTATCCTCTACGCCATCGGCGCTGCTGAAGAAGCGGTCGCGGATTCTGGCTGGGTTGCTGAAACCCAGGAGCAGCAGGAACGCACAGGCGTTCTGATCGGCTCCGGGATTGGTGGTCTGCAGAGCATCTATGACTCGTCGATCAATCTCTATGAGAATGGGCCGCGTAAGGTGAGCCCTTTCTTTATCCCCTCCGCGCTGATCAATCTCGCCTCAGGCCAGGTTTCGATCAAGCACGGGTTCAAGGGACCCAACCATTCTGTGGTGACCGCTTGCGCAACTGGCGCGCATGCGATCGGTGATTCCGCCCGACTGATTCAGTATGGCGACGCCGATGTCATGGTCGCAGGTGGATCTGAAGCGGTGATCTGTGAGCTGGCAATTGCCGGCTTCTGCGCCGCCAAAGCCATGTCGACCAAATTCAATGATGAGCCCAAAAAAGCTTCCCGACCGTATGATGAGGCCCGCGATGGCTTTGTCATGGGCGAAGGCGCTGCGGTGCTGATCCTAGAAGAATATGAGCACGCCAGAGCGCGCGGCGCGAAGATTTACGCAGAAGTGGCAGGTTATGGCCTGACCGGCGATGCTCACCATATCACGGCGCCAGCAGAAGGCGCTGAAGGCGGCTATCGCGCAATGAAAATGGCCGCAGGTCATGCTGAGCGCAATCTCGGCCTGACGCTTGATCAGATCGACTATGTCAATGCTCACGGCACTTCAACGCCGCGCGGCGACGAAGGCGAAGTCGGGGCGGTTGAGCGCCTGTTTGGCGACCATTCCAAGAACCTGTCTCTGTCATCCACCAAGTCGGCTGTTGGTCACTTGCTTGGCGCTGCTGGCGCGATTGAGACAGCGTTCTGCGCGCTTGCCATTCGCGACCAGGTGATGCCGCCAACGTTGAACCTCGACAATCCGAGTGTTGAGTCACCGATCGACCTTATTCCGCACAAAGCCAAGAAGGCACCGGTGCGGGCGGCGATGACCAACTCGTTCGGATTTGGCGGAACTAACGCATCTCTCATCCTCAAGCAGGTTGACTAGACCCGCGACTAACGCGACCAATTAAGCGCTGGGGCCAGAACAGGACTTTGCGTCTGCATGCGTTTTCTAAAAGCTCTTTTCGCGTTTGTGATTGTCATCGCGCTTATTGCCGGTGGCGCGGCCGCCTATGGCTGGTATTGGCTGCAAGGTCAGGTCGCCGAGCCTGGGCCGCTCGCGGCTGAATATGAATTCACGATCGAAAGCGGTGAAGCGCTGGCCAGCGTCGCAAACCGGCTCGAGGCAGAGGGTGTGATCGCAGACAAGCGAATCTTGCGGCTGAAAGCCCGCCTCGATGATGTTGAGACCGATCTAAAGGCCGGGTCATATGTTGTGCCTGCAAAGGCCAGCGTCGCTGAGGTCTTGGACCAGTTCATCGAAGGGGATGTGATCGAGTATCGCCTGACCATTCCTGAAGGTTTGACGACGGCGCAAATTCTTCGCCGGGTCGAAGCGGCAGACCGGCTGACCGGCGACATGCCGGAGCGGGAATTCGCTGAAGGCGTTCTGTTGCCCGACACGTATGCCTTCGGGGCTAATACGACGCGGACTCAATTCCTCGAGCGGATGGAAGCCGCGCAGCAAGCGCTGCTTGTGGAGCTATGGCCGACTCGTCAGGAGGGTTTGCCGATCAGCACGCCAGAGGAAGCGGTCATCCTTGCTTCGATCGTCGAAAAGGAAACCGCCTCAGCAGATGAGCGCCCGCTGGTGGCTGGCTTGTTTGTCGGCAGATTGAAGAAGGGCATGCGCCTGGAGAGCGATCCGACCATTATTTATGGGGTCTCGCGCGGCGAGCCGCTCTACAATCGTCAAGGCCAGAGACGGACGCTGTATCGCTCTGAAATCAATCGGAAAACCGATTGGAACACGTATCAGATTGATGGTCTGCCGATCACGCCGATCAGCAATCCGGGGCGCGATGCGATTGCCGCGGTTCTGGACCCGCCAGCGACTGATTACGTCTTCTTTGTTGCCGACGGTAAAGGCGGACATTTGTTTGCCGAGACCTATGCCGAGCATAAGAGAAATGTTGCCGCCTACCGCGCTTATGAGCGCGGAGAGATTGCGCGCGAACGGGAGAACTGATGGGTATTTCTGGGATGACCGGCTTCGCACGCGTTAGCGAGGAAGCCGAATGGGGGAGCTGGAGCTGGGAAGTGCGCAGCGTCAATGGTAAGGGCCTCGACGTGCGTGTGAACATGCCGTCTGGGCTGGAAACCGTCGACCAGGCGATCCGCAAGCAAATCAGCAAGACGTTCAAACGTGGCAGCCTGCAAGTTGGCCTGCGGATCGAATTGTCCGGCGCTGAGACGGTTAGCATCAATGAAGATGTGCTTTCGACGCTCATGGCGGCCTATGAGCGTGCGGAAGGTGCCCTTGCGACAGGACCGGCGCTTGCGACCCTGATGGGCATACGCGGTGTGGTTGAGGCTGAAACGCTATCCATGCGCGATCTGAACGAGATTGCAGGCGCGACAGAGGCCCTGATCGAGACCGGAACGCAAGCCATCGCCGTGCTTCATCAGCGAAGAGTTGAGGAAGGAGCGGAGCTTAAAGCGCTGTTTGTCGGACAATTGTCAGAGATGAGCACGCACACTGGCCAAGCCCTTCAACACGCGGAGACGCAGAAATCGGCCATTGGCGAGAAATACCGCACCAGGATTGCAGAGTTCGATACTGAAGGGGTCGTCTCGGACGAACGTCTGGCAACAGAAATTGCGGTGCTCGCGGCGAAAGCGGACGTCACTGAAGAACTCGACCGGCTGCAAGCGCACATTTCGCGTGGGCAATCCCTGATTGAAAGTGACGGCGCAGTCGGCCGTGATCTCGGCTTCCTCGCGCAGGAACTGAACCGTGAAGCGAACACGCTGTGTTCGAAATCTGCATCCCTGGATTTGACGAATGCCGGACTCGCGCTCAAAAGCGTGATTGATCAGTTCAAGGAGCAAGCCGCGAATGTCGAATAGCGCCGATCAAGACCCGCGTCGCGGTCTCATGCTGGTCATATCCAGTCCCTCCGGGGCCGGAAAAACCACGCTCGCTCGTAAGCTGATGAAAGAGTTCGACGACGTCGTTCTGTCCGTGTCGGCCACCACGCGCGAGCCACGACCGAACGAGACCGATGGCGTGGACTATCATTTCCGCAGCGAGTCAGATTTCCGGCAGATGATTGCGGGCCGTGAATTCCTCGAATGGGCAAAAGTCTTTGATCGCTACTATGGCACCCCGCGCGCCGATACAGTGGCGCAGCTCGAAGCGGGCAATGACGTTCTGTTCGACGTTGACTGGCAGGGTGCTGACGCGCTGCATGACCAGATGCCAAATGATTGCGTCTCGGTTTTCGTGCTGCCGCCCAGCATTGAGGCTCTGGAACAACGTCTGGCCGCGCGCGAAGGCTCAACCCCAGACATGGTGGCGCGGCGCATGCGGGACGCCCAGGCAGAGATCCTGCACTGGCGTCGCTATGACTATTGTATCGTCAATGATGATCTAGAAGAAGCTTACGGCAAGCTGCGCCGGATCCTCTTGGTGGAGCGCACCAAGCGGTTGCGCGAGCATAAGTTGGAAGATCATGTTCGCCGGCTGCTCGGCGAGCTTTAGTGGATCACTGTCAGCTTGATTTTGCCTGCCAGCGTCTCGCCTGGCTCTAGCCAATTCAGCCCAGTTACGTCATCGGGCAGATCTGTATTCAGTGCGTTCGGCGCATGAGTAATCGGCTCAGCGCAGAAAAAATCTTTGCCTGCAGGGACGAAGACCGTTGCGTGTGTGAAGACGGGATCTGACTTGATGCTGACCCCATGGGTCGGCCAATTGATCTCGATCGAGCCAGGGTCGAGCGAATAAGACGTGTCCAAAGTCAGATCCTCAACAATCCGCGCGCGCGAAAGGTCTTCTGTGATCTTGATCGGGCAGCGGGTGGTCCCACCGGTCTCGGTATCGAACCCCCAGATATGGCTGGTTGGCACAATCAAAGTGGCTTTCTCGCGCGCAAAATAAGGGTGCCATCCCAGGCCGGCCGGCATTGGCGTATCGCTCAGATTGGTTACGGCAAGCTCGACCGTCAGGCGATTGTCGGTCAGCCGAAAAGACTGGCGCGCATCATAACTCCACGGCCAGGCATCCGCCTCATGGTGAAAGTGCAGTGTCGCAGCGGTTTTCGACTGCGATTCCACCTTCCAGACATCCTGCCAGCCATGCCCATGAATGGCGTGCGGCTCGGGCGGGAAATTAGCATGCAGGTCAATCTTGCTACCATTGATGCCAAACTGTGCCTCAAAGATGCGACCGACAAACGGTACCATCGGGAAAGACGCATATTGGGTCGGATCGAAGGCCGGGCCAACGCGATCAGGCGCAGGTCTCATAACATCCAGGTCGCGATGTTTGAATTTGCTAACCGCGCCGCCTGCGCAGGGATCCAGCTCCAGGAGCATATCACCTTTGGTCAGCACGATGCGCATCAAACGCCTCCCCAAACTTATCGGCCAGCGCTCTGAAATCATTCTGGGTCAGAGTTTCGGCTCTCGACGTAGGGTCTATCTTGCAGGATTCGAGCCAATGGACAGCGTTCAGTTGCACCGCTTTAGCCAGCGACTTGAGCGACGCGCGGAGCATCTTCCGGCGCTGTCCGAACGCGGCAGTGGTGACTTTCTCGAGACTGGCCAAATCCCGGTACCGTGCGTCGGCTGAGAGCGGCTTGAACACAGCGACCGCTGAGTCGACCTTGGGTGGCGGTTTGAATGCGCCGGGAGGAAGCGTGAAAGCGATATGCGCGTCGCATACAGCGGCGGTGAGCACCGCCAACCTGCCATATTGGCGATCGCCTGATTTGGCGCAGGCCCGCTCGGCGACCTCTTTCTGAAACATCAGCGCCATCTCGCCGCGCCAAGGACCCGCTTTCAGCCAATTGATCAGAAGTGGGGTGCCGACATTGTAGGGCAGGTTGGCGACGATCATAACGGGCTGGTCTGCGCGGGATACGGCTGGGAGCTGCGCCCAGTCTATCTTGCGGGCATCTTGTTGAATAATGTCCAGCCGACCCTCGTTCGCCTCTGGCCAGGCACGCAGCGCATCAGCAAAGCGGTCATCGGCTTCAACGCAGGTCAGGTGCGCTGCACCAGCGTCGAGGAGGGCGCGGGTGAGGCCGCCCGGGCCAGGGCCAACTTCAATGACTGTGCGGCCATCAACCGGTCCCGCGGCAAGGGCTGTTCGCCTCAAGATGTCTGGATCAAACAGAAAATGCTGACCCAGCGCTTTCCGCGCCCGCGCCTGCGTAAATTCGGGGCGATCAGGCATCGAAACTGGCTCGATTTGCGATCATGGTTTGCGCCAGCTCTATCGCAGCAATCAGACTGTCTGGTTTGGCATTGCCCTTGGCGGCCGCGTCATAGGCCGTGCCGTGATCCGGGCTTGTGCGGATGATGGGCAGGCCCAGCGTCGTATTGACGCCTCCCCACATATCCAGCGTCTTGACCGGGATTAGGCCCTGATCGTGGGTCATCGCGATCACCACGTCATAATCGCCGTTCAAGGCTTCATGAAACACAGTGTCAGCAGGCCGCGCGTCAGAGATGCGAATGCCGTCAGCGCGAAGATGCGCGGCAATCGGATTGATGAGGTCCTGTTCCTCACTGCCAATCGATCCGCCTTCTCCGGCATGAGGGTTTAGTGCGGAAAAGGCGATGCGAGGGTCCCGGATCGCGAAGTCGCGGCGCAGGGCCGTGTCAGTGATTTGAGCAATCAGACTGAGGCTGCCGGGGGTTAGATGCTCTATGACTTGCATCAGCGGGATGTGGATGGTGGCTAATGACACGCGAAGGCCGCCACCAACCAGCATCATGACCGGCTTAATGCTGTGGTTGAAGTTTGCGCTACAGAGGTCTGCGATGAATTCCGTGTGCCCGGGATGAGAGAAGCCGGCTTGATACAGCACCGCTTTGGAAATCGGATTTGTGACCATGCCGCTTGCTGCTCCGGTGAGGCAGAGCTCTGTCGCGCGCTGGATACTATCAATAGTGGCCGCAGCACCGATCGGAGAGGGTTGCCCGACGCTTAATGCATCGAGGTCTTCGATTTCGATCGGTAGGAGCGGCAGAGCTTTTGGAAAAAGATCAGCGACTTCGGCAACGGTGTTGACACGCTCGACTGGAATATCGCCCTCATACAGGCGCGGATCTCCCACCACGAAAAAAGGCGCGCCGCCCGCTGCTGAGAGTGTCTTCCAAGCAAGGCCGGTGATTTGAGGGCCGCACCCGGCCGGATCCCCCATAGTTACGGCGAGAGGCTGATGCGACGTCGACAATGGCGTGATTAGCGGCGGATAATCGTCGCTTCGCGTCGCAGATTGCGCAGGCTGCGTTCCGAGATCATGCCAAGTTGTTGAGAGAACAGTCGATCTTCGATCTGCTCGGCGCTCGGGACAGCCTGCATGTCATCTCTTCGGTCGCAGACATACATCACCGCCAGCGTGCCAGACTGGGCGAAAATATCGGTCGCTTCACCGACCGGTGTGTTGGTGACCATGGCTTGGGCTTCCGGGCCGAGATCGTTGACATTGAGATCCGTCAGCGTGACCGCACGCAGGTTTTCGTCCGCGTCTGCAACCGTTTCGACCTCGGCGCACCCTTCGATCTGCTCCACAGCGGCTTTCAGGTCAGCGTCGCTGCCATTGTTCACGGTTAGGCGCGCGACGTCGACCAGGGTCACAGAATCGGACGGATCGCGCTTGGCGCGGACACTCATCAGATAAATTCCGTCCTCGACTGTGATAGGGTCGGTCAGGCCGGGTCCACTCAGGCTCTGAACCGCAGCTTTGCGTTCATCTTCAAAGTCATCAAGGACAACCCAGCTCATGTCACCGCCTGTTGCGGCTGTCGGCGCTGATGAGAATCGCTGCGCTGCGACTTCAAATGGAGCGCCAGCGCGCAATTGCTCAAGAATAGAATTGGCCGCCGTTAGCGCTTGCGTTTTGTCTTCGGGTGTTGGCGCGAACAGAAAAATCTCCGAAACCAGATACTGTTCTTTCTGGGCATCTGCCTGCAGTCGTTTCAACTGTTCTTGAATCTGGTTGTCCGAGATTCGAATCCGAGACCCATAAAGCCCGTTCATGATTCGGCGCCAGGCAATCTCTGCGCGGGTCTGGTCTTCCAGGCTGGTTGGATTGACGCCGGATTGCAGCAAAGTCGAAACCAGCGATTCGCGAGTCAGACCAGATTGCTGCGCCAGGCGGTCGATCGAACTGGCGATCTCACTATCAGAGATCTCGACTTCATATTCGGCCGCTTCCTGCAGCTGAAGGCGTTCATCAATCAACTGTTCGAGAGCTTGCGCTGTGATCTGCTGAACTTGCTCTGGTGTTGGTTCCCGGCCGCCAAGACTAAGCAGCAGCAGCCTTGCGCGCTGTCTGACGTCGGTAAACGAAATCGGATCATCGTTCACAACTGCAACCACGCCTTCGATCTGAAGGGTTTCTGGCGCCGCTTCCTGAGCGCTCACATAGCCGCAGGCTGTAAAGCCCATCAAGGTTGCCAGGGCAATTGACCGAAACATACTCTATCTCCTGCGGCAAAATTCAGTCCGCGTTTAGCATGCGGAACATAACGGTTGCTGAACAATGCGCAACGCACGTGGCTGCAATGTGTCGATACTGCGTTTGTGATTTAGTCGACGTCGTTAGAGCCAAGGCCGCCGAGGGTTTTCAGAGCGAAGCGGAACTTGATTGAGTCTGTGGGCCCGAGTGTTCTGTCGATCGCCTCCGAGCGCTCAAACGAGACTTCAAAACGTGAGCAGTCGTCTTCGTAGGCCAAACCGAACGACTGACTGATATCGCGCGGATCAGACAGTGCACCTTGCGAGTTCACGCGGCCTGAAATATCGCGACTTAAGCCGTAAAGCAGGTAGTAATTGTCAGTGACTTTGAAGTCGGCGTTCACCTGAATGCCTTCATCATTCAGGCCAGAATTGGTGATCCTTCCATCAATCCGGTAATAGCGCGCATTTGCCCGAAAGCGCCAAAAATTGGTGTTCACGCGCGCGTCGATCCGATTGAGATTCAGGTCGTCATCATCCAGCCGTACGCGGGTTTCGAGCCGAAGAGGGTTACCAAAGTCCGCAGATAGACCGGCAACCCAATCGGATACTGTTCCGTCCAGATTTGAGCCGACGTCAAATACCGGGTCACTCATGTCGCGCCAGCGCTTGCCGCCGAGCGCAGAGATGGACATGCCATTCTTCCACCGCGCCGTCACCGAGGTTCCAATGGATGCCTTGCTGCCGCCTTCATAAGTATCGAAGCCCGCTGCGGCGTTGGCTTCAAATAAAGACGACTCATCGAGCTCATAGAATAGGCTGTCCTCTATCGGGATGTCAGGGTCATTTGTCCCTGCGGTTCCATAGGCGACCATGCCTTCCGGCTCGACGATCAGATCGATGTATTTGCCAGGACGAAAGAGGGGGTAAGAGACACGTGTGCCGATACTGGCGACACCGCGAGAGACTTCATCTACCCCGCTTGGAGTGTCATCCAGTTGATAATAGTCAAATCGTCCTTCAGCGAACGGATTGACCAGGATGCCGCCAGGCAGAACACGATTGGCATTCCATTCAACGCCGCCAGATGCGCGGTAGCTGTCGATTCCCAATTCCCGCTCAAGGATGGCGGTGGAGCCCGAAACAGCGACGGTACCGTACTTGCCATAGTCGAGCAGACGCTCCCCAAACATGAGCGGCAGAGCCCGCGGCAAGCGCGCGTCTGAATCATTGTCGCGATTGGTTTCGAAGGTCAGCAAAGCGCTGTCAAAGTACCAGTCTCGGCTCTGCGCTTGCGTATAGAGTTGGTTCAGCAAGTACCTTGGTTGACCGGCATACAGGCCGCGGTCGCTGTTTTCGCCTTCGATGTCGTAACGCCGCGTGTACAAGTCGTCGCTCACCTGTTCAACAGCGAAGCCCCAGCTCCAGCCAGGTCGGATTTCGAAGCCACCTTCAGCAAAGATGTGACCGCGCCATTCCTTTTCGCCGAACTTCTCGCCGTCAGAATCGAATTCCTGCTCATTAGTCAGACTGACATCCGCCTGCACGGAACCGGACCAGAAGCGCTTGCGATACTGCGCCTCGAGCAGCGGATTCACGTTGGCCATGACGCGCGGCGAGATGGTCAGGTCGGAATAGGGCGAGATCGCCCAGTAATAGGGTTGTTGATAATAGACACCGAGTTTTGAGGAGGTGCCAAAATCAGGCGGCAACAGACCAGAGCGACGCCCTGAACTCGGATCGGGATGCGCGAAGAATGGCAGATACAGCACCGGCACGCCGGCAACTTCCAAGACCGCGTCGCGATACGACATCATTTCAGACTGCTCATCGAGCACCGCGCGGCGTGCGCGCAAAGCCCAGGTCGGGCGATCGTCTTCGTCGCAGACTTCGCACGACGTGTAGACGATTTTTTCCAGCGCGTTGTAACCGTCAGATGACCGGACTGCGGATTCCGCCACCGCGACGCCGCCTTCGGCGGTGCGGGTCGAAAAACCGATGGCATACCCGTCGATCAGATTACTGCTGGTTTCGATTTCGTTTGCAAAGGTTTCACTGCCGTCTGCGTCAATGACAATGACATTGCCGATCGCGCGAACCCGGTCTGTCTCGCGGAAATAGATCAGGCGGTCGGCACGCAGGATGCGCCCTTCATATTTAGCCTCAACATTGCCCTCAGCGATGACGGAATTGTCCGCCTCATTGACGAAAATATTGTCCGCATCGAGGATGACTTTTGGTTGTTCGGCGGCGGGTTCAGATGCCGTATCCTGGGCCGCCGCAATCCCGGTATGCGCGAGAGTTGCCGCAAAAAGCAGGAAACTGGTCCATTTGTGCATTCTGCGACTCCGAACTCCTTGGTCTTAAGTCGCATACGCCCTGCCTATCCCAGCGTCTAGCCGCGGCACCCGTTAGAGATGTGAAATTACAGTCAGTTGTGTCTTTGCTGCGTCGCTCAGTCGAGCGCCAGTGATGCCAGTCCTCCAGGGTACGTCATGGCGCGCCCTTCCAGTTCGAGTTCCACCAAAATCGCCGCACAACGATGTTCGCCGATTTCAGCGGCTCTGGCGATGTCTTCGATTGAGACTGGCAGCGAGGTGAGCAGCGCCGCGACGAGGTCCTTTTGATGCACAGGGATCTCTGACCCAGGCGTATCCTCGCCGCCGAACTCTGGTCCCGAAGGGGCGAACAATCCGCGTTGTCGTGGCTGCGCCAGGACTTCCAGAACATCATCAGCATTGCGAACGAGGATGGCGCCCTCACGCAAAAGGCGGTTTGTTCCGGCATATCTCGGATCCAGAGGCGAGCCCGGCACAGCCATGACGTCACGGTTTTGCTCCAACGCTGTGCGCGCCGATATGAGGGATCCGGAGCGTTCGGCCGCTTCGATCAAAAGGACGGCTTCAGAGACACCGGTAATGATCCGGTTTCTGCGCGGAAAATCGCGGGCTTTGGCGCGATGCCCGAGCGGGCTCTCGCTTATGATGAGGCCGTTTTCGACGATCGCGTGAAAAAGCCGCTCGTGTTGAGGCGGATAAATATGATCTATACCGCCACCAAGGACTGCGATCGTGCCACCTGACAGGGCTGCGGCGTGCGCTTCGCCATCAATACCGCGGGCCAGGCCCGAAACAATGACCACGCCCTCGCTAGACAGGCCGCCAGAGATGTCACGGGCCAGTTTTCGTCCTGCAGCTGAGGCCTGCCGCGCGCCGACGATCGCAACTGACTTGCGTTGAGCAAGCGCCAGGTCGCCGAGAACGCTCAGAACGGGCGGCGGCGGTGCGAGCTGGGACAAAAGCGGCGGATAGTCGGCTTCATTTGCACAGATGATCTTGCCGCCCGCCGCCAGGGTAGCTTCATATTCGCGTTCAATCTGACCTCTGGGCGGAATCCTGTGGCCGGATCGACCAGCCGTCAGACCTGGCAGCGCGTCGAGCGCGGCGGCGGCTGAGCCAAAGCGGGCAATGCGTTGGAAGAACGTTACCGGCCCGATGCGCGGCGTGCGCGTCAGTTGAAGCCAGTCCAGTTTATCAGTTTCGCTTGGTCCCCCAGACCGTTTTGCTATTTTCCCTTACTCCCGAATTTTGGCTCGGTCCCCTTGAGTAGCCGTTTGATATTTTCACGATGCGTCCAGAAGACGAGCACACTCAAGCCCAAGAGCAGGAGAGATGCAAACTGTGTTTCGCCTAAAAGGTAGGCGCCGATCGGAACGCAGGCGGCTGCCGTCAAAGCCGAGAGCGACGAAATTCGGGTGAGGGCAAATAGAATCAACCAGATTGGTGCGCCAACCGCCAGCGCGAGCGGTGAGGCAAAAACCAATAAGCCGGCATAGGTTGCGACGCCTTTACCGCCTTTGAATCCGAGCCAGATCGGGTAGCAGTGGCCGATAAACGCAAACAGGCCCGCGATTAGGCCGAAGTTCCGTTCACCCGTCACGCTGGCAATGATCAACACGGCGAGGCCCGCTTTGAAACTGTCGAGCAGAAGGGTAGCGAACGCCAGATCCTTGCGACCCGTGCGCAGGACGTTGGTCGCGCCGATATTGCCCGAACCCACCTGGCGAATATCGCCGAGTCCGGCCAGCCGCGTTAGCAACAGGCCAAATGGGATGGATCCCAATAAATATCCGGCAAACGCGGCAATGAAATACCAGTACATGACACCCTCTTCTGCGAGGTGCTTATGAGCTGCGCCGAAACACGCCGTCAAGCTGGTGCCCTGCTATTGATTTGAGGCGTTTGCGGCAAAAGTTATTAAAAAACAGTATTATGAGTCAAATACTGAATGTTCTGACCGAGGTAGGGCTAGATTCGCGCAATGATATCTAACGCCGTCATGGTTTCAGCGCTGAGGAATCCGACTTCAAGCCCGTGCTCGCGCTGGAACCGCTCCAAAGCCGATTGCGTCTGAGGACCATGAATCCCGTCCTGAGCGGCGAAATAACCAGCCTCTGATAATGCGGCTTGTGCAGCAATCACTGTGGTTTGCGCCCGATAGGGTGTACAATCAGGGGCGGTACAGACTGAAGGCTCCACGTTAAGCGCCTGGATCGTTTCCAGCGTCATGTAACCCCGAGACAGCGTCTGATCACGTTGGAATTGTTCGATCGCGCCCTGGGTCTCCGGTCCATAGATGCCATCGATCTGGATGGTGTAGCCGCGATCGACCAGCGCAGACTGAATCTGGCGCACCGTTTCCCGGCTCGCCATCTGGTCGCAAAGCACTTCTGCGCGCACAAGCCGGGACGGCTCGGTGACAACCTCGCGTTCGACGTACTGATAGGTGGCAGGAATGATCTCAATCTCATGCCGCGCGGCTGCGAGCTGTTTTTGGTACGGAATAGCCGCATACTCCGCAGAAACGGCCACACGGCGGGCAAAAGCGGGGCGTTGCACCACTTGGCGGGCGACCCGTTTATAGCGCGCGGGCACGGTTTGAGTCTCGGTGCGTGGTGGGGACACCATTCTGGTATGGTGAACGATCCGTTTCTTCGCCGGAATCTCGACTTTGCAGAGAATTGTGCCGGTGCCGTGTATGCCGCGATCTGTAGTATTTGCGGCAGCCGCGGGCGATCCATGCCCATACAGGCCTTTGCTGCGCTTCCAAACCGTTCTCGCGGGTTCAACCTCGATCGTTTCCGTCCAGGTTTCGTATTTTGCCGGGATATTAACCTCAGTTTCGCGCGCCGGAGCGACCAGAATGTCCTCAAATTTCAGGGCATAAGTCGGGGCAACGGTCTGATAAGCGAACATAGGCTGCTTAACCATGATGCGTTGGCGTCTTTGTTCATAAACAGCCGGAATATGGCGCTGGCGTTCGAATGCCGGATGCACGACGACGCGTTCTGTCACCAGATCATAAGATTCCGGGGTCAGAGCGTTCGCAAAACAACGTTTCTCGGGATCGGGTCCGACAAGGGTCATCGTCGGAATGGCCTGCGCCATACCCGCCATGGTGAGCCATAAAAGCGTTACACCTAATACATGCCGGATCGATCGCAGCATCTTCACCCCATCGGTCAGCGATCAATCTAGGCGGGGCAGCTTTCTCAGCGGTCAATCGAATAGATCAAAATCGATCGATCCATCGAATTTGAGCAAATATCTAATCAAACCTGCCGAGTGTGCGGATCAGCTGTGAAATCATTACCAATTTGTTGAGAATCTCGTTTGACTCGCTTGCATCGTTCTGACGTAATCTTTACGAACCCGCTTTAATCGCACGTTTGTCCAACAAGGCTGTACGAATGTCCAATGCAGCAGAGCAACGCAAGCCCGGTCCGCGCGGCGCGAACCGCGAGCGTATCTTGCGGGCCGCTTTGGACATCATCTCCAAGCGCGGTGTCGACAAAGTGACTCATCGCGCCGTTGCATCAGTCGCGGGTGTGTCGCCAGGAACTACGACGTACCACTTCGCCACTCGCGAAGATCTCGTGCGGGACGCGTTTTCGCTTTATATTGATGATTATCAACGCACTTTGGTCGAAACGCTGACTCAGCGTCCGGTCCATACGCGGGAAGACTTCATCCGTTTCCTGGGCGGGATGACGACCTTGAACCCGGAGAATTCCGGGCTTGAAGCCATTGAATACGAAATGGTCCTGTTTGCGGGCAGGGACGAAGCGATGCGGATGCGCGTTGCGGCCTGGTCGCGTACGCTTGAGAGTTGGTTGTCTGATCCACTCGAGCGCCTAGGCGCCAGTCGTCCGCTCGAAGCCGCAAGGATGCTGGTCGCCATGTCTCGTGGCAGCGAATTTGAAGTGCTGTCCCGAAGCCAGGAAATTCACCGCGATCAATTTGCCGCCCGGTTGAGCGCCTTGCTCGACGCAGTCTTGCGCTAAACCGAACTATTGGCGAGGCGATCGAGCGCCGTTTGCAAGATAATGGCGGCCGCAGATGCATCGATCGTTTCAGCCCGCCGGGCGCGGGTCATGTCTGCTGCCAGCATTACGCGTTCTGCTTCGGCGCTGGACAGGCGCTCATCCTGAAAGGCGAGAGGCACGTCCCGATACTGCAGCAAATTGAAGACAAGCGCTTTGGTGGCCTGAACCCGCGGGCCCGAACTGCCATCAAGATTGAGCGGGAGCCCAACCACCAAACCAACGCAGCCGCGCTCATCATAAAGCTCGAACAAGCGATTGAGCGCTGGGCGCAGCTTCTTTCCGCGGGAAATGATCTCAACCGGGCTGGCAATCATGCGCAGGCCATCGCTGGCGGCGACGCCGATCGATTTGGCGCCGGGATCAAGTCCCAGCAGAGGGCCGTCAGCGGGCAGTTTGTCGAGCTTCAGTTCAGGCATGGGCTTGTCTTCCGCTTCACTCGCGCGTATCGCTGCGCCGGTCAATTGGAGTTGCTGCCTAATGAGCGTCACAAAAGATGATGTCCGCAAGATTGCCCGTCTGAGCCGGATCGCCGTGCCGGAAGATCAAATGGAATCGCTCGCCGAAGATCTCAGCGGGATCATGGGCTGGATTGAGCAGCTCAACGAAGTCGATATTGAAGGTGTCGAGCCGATGACCTCCATCGTGGCCGCGAAACTTCCAATGCGCGAAGACGTCGTCACAGACGGCAACATTCAGGATCAGGTGCTGGCGAACGCACCCAAGTCAGACGAAGGCTTCTTCGTCGTCCCGAAAGCGGTCGAATAGCAGCGCCTATTCGATAGACGCAGATTCCAGCGTGGTTTCAGCGTCGGCACCGGTTTCTGAATTATCGCTGTCTTCTTCGCTAGTCTCCTCTGCCTCTTCAGCATCGCGATCCCATTCATAGATCGCTTTAACGCGGCAAGACTGCCGGGTATCGGACTTATCGAACCCGAAGGTGCTGTCAGAGGCGAAAATTCGGTCGCCCTTGGTCAGGCAGCTTGAGAAAGAATCGATGGCCAGCGATTGCGCCCAATCCAGATCAAAGCAGCCCCCGAAAGTCTCGACGAGATAGTGGTCTCTACCTTCGCGAATGACGACGGCGCGGCGCGTTGTTTCGCCAAAACTGTCAATGCTGCGGGTGAAACAGACGCGGTCGATTTCGTCGCCCCGGCGGACATCATTGGCGAAGACCTGGTCGGCGCGCGCTTGTTCGCGTTCTGCGACAGCTTCTGGCGAAGTGTCGGTTGCGCATGCGGAAACGGAAAACAAAAGGACGGCGAGAGCAGTACGATGAGTTAGCATAGTCACTCCAATTGCTAATTGTCGTTGGTGCGTCCCTGTCAGAACTAAATCACAGCGTGGATGAATGATCGACAACAAACTCATCAAACTACCGCGATTTGGACTTGCTTCACCGGGTGAAGGCGGCATACGAAAGCGCGAAAATATTTGGACACAGGAGATCGCATGAGCGAGCTCACAAAACTCACACTGACCGACGCGCTAGACGGTCTGGGCAAAGGCGAATTTTCCTCCGTCGAACTGACCCAGGCTTTTGTCGATACGATTGAAGCGTCGAATGACGCCTTGAACGCGTACGTCGTCAAAACGCCAGACCAGGCTCTGGCCATGGCGAAAGAGTCCGACGCGCGCCGCGCTGCGGGTAATGCTGGCCGCCTCGATGGCGCGCCGCTTGGCGTCAAGGATCTCTATTGCACCAAAGGCGTGCGCACGACGGCCTGCTCAAACATCCTTGGCGAGTTCACGCCGACTTATGAGAGCACCGTGACCCAGAACCTCTGGGACGAAGGCGCTGTGATGCTCGGTAAGCTCAATATGGATGAGTTTGCGATGGGCTCATCGAACGAAACCTCACGGTTCGGTCCGCCATCCAACCCGTGGCGGCGCGGGGGCAGCAATGCCACGCTGACCGCGGGCGGTTCTTCAGGTGGGTCTGCGACCGCTGTGGCGTCTGACTTGTGCCTGGCTGCGACCGCCTCTGATACTGGTGGCTCTATCCGCCAGCCTGCTGCGTTTACCGGTACAGTCGGCATCAAGCCAACTTATGGCCGGGCCTCGCGCTATGGCATGGTGGCGTTTGCGAGTTCACTCGATCAAGCTGGCCCAATTGCTAAAACGGTATCCGACGCAGCGCTGCTGACCGAAATCATGTGCTCGCATGATGCCAAGGATTCGACCTCGCTGAATGTCGAAACGCCTAACTGGCTCGCAGATGTCGGCAAAGGCGTCAAAGGCATGAAAATCGGCGTCCCGAAGGAGTACCGCGTCGACGGTATGCCGCAAGAGATCGAGGATCTCTGGCAGACCGGGATTAAGTGGCTCAAATCCATGGGCGCTGAGATTGTCGATGTCTCGCTGCCGCACACCAAGTATGCGCTGCCAGCTTACTATATCGTGGCGCCCGCTGAAGCGTCGTCCAATCTGGCGCGCTATGACGGCATGCGCTACGGCGCCCGCGTCGATGGCAATGACTTGACCGGAACCTATGAAGGCACACGGGCAGGGGGCTTTGGTGCGGAAGTGCAGCGTCGCCTAATGATCGGCACTTATGTGCTCTCCTCTGGCTATTATGACGCCTACTATCTGCGGGCGCAGAAAGTGCGGACCCGGATCCTGCAGGATTTCGAGACCGTCTTCGCCGATGTAGACGCATTGCTGACGCCAACCTGCCCAAGCGCGGCCTTTGCCTATGGTGAGAAGACTGACGATCCGGTGCAGATGTACCTGAACGACATCTTCACGGTGACCGCGAACCTTGCTGGGCTGCCAGGCATTTCCGTGCCTGCGGGGGTCGACAATGACGGGCTACCGCTTGGCCTGCAGGTCATCGGTAAAGCGCTTGATGAAGCGACCTGTTTCCAGGTTGCAGGCGCTTTGGAAGAGGCAGCAGGCTTTGTCGCGAAACCGGACAAGTGGTGGTAGGCTGAGACCATGAGCAGCCGTGCGCGCTTCTGGGTCCTAACGCTGGCGATGTTCGTCATCAGCTGCGCCGTGATCTTGCTGACCGCTTACAGCGTCGGGGCTGATCCGCTGCATCCACGTTCGCGCCATATCTGGGCCCTGTCGTTGATCGCGGCGGCCTATGCATCAATCCGGGTGTCGATGATCCTCGGACGCTTTCTGGACGCACGCGACGAGGGAGGATCAGGGCTCAGCGGCCTGCCGCTGATCGGCAAGAAAGAGCATACAATCGACCGCCGCATGGCAGAGCGCCGCGCCCGGGTTGAAGCGGCGCAGAAGCGCAGTAAAGAAACAAAAGATACAAAAGAGGATGCAGGCGATGAGTGAGCGCCCGACATATACGCTGAAAGGCGACACCGGAGACTGGGAAATCGTTCTCGGCCTGGAAGTGCACGCGCAGGTTTCCTCCAATGCCAAGCTGTTTTCCGGCGCCTCGACCACGTTCGGGGCAGAGCCGAACCAGAATGTCTCTCTGGTCGATGCGGCAATGCCGGGCATGTTGCCCGTGATCAACAAGTTCTGCGTCGAGCAGGCCGTGCGCACGGGTCTTGGCCTGAATGCCCAGATCAACAAGGTCTCGCGCTTTGATCGCAAGAACTATTTCTACCCGGACCTGCCGCAGGGCTATCAGATCAGCCAGTTTGAGCATCCGATTGTCGGTGAAGGCGTGATCGAGGTGGATGTTGAGCCGTCCCATGGCGACCCGGCCTATGCCTTCCCGGTTCGGATTGAGCGTCTGCACCTGGAGCAGGATGCCGGTAAATCCATTCACGATATGGATCCAACCGCCACTTATGTGGACTTGAACCGATCTGGCGTGGCGCTGATGGAAATCGTGTCCAAGCCGGATATCCGCACGCCGCTTGAAGCCGCAGCCTATGTGAAGAAGCTCAAGGCCATCGTTGTTGCGCTTGGCACCTGTGATGGCGATATGGAGAAGGGCAATCTGCGCGCTGACGTCAACGTCTCCGTTTGCAAGCCCGGCGCTTATGAGAAGTTCCGCGAGACCGGTGATTTCGGTCATCTCGGCACGCGCTGCGAGATCAAGAACATGAACTCGTTCCGCTTCATCCAGGCCGCGATCGAGTTTGAGGCGCAGCGCCAGATCGAGATCATCGAAGGCGGCGGCACCGTCGATCAGGAAACGCGCCTGTATGACCCCGACAAGGGCGAGACGCGTAGCATGCGCTCTAAGGAAGACGCGCACGATTATCGCTACTTCCCGGACCCTGACTTGCTGCCGCTTGAGATCGACGATGCGTTCATTGAAGGCATTCGCGTCAATCTGCCGGAGCTGCCGGACCAGAAACGCGCCCGGTTTGAAAGCGAGTATGGTCTGTCCCGCTATGACGCTGGCGTCCTGACCGCCGATGCTGAAAGCGCGGACTTTTATGAGACCGTCGCCAAAGGCCGCGATCCAAAACTTGCCGCCAACTGGGTATCTCAGGAATTGTTTGGCTACCTCAACAAAGCCGAGCTCGACCTTTCTCAAACACCAGTCTCAGCGGTTCAGCTGGGCGGTCTGATCGATCTCATTCGCGATGAAGTGATCTCGGGCAAAATTGCCAAGGATGTGTTCCAGCGCATGATTGATGGCGAAGGCGACCCGGCGGATATCGTCGAGAAACACGGTCTGAAACAGGTGACCGATACGGGCGCCATCGAAGCCATCATTGATGAGGTTATCGCCGCGAACCCTGAACAAGCGGCCGCGGTGAAGGAAAAACCGAAATCGATGGGCTGGTTTGTCGGTCAGGTGATGAAAGCGTCCAGCGGCAAAGCCAATCCGCAAGCGGTGAACAAGATCCTGCGCGAAAAGCTCGGACTTTAACCGCTCAGGGCAGGAGCAATCCGCAGCCGATCCCTTTCAGCACTGCGCTGATGCGATTGTTGACGCCGAATTTCACGAAGACGCGGCGCAGCATTGTGTCGACCGTATTTTCGGTGACGCCAAGCTTTTCGGCAATTTCCTTATTGGCGAGACCATCGGCGACGAGGGACAAGGCTTCCATCTCGCGCGGACTAAGCGGCTTTTCCGGGTCGTCGCCATTGATCTGTTCGATCTCAAAATAGCGATTGTGGGTGTGAAGACAGGCAAATTGCAGCGCCACAAGTTGAGCGCGTGACAGGTCGAACTCTATGTTCTTTGCGGTCAGGCTGAAAATCGCGATTGTTCCCATCGGACCAAAAACCGGCACCGCAATGCCGTCGATAAAGCCAGCTTGCTTATGCGCCGCGAAGATCATCTCTTGTTGTGCATTGACGGGGCGCTTGTCGTAGACGTCCTTCCAGTGAAAGGCTTCCGCCTCTTTCAAAGCCTGCTGAATGATCGGATCGATTTTTCCAAAGTTCTTTTCGATGTACTGGCGGGCATAGTCGCGCGGGTAGTTTTGGCGGACCAGACCCGTGCCGGGTGCAATCGCGCGCAAACGTTTGGCCATGATGAAATAGGCGCTGTATTCAATTCCATACCGCGCCAAATGCTGGTCGAACGCGTGGAACAAAGCCTCAGCCGTCCCGCACGTGATCGTTCGCTGGATAAAGCTCTCAAGCGTTTCCATCGTCCCCTCACGCCGGGGATTTTAGCACATTACGCCAAAAAAGGGCGGATTTTCTGGGCGATGCCTTCCAGCTCACCGATATCTGCCATCTGCCCGCCGGCATGACTGCCGAGCGCGCGGCCGCTCCAGCGCGGGATGATGTGGAAATGAAGGTGGAACACGGTTTGGCCCGCGGGCGCGCCATTGAACTGGGTCACCACCACACCATCGGGCACCAGCGCCTTCTCTACCGCCTGCGCCACAGCCTGAACACGCGCCATATAGGCGCCGAGTTTTTCGGTCGGCATATCGAGGAAATTGCGTGCTTCAACCTGTTTGGGAATGACCAGCGTGTGGCCTTCCGACTGGGGGAACACGTCCATAAAGGCGAGGGCAACATCATCTTCATAGACTTTTACACTCGGCATCTCCCCGCGCAGGATCTTCGCGAAGATATTATCGGGATCATAATCGGCGTGCAGGGTCATGAATTGTCCTTCTTAAACGGTGTTCGCTTGGTCAGGTAAGCGTTTTCGTGCTCGACCGCCTGACGTTCGCGGGCGAGATAGTCATCAATCGCCTCTCTGAGGCCCTTATGCGCGATCCAGTGAGCGGAATAGGTGGTGACCGGCGCATATCCGCGGGCCAGCTTGTGCCCACCTTGAGCGCCAGCCTCGACGACGGCAAGCTTGTTGGCGATGGCAAAGTCGATGGCCTGATAGTAGCAGGTTTCAAAATGCAGGAATGGCCGCGGGTCAGTGCAGCCCCAATAACGGCCATAAAGCGTTTCGGAGCCAATCAGATTGAGCGCGCCAGCGATTGGAATGTCATCCTCACAGGCAAGAACCAAAAGGATATGCTCAGCCATCCGCTCGCCCAACAGCGAGAAGGTTTCCCGGTTCAAATAGGGATAGCCCCATTTGCGCGACCCGGTGTCCATATAGAACTCGAAGAACGCGTCCCAGTGATGCTCTTTGATATCCTCGCCTGTCAGGTGTTTGAACGTCAGCCCAGCCTGAGCTTTCGCGCGTTCCTTGCGCAGGTTCTTGCGTTTTGACGAGGAAAGCGCTGCGAGGAAGCCGTCAAAGTCTTCGTAATTGTCATTGCGCCAGTGAAATTGCTGATCGTTGCGGATGAGGAGGCCGAGCTCGTCTAACTGCTCGGCCTGCACCGGATCTACGAAATTGACATGCAGTGACGAAAAATCATTCTGCGCTGCAACTTGGATCGCGGCAGAAACCAGCGCGTTGCCGAGACGGATCTGGTCCGGCCCAGGCTTGGTCAGAAGCCGGCGACCGGTGACGGGTGTGAACGGAACTGCCGCCAGGAGCTTGGGAAAATACTGTCCGCCAGCGCGCTGATAGGCTTCAGCCCAGCTGTGATCGAAGACAAACTCGCCCTGACTGTGGGTCTTGGCATAGAGCGGCATCGCCGCAATGATTTCGTCGTTCGGGTCTTCCACCACGACATGGCAAGGCGACCAGCCAGTCTCCGGGATCGCGGCGCCGGAGGATTCCAGCGCCTCCAGAAACTCCCAGGTCAGGAATGGATCAAAGGCAACGCCAGCTGGGTTCGCGACCGCATTCCAGGCGGCTGGATCAATCTCCACCATTTCGGTGACTATGCGCGCTTTGAAAACCGTTTCGTCCATGAGGCCTTATGTATTCAAAATGTGGCGCTTTGCGAGCTCTGGATCAAATCCTTCGAAGATTTGACTGTCTGTGAGCGGCGCGAGGGCATTGCAGGTCTCTGGATCGGTCACAGTCCAGGTCACCAATGGTGTTTTCGCGCGCACAGTCTGGAGCGACGCGTGACCGGCGTCACTGGTATGACAGGCAAAATAATCGACCTCGGTTTGTGCGATCGCGGGAAGGTCCGTGTGACCTGTCATGTCCGACTGAATAATGAGCTGTCCGCGCATCATTTGCTTGGGGAGGGCCGCAACCGCCTGGGGAGAAAAGCTCATCGCTGCGACGGGACCGCGATATTCCATCAGAAGTGTGCTGACCGCGCCCGCAAACGCGACCGGACCTGTGTTGCCATCGATCTTCAGCTCGCAAAGCAATGGCGTCCTGCCGGGCCAGCGTGTCAGAAGCTCCGACAGAGAGACGATCGTGCCGCCGCCTCTGAGCGGCAGGCCAAGCAACTCGGTGCTGTGCAGCTGTTCGACAATGCCCTCGCGATCCGTCATCCGCCCCAGCACGGAGTCATGAAAGACGATCGGGACGCCGTCTGCAGATGGGCGGACATCAAACTCAATGCCCAGACCCGCCTCGGCAGCTGCCAGACAGGCTTCGAGACTGTTTTCAGTTAAGCCGCCCTCGGTCCACAGCCCGCGATGGGCGTAGACAAAATCAGACAGCTCAAACCGATTAGCCAATCTCGAACACACCGTCCACTTCAACCGCGACGCCGAGGGGCAACACGGGGCTTGCCACCGCAGAGCGGGCATGACGGCCAGCGTCACCAAAGACATCGACCATCAGATCCGAACAGCCATTGATCACCTGCGGAAGGGCCTCAAAGTCCGGATGTGCATTGACGAAGCCGCCAAGCTTTACCACGCGCTTGATCTTGCTGAGGTCACCGACTGCTGCCTTGCACTGAGAGATCAGGTTGATGGCGCACAGGCGGGCAGCGGCTTGACCAGCTTCCAGATCCATATTCTCGCCGAGGCGGCCTTTGACGAGGCCGTCCGGGCCAACGCTAACCTGGCCTGAGACGAACAATTGCGAGCCGGTAATGACGAAGGGTACATAATTCGCGACGGCGGCCATCGGCTCGGGCAGTGTGATTCCCAGCTCTGACAGGCGGGTTTCGGGTGATGACATGGGGCATCCTTCCAGTACTAGTCTGCCGCTAGCGCTACCGCTGCAGGCGCTGCGACGCAATCAGGATTTTTGAGCTTTGTCCTTGGCCAGACGGATCGCGCGCCCAGTGACGACGGAGGCATCGCCAAACCGCGACCGCGCCGCATCGCTGGCGCGTTCCGCTTTGGCCCGCTTTTCCACGCCAGGGTCGACCAGATCGCGCGTATCCCAGCGCGCATCCTCGAGGTGAGAAATGCCGATGCCGATCAGGCGATAGGCTTTACCCTGCTGGGTTTCGCGCTCCAGCATGGGCTTGGCATATCGAAACAGAACATTGGCGAGATTGGTCGGCGTTGGGATGGTCACTGATCGGGTGAGATTGCGAAAATCCTTAGACTTCAGCTTCAGCGTAATCGTGGAGCCTTCGACATTGCTGCGTTTGGCCCGGATCGCGGTCTCCTCACAGACCTGCCAGAGGCGATCTTCCAGCAGCTTGTAGTCGGCAATATCGTCATTGAATGTCCGCTCCGCCGACACGGATTTGCGGATCGCATCGGTGCGGACAGGGCGATTATCGATCCCTTGTGAGCGTTGATGGAGCCAGAGACCCGTCTCGCCATACAATCGGATCAGGTCCCGCGCCTCCGCGGCTTGCAGGTCAGACACCATCCGGTAGCCATCGCGCTCTAGTTTCTTCGCCAATTGCTTGCCGACCCCGTGTAGAAAGCCAACCGGCTTGTCAGCGAGCATCGCCACGGCCTCATGTTTGGCGAGCAAAGCGAAGCCGCGCGGTTTGTCGAGTTCGCTCGCCGTCTTGGCCAGGAATTTGTTCTCAGACAGTCCGATCGAGATGGTGATCCCGATCTCAGTCTCGATTTCACGCGACAGACGGGCGAGGGACCGGGCGGGAAAGGCATCATTAACGCGGGTCGTGCCGGTGAGGTCGAGAAAGCCCTCATCCACACTTAGCATCTGAACTTTTGGGGTGATCGCCTGAAATTTCTCCCGAATCTGTTTTGAGGCGGTCGAATAGGCTTCCCGCCGCGGTTTGACTACGACCGCTTCCGGGCAGGCTTTTAGTGCTTTGAACATTGGCATGGCGGAGCGGACGCCGTGCAGGCGGGCAATGTAGCAGCAAGTCGCGACAACCCCGCGTTTGCCACCGCCAACAATGACCGGTTTGTCCTTCAAGTCCGGATTATCGCGCTTTTCGATCGCCGCGAAAAAAGCATCGCAATCAATATGGGCAATCGACAGGGTTTCCAGGTCGGGGTGCGAAACCAGACGATAAGAACCGCAATTTGGACAGGACTCCGCAAGGTCGGAGACGTCAGTATCGCAGTCTCGGCACATCGAAGGCATGGATGTTCATGCCATGTTCCGGGTTTTGGCGCAATTGGAAAAGAAACGTTAACGAAGCGGACGGTAAAAAGAATCGGGGCAAAGACACTCCCTGGTGATTCGGAATCGCGACTATGGCGAAACAAACCGCTCAAAAGGTCCTGATCGTCGAGGACAATGCGCTGAATATGCGCCTGTTTAGCGATTTGCTTGAAGCGAGCGGATACGAAACCCTGCAATGCACTGACGGTGGCAAGGCGGCAGCGCTCGCAGTTGAGGAGCAACCCGATCTCATCATCATGGATATTCAGCTGCCAGAGGTCTCGGGCCTCGATATTACACGCTGGCTGAAGGATGATGAGCGCACGTCTGCCATCCCGGTTCTGGCTGTGACAGCGTTTGCGATGCGCACAGACGAGCTGCTGGTGCGCGAAGCGGGTTGTGAAGGGTATCTGTCAAAGCCGATTCAGGTCCGGTCTTTCCTGAAGACGGTCGATGATTTGATGCCGAAAGCCAAAGCGTCATGACCGCCCGGGTCCTGGTCGTCGATGATATCGAGGCCAACCGGCGGGTCATGAAGGCCAAGCTGGAAGCACGCTATTACACTGTAATGCTTTCGCACACCGGAGAGCATGCGATCTCCAGCGCGATCCATCAGCAGCCCGACATCATTCTGCTCGATGTGATGATGCCGGGTATGGATGGCTATGAGGTTTGCCGACAGCTGAAATCCAATATCGCGACGCGCCACATTCCGATCGTGATGCTGACCGCTCTGACGGACGGTGACGATCGTTTGCGAGGGCTGGAAGCCGGGGCAGATGATTTTCTGTCCAAGCCTGTCGATGATTTCGCACTATTTGCGCGCCTCGAAGCGCTGTCGCGATACAATGCTGTTGCCGATGAATTGCGCACCCGTGAGGCCGCCAATCCTCACACAGCAAATTTTACCGAGCACGAGATGAGCACGCTGTCCAAACCAGCGAGCGTGCTCGTCGTTGATCAGAATAATCAGGAAGCCCGCCGGGTTGCAGAGGCGTTGCATAAAGTCGGGCACGAGGCAGAAACCTGGATCGATGCGCAAAAAGGCGGGATCAAGTTCAAGGAACTCGATTTAATCATTCTGGCATTGTCCGGACAGCGTCATGACGCGCTGAAACTCTGCGCGCAGATGCGATCCCTGCGTGAGGCGCGAGACTTCGCCATCATCGTCACGTGCGATGAGAAGGACGAACAGCGTGCCGCAGAAGGCCTGCGTATTGGCGCGTCAGACGTGATTCAAACCCCTCTGGATCTGCAGGAATTACAGGCGCGCGTCGCGACACAAGTCAGACGCAAGCGCTACATTCAGATCTTGCGCAAACGCGTTGATACCGGGCTGGAACTCTCGGTCATTGATCAACTGACGGGGCTCTATAATCGCCGCTACATGCTGGAGCGGCTGCAGCTCTGGATGCAGCGTTCTTCAGTCGACGGTAAACCGGTTTCAGTCGTCGCTTTCGATATTGATCACTTCAAAACCGTCAATGATGTGCATGGCCACGAGGCGGGGGACCTGGTGCTGCAGGAGTTTTCTGAGCGTCTGCGCACGAATATCCGCCCGAAGGACATTGCCTGCCGGCCGGGCGGGGAAGAGTTTCTGGTGATTATGCCTGAAACGCCTGGCGATCTCGCTTATATCGGGGCCGAACGGATCCGGCATGCGATCGCCAACGAACCCTTCCTGGTTGAGCGCAAGAATGAAGAGATCCGGGTGACCGTCAGCGCTGGCGTCGCCACGCATTACGGCGAGGACGCTCTGCTTGCAGACCTGCTGCACCGGGCCGACCAGGCGCTCTACAAGGCCAAGGAGAATGGCCGCAATCGGATTGAGAAACTCGCGGCATAAAAAAACCGGGCGCTCGGCCCGGTTTTATTGTTCGGTATCGAAGTCCGATCTTACTTGATCTTGCCTTCTTTGAACTCGACATGCTTTTTCGCAATCGGGTCGTACTTCCGCTTGACCATTTTCTCGGTCATGTTGCGTGGGTTCTTCTTCGTAACGTAGAAGAAGCCTGTGCCTGCAGTTGAATTCAGGCGAATTTTGATCGTTGCCGGTTTGGCCATGACGGTGCGCCTTTTGTTAAGGGCTGAATCTCGAAAACGCGTCTAATGATGGGTTGTGAGACGGAAGTCAACCACGCGGACGCATCAAATTCTGTCCGCAGAGTGCCCGCTACGGGTCCAGCGCAGGAATGGTGGGCCGAGATCGTCTTTTCCGGCCAGTCTTTCCTTGATTTCCCCTAGCATGAAGCGGGTCACATTGGGCAGATCGAGCGCCATGGCGTCGTCCAAAGTAACCCATTGCAGATCGTGCAGTTCGGCGCCGTCCAGCGGGGGACGGTCGTCGATCAAGACTTTTTCAGCTTCGGCCATGAAGAAGCGGGCATCAAACCGCTTTGGCCGGTAAGGCGGGGTCACCGCGCGGCCAATAAAGCGTAAATGTTCCAGGTTCGGCGCAATATCCATGGCGTAGAGCGGCTCCCAGCCGGCTGGCGCCTTGGTCGGCATTTCGGCAGACTGACCAAGCAGAAGTCCGGTTTCTTCAAAGGTTTCCCGGATGGCCGTCAATGCAAAGGCCCGCGGAATGCGTTTGGATTGAAACCGCAGCCGCGCTTCTTCAGCAGCAGCAAGTTCCCGATAGCTATGCGCGCGTCCATCCTGTGGATCGACCCGTCCGCCGGGGAACACGTATTTATCGGGCATGAAATCATGCCGGCCGGAGCGCTTGCCCATCAGAACCCGCGGCTGCGCCTGATCACGGCGGACCAGGATCAGCGTCGCGGCATCACGCGGGCGCGGACTTGGGCGATCGGTGACGATAACTTCTGCCGCATCCTCTCGATCATAGGCATTTCCAAGATCGGGTTTGCTCATCGCTTTTTCTTGCCTCTGCCGCCGGGCTTTCCTTTGCCGCGGCTGACTTTGCCAGAGCCTTTGCGGCGATCATAGCGCTTCCCCCGCGTCCGCGGCTGCAGTTTCTCTCCGGGACGGCGCGGTTTCGGATCGGATAAGAGCTCCAGCAGCAGACCGCCCTCGAGCGGCGTCACTTCAGCCAATCTGACTTCCACGGACTGGCCGAGCTCATAGCGTTTGCCTGAGTCTTCGCCAACGAGGGCCTGGGCATGTTCATTGTAGCGCCAGTATTCGTGCGAGATGCGCGATGCGGGGCAAAACCCGTCGGCGCCCGTCTCATCAAGGCGGACAAACAGCCCCGACGCAGTGACGCCGGTGATCCGACCTGAAAACTCCGCGCCCACGCGGTCGGCGAGGAAGAGGGCGAGATAGCGATCGGTGGCTTCGCGCTCTGCGGCCATGGATCGGCGCTCGGTCTGGACCAGGTGCTGAGCGGTCTCATCGAGTTGCGCGGCCTGCTTCTCCGTCAGGCCCTCGGGTCCGAAGCCCAGCGACTGGATCAAGGCGCGATGAACGATGAGATCGCTATACCGTCGGATCGGGCTGGTGAAATGCGCATACTTCTTCAGGTTGAGGCCGAAGTGCCCGATATTCTCGGGACTGTAGATGGCTTGGCTTTGCGTGCGGAGGACGATCTCAGACACGGCTTCTGAGTGCTCTGTTTCTTCAAAGTCGAGGAGCAATCGATTGAACCGCTTGGTTTGCGTGCGCTCGCTGAGGGGCCAGTCAATATCCAGCGTCTTCAAGAACTCGGTCAGCGCGGCGATCTTGGCATCGGACGGCGCATCATGGACGCGGTAGAGCAGGGGGCTGCCACGCTTTTCCAGCTCTTCCGCGGCGCAGACATTGGCCTGGATCATCAGCTCTTCGATCAGCTTATGCGCATCGAAGCGGGCTTTTGCCCGGATCCCTGCCACCGTGCCATCTTCTGCGATCTCGACCTTGCGCTCAGGTAGATCCAACTCCAAAGGGCCGCGGCGTTCGCGGGCTTTGCTGAGCGCAGCGTAAGCCTCCCACAGCGGCCGCAACACGGGTTCGAGCAATTTGCTCGCGCGCTCGCTCGGTTGTCCATCAATCGCCTGCTGCGCCTCTTCATAGGACAAGGCTCCGGCAGAGCGCATCGTGGCGCGCATGAACTTGTGTGAGCGCTTGGTGCCGGATTGATCGAAACGGATTTCAACCGCCATGCAGGGCCGGTCCTGGGCTTCCTTCAAAGAACAGGCATCGGCGCTCAGTTCGAACGGCAGCATCGGCACCACCCGATCCGGGAAATAGGTTGAGTTGCCGCGTTTAAGCGCCTCTACATCGAGCGCGCTGGCCGGTGTGACATAGGCTGCAACATCAGCGATCGCGACAATCACGCGGAAGCCACCGTCCAGACGTTCAGCAAAGACAGCATCGTCATGGTCACGCGCATCGGCGGGATCAATGGTGATGAGGGGCGTCTCGCGCAGGTCGGTTCGCTTCACATCTACCGGAACGTGAGACTGCGCCTGTTTAACAACTTGGGCCGGAAACTCGGTTGGAATGTCATGCGCGGCGATGGCCAGCAGCGACGCTGCCCGTGGATCTTCTCGGCGACCGATAATCTCAGTGATGCGCGCGCGCACTGGGCCATAGCCGCGTTGAGGCATCGGCATGGCAATGACGAGATCGCCGTCTTCAGCGCCGTTGATATCGGCTTCGCGCACATGCAGTTCGTGTTTGATCTTGCGGCTGGCGGGTTTCACCCGTCCGCCGCGTGCTGTGCGAAGATAGACTCCGGTAACCGGGCGCTCATCATCGCGCGTCTCGAACAGTTTCATCAGCCGCGCAGACCAGACGCCATTGCTTTGCTTGATCCGGGCGAGGCCGCGATCACCGACACCCGGGGCGGGCCCTTTCGACTTGCCGCTATAGCCATCATAGATCAGCTCAGGGCCATATAGCCCCTCTTTGCCGCTCGCACGTGCGATCAGATCGCCGTGATCATCAGTGCGCTCGAAAACGATGACTGAGGTCGGGGGCGGCACGTCCGACCGTGCCCAGGCGCGCTTGCCTGTTTTTGTCAGGGTGCCGTCAGCTTCCAGCTCTTTCAGGATAGCGCGCAGGGTTTGCCGTTCGCGGCCTTTCACTTTGAGGCCGCGGGCAATGTCTTGTTTCGATGTTGCGTCCGGATTGTCCTTCAGAAAGTCCAACACGGTTTGTCGATCAGGAAAACTCATGGCGCGCGCCATACAGGAAGTTGCGCGGTTTGGCTTGTCCTATTTGACATTATGCTTGGTGTGACAATACCGGCGTCTCTGGGAATGAGCTTTGTTGCTCGTCCAGATTGATCCGCAATTCGAGCAGGTAGTTCTCAAATCCCGCCTTCTCGTAAGCGCGCACAGCCGGCGCATTGTCGGGATAAACCGTGAGATGCACTTCCGGCAGATCGTTGTCCTTGGCCCAGGCAAACAGATGATCGAGGACGAGCTGATTGACGCCTTTGCCGCGATGATCCGGATCGACATAGAGGAACCCGATAAAGGCATGCTCGTCGGGGGTGAGATAGTGGCGAGAGGCCTTGCGCTTGGCGTAGCCAGAGCCAATCAATTTGCCATCCAGCTCTGCGACCGCGACCTCTGCGTCTTCAGCCTCGATCAGCGCGCCAACGTCATAATAGCTGATCGGATCAGGCTTCAGCATGTGATCATAGGGGCGCTCTGCTGTGATGATCCCTTGTTCAAAGGTCAGCAGGATCGGCAGATCATCTGGTTTTGCGGTGCGTATGGATATCTCGGACGACATGTAAGCGCCGTATCCTGAAGCATGGTGGGCTGTCCAGACAGATCTTCTAAAGTGTTTGCGGGATGGAAGCGGTCGGTAGTGATAAATAAGTATCCAATCAGAAATAGATAAAATGCAGGATTTAATTATAGAATGAATCAACCAATATCTGTATTGTGGTTTTAAGGGACAAAATACTGCGTAAATAAAAGGGAGATTGATTCTCGCTATTTAAGAGTGGGGCGTGGATCAGATTTTCCGAAGATCGGTTGGCGAGTTTAGCTCGCCCCGCTTGGGAGTTGCGCAGATGAGTTTGAACGCCGAACTGCTCAGATTGTATCGAACCAGCTCCCTGGCGGACTTGTTGGATCAGACAGCAGCGGCCTTTTCAAAAATTGGATTACCGCACCTGGTCATGAAGTGGACGCCAGCTGCGGGCAGTCACATGAGTATGCGCGAGAACAGCTCTATTGTCTGGAGCAATTTCTCGTCCTGTTTCGGTGACAAAGCGGCGGAGATTTATGATCTCCTGCAGGAATCTGTGGTAATTGGCCTCGAGCAGGCGCGCTCCAACACGCTTGAACGACAAAATTGGCGGCTTGAACAAGACGGGATGTATCAATTGAGCGCCGACGCGCCCAAACCCTTCTTCCTGACCCAATACCAAAAGAACATCATTCGTGACTTTGGTGAGCGTGAATGGCGCGAATTTTTCGTCCTGCCGCTGTCGCGGGAACGCGAACGCGTTTTGGTTCTTGAAGCCAAGACCCAGAAAAGACTCTCCAAAGATGCGGTAGAAACCGCCAAGACCACATTCTCTGTGTTCGCTTGCGTTTACCAGGGTTTGCATCGGCCGGAACTCACCAGCATCGGTAGCGATACTAACGACGTCGCCAAAAGCTATTTATCCCGACGGGAAATCCAATGCCTGCAATGGCTAGCAGCCGGAAAGACGCTTTCTGAAGCGGCCACGATTCTCGGCATTTCCGAGCGCACCCTGCGATTTCACGTCAATAATGCCAAACAAAAGCTCGGCGTCTCGACGACGATCCAGACCGTGGTTGCGGCGGCGCTGGAGTATGGCTTCGATCCGCGCGATCCACGCCGGTCATTGTATCAGTCCAGTCGTACCCCGGCGCCACCGGATGTCCGGGAAGCCAGCTGAGCCCATTTGCCAACAGAGCCTATTTGTTCGTGTAGGTGATGTTTGCGTGACCCGAAATGTACTTCGCATCGACGGTGAGCCCTTTGGCAGGATTGGATGAGGTGTAAGAGTTGTGTGAGGAGTTCTGGCTATGGTTGAACGCGCCAGTGCCTTTTCCGGTTCCGTGATCAAAATGCCAGTTTGAGGTATAGGTGACGAGGGGTTTGTCCGCCGCCACGCCGCAATACTGAGAGAACTCGACGGACGCCTCGTAATAATTGCTGCGCTGTTCGTCGCCATTCTCATCTTTGTAATAGGCGTAGACTTTTCCCAGCGTCGGCGTGCACGCGCCGCAATCCGGCGAGCATTTATTGCCCGTAGCTTGAACCCCGACCACACCATAGGCTCCAGCCTTAACTTTGTGGCTGTCGACACTCTTGCCATTATAGGTCAGGCGGGCATGCTTTGATTTGCCGTCGTGCAAGCGAAACGTGAGGTCGGTATCGGTTGAATTGGTGATCCGCAACTCGAATATCGAGGACGTGGCATGAGCGATGTCGGCCGTCGCCGCCAAACCAAGGGTCAGGATCAAACCCGCTGAAACAGCTTTCAGATTCATCTCTACCTCCTGAAGCATAAAGGAAGGTGGCGAAGTGTGCGCCGCAGCTGCCGGATTGAAACTGTCCGATATGACAGTCGAGTGCATTTTGCCGTTCGATAGAACTGAACGCCTCACGCCATCGAATATGAAGGGAATGCTATGAGACGATTGCTCCGAACAACAATCACCGCGGGTCTTGGCAGCGCGGCCATGATGGCGACTGGCCTCTCAGGCGTCGCGCACGCAGCGACCGAAGTAGAGAGATATACACATTCCTCATGTGACGACGAAGGCGCGTCCTGCGGCGTGATCGTGATGGGAAATGGCGGGGGTTACATTCTCGAATGGGTCGAGGTGAAAGCGCACACGGCTCAACCCAGCAACGCGCCTTCAGGTTGCTCGGGTGTTGGCAAGAAGATCGGTGAAGATGTTGATTTAAATCAATATGTTACATTCATTGTCCCAGCCAGTTGTTCGTACAAGCTCAAGCTCAAGATCAAGAGTGCGAATCAGAAAGACAAGAACATCTATCTGACCCCCGGCTGCCAGGTCATCGCAGAAGTCAAAGGCACAGCTACGGACAATACGTGGAAATCTCTGAAAGTTTCGGCCTTATCGAATAAAGTGCCGACCACCAGCGGCGGAACGCCCATCGATAGCCTGGGCAATAAATGCGGACAGCTCGGCTCCAGCGGATTTTGATCGGCATTGATCATCGGGAGAGTGGTCCCGCTTAGGTCCGCCGCTCTCTCCTTCAAACGGATGATTCTGGCCAATCGGAATGAGCCAGTCCAAATGGGAAGAGGCGACGTCACTCCAGATGATGCTCCATAAAACCTGGTCCTGGAATGGATGGCTTCGAACAATATCCCTTGCCTGTGCATGTGGCTTCAGCCTGATCCTGTCTTCGTGCATCGCAGACCCCGATTTCGCCAGTGGCAGCGAGACTGCTGCATTGATTGAAGCCTATCAGGCGCAATCGATCGCAGCCGCTGAGGCGCGCGAAGCAAAGGAAGAGGCCGCGCTGAAACTGGTCCGCGTCGAGTCGCTGGGAGAGGGCGAGCAGCCGGTCTTGTCGGTGGATTTGGTGCATGCGGATTTCAACCGCGTGATTGGACGGATTCTGCAGAGTGAACTGGTCGAATACAGGACCGAACTGCTGCGTTACAATCGCCGTGTATCTGCGCGCTTTTCCCGCCGTCCGCTGGCGGATGGCTTGAATGTGCTGCTGGACGGGTCCGGTCTGGTGGCTGTCTGGAAGGATGGGATGCTCAACTTTTATGAGGATCAGTTCTTGTCTGCGGACTCTGAGACCAGCGTTTCTGATGATGAGGAGGAAGGAACGATCGTCAGCCAGGAAGTCGTCCTCAGATACATTGCCGCGGCAGATATGGTGGACCTGATCACGGCCCTGTTCAGCGCTGAATATGATTATGATGACGAAGCGCTGACCGTTGGCAGTTTGCCAGAGCTGAACGCCGTGTTCGTTGCCGGTCCGTCTGATGCCGTCACGGAAGCCGTTAGCGTTATCCGGCGTGCAGACCGCCCTGTCGCTCACGTGATCATTGAGGCCCTGGTGGTGAATATCGACACGTCTTCTGTTAAATCGCTGTCGCTCAGTTTCACAGATGGGGCGTCAGGCAGGTTCGATCTCTCGACCCTGGTGCCTGGCCAGACGGGCGGCAATATTGTTGCGTCATTCTCAGATCTCGCAGCCAATTCTGCCGCGATTACGGCGACGATCGAGTTTCTGGCGGCTCAAAATGCAGCTGAGATCCTGGCCCGGCCTTATGTTGCGACGCGCAGTACGGAATCTGCCGTTATCGCGATCGTCGATGATCAGTTTGCTCGCGTCGACACGTCTGGCGATGATTCCTCCATCATCACGACCGACTCGGTCACGGCCGGGATATCCATGCAGATCACACCAATTGTCATGGCCGATCAGTCCATTCGCATTGATATCAATCTCGAAGATTCAAGACTCTCCGCGACGGCGGGGGACATCATTATCGCCAAGAAGCGCAGCACGGCGACAACGTCGATGATTGTCGATTCGGGGCAAACCATTGTGATTGGCGGCCTCAACTCTCGCTATCGCTTGACCGATAAATCCGGCTTCCCGTGGCTGCGTCATGTGCCGCTTCTGAACATGTTTACGAGCGATCAAGGCGCGGTTGAGTCGCGTGAGGAGCTCGTCGTGTATCTGACCCCATACATCTGGGTGCCAGGCCTCGATACGCCGCTACCGCTATCCGGACGACCCGTGCCAGACATTCCGGATTATCTCAGCGTCGAAACGGGCGGTCGCCCCGCCGAATAGAGGGGACGATAAGCGGGGACGCTGAGAGCTGACGAAAAGAGAAACCCCAGAGCGCGCCGACTACTTCTTGGCCGGCGCCTTCTTTTTCTTCGTCGCGCGCTTCTTCTTGCCGCCTTTGGCTTCTTTCGCTGCCAGGATTTCCAGCGCCTGATCGATGTTCACCTCGGTGGGCTGCATGTCCTTGGGCAGGGTGGCATTGGTTTTCTGGTGTTTGATGTACGGCCCATAACGGCCATCCAGAACCTGCACCGGATCGCCGCTGCTTGGGTGCGCGCCGAGATCTTTCAGGACCTTTGGCGCGGCCCGTCCGCCGCGACCGCCGCCAGCGCGCTTGTCGGCAATCAGCGACACGGCGCGGTTCAGGCCAATCGTGAACATCTCTTCGACACTCGCCAGGTTTGCGAACGTGCGCTGGTGCTGCACATAAGGACCATATCGACCGAGATTTGCCAGGATCGGTTCCTCATCCTCAGGGTGCTTGCCCACCTCACGCGGCAGGCTGATCAGCATCAGAGCCTTTTCCGGGTCGAGTTCCTGCGGAGACCACCCTTTGGGCAGGCTGGAGCGTTTGGGTTTCTCTTCGCCGATGCCCATTTCGAGATACGGGCCAAAGCGCCCGGATTTGAGCAAGATCGGCTGGCCGGTTTCCGGATGCGTGGTGATTTCCTCGCCGTCTGGATTGATCGCATTCTCCGCCTCTTCCTGGGTCGAGAAGGGGCGCGTGAATTTGCATTCCGGATAGTTTGAACAGCCCACGAAAGCGCCATGGCGGCCGAGCTTCAGGCTCAGCTCGCCTTCATTGCAGAGCGGGCACAAGCGCGGCTTTTCTTTGATGTTTCCATTCTCGTCGACCGGCGGGAAGACATGATGACCGAGCGCCTCATTGAGGACATCCAGAACCGCAGAGACGCGGAGGTCTTTTGTCTCATCTATGGCTGCCGTGAACTGCGTCCAGAACTCGCGCAGAAAGGCTTTCCAGTCGAGCTTGCCATCTGAAATGACGTCGAGCTTCTCTTCAAGATTGGCGGTATAATCATACTCAACATAGCGCTGGAAGAAATTCTCCAGGAAGGACGTGACCAGAATGCCCTTGTCTTCTGGGATCAGTTGTTTCTTTTCGATGCGGACATAATCGCGGTCAACCAGAGTCGAGAGCGTCGACGCATAGGTTGAAGGGCGGCCAATGCCGAGCTCTTCCAGCCGCTTGACCAGGCTCGCCTCGGTGTAGCGCGGTGGCGGTGAGGTGAAGTGCTGTTCGGATTTCGCTTCGAGTAGATCGGCATGCTCGCCTTCGCTCAGCTTCGGCAGGCGCGCTTCGGCATCTTCATCCTTGTCGCTATCGTCGCGACCCTCTGTATAGAGCTTGATGAAGCCATCAAAGATCAGGACCTGACCCGTCGCTCGCAGCATGGCTGACTTGTCTTTATTGTGCAGGTCGATGGTCGTGCGCTCAAACTTGGCGGGCTCCATCTGAGAGGCAACCGCGCGGCGCCAGATCAGGGCGTAGAGTTTCCAAAGGTCGCCATCAGACTGTTTGTAATCGTCCGGGCGCAAGCTGAAATTGGTCGGCCGGATCGCTTCGTGGGCTTCCTGAGCGTTCTTCTGCTTGGATGAGTACCGGCGCGGCTTCTCCGGCAGATACTGGGCGCCATAGTCGGATTGAATGTGATCGCGGGCAGCGTGATAGGCCTCTTCGGCCATGTTGACGCCGTCGGTCCGCATATAGGTGATGCGGCCTTCTTCATACAGTTTCTGAGCGGCTTGCATGGTGCGCTTGGCGGAGAAGCCAAGTCGGCGCGAAGCATCCTGCTGCAGCGTCGATGTGATGAAGGGCGGCGGCGGATTGCGTTTGACCGGTTTGGCTTCAACGCTGGAGACAGAATAACCGCCAATCTTGACCTTATCGAGCGCGGTTTGAGCCGCAGCCGCATCTGGCAGGTCGAATTTCTTGAGCGCCTTACCGTCCAGAGAGTGCAGACGGGCTTCGAAATCCGTACCCCCTGGCGCCCGCAACTTGGCCCCGATGGTCCAGTATTCTTCCGGTTTGAACTTCTCGATTTCAAGTTCGCGGTCGACGACGATCCGCAAGGCGACAGACTGGACCCGGCCGGCAGAGCGCGAGCCGGGCAGTTTGCGCCACAGCACCGGCGACAGATTGAAACCTACAAGATAATCCAAAGCGCGCCGGGCGAGATAGGCGTCGACCAGTTCTTGATCGATTTCGCGCGGATTATCCATCGCGCTGGTGACGGCGGCCTTGGTGATCGCATTGAACACGACCCGCTCAACCGGCGTGTCTTTCTTAAGCGCGCGGCGTTTTTTCAGGGCATCAAGAAGGTGCCAGGAAATCGCTTCACCTTCACGATCCGGGTCGGTTGCGAGGATCAGTTTACTACCGGATTTGACAGCTTCGGCGATCTCTCGGATGCGTGCCTGACTCTTTGAGTCAGCCTGCCAGATCATCTCAAAATCATTGTCCGGATCCACCGATCCGTCCTTTGAAGGCAAGTCACGGATGTGCCCGTACGAGGCGAGTACTTTGTAATCACTGCCGAGATATTTGTTGATTGTCTTCGCTTTGGCGGGGGACTCAACAACAACAACTTTCATGGGAGGGCGGCTCCTGAATGGGCTTCGAGGCGGCGGAAACTGGTTGTGCCCGCGCCCTCTGTCAAGAGCGCGACCGAATTAGCCGTCTTCCTGATAGGCGAGAACTGTGAGGGAAATGAACAAGGCGCAAAGGGCCGGAGACCAGGCTGCGATTAAAGCTGGAATGGCGCCAGATGAGCCAAAGCTCGAGGCGATCTGAGTGACAAAGAAGAGCGCCACGGCCGCACCCGCGCCGGTCGCGATTAATCGGCTGGTTCCGCCAAGTCTAGACAGTCGCAAACACACGATGGCGCCAATCAAAGCCATGGCGGTGTACAAGACCGGAAGAGAGGTTAGGCCAAACCAGCGCATAGAGAAGCGCGACGTATCGAGGCCGGCGCGATTGGTCTGGCTGATAAAGCCGGGCAAGCTCCAGAAGCCGATTGTGTCGGGTGAAGTGAAGCGCGAAAGCAGCGTGTTGGGGTCAAGGTCGGTTTCGATCGCCAGGCTTTCGAGACGAAGCGGCGCTGCACCAGGCGTGTTTTCAACCAGGTTCGAAAGCTGCCAGAACCCTTCTGAAATGGTCGCTGTTTCGGCGTCGATGCGGCGAATGAAACGGAAGCGATTGGTCGCGCGTGCGCCTTCATAGACACGGCCCTCTTCAAGGAAACGAACATTGGTGAAGATTTGACCGGTGCTGTCGACCGAGGCGGCGTGAATAACGATCTGGCTGTCATCATTGCCTTGCCTTAGCCAGACATCGGTTCGGACACGGTCTACGACTTGTCCGCCTTCCTGAAGCAGATTGGCGCGAGTTTCCTCAAACCGCTCAGACAGTAAGGCGCCCATCGGGTTCAGTATCGCCATCGCGAACACGCCGAGGCCCGCGGCCATGACGATGACCGGTGCGAGGAACTGCCAGGCCGATTGACCCATCGAGCGGATAACCGAGAGCTCGGAGCTTTTGGACAATTGGTTGTAAGCAATCATCGCAGCCACGAGGACGGCGAAGGCAAGGGTTTCCTCGAGCAGGCCGGGCAGTTTCATCAAAGAGAGTTGCACGGCGCCCCACGGCGACAGCTCAACATTCTCGCCAACGGTCCGCAGCTGCTCAACGATATCGACCAGCATGATGGTGATCGCGAACAGGCCCATGACCAGGGACAAAGCAAACAGGCATCGCAGGAAGATATAGCGCTGGATCCGGGACCCCATCATGATGACGGTGCTCCTTTGATCCGCTCTCCGCGATTGAACAGGATGTAAGAGAGAATGCCGATCGCTGCGATGGGGACGATCCATTGGGCAATATTGAGGGACGGGTCACTGCCGCTGCTCGACTGCACGGACAGCTGAATGATGATCAGAAGAAGGGCCCCGGACGATGCGAGAACGATCCGGCGCGAATAGCCCCTGCGGCTGAAATTGCCGCCCATGACCGCGAGCATGGCAAGCATGGCCATCGCTATCCCGATCAAGGGCGAGGACAGACGCGAATTCGCCTCGGAGAGATATTCAAGCTCGTTCCTGCGTTCATTATAGCTGGACCGGTCAATGAATAAGAGCTCGTGAAGATAGCGGTCGGACGCTTTATAGATGAGCTTTCGATCCTCATTTACAAAGGGCGACAGGTCGAACGTCGACTGCTCGAAGTTGAGGATATTCAGCGCGCCATTCTGGTCCAGCTGATGGATCTGACCATTGTACATGATGATGGCCGGTTGGCCGTCGACTTCAATGAAGCGCCCCCGCTCGGCGAGATAATCACGCGCATCCGGTTGGCCCACGCGCTCGGCGATCTGCACGCCAATCAGGTCTGGTCCTTGCTGACCGCGGGCGAACACAGTGAGATTGGCATCAGGCGTTGTGAATTGCCCGGGCCGGACCAACGAAGAGGCGAGATCGGCGCGGGCCTCATTAACGGTCGTGCGCATTTCGCGCTGCGCAGAGGGTTGTACCCAGAGATTGACGCCGAGATGGATCACCGCGCCAAGAACGGCGAGGCGAATGATCGGCGATGCGACTTGCCAACGCGTCATGCCCGCGGCTTGCGCGACGACGATTTCACTGTCGCGATGCAAGCGATTGAGCGCCCAGATGGTGGCCACGAACATCGCCATCGGGGTCAGCAGGGCGACAATTTGCGGGACGCCGAGCGCGACGATCTTGAAGAAGGTCAGCGCGCCCTGGCGATTCTCAACGATGATATCAGTCTGTGACAGGCCCTGCGCGAGGATGGCGAGCACGGTCAAACCGCCGACAATAATCAGCACTGACCGCAAGACGCGGTTAAAAAGATAACGCTGAACCCGGTTCATAGTTGAATTTGTTCGTTTTCCTGTCTGTTTTCCTGCCTAACGAGTTGCGCCGCGCGCGTCGATGCTTACTTTGCGCCTCAAATGGAGTTCTTGCATGAAAATTACATTCACTGACGCTTCTAAGTCGGAAATCGTCGGATTTATTGTTGATGAGGGTGGAAAATTGCCCGCGGCCGCTCAGGCGCTCGATGACGAAACAGGGGGGCTGCTAAATGAGGCCGCAAATTCAGGTCGATTCAGTGGCAAAAGCGGTCAGCAAGCATTTGTCGTCCTGCCAAAAGGCAGCAGCGCTAAACGCGCCGCCTTGATCGGAGGCGGAAAGGCCAAAGGGCGCGATGATCGCGCTTGGGAACGCATTGGCGCGAGTGCCTATAAAGCGCACTCGAATAGCGGGTTCAAATCCCTCGACCTGCATATTGATGCCGCTGACAACGCTGCGCGCACCGCGCTTGGCGCCAAGCTTGCGGCATATCGCTTCGACACATACCGCACCAAGCTAAAGACCGAGGATAAGCCGAGCCTCAACGCGCTGAACCTGGTCACCGAAGACACCAAAACCGCGAAGACGGCATTCAAGCCCCTCGATGCTGGCGCAGACGGCACCTATCTGGCGCGTGATCTCGTCAATCTGCCGCCGAATGACCTTTACCCCGCAAGCTATGCCGCGCGGATCGAAGAGCTCGCCGAGCACGGCCTCGAAATCGAGGTCCTGGGCGAGAAAGAACTGGCCAAGCTTGGCATGAATTCCATGCTCGGCGTCGGGCAGGGCAGCGTCAAAGAATCAAAGCTCGCAATCATGCGCTGGAATGGCGGCAAGGATGGCGACGCGCCGGTCGCGCTGGTTGGCAAAGGCGTCTGTTTCGATACAGGCGGCATCTCGCTCAAGCCAGGTGCCGGGATGGAAGATATGCGTGGCGATATGGGCGGATCTGCCGCGGTTGTTGGCGCCATGCTGGCGATCGCCAAACGCAAGGCCAAAGCCAATGTCGTCGGCCTGGTTGGCCTGGTCGAGAATATGCCGGATGGCGATGCGATCCGCCCGGGCGATATTTTGAAATCGGCTTCGGGTCAGACGATTGAAGTACAGAACACGGACGCTGAGGGCCGCCTCGTGCTCTGCGACGTGCTCTGGTATGTGCAGGAGCATTACAAGCCCACCGCCATTGTCGACCTTGCGACTTTGACGGGCGCCATTGTTATTGGTCTCGGTCACCACCATGCGGGTCTGTTCACCAATGATGATAAGCTGTCTGATCAGCTCACCGCGGCGGGTCTCGCCGAAGGCGAGCGGGTCTGGCGTCTGCCGCTGGGGCCTGAATATGATCGCCAGCTGAAGTCAAAATTCGCAGACATGCGTAATATTGGTGGCCGCGCCGCTGGATCGATTACGGCTGCGCAATTCCTGCAGCGCTTCGTCAATAAAGGGCAAACCTGGGCGCATCTGGATATTGCCGGCGTCGCCTGGGTTGAAGGCGAAAAAGCCCCAACTGATCCAAGCTGGGCCAGCGGTTTTGGCCCGCGTCTGCTCGATCGCTGGATTGCGGATAATTACGAAGGCTAGAACATGAGTGAGGCCCAAAAGCCCGAATGGTGGTTCTACCATTTGCAGCGCACGACGCTGGAACGGGCGGTTGGGCCTTTGCTTGAGAAGTGTCTTGAGCGCGGGTGGCGAGTCCTGGCGGTCAGTCCGGACATCACCCGCCGCGCGGCGCTGGATGAGGCGCTTTGGACTTATGATGACCAAAGCTTCCTGCCGCATGGCCAGGCCGAGGCGGAGGGCCTGGAGCCCGCGCAGCAACCGATCCTGATCAGCGATGCAACGGAGAACCTTAATGAGGCGGCCGTGGTGTTGCTAATGGACGGCGTCGACATGCGCGCCGATGCCGCTTTCGAACGCTGCATGGTCATGTTCGATGATGGCGATCAGGCCGCACGTCAGAAGGCGCGGGAACAATTCAAAGCAGCGAAGGATGCCGGACTGACCGCGCGCTACTTCCAGCAGGCGGGACGCGGATGGAAGGAGGCGGGCCAATGATCGAGCTTATTCTTGGCAACATGAATTACTCGTCCTGGTCGATCCGTGCGGCGCTTGTCGCGCGCGCTTCTGGATTAGAGATTTCCGAAACCATCCTGCCGCTCGGATTTGATGAAACCCGTGAGACTTTGATCGAGACGACGGGGTTTCACACCGTACCGGTCCTGAAATCAGGCGAGCTATTGATTCGCGACAGCCTGGCCATCACCGAGTGGATTGCCGAGCAGGCAGAACCTGGACGGGTCTGGCCGATCGATTCAGGCAAACGGGCGCTTGCACGCTCCATAGTGGCGGAAATGCATTCAGGCTTCCTGCAGATCCGATCGAGAATGCCCGTCGATATTCGCACCCGTGCGCCAGCACCGGAAATGGATGAGGCGCTGCAATCAGAGATCCAGCGCGTCCTGACCATTTGGACGACGTGTCGGAAGAGCTATGCGAGCGATGGCGCGTTTCTGTTCGGCGACTGGTCCGCCGCCGACGCGTTTTTTGCGCCAGTGGTTACGCGGTTTCGAACCTATGGATATGATTTGGACGGCACCGCCGCCGAATACGCGAGCGCTGTTTGGGAAACCGACTTGCTGAAACAGCTACGCCAGCAGGCTGAGGCCGAACCGTGGGAGATTGAAATGGGCTTCCTTGGACCGGCGCGCGCCTGGGTCCAGGAATGATCAGTGCTTCTCGCCAGCGGGTTTTGTGATCAGCGTGATCACGAGCACGATGAGCATCAAAACCCCATAGCTGCCCGCGACTTTGAACGTATGCGCCGGTAACTCACCCGTCCACAAGAAGTAGAGGCCATATCCAGCGGCGATCAGCACCGCGATGGCCAACATCATTCGTAGCGTTCCGCCCATGATCGTCTCCTGTAATGCCGGATCAGGGTACCAGACTTGCAAACGGATATGAAGAATGGGTGTAACTGTGCATGCAGCTGTTGCCGCCATTCGATTGCGTCGCTATAGGCGCGCCAAGTTCTGATTATTTGATAGTTACAGGAGCCTGACATGGCTGGAACGCGTACTTTTTCGATCATCAAGCCAGACGCCACTGCGCGCAATCTGACCGGTGCGATCAATAAAGTGATTGAAGAGGGTGGTCTGCGCATTGTTGCTCAGCGCCGCATCCACATGACGCAAGCGCAAGCTGAGCGTTTTTACGACATCCACAAAGAGCGCCCGTTCTTTGGTGAGCTGGTTGAGTTCATGACCTCAGCCCCAGTTGTGGTTCAGGTTCTGGAAGGCGAAAACGCCGTCGCCCGCTACAGAGACGTCATGGGCGCGACCAATCCTGCCGAGGCCGCTGACGGCACCATCCGCAAGCTGTTCGCGCAGTCGATTGGCGAAAACTCAGCCCACGGCTCAGACAGCGACGAGAATGCAGCGATCGAAATCGCGCAATTCTTCAGCGAAGCGGACATTGTCGGCTAGGCAACAAGTATTTCTGATGGATCGAGCCGCTCTCAGACCGGGAGCGGCTTTTTCTTTGACAAGATCTCACGTGCTGCGAGCGCCGTCGCGCGCGGATAGAGCTGGTGTTCTTCGCCAAGCACGCGGGCCGCGAGATCGTCTGCCGTATCCCCGTCGAGAATCGGGACGCGCGCCTGGGCGATGACCGCGCCTTCATCGACACCTTCCGTGACCCAGTGGACCGAACAGCCGGCTTCCTCGTCGCCTGCATCCAGCGCGCGTTGGTGGGTGTTCAGACCGGGATACTTGGGCAGCAGGGAGGGATGAATATTGATCATGCGACCTTCCCATTGCTGCACGAACCAGGGCGTCAGGATGCGCATAAAGCCCGCCAGCACGACCATCTCAACCTCATGCTCGATCAAGACCGCGTGGAGCGCGCGTTCGAACGATTCCCGGTCTTGCCCGAACGGCTTGTGATCAACCGCCACGGCGGCAAGACCTACCTTCGCGGCGGTTTCGAGGCCTTTTGCATTCGGGCGATTGGAGAGAATGAGTACCGGTTCAGCCGGATAGCCGTCTGTCTGCGCCGCCTGAAGGATCGCTTCCATATTGGTGCCGCGGCCGGAAATCAGAATCGCCGTGCGAAGCCGGGTCATTTTTCTGCAAGGTCGCCAATGATGACAGGGGTTTCGCCGAGGGCGCGCAGCTCCGCCACGACCGCATCGGCCTCATCAGCAGCGGCAGCGAAAACCAGACCTATACCCATATTGAAGGTGCGGTGCATTTCGTCTTCAGCGATATTGCCTTCGCGCTGAAGCCAGTCGAAGACCGGAGGGGCACCCCAAGCTGCACGATCGATTCGCGGCGTGAGATGGTCTGGGCACATGCGCGGCGTATTCTCGGTCAGACCGCCGCCCGTAACGTGGGCGAGGCCTGTGATCTTGCCCGACTTGATCAGCGGCAACGCGGCGTTGGAATAAAGCCGCGTCGGGGTGAGCAGGGCTTTTCCGAGGCTTTCCTCATTCGAGAACGGCGCTGCGTCGTCATAAGACAGGCCTGTGCGTTCAACGACCTTTCGAATGAGCGAGTAGCCATTTGAGTGCGGCCCGCTCGACGAAATGCCAATCAAGACATCGCCTTTGGTCATTTCTGCGAGTTTCGGCAACATTCCCGCGCGTTCCACGGCGCCGACAACGAATCCTGCGAGATCGTAGTGGCCAGGCGGGTACATGCCCGGCATTTCAGCGGTCTCCCCGCCAATCAGCGCGCACCCTGCCTGTTTGCAGCCTTCTGCGATACCGGAAATGACGCTCTCTGCGATGCCCTGTTCCAGTTTGCCGGTGGCAAAATAGTCGAGGAAAAACAGAGGCTCAGCACCTTGCGCCAGCACATCATTGGCGCACATGGCGACGAGATCGATGCCGACAGTGTCGTGAATGCCAGTCTCAAAGGCGAGCATCAGTTTAGTGCCAACCCCGTCGGTTCCGGAGACCAGGACCGGGTCGTGCCAGCCTTCTTTCTTAAGATCGAATAGCGCGCCGAACCCGCCCAGACCGCCCATAACCCCGGCGCGACGGGTCGCTTTGGCGAGCGGGCCAATGGCTTTGACCAGCTCATCGCCTGCCTCAATATCGACACCAGCGTCGCGGTAAGAAAGGGAATCAGATGCGTTTTTCGTCATGGCTGCGCGCGTTAGCATGGGCTTTGTCTGCTGACCAGCGCGGTTCGACGGTTCACGCATGCCCAGACTGTTGTTAGAACAGTTCGGAGTTTAGAGGACCGCCATATGATTCGCTTGATCCTGATCGCCTTCGCGTTTGTTTCTACATCTATTTTAAGCGCTCATGGCCAAAGCCAGGAAGTGTATACAATTCGTGGCATTGCCGTGGATGAACGCGCGCCGACGGTCGCAGAAGCACAGCAAAAGGCCTTTGCGACGGCAAAGCTGATCGGGGCGCAGCGACTGATTGAGCGCCTGACCTTGCCTGAGGATCGCGCGGCAGCAACGGATCTAATCATCGATCAGGTTTTGGCCGATCGCATCGCAGCGGCTGTTGATGTCGAAGAAGAGGTCGCTGGCGCAGGGCGTTATCGGGGCAGCCTCGCCGTGGTCTATAATCCATCGCAGCTGCGCCTTGCGCTAACGCAGGTAGGCTTGCCGTTTACGGACAGCACCGGTCCAAAAGCGGTCTTGTTCACCACGACGTCAAATGGAATGGATTTCGCCTGGAACCGAGCCTGGGGAGAGCCGCCAAAAGAGAGCCTAGTTCCGCTTCTTGTGAGCGGCGCTTCGGGATACCGGCCAGATACTGATTGGCAGATCCTGACCGATGAAATCTCCCTTTACGGGGCGCAACGTGCCATGTTTGCCAATCTGCGCGGAGGACAAGGCGGATATCTTGTCGATCTGGTTTCTGTCACCGCTTCTGGTCCGCGGACCATCGGCACGACTCGGCGGGCGCCGACACTCGACAGCGCCGTTGCTGCGGTGGCTGAATTACTCAATGAAGACTGGAAACGCACCTCGATTGTTCGCGATACGACACGGACATTGATCGAAGCGACGGTCCGTTACACGTCGCTGACCGAATGGAATACACTGCGCGGCGCGCTTGTGCAGTCGCCGCTCGTCTCCAACTTTCAGACCCGCGCGATCTCCACCGATGGGGCCTTCATCGCATTCGCCTTTGCCGGGGATGGACAGCGGCTCACCTCAGACCTGCGTGATCGCGGAGTCGTCATCAATGCCGAGGAAATCGGCTGGGTCATGACGTCGGCGATTAGCGGCGGGCAATAGGTCAGAGAGCGTACTCGATGCCGCCTTCGAGGCAGATCCCGCTGCAATTTCCGGAGGCCAGTCTCAGCTTCGATGACATGTCGATCACAGGGGCCAATCGGGCTGTTTGCGCCGCGATCAGAACCGTTGAGCGCTGGCCGTATCACGTATTCTGTCTGATCGGTTCCGAAGGGAGCGGGATCACCACGCTGGCCCGCGCCTGGGCGCGCGAACGGGATGCGACCTATTTGACCGCAGACGAGTTTGGCAAACTCAATTTGAAAGCGATCGAGGATCTGACCCGTAAAGACGTAGTCATCGACGATGTCGACCAGATCAAGCGCGCCGATGGGTTGTTGATGTTGCTCAGCGCCTTCAAAAGAACAGGGCACCGCGTATTGCTCGCGGCGCACAGCGCCCCGGCCTCATGGCACGTCCAGTCGCCGGATCTGAATTCGCGCTTGCACGCGGCGCCTCTGGCCGAGATTCCGGCGCCGGATGAGGAGCTCATGAGGGCCCGTCTAAAACGCGCCTTTGCACGTTCTGTCCTCGAACTTCCGGATTCGGTTGAAGACTATCTTGTCACGCGACTGGGGCTGGATTACTCGCTCATCGAGCATTCTGCAGAAATCCTGGCTGGTGCGAGCGGAGAGCGTCCTCTGACCATCCCGCTGGCGCGAGAGATTTTGGAAGAAGAGCAGAGTTAAGCCACCAAGCTGGGTGAGGGCCTATGACCAACCGGGTGAAAACGCCGAAAGACGCCTCCGAGCGATACATCAATCGCGAACTGTCCTGGCTGAAATTCAATGAACGGGTCCTGGAGGAAGCGGAAAACAAGTCGCATCCGCTGTTGGAGCGTCTGCGTTTTTTGTCGATCTCGGCGAATAATCTCGATGAGTTCTTCATGGTCCGGTATGCGGGTCTGCGCGAACAAGCGCGCGCCGGTATTCAAAAGCTCAGCATCGAAGGGCGCACGCCGGGCGAACAGATTCAAGAAATTGAATCGTCGGTTCTGGCTCTGATGAAGGATCAGCAGTCGTGTTGGAAATCCTTGCGCGCTGAACTCAAAAAGGAACAGATCGAAGTTCTCGCCATGTCCGAGATTAAGCGCTCGGACATGACCTGGTTGGAGGATCGGTTCGAGAGCCACATTTTCCCGATCCTGACCCCGCAAGCCGTTGATCCGGCGCATCCATTCCCGTTCATTCCCAATCTTGGTTTCGCCGTCGCGTTCCAACTCAATCCGGTCAAAGGCAGTACAGGCGAGCCGATGGTCGGTCTGGTGCCGATGCCGGCATTCTCTGCGCGGTTCATCCGTTTGCCGGACAAGAAGTCTGGGGTGTTGCGATTTGTGCGACTGGAAAGCGTCATCGCGCATTTTCAGCATTTGTTGTTCCCCGGCTTTGAAGCCAACGGGCATTGCGTGTTTCGCATCGTCCGCGACAGCGATATTGAGATCGAGGAAGAAGCCGAAGATCTGATCGCAGAGTTTGAAATCCTGCTGAAACAACGCCGCCGGGGGCGGATCGTTCGCATCCATATCGATTCAGATGGCCCGGAATCGCTGCGAGATTTCGTGGCGCGGGAAATCGGCGCTGAAGCGCGCGATGTCATGCTGCTGGATGGCCTGCTCGGGATGAAGGATTTGTCCGGGCTGATCATGAATGATCGCCCGGATTTGTTGTTCAAATCGTTCGAGGCCCGCTTCCCGGAGCGCATTCGGGAAATGGGCGGGGACTGTTTTGAAGCCATCCGCGCCAAGGACATTCTGGTTCATCACCCTTATGAATCCTTCGACGTGGTGGTGCAGTTCATCCGCCAGGCCGCCCGCGATCCGAACGTTGTGGCGATTAAACAGACGCTGTACCGGACGACGCTGAACTCGCCGATTGTTTCCGCGCTGATCGAAGCTGCAGAAGAAGGCAAGAACGTCACCGCGCTGGTTGAAATCAAGGCCCGGTTTGATGAGGAAACCAATCTGCGCCTCGCCCGCGATCTGGAACGTGCGGGTGTGCAGGTCGTTTATGGCTTCATTGATTATAAAACCCACGCCAAGGTATCGCTCATCCTGCGCCGTGAAGGGGCGGAGCTGCGAACCTATACGCATTTCGGCACAGGCAATTATCACCCGGTGACGGCCAAGATTTATACCGACCTCGCGCTGTTCACCGCCGATCCGGTGATGGGCCGTGATGCCGGGCGGTTGTTCAACTATATCACCGCATACAGAGATCCGCCGGAAGAGGGGCCGAAGCTCGAGAAGCTCGTCATGTCGCCATTTGCTATGGAGAGTTTCCTGATCGAGCAGATCAACGCCGAAGCGCGTGCAGCTAAAGCCGGAAAACCTTCAGGCATCTGGGCCAAGATGAACTCTGTCGTCGACAAGGACGTCATCGACGCCCTGTACAAAGCCAGTCAGGCGGGCGTGCCGATCCGCCTCGTGGTGCGGGGCATTTGCTGCTTGCGGCCAGGCGTGCCGGGACTGTCTGAAACGATCCAGGTCAAGAGCCTGGTCGGACGGTTCCTCGAGCACTCGCGGATTGTCTGTTTCGCCAATGGCGCCACGCTGCCGTCTGAACAGGCCAAGGTTTATATGTCATCCGCCGACTGGATGGACCGCAATCTCAAACGCCGGGTTGAGGCGCTGGTGCCGATTGAGGTGCCGACGGTTCATCGACAAGTTCTGAACCAGATTATGGTTGCGAATCTGAATGATGACGAGCAAAGCTGGGAAATGGGCGCTGATGGAAACTATACCCGGATCACCGCGAGTGAGCCTGATGGCGGGTTCAGCGCGCACAAGTATTTCATGGATAATCCGAGCCTCTCCGGCCGTGGATCGGCGCTTGTTGTGAGTGAGCCGCCGCGTCTGGCGCCGCGCAAACGCGAACGCAAATCGAAATGAGGTCGGCCAAGAAAATTGCGGTGATCGATATCGGGTCAAACTCGTGTCGCATGGTGATTTACGAACAGGCTGGCGGGGCGCTGATCCCGTATTTCAACGAGAAGGCCATGGCGGGTCTTGGCCGCGACCTGGCGGAAACGGGGCGCCTGTCACCTGCGGGTAAAGAACTCGCGCTGCAAACCTTCCATCGCTTTCGCGCCATCACGGCGAGCTTGAAGATCTCGAACATACGCGCCGTTGCGACCGCGGCGGTTAGAGAAGCTATCGATGGTGATGACTTCAAGAAAGCCGCCGAGAAGATCCTCGGCGTTTCGATCCAGGTTTTGACCGGCGCCGACGAAGGACGTTTATCCGCGGGCGGGGTGCGGACAGGCTTTATCGAGCCTAAGGGCCTCGTCGCAGACCTTGGCGGGACCAGTATGGAACTACTGCCCCTCGAAGATGACACGTTGGGCGAAACGTTTCTGCTCGGCCCATTGGCGCGCAGCAAAGATGTAGACCTGCCCCTGGACAAGCGCGCCAAAGCCATTCGCAAAATTCTGTCTAATAGCGATCTCTTCTCAGAGCATCAGGGCGGAAAGCTATACGCAGTAGGCGGGGCCTGGCGAAATGTCGCCGCCGTCCACATGATGCTGCGCAATTATCCGCTCCGTGTCGCGCACGGCTACACCATGACGCGCCGCGACGTTCAGAATGTCATTGATGCGGCCGATCTTGCGGCCTCCGACAAACTGACGCGTGAGCAGCTCCAGAGCGTCTCGAAACGCCGGTACGACACGCTGTTACATGCGGCGATCCTACTGGACACATTGATGGAGCAGCTCGGCACCGACAAATCCGTCATCTCTTCCTTTGGTCTGCGCGATGGCGTGGCGGCTGAGGGGCTCAAATCAGATGGCGCGAGCGGGCTGCTAGAGGCCGTCCCGCTCTTCCTGAGATCATCGCAGGAGTCCGTGGTGTTCGGTCGCGAACTGTTCAGTTTCATTTTCCCAATTTCCGATCAGTTCAAGCAGTCTGAAGCCGTACTTCGGGCAGTCTGTCTGATGGCCGATGCCGGGGCCCGCATGCACCCGGATCACCGTGCCAATCTTGTCTATGAGCAAGTTTTGCGCGCGCCGGTGCCAGCCCTCTCGCACGCACAGCGCCTGTTTGCGGCCTATGCGGCAGCATCTCGTTATACGTTCAAATTTGTCGAAGAGCCGGGCTATGCGGGGATGCTAAAGCTCAGCCATAAGCGCCGCGCCAAGATCCTGGGCTGCGCCATGCGGCTCGCTGGGGTCTATTCGGGGCGTTCAGGTCCAATCCTCGCGACCGCGCGCCTGAAAGTGGCGGACGGCGCGCTGTGCATGCATGTCGACCGCAATTACAGCGATCTTATTTCAGATACGGTTGAGCGGCGTCTCGGGCAGCTCTCAGGCTTGATGAAGCTGCATCCGCGTTTGATTGTCGAATAAAGCTAGAGCTCGAACAGCCGAACTTCGCCATCCTGGAAGGACAGCGCCAGTTTACCCGACAGCAAGGCGAGCGCCTTCTTACCGAACAGTTCGTAGCGCCAGCCATTCATCGCCGCGATTTCGGACCCAGTCTCGCCGCGCGCCAGTTTCTCAACATCAGCAGAATTGGCGATTAAGCGCGGCACCACATTCGCGTCTTCGCTAACCGCTTTCAGCAGGACTTTCAGCATTTCCGGAGCGCCCGCGGGCATTTCCGGGTTCTGTTGGCGTTTTGGCAGCTTTGGCGCGTAGGTATCCGGGTCATCAATCGCGACGCGGATAGCATCCATCAATCCATCCGCGTATTTCGAGCGGATAAAGCCTTTGGGAACCGCGCGAAGGCGGTCAAAGGCCTTCTCAGATTGCGGTTTTTGTCCGGCAATCTCCTGGATCGCATCGTCTTTCAAGATCCGGCGCCGAGGTTTGTTCAGCGTCTGCGCCTTTTCTTCCCGCCAGGCCGCGACGGAGGCGAACACGGACGTGTAATCCTTGTTCGGCTTGCGAAGCTTCAGGCGTTTCCAGGCATTTTCTGGCGATGTGTCATAGAGCGCCGGATCGGTCAGATCTGCCATCTCGGCCTCGACCCATTCGAGGCGGCCCTGATCCTTAAGCCATTGCAGCATCTTCGTGTAAGCGTCACGCAGATGGGTGACATCACCGAGCGCGTAGACCAGCTGTTTCTCAGTCAACGGGCGCCGCTTCCAGTCCGTGAATTGGCTGGATTTATCGATACGGCGTTTCAGAATGCGCTGGATCAGATTGTCATAGGAGACGGAGTCGCCGATCCCCAGCGCCATTGCAGCGATCTGCGTGTCGAAAACCGGGGCAGGGGGGTGACCGATCAGGCGATTGAAGATTTCGAGATCTTGCCGCGCCGCATGGAAGACTTTTGGTCGACTCGGATCCGCCAGTAATTGCAGGAAGGGCCCAATGTCGAGATCATCCGACATCGGGTCGATCATCACTTCATAGTCTTCGCAAGACGCCTGGATCAGGCAGAGCTCAGGCCAATATGTGGTTTCGCGATGAAACTCTGTGTCGACGCACAGGAAGCTGCCCTGGGCCAGTCGCTCGCACGCTGCCGCAAGCTCGTCCTGATCTGTAATGGGAATAAGCGGGTCACCAGACATTGCACCGCCCCTAGAGCAAGCCGCGCGGTTTTGCGAGTGGGAATCTGCAAAATGCAGCGTCTAGCCCGTTTTTCGCCGCAGCAATGATCGTGGTTTTACAGACGGTTCCGCGATCTGCTTCGGCACGGACAGCTCGGATGGGAAGGCTTCGGCATCTTCATTGACGATCCATTCTTCCGACTCATCGTGGTCGTCGTGACCGTTGGAACCGCGCAGCGAGGCGACGATCTCGGTCAGGCTGGTATGCGCTTCGGCCGCTGTGCCGCTATCATCAGAGACGTTCTGACTGGACGGACGTGCGCTTGCTGCCAGATTGCGGAACCGCATCCGCATTGGAGTCGAAATCGCGCTACCAAAGGCGATACATTCGCGGTCAGCGAGCGAGGACAGGAAGGCGAGCGTCGAGCGCGATCCGTTGGCGATCGCTTTGCGCATCACGTCCTGGTCGGCATCGTTACCGAGGCGCAGCGAGAAGATCGTGTTGCACTGAGACAGGATCGTGGGATCAAGCTCGTTCGGGCGTTGTGTAATGATGGCGAGGGAAACGCCATACTTCCGGCCTTCCTTGGCGATCCGTGCGATTGCGGCGCGAGTCGGCGCGAAGCCGGTATTTGTGTCCGCGGGGATGTATCGGTGCGCCTCTTCGCAGACCACCAGCGTCTTGACCTTGGAATTACTTGCCAGAGCGATATCAAAAGCCATGCGGCACAGAACCGACGCAACAGAATTGACGACTTCGGAAGGGATGCCAGACATCTGGAACACGGTGATCGGCTTGCCGCCAATCGGCACCCGGTAAATGTTGCCGAGCACGTCCTCGATCCGGTCGGTGGCGTTGTGGGAGCCAAACAGGAAGGCAAAGCGTGGATCGTTGATCGCCGCTTCAATCCGGGCTTTCAAGCGGCGCAGGGTCAGGCGGCGGAGCGCGCCATCAAGCGAGCCAATCTCTTCTTCGAGCAGTTTCAGCAGGTCGGCGAGGCGATAGGGCACAGGTGTGTCTGCGGTGAAAGCAGAGCTGCTGCTGGATTTGCGACGCACACCCTGGTTCGGGCCGTGCTTGTAGACAATTTTCGCTTTCGGAATGAACTCGCGCAGGGCGTCGACTTCTTCATCAGAACCGGCGCGTCCGCGGAAGATCACCTGCTGGAACTCTTCCAGATTGAGCAGCCAGAAGGGCAGGTCGAGTGTGTCAGCGGTAATCGTATTGGCTTTCGAGCCGAAGGCGCTGGTATATTCGTTGTGCGGGTCGAGGATCAGGATGCGCTGATTGAGCTTATGCTTGGCAATCAGGTGCAGGATCAGGGTCACCGCGGTAGATTTACCGGTACCGGTCGTTCCAACCACGGAGAAGTGTCGCGACAGCAGGGCATCGACCGAGACCACTGCCGGAATATCTGGTGCCTGGCTCAACGAACCGACGGTAACAGCGGATGGATCGCTCGATTTGTAGATCGTCACCAGGTCATGCTTGCGGATACGATGCGCGACCGCGCCAACATGCGGATATTGCGAAATACCGCCGGAAAACACCGCGCCGCGCTTCTCGTCTTGCCGCACTTCACCAGAGAGCTCGACGTACAGGGTCACGCGTCGCTTGTCGGGCTGGTCCCAGCCTATTTCGCCATTCTCGACCTGGTAAAGCAGCCCGACGACCCGGTTCTTGCCGACCTGAATAGAGATCAGCTGGCCGACGGCCCAATAATTCTCGGCATCCTCGCCTGTCCCAGCGAGCGCGGAGATGCGGGCCTCGGTGCCGTTACATTCGATCACGTAGCCCTGAGCGCGGTCGCGATCCACAGTTTCAGGAGCCGGTTTTAACGCAGTTTGCGGCGATTGATTCGTCATGCCCACAACTTGTCGGAGAGGGCTGAAAAACAGGTTAATCCGGTCGATCTAACTCCAACGTGCTCCGGGGCCTTGACTTTCAGGCGTGTCCGGAGCCAAAAGCCGCCTTTATTTCTCCTCCCGAACGGAGCGCATTATGCACGCCTATCGCAGCCACACTTGCGGTGAACTTCGCCAATCTGATGTCGGTCAGACCGTTAAACTCTCGGGCTGGTTGCATCGCCGCCGTGACCATGGCGGGGTGATGTTTATTGACCTGCGCGACCATTACGGCCTGACGCAGTGCGTTTTCGATCCGGACTTCCCCGCTTTTGCTGTGGTTGAACGTCTTCGGACCGAGAGCGTGATCACGATTGAAGGTGAAGTGCTGGCCCGCGATTCTGAGCTGGTGAACCCAAACCTCGACACCGGCGAGATCGAAGTTCGCGTGAAAGAAGCAAGCGTCCAGTCAGAAGCGTCTGAATTGCCGTTGCCCGTGTTTGGCGAGCCGGACTATCCGGAAGATATCCGACTCAAGCACCGCTATCTCGACCTGCGCCGCGAAACACTGCACGCCAACATGATCCTGCGCGCAGAAGTTATCGCCTCGATCCGCCGCCGCATGGTCGAGCAGGGCTTCACTGAGTATCAGACACCGATCCTGACAGCCTCGTCACCTGAGGGTGCACGCGACTTCCTGGTGCCATCGAGATTGCATCCGGGGGAGTTCTACGCGCTGCCGCAGGCCCCACAGCAGTTCAAGCAGCTGCTGATGGTCTCCGGATTTGACCGCTATTTCCAGATTTCAGCCTGTTTCCGCGATGAGGATGCCCGCGCCGACCGTTCGCCGGGCGAGTTCTATCAGCTCGATATCGAGATGAGCTTTGTTACCCAAGAAGACGTGTTCCAGGCAATTGAGCCAGTCATGCATGGCGTGTTCGAGGAGTTCGCAGACTGGAAAGGTAAGGGCCGGGCGCTACCTGAAGGGCCGTTCCCGCGCATTCCTTATGCCGAAGCCATGGCTAAATACGGCTCTGACAAGCCCGACCTGCGCAACCCGATCGAGCTGGTCGATGTCACCGAATTCTTCGAGGATGACAGCAAGACGGGCTTCTCGATCTTCGCCAAGATCATCAAGGGCGGCGGCAAGGTTGTCGCCATTCCGGCGCCAAAAGCGACCGAAACTCAGTCCCGCAAATTCTTCGACGACATGGACAAGTGGGCGAAGAAGGAAATGCAGGCGCCGGGCCTCGGCTATGCGCGTCTCCGCGCGGGCGATGACGGCGCTGTGGTGTCGCAAGACCCCGTGCTCAAGAATTTTAACGCTGAACACCTGAAAGCCTTCCTCGAACATACCGGGCTTGGCGATGGCGACGGCATCTTCTTCTCAGCCGGCAAACCGGGCGACGCCTACAAACTGGCGGGCGCAGCGCGGATCAAAGTCGGCGAAGAACTCGACCTGGTTGAGCAGGGCGTGTTCCGCTTCTGCTGGATCGTCGACTTCCCGATGTATGAGTGGGACGAAGACAACAAGAAAGTCGATTTCAGCCACAACCCGTTCTCGATGCCGCAAGGCGGTCTCGAAGCGCTGGAAGCGGCGAGCACCGACGAAGAGCTACTCGATATCAAGGCCTATCAGTACGATATCGTCTGTAACGGCATTGAGCTGTCCTCCGGCGCGATCCGGAACCACCGCCCGGAGATCATGCTGAAAGCGTTTGAAAAGGCTGGCTATGGCCCGGAAGTCGTTGAAGCAGAGTTTGGCGGCATGCTGAACGCGTTCCGCTACGGCGCGCCGCCGCATGGCGGGATCGCTCCAGGTGTGGACCGTATGGTGATGCTGCTCGCGGATGCTGAGAACATTCGCGACGTGACACTATTCCCGATGAACCAGCAAGCGCGTGACCTGATGATGCAGGCCCCGAGCCCCGTTCGTGACGAACAACTACGCGAGCTTCACATCCGCCTCGCGCCGCAGGTGAAAGACAAGTAGGCGAAGAGGGTGCTGGACGCCCTCGACGCATCATCCTAAACGCTAGCCCGACAATAGATGAGGCGAGCTCATGTTCGATATCCGCGCCATTCGTGACAATCCTGATGCCTTCCGCGCAGCCTTTGAGCGCAAGCAAAAGGGGCTGGGCGACGTGGTTTCGCATATGCTCGATCATGACGCCGCTGTCCGCAAAGCTGTTTCTGACAAGCAGGAGGCCGAAGCCGCCCGTAACGCCAACTCGAAAGAGATCGGCAAGGCCAAGGCGAGCGGTGATGACGCGCTGTTTGAACAGCTGCGCAAGGAAGTCGCTGACGCCAAGGACGTGATCGAGGCGGCTGGCGAGCAGGAAGCAGCTGCACGCGCCGAACTCGACAATCTGCTCTACGGCACGCCGAATATCCCGATGCCGGATGTCCCTGAAGGCGAAGATGAAGACAGCAATGTCGAGCAGCACCAATGGGGTGACCCGACCAAGCGACAGGGCGGGCGAAATGACGTGCAAGACCATGCCGATCTCGGCGCGGGTCTGAAAAATGCGATTGGTCAGCCGCTTATGGACTTCGAAGCCGCCGCGGCTATGAGCGGCGCGCGCTTCGTGGCGCTGCGCGGTCAGCTGGCACGACTTGAACGCGCGCTGGCGAGCTTCATGCTCGACAAGCAGACGCTCGAAAATGGGTATGAAGAAACCAATCCGCCTTTGCTGGTGCGGGAAGAAGCCCTCATCGGCACTGGGCAACTGCCAAAATTTGGTGAGGACTCATTCCAGACCACTGACGGCCACTGGCTGATTGCGACGTCTGAGATTTCGCTGACCAATCTTGTCCGCGAGCAAATCCTCGACGCTGACAAGCTCCCGATCCGCATGACCGGGCATACGCCGTGCTTCCGCTCCGAAGCGGGCAGCGCCGGACGTGACACCAAGGGCATGATCCGCTTGCACCAGTTCAATAAGGTCGAGATGGTCTCTATCGTCCGTGACGAGGAAGAGGGTCTCGAAGAACTTGAGCGCATGACGAAATGCGCCGAGGGCATTCTGGAAACGCTCGATCTGCCTTATCGGCGAATGCTGCTTTGCACGGGCGATATGGGCTTTGGGGCGCGCAAGACTTATGATCTTGAAGTCTGGTTGCCGAGCCAGAATACCTATCGCGAGATCAGTTCCTGTTCCTATTGCGGCGACTTCCAGGCCCGCCGGATGAGCGCCCGCTGGCGACCAGCGCCGAGCGAGGACAATGCCAAGCCCAAACCTGAATTCGTCCACACGCTGAACGGCTCCGGCCTCGCTGTCGGGCGGACCCTGGTGGCCGTGCTGGAGATTTACCAGAATGAGGATGGATCGATCACCGTTCCGGACGCGCTGCGCCCCTATATGGGCGGGCTAGAGGTGATCTCGTGAAGCCCTGGCTCAATCTGAGCCTTGTCATCACTTTGGCGCTGTTCGCGGTGCATGAAATGGATGCGATGACGCATGCCGAGTGGCGTTTACTTCCCATTCTAAGCGGTATGGAAGACGGTGCAGCTCGCGAGGCTTTTGTCTTGTTGCACATCCCGTTGTTCATCGGCGTGTTCTGGATCGCGTTCTTTGCCTCCTGGAAGCGCCTCGGCGCGCGGATTTTGTCCGGGCTGACAATTCTACACGCAATCGTGCATTTCCTTTTGTCGGGTCATGAGCTCTACACCTTCGCAGCGCCGGTTGAGACACTGACCGTCTATGGCGCAGCTGTGAGCGCAGCGGCCTATTTGGGACTATCATTTATGGAGACCTCAGAATGAGAATTCTGCTCACCAATGATGACGGCATCAATGCGCCGGGACTGGAAGTCCTGGAACATATTGCCCGGCAATTGACGGACGATATCTGGATCGTCGCGCCGGAGCTGGAGCAATCAGGCAAGGGCAGGGCGATCTCGCTGACGGAGTTTGTCCGTGTTCGCGAGACGGCGCCGCAGCGCTATGCCGTCAATGGCACACCAAGTGACTGCGTGCTGCTCGCTCTGGATGAGTTGATGCCAGAGCGGCCGGACCTGATCCTGTCGGGGGTCAATGCGGGTCAGAACATTGCCGAAGATACGACGTTCTCAGGCACGATTGCGGCCGCCTTGTTCGGCATGCAGCATGGGGTCCCCAGCATCGCGCTCAGCCAGTCCAAAGGCTTTCAGAATCCGCATTCCTGCCCTTGGGAAACCCCAATGGTGTGGGGCGCGCGCGTGCTGCAGCCGATTATTGAGAAGGGTTGGCCGAACGATCTGATCATCAATATCAATTTTCCGGATCGCGATCCTGAAGACGTCTCCGGTGTCCGCTTCACCAGCCAGGGTCTGCGGGATGAACGAATCATTCGTACAGAAGCCCGGGAAGATCTGCGCGGAAATGCGTATTACTGGATCGGATATCGCGGCAAACTCTCAAATCCGGACGAGGGCACCGATTTGCGGGCGATCTATGACGGTTACATTTCGGTAAGTCCGCTACATGTGGATTTGACGCATGACACGTTTCTCGCTGAGATGCGTGAGACATGGCCGACCTGATTCCTGACCCGCTTAGAGCCGCGCGACTGGTGCTTTCATTACGCCGGCAAGGGGTGACAGATGATGGCGTGCTGACGGCGCTCGAAACCGTCGACCGCGGGGTGTTTGTAGCGCCGAACCTCTCGAATATGGTGGCCGAGGACTGCGCGCTTCCCATCCCATGCGGGCAGAGCATTCCGCGCCCCATCGTCACCGCCAAACTGTTGCGGGCATTACACGTTTCGCCCGGCAAACAGGAGCGGGTGCTGCTGATCGGATCGGGCTCTGGCTATACCGCAGCCTTGCTCAGTCAGATCAGCCGTCACGTCTATGGCATAGAACGCTATGAGCGCCTCGTAGAGCAATCTCGCAAGCGTTTGGAGGAGCTGGCAGTCGACAATGTCACGATCCGCCATGGCAACGGTCTGACGGGTATGCAGGAGCATGGGCCATATGACCGAATTCTGCTGGCAGGAGCGGTCAAAACGATCCCGGCGGTTCTGATCGAACAGCTGGCCAAGGACGGATTGCTGGTGACACCGATCGAGACCAGTTCTGGGCCGCAAATCCTGCGCACGGTCAGCAAGTCCAAGGAGGTTTCAGACGAGCAGATGCCGGATCGCTTGGCGCTGCTCTCTGAAGGGGTGTCTCAGCGCCTTTAGCGTCTTATTGCAGGTCGGGGCTCGCGCACTCGCCTTCGATCGCCACGCTCGCGCCTGCCGCTGCAGCTTCGCAAGCATTGCCATAGGTTTGACCGTCACAGCCACAGACTGGTTCGTACTGACGCGTACACATTTCCGGGCGCGGCTGACAGGTGCCGGCGCCATCCATGATTTCAAGGCACTGTCCTGGCTCTTGCTGGCAATAATAGCCCGCTGGGCATTGCAGTCCGGCAATGCCGCCGCACGCCTCTCCGGTTGGGTCAATCACCGGGATCGCTTCTTCGACAATGTTTTCGACGATTTCCGGTTCAGCGACTTCTGGCTCGGTAGTGTCGCCGCCGCCACAGGCGGCCAGCAGCACCGCGCTGAGAGACAAGATAAGACCACGCATCGGGCACTCCCCTTTAGACCCTATTCCCATTACAGCATAGAAAAGAAAAACCGGCGAGGCCATAGGCCGCCGCCGGTTTCGTATTTTTTGTAATGAAATGCCTGAAAATCAGGCCTTTGCTGCGGCTTCCTGTAGTCGGGCAAAGATGTTTGCGCCGTGGCCAGAGCCGGAATCGAAGTGGGTCTGTACAGATGTATCCGTGATTTCGTCCCATTTCGCTGCGACGGCTTCAGCGGTCAGAGCCTCGCCCTGGCCGACGAATGCGCCATTGGTTTCAACGATCTGCGCCATGGAGAAGGCCCCTGCGCCAGCTGATAGGATCATGCCGGTTGGGGCATTTTCCTTGACCAGGTTCATAACGCCCGGCGTGACATATTCCGGTTTCAGATTGTCGAGCATCGCCTGCGGCATCAGACCTTCGGTCATGCGCGTTGCGGCGATCGGGCATATCGTATTGATTTTGATGTTATTTTTCGCGCCTTCAATCTTCAGCGTGTTCATCATTCCGACAACGCCGAGCTTACCTGCGCCATAGTTAGCCTGACCAAAGTTGCCGTACAGGCCCGTAGATGACGTGGTCACAACGATACGGCCATAATTCTGTTCTTTCATGATGTTCCAGGCCGCGTGCACCGGCTTGAACGTGCCGCGCAAGTGGACATCGAGTACCAGGTTGATGTCCTCGGTGGTCATCTTGGAGAAGGACTTGTCGCGCAGGATGCCTGCATTGGCGATGATGATGTCGATCCGACCAAAGGCGTTCATCGTGTCGTCGATCATCTTCTTGACGCCAGCATCATCGGCAACAGAAGAGCCGTTGGCGATGGCTTCGCCGCCCATGGCCTTGATCTCGGCGACAACCGCCTCCGCGGCCTCTGAATTGCCGCCAGAGCCATCCATGGCCCCGCCAAGGTCGTTGATCACGACTTTTGCGCCGCGACGGGCGAGCTCCAGCGCGTGCTGCTTACCAAGACCGCCGCCAGCGCCGGTAACAATAGCGACGCGATCATCAAAACGAATGGACATGGGTGTGTCTCCTGAATCTTTTGCGCATTGTGCGAGTGCGAAGGCCTTGCACCATCCGCTGACGTAAACGTCAAGCGTCGACGCTGCGTTACCTCTTGTCACAGGCGGAGGGCCGTGGTGGCTAACCCTGTAAAGAAAACAGGAGATCTCCCATGCTTGCTTATGTCACTCTCGGTTCAAATGACACGGACAGAGCGGTCGCGTTTTATGACGCCGTGCTCGCTGAGCTCGGCGCGAAACGCTTCTTTGATAATGGCCGCATGCATTTCTACGGCACGGCGCCAGGCCAGCCCATGTTGGCCATCGGTGGACCTTATGATGAGGCTGAGGCGACTTGCGGGAATGGTGTGATGCCAGCGCTTGGTGTTGCCGACACGGAAACGGTCGACCGCGTGTATGCCAAGGCGATGGAGCTTGGCGCCCCGAGCGAAGGCGAGCCAGGACAACGCATGCCGACCTTCTATGGCGCCTATTTCCGCGACCCAGACGGCCACAAGATCTGCGTCTGCAAGCTGGGATAATCACATTGCTGACAACAAGGCTGGCCCGCTCGGTTTGAGCGGGTTAGTCCTTTCTCAGGGAAATGACCAAGTGAGGAACTGCTGATGGAATGGGGCTGGGACAATGCGCGTGCGCTTCTAGGCATTGCGATGATTTTTGCGATTGCCTGGGGCTTGTCGGAGAACAAGAAGGCGTTTCCGTGGAAAATTGTTCTCGGCGCGGTAGCCATTCAATTTGCGTTTGCGTTGATCTTGTTTGGTATTCCGATCATTCGCGAGGCGCTGTTCGCGGCCAATATTGTCGTCGATAATCTCATCGCAGCGACGGCGTATGGTACGGCTTTTGTTTTCGGGCCGACTTTCGGCACGCAAGCCGGATGGGAAGAGCTGACCGGCGTGCCAGGCCCAATCTTCGCTGTGCACCTATTGCCGCTGATCATCGTTGTGGCCGCGCTGTCGGCGATTCTATGGCACTGGCACATCCTGCGTTGGGTCACCAAGGGCTTTGCGTTCGTATTCCGCAAAGGCATGGGCCTCGGCGGTGCGACATCGCTTGCTGTTTCCGCCAACGTGTTCATGGGCATGACGGAAGCGCCGGTCCTGGTGAAACCTTACCTCAAAGGTATGACCCGCTCCGAGATCTTCATTCTCATGGTCGCCGGCTTTGCTACGGTCGCAGGCAGCGTGCTGGTGCTCTATGGCGTGTTCCTGAAAGACGTTTTGCCGAATGCACTGGGCCAGCTCTTGGCTGCGTCCCTAATCGCAGCGCCGGCCGCAATTGCTCTGGCGCTTGTGATGGTACCCGAAACAGTCGATTCGAAACTGCGCGCGCATGAGCCGGATTTTGAATATGAATCAACCATGGACGCCTTCGCGACAGGCGCATCTGACGGTCTGAAAATCCTCGCCAATATTGTGACAATGCTGATCGCTGCGTTCGCCTTGCTGTTTCTGGTCAATGCCGGGCTTGGCGCCTTGCCGGAGGTCATGGGCGAACCGCTCTCCATCGAGCGGGTGCTCGGCTGGATTTTCGCGCCCATCATGTACATGGTTGGGGTGCCCATGTCGGAAGCAGCGCAGTCTGGTTCGCTGATCGGGATCAAGACTGTTTTGACGGAGTTCGTCGCTTTCCTGCAACTCGCGGGAGAGGGCGGTGAGGGTCTGTCTCAGCGCTCCAGCATGATCACGGCGCACGCGATTTGCGGCTTTGCCAATTTCGGATCGATCGGCATCCTGATTGGCGGTCTGTCCATCATCGAACCTCAGCGCCGGACGACGTTCCTTGAGCTCGCCTGGAAGACATTGGTCGCAGGCACGCTAGCAACCTGCCTGTCTGGAGCTGTTGTGGGGGCTCTACCACAAGCCTTGTTCTTCGGGAGTTAAGTACACCTCATGAAACGAATGTTCTGGCTGGGGGCTGCCAGCCTGTTTTTGAGCGGCCCCGCAATGGCGCAATTTGCCTATGAAGAGGCCGAGCGCGATGTTGAAGCCGATCGTGTGGCCTGTCTCGAAGCCCGCGGCATGACCGCGGAAGACACTTCGCCATTCTGCCCGAGCCGAACCAATAGAGTGCTGTCCACGATCGTGACTTTCGGGGACCGCAATCCCCTCGGCGCTGGCTCTGTGTCGATTGTCGATGCGCAGACTGTGGAGCGGATTTCTGCCGATCACCCGGCTGAGCTGCTCAACACGTTGCCTGGCGTGAACATCCACACCAATTCGGGTCAGGAACACTTGATCGCCATCCGCTCTCCGGTTCTGACCGGCGGCGCAGGGCAGGGGAGCTTCCTGATCCTGGAGAATGGCGTCCCCACGCGCTCACCGGCCTTTGGTAATGTGAACAGCCTGCTTGAGCCCCACCATGACACCGCAGAGGCGATTGAAGTCGTACGCGGACCTGGCTCTGCAAAGTACGGTTCGAACGCGGTGCATGGCCTGATCAATGTGATCCTGGCAGATCCGAGCGGCGAGCCGCTTCGGCAAGTCAATGCCTCTTACGGGTCGCTGGGGCGCTACAAGACCGACCTGATCTTTGATCAGGGCTATCTGGGGCGGGCCTCGCTGTCGGCGCAGAAAGATGTTGGCTGGCGCGATGATACGGGCCTGTTCCAGCTCAAAGGGTCGGGCGTCGTAGAAACCGTGTTTCGCGGCTGGGATGTTACAGCTTGGGGCTCCGCCAATTACCTCGAGCAAGAGACCGCTGATTTCATTCAGGGACCAGATGCTTATGAAGACCGGGACATCGCCAAGGCCAATGATGATCCGCTGGCTTATCGCGATGCCTGGGCAGCGCGCGGCGCGATCCGACTGGAACGTTCGCAGTTTGGCGGCACGCTCTCGATCACGCCCTTCGTGCGCACGCAATACATGGATTTTCGACAGCACTTCTTGCCGTATCGCGGGTTTGAGGAGAACGGACACAGCGCCGTCGGCCTGATGACCCGGTTCGATCGCGAGGTCAGCGAAACGCTGACCTGGCGCACAGGGCTCGATATCGATCTGGCCAGCGGATATCTTGAAGAAACCCAGCCTGAACCGTTTGGGTTCTTCCCAGGTGACACGCGTTTCCCGGTCGGCGTCCACTATGACTACACGGTCGAGACGCAGGTCGCCGCTCTGTGGAGCGAGATTGATCTCGCCGTGTCTGACAAGCTCACTTTGTTTGGCGGCCTGCGCGGCGAAGTGCATGCCTATGATTATGATACCGATGCGCCTGTGGGCATAAATGGCCGCTTCAATGTCCCGGCAGACCGGAGTGATGATTTCGATTTCATCACGCCGAAGCTTGGACTGGTCTATGAGCTGTCTGACACGATCGACCTCTACGCCAATTACGCGCGCGGCAGCCGCGCCCCTCAGACGAGCGATTTGTACCGTCTGCAATCGCGCCAGGGCACGGCAGAGGCAGAGGTTGAAACTCTGGATAGCTTTGAGTTGGGACTCCGAGGGGTTTCGTTCGGGGGTGACCTGGTCTTCGACCTTGCCGCGTATACCGCTGACAAGGACAATTTCTTCTTCCGGGATTCTGATGGTTTGAACGTCACGGACGGCTCAACGCGGCATCGGGGCATCGAATTCGCAGCCAATTGGATCCTCAGCGACCAGTTTACTTTGGGCGGCAATCTCAGCTGGTCAGACCAGACCTATACGTTCGATCGCATCGGCGAAGGCGGGAATGAGATCATTCGCGACGGCAATCAAATCGACACAGCGCCGGAATGGCTGGCCAACGTGGCTCTGACATGGCTGCCGAACGATCAGCTCAGCTTTCAGCTGTCAGCGGATTATGTCGGCGAGTACTACACCAACGCCGCCAATACGCAGGATTATCCCGGCCACCTGGTTACCAATCTGCGTGGAAATTATGCCGTCAGCGAAGCGCTCGAAGCGTTTGTCATTGTTCGAAATCTCACCGATGAGACATATGCCGACCGGGCCGACTTCGCGTTTGGCAATGAGCGCTACTTCCCGGGTGAGCCGCTCAATGTGACGCTCGGCATTCGAAAAACGTTCAAATAATTAAGACAGAGGCAGGAAACGATGAAGCTCTATCACGCACCGCAGGCAGTCAATCCGGAACGGACCTACAACTTCCTGAAAGCCAAGGGCAAACTGGACGCCGTCGAGATTGTCGAGATCTCGATCATTAAAGGGGAACACAAACAGCCTGAATATCGTGAGCTCTCTCCGTTCGCCCAGGTCCCGGTCCTGGTCCTGGACGACGGTACGACGATCACTGAAAGCCGCGCCATTTGTAGCTTCTTTGAGCATATGTTTCCGGAACCGAACCTGATGGGCTCAGACGCGCTGGAGAAGGGCTTGATCGAAATGTGGGATCGCCGGGTTGAGTTCATGATGATGGCACAATTCGCGACCTGGTTCCGCAACGCCCACCCGGTCATGGCGCCGCTCGAGAACCCACAGCTGCCTGAAGCGGCAGAGAAAGCCGAGAAGAGCGTCCGGAAGTTCGTCGAACGCCTGGATCAGCATCTAGAAGGCAAGGACTGGATCGCCGCGGATCGTTTCTCAATTGCTGATATCACGCTGTTCCTGACCTGCGGCTTTTGCGGCGTGATGCGCTGGAAGCCTCAGGAAGACTATCAGAACATAGGCCGTGTGTTCGGCAATACTGCGGGCAAGCTAGCTTAGCCGGTCTTTCAGCACCGGGCGCAGCTCTGCGATCAGATCTTGCGGGATGAGGCCCGGGCCGACGCGCAGACTGGCGTCTCCATGTAGCCAGACGCCAGCGCAGGCCGCTTCAAAGGCCGGCATGCCTTGCGCGGCGAGGCCAGCGATCAAGCCCGCCAGGACATCGCCTGTCCCGGCCTTGGCGAGATAGGGGGAAGCGTGTTGGCTTGCCGCAAGTCGCCCGTCTGGCGCGGCGATCCAGGTGGTTGGGCCTTTCAGTACGACCGTTACACCTTGAGCGTTGGCAACGTCTTGCGCCGCCTTGCTGGGGCTTGCGCCAGTGCTTCCGAAATAGCGCTCAAACTCTGCGAAATGCGGCGTAGTGATACGAAACGGGTGAGACAGCTCAGCGCAGAGCCGGATGGCGTCGGCATCAAGCACGATCGCCAAGTTGGGATCCGAGGCGCTGATCGCTTCCTCTGCGATTTCATCGCAGCCGCCCGGACCGGCGAGAAGCGTAGTGGGACGATTGATATCGCGCAGCGTATCGGCGCGCACCATGATGTCCGCAGGTAGAGTCGCGCGATAGACATCTGCCTGAAGCTGGCTGAGCACGGTCACCAAGCCACTGCCAACGCGCGAACAGGCTTCAGCGGCCAAACGGGTCGCGCCGGTATAGGCATTGGCGCCCATGATGACTGTATGGCCGCGATGATACTTGTGATCATCCTCGGCCGGGCGCGGGAACAGGGACATCCATAGATCAGGCGTGTTCGCGATGTTCATATCAGCGGTTTTAACCGCTCTCAGGAATGTCGCCAGTCTTTGATCGTTTGCGTGCCTGTCTCGCCTAGGCCGGGACGGCTTCGGACTGCGCTTGCAACCAGTGATCCACATCCTGGAGCGCGCGCGCTGCCTGCAGACGCTTCTTGGCGCGGCCCTTCTCCTTGCCGCGCAGGCGTTTGCCCGTTTCAGGATCCTTGGTCGGAACCGTTGAGGGATCGACCGGGGGGAACAGACCGAAATTGATGTTCATCGGCTGGAAGCTGGCTTTGCCCTCTAGGTGACCGCCTGTGATATGCTTGACGAGAGCCCCGAGCGCTGTGGTTTCTGGCGGGTTGGACAAGTCTCTGCCAAGACGCTCCGCGGCAGCAAAGCGGCCCGCCAGGAGCCCCATTGACGCGCTCTCGACATAGCCTTCCACGCCCGTCACCTGACCCGCAAAGCGAATGCGTGGCATGGATTTCAGGCGCAGGCGCTGATCGAGCAGTTTGGGTGAGTTCAGGAACGTGTTGCGGTGGATGCCGCCAAGCCGCGCAAACTGTGCATTCTCCAGACCCGGAATGGCGCGGAAAATATCGGACTGCGCGCCATATTTCAGCTTGGTCTGAAATCCAACCATGTTCCACAGCGTTCCGAGCGCATTGTCCTGGCGCAACTGCACGATCGCGTGCGCTTTAACCTCAGGATTATGCGGATTGGTCAGCCCGACAGGCTTCATTGGGCCAAAGCGCAGGGTCTCGCGGCCGCGTTCTGCCATCACTTCAATTGGCAGGCAGCCTTCGAAATAGGGCGTGTCCTTTTCCCAGTCTTTGAATTCGGTTTTTTCACCATCGATCAAGGCATCGATGAAGGCATTGTATTGGTCTTCATCCATGGCGCAGTTGATGTAAGCGGCGGTGTCGCCATGTGGCCCCGGCTTGTCATAGCGCGACTGGCGCCAGGCTTTGTCCATGTCGATGCTGTCGAGATAGACAATCGGCGCGATCGCATCGAAGAAAGCGAGGTCTTCTTCGCCGGTATGTGCGCGGATGGCTTCTGCCAGCGGAATTGAGGTGAGCGGGCCAGTCGCGATAATGACGCTGTCCCAGTCTTCCGGGGGCAGACCTGCAATCTCCTCGCGTACGATCGTTACCAGCGGATGCGCTTCCAGCTTTGCGGTGACCGCTTCGGCAAACCCTTCGCGATCCACGGCGAGCGCGCTGCCCGCGGGCACCTGATGCTTGTCGGCGGTTGGAATGATGATGCCATTGGCGCGGCGCATTTCTTCATGCAGGACGCCGACTGCGTTCAGCTCATGATCGTCCGAGCGGAAAGAGTTGGAGCAGACCAGCTCCGCCAGCTTGTCGGTCTGGTGCGCTTCAGTGCCTTTGACACCGCGCATCTCGTGCAGGATGACGGGCACGCCCATGTTTGCGGCCTGCCAGGCGGCTTCGGATCCGGCCATGCCGCCGCCAATGATATGGATGGGTTTAATCTCGCTCATCCGCGCGATTTGCGTCTGATCCCCTGCGACGTCAAGTTCATGTCGGCAGACAGGGGCTAGGCAAGCGGAAGGGCGCTCTCTAAATGGGGCGCATGACGACTGACCAGCTTGCCCCGGAATCCATCCTCTCCAAACTTCTCGAGACCTGCCAAAAGGCCGGCGCCACAGCCGCAGACGCCTCATATGGCCGCTCAGATGGCGTCAGCGTCGAAGTGCGCGAAGGCAAGTTGGAAGGCATCGAGCGATCTGAAGCTCAAGGGGTCTCTCTGCGCTGTCTGTTCGGACAACGACAGGCATCGGTCTCTGGCTCGGATGTATCGGAAGCCGGGCTGATGGCGCTGGCAGAACGCTGTGTCGCGATGGCCAAAGTGGTGCCCGAGGACCCTTATTGCGGCCTCGCGTCCCCAGACGAATTAGTCCGTGATCTGCCCGAGCTTGATGTGACGGGCGATGGCGAGATTGCCTCAGATGTTCTGGAGAAAGACGCGATTGCTGCTGAAGCGGCGGCCCTGGCCGTCCCAGGTGTTCAACAAGTCTCAAGCTGCGGTAATGGCTGGAGCTCCAGCGAGCGCTGGGTCGCAGCGACCAATGGATTTTCGGCATACCGCGCGAGCGGCTCGACCGGACTTGGCCTCGCAGCCGTTGCCGAACAAGGCGGCGCAATGGAGCGCGATTATGAGAGCCGCTCTGTCCGGCGGCTCGAGGATCGTCCTTCCGCTGAGGAGATCGGCCGGATTGCAGGCGAACGAACCGTCGCGCGTCTGGGATCTCGAAAAGTCAAAACGCAGACGGGCGCAGTGATCTATGACCGACGGGTCGCCAGCAGCCTGATTGGCGCGTTTCTCTCTGCGATCAGTGGTCCGAGCGTCGCGCGCGGTGTTTCTTTCCTGAAGGACTCGCTAGGCGACAAGGTTTTCGCAGACGGCGTGAACCTGATCGATGATCCTTTCCGGGTCCGCGGAATGGGCAGCCGCGCTCATGATGGGGAAGGGCGCCCCGTCGCGGTGAATAAACTGATTGATGATGGCGTCCTCACACGCTGGCTGCTGAACGGTGCTTCGGCCAAGCAACTGGACCTGACGCCGAATGGCCATGCCAGCGGCGGGTTTGGCTCTGCGCCCGGCGTTGGGGTCTCAAACGCCTATATCGAAGCAGGTACACAAAGCCAGGAAGAGCTGATGCGCGGCGTCGGCAAGGGCTTGCTGGTAGCTGACATGTTTGGTCCGTCCATCAACCCAAATACCGGCGACTATTCGGTTGGGGTCGCTGGGTTCTGGTTCGAGAACGGCGAAATCCAGTATCCGGTTTCTGAGGTGACCATTGCCGGTGATCTGCCGGGCATGTTCGCAAGGATGGTTCCTGCGTCTGATCTGGAGTTCCGGGGATCACGCGATGCGCCATCGCTGCTGATTGAGGATATGTCGATTGCCGGTGAGTGATCTCGATCGAGAGGATCTCGAAATCTTGAGATCCGTCGCCCATGAGGCTGGCCAGCTGGCGATTGACTATTTCGAACGCTCAGACGTTCGGTTCTGGGATAAATCCAAAGGCAATCCGGTGACCGAGGCGGACCTGGCCGTCAACGCATTAATCCAGGAACGCCTGATGGCAGCGCGGCCTGATTATGGCTGGCTGTCAGAAGAATCCGCGCTTGCCAATGAGACCTTGACCGCCAGCCGCGTGTGGATTGTTGATCCGATCGACGGCACGCGCGCTTTCATGCGCCAGGAACCGTATTGGTGCATTGGCCTCGGCGTGCTCGAACACGGGCAGCCGCGCGCGGCTGCGGTGAATGCCCCGATGCTGGGCGAAGCTTATACAGCCGTGCGCGGCGGCGGCGCGGCGCTGAATGGCAAGCCGATCCGCGTCACCGAGTATAACCGCGAAGAAGGCGCGCGCCTGATTACCAATGATGGCATGCTGACCCACCCCGGTTGGCCAGAGCCCTGGCCGTCGGTTGATCTGGTCAAGCCGAAGCCGAACGCGACCTTGATTCGGATGTGCTGGGTCGCCGCTGGAAAAGCAGACGCAGCGCTCACGCTATGGCGCAAATCAGACTGGGACCTCGCTGCGGGAAGCCTTCTTGTGGAAGAGGCGGGTGGCGTCGCGACAACCCATCTCGGCGAACCCTATCTGTTTAATCGCGGAGAACCTGCACAAAGAAGTCTGCTTGCGGCTGGAAAGCCCCTGCATTCCCTGTTATCAGCGCGAGTCAAAGGCGTCAGATTGCCAGATCCGAACTGGACCGTACGCCCCTATGAACCGACTCACACGACGGAGCGTCAGACCATGGGCGAGACTTCAAGCAGCAAACAACTCCTCCATCTAGTCATCGGAGGCGAACTGAAAGACGTAACAGACGTCCAGTTCGAAGACCTATCCAAGATCGATTTTGTTGGCGCGTTCGCCAGCTACAAGGACGCTTACGACGCCTGGAAGGGCGCCGCGCAGCGGACCGTCGACAGCGCCGAGACGCGCTACTTCATCCTGCACGCGCATAAGCTGCTGGACCCAGAAACCGGTGACCACCATCACGTCTAACCCTGACAAAGAGCGCAATCGACGGTCTCTGGCCCGCTTGCTGGGCACGCATTTCTGGCCGCATCGCAATTGGTTCATTGGCGGAACCTTGTTTGCCGTGATCACTTCGATCAGCGCCGTCGGCTATGCGGGCGTTCTGGCCTATGTCGGCAATGCGATCCAATGCCAGCTGGAAGGCGGAACCGGCGATGCCTGCGCCTATGTGCAGGACGCTTCGAGACGTGTTGGGCTCGGCAATGGCGGCGACTGGATCTGGCTCGGCATCTACGCCATCATCGCGCTGACGGCGGTACGGGCGCTGTCCATGTATGGCATGAACATGCTCAACAATACTGGCGTGCAGCGCGGCCTGGTCTCGATCCAGAGCGTGCAGTTCGATGCGCTGACCGATGGCGATTATGCACGGGTTTCCGGCGACAATTCCGGCGGCTTCGTTTCGCGCTTTATCAACGACGTGAACGCCATTCGAGACGCGGCGCTGCGCTTTGCCAATAATTTCACCAAGAGCGTGGTGACGATTATCGGGGTGCTCGCTGTGCTCATCGTTGTCGACTGGCAGCTTGCGCTGATTATCCTCGTCGTCTATCCGCTGGCCCTCGGCCCCGTGATCGTGCTCGGCAATTCGATCCGGGCGCGCTCGAAGAAAGCGCAGCAGCAGATTGGTGAAGTCACCGCGCTGGTGTCGGAAGGGCTGCAATCGGCGCGCGTGGTCAAAGCCTTCGGTCTGGAAGACTATCAGAAGGAGCGCGGCAAGACAGGGTTCGCCGAACGCTCGCGCCTGTTTCTGCGTGTTTTGTCCCAGCGCGCAGCAGTAGACCCGGTGCTGGAAGTGGTTGGCGGCATCGCGATCGCGGCCTTGCTCGGTTTTGTCTCGTATCGGATTGCAGCGGGCACGAACACGCTCGGCGACTTGTTGGCAATCATAGCGCTGATCGGCATTGCCTCGCCGGAAGTGCGCGCACTTGGCTCCATCACTGCCGTCGCGCAGGAAGGCGCTGCCGCAGCAGACCGGGTCTATGACATTATCGAAGCGCCAGCGACGGTGTCAGACAAACCGGGCGCCATCAGCATCACAGACGCCAAAGGACAGATCGCTTTTGATGATGTCCACTTCTCTTATCCGGACGGAACGGAAGCCCTGAAAGGCCTCAGCTTAGCGACCGAACCTGGCGAAACCGTCGCCATTGTCGGGCCGAGCGGGGCCGGCAAGTCGACCATCTTCAATCTGATCCTGCGCCTGTACGATGCCACTTCAGGACAGGTGAAGGTTGAGGGGCATGATGTCCGTGACCTCAATTCAAACAGCCTCCGCGCGGCGACCGCTCTGGTGTCACAGGACACCGCGCTGTTCGATGATACGGTCGCCTCTAACATCGCGCTTGGACGCCTCGGCGCCGACGCGGCTGACATTGAAGCTGCGGCCAGAGCGGCCAATGCGCATGA
>JABSQB010000050.1 GCA_013214545.1 Henriciella sp.
TGCTCGAGATGACCATTCCCGATGGCGGCGAGATTGCGCTGCCTGCCATGCCGATTTCTGTTGATGGCGAGCGTCCTGGTCTCAGCCTGAATCCGCCGGAGATAGGACAGCATTCTACGGAAGTTCTGAAATCGCTCGGTCTGTCGGAAAACGAGATCGCTGATCTGATCGACCGCGGGCTGGTCGAAGCGGCGGCAGCGAAAACCCCTCAGGCCGCCGAATAAAGCCAGGGCCGCTGAGCCGCATCGCGCGCAAAGAATGCGTCGATCTTGTCCTTATCCTTCAGCGTCAGCTCAATCGGCTCCAGCCCCTCGATCAGGAGCCGCTTGGGATATTCGCCAATTTCGAACGCGGCGCGCCAGTCTGGCAATTGCGCGCACGTGACGAGCTGGTTCTCCAGGTCGACTGAAACGGTTGCAGTCTCAATCGCGGCCAAAGTGTCGACCTCATCCGCTGGCAGCGTGATCGGCAGAACACCATTGCGCAGACAGTTTCCGTGGAAGATCTCGCCAAAACTCTTGGCGATGATGACGCGGATTCCATATTCCGCGAGCGCCCAGACCGCATGCTCGCGTGAAGAGCCACAGCCAAAATTCTCGCCAGAGATCAGCACGCTCGTGCCTTGCTGCTCAGCCTGGTTGAGAATGAAGTCAGGCACCGGAACGCGGCCACCGGGTTCAGTATAGCGCCACCCCGCAAACAGGCCTTCGCCGAGCCCGTCCCGGCTGACCGTTTTCATCTCGCGCGATGGGATGATCTGATCGGTATCGATATTGTCGCGCATAATCGCGGCAGCAATTCCAGTATGTTGGTTCAGAGGCTGCGGCATCACACGGTCTCCGCTTCAAGCACGGGCAAATCAGACGGCGCGCAGATTTCGCCCGCGACGGCGCAGGCGGCAACGATGGCAGGGCTCGTCAAATGCGTGCGGACGCCCGGACCTTGCCGTCCTTCAAAATTCCGATTGGTCGACGACACAACGCGGGTGCCCGGTGCAAAGGTTTCACCGCCGGCATAAAAACACATCGCGCAACCCGGTTCGCCCCATTCGAAGCCGGCTTGCTTGAACACCTGATCGATCCCAAGCGCTTCGGCTTGGCGGCGTACGGCTTGCGAGCCCGGCACGCAGACCGCGCGGACACCCGCAGCAACCCGCCGCCCCGCAAGAATCTCAGCTGCGGCCTGAAGATCAGACAGTCGTCCATTCGTGCACGAGCCGATGAAAGCCCCGCCAATCTCCATCCCGAGCAACGACTGACCGGCTTGCAGTCCCATATAGTCGAGCGCTTGCGGTCGGGCGTCAGCTGGCACCTGCATATTTAGCGGGCCGCTTTCTTCCGGACTGGTGCCCCAGCTGATTTGCGGGCGAATGTCCGAAGCGTCGATTTCAATCTCGAAGGCAAATGGCGCGTCATCATCAGTTGCCAGCGCCGTCCACATCGCCGTCAGCTCCGCGCTCGCTGGCGGCGCGAATGCTCGGTCGGCGACATAGTCGAGCACTTTCTCGTCTGGCGCGATGACGGCGCAAAAGGCGGCAAACTCAACCGCCATGTTGCATAGGGTGAGGCGCGCTTCGATGCCCAGCGCGTCGACTGTGCTCCCGCAAAACTCAATGGCGCAGCGCCGCCCACCGCCTGCACCGTGACGCGCAATCAGGTAAAGCGCGATATCCTTGGCGGTGCAGCCTGCCGGCAACTCACCATCAATGCGGACGCGCATCTGTTCAGGCTTCTGAACGCGCAAGACCCCCGTCGCCATGGCATGTTCTGCTTCGCTCGAGCCGATGCCCCAGGCGAGCGCGCCGAGCGCGCCCAGGCTACACGTATGACTGTCCGGGCAGACCAGAGACAGACCTGGCAAGGCGATGCCCTGCTCCGGCGCGACCACGTGAACGATCCCTTGTCCGGGATTGTCCGTGTCGATCAGGTGAATGCCGGCTGCATGGGCCATGGCGCGGGTTTCAGTGATGAAAGCTTCCCCGCCAGGACTTCGCGCTTCGTCCCTGCCGCGGCCAGCACGGAAAGAAACGATGTGATCCATAATCGCAAATACGCGCGATGGGTCACGCACCTCATGCCCATTCGCCTGCAGCGATTTCAGAGCAACCCCGCCGGTTCGCTCATGCAGCAGCATCCGATCGATCGCGATCAGATCATAGCCGTCCCCGGCATCGCAGACGCGGTGTCGGGTCCAGAGCTTATCGAACAGTGTTTGCGGCAAAGCGGCCTCCTTCCGCAAAAGATATATCTTTTACGGAAAAGTGGAAGACCGCTCCGACAATTTCCTCTGCTCCGGGTCTACCAGAAGGCGACGTAGAGCCCGATCAGGATCAGAATAGCGACTGCGGCGGCGGCTTTGAACGTCGTCGTGGTCGCGAAACTGATATCGCTGAGATCAACCGGTTGCTCCGGACGCGGTGGCTCGGTCAGCAGTGATACGACAACGCCGACCAGTACGCAGATCAGGAAGATGAACCAGATCCGGACCACGAATGGCATATTGGTGACATCGAAATCCGCCAGTCCGAGGACCGGATTAAAGATCGGCCCGAGCACACCTGCGACGCCGCCACCATCTGAGCCAGAGGCGAGGAAGAAGAGTAGCGACAGGACCACGGACGAGATCAGCAGCGCAAAGGCGCCCGCTGTATTGGCCCGCTTCCAGAAGAAGCCGAGCACGAAAGTCGCAACAATGCCTGGCGCCACAAAGCCGGTATATTCCTGAATGGTCTGGAAGATACTGGTCCCGCCGCCGAGCAAAGGAATGGCCAGGAAGAGCGCGATCACCATCGCCGTCGCCGCAGTGCCGCGGCCAACCCACACATAGTGGCCTTCATCCTTATCTTTGACGAAATAGTCGCGATAAATGTCCATCGTGAAAATGGTCGAGATCGAGTTGATCATCGACGCCAGCGACGACACGATCGCGGCAATCAAAGCCGCGAAGATCAGCCCGCGAATACCGACCGGCATAAGCGCCATCAGCGCGCCATAGGTGCTGTCCGGCTTTTCCGAGAGGGCCTGCTCGCTGAGCCCTTGCAGACCATTCTGTGCGAGCCAGAGGGCAGCAATGCCCGGGATCACGACGATCAGCGGGATCAGGAATTTCAGCAGCGCAGCGAAGGCAAGACCTTTCTGGGCTTCGGCGAGACTCTCCGCGCCCAGCGCCCGCTGAATAATGTACTGGTTGAATCCCCAGTACGAGAAGTGCAGCACCCACAATCCGCCAAGCAGGGTCCAGATCCCGGGCAGGTCGTCAAAGTTCGGATGATCACGATCCAGGATCATCTCGAAATGACTTGGAAGCTCATTCATCAGGATCGAGAGGCCACCCATGGCGCCGCCATCGCCGCCAACCATTCCGAGCACCAGGATGGTAATCGCGAAGCCACCTAGGATGAGGATCACGACCTGAATAATGTCAGTCATCGCGACCGCTTTCAGCCCGCCATAAAGGGAGTAAAGCAGCGCAAATCCGGCAAGCATCGACATGCCTGTGAACACGCCCAGCCCCGTGACCGCATTGATGGCGAGCGCGCCGCCATACAGCACTGTGGTCAGGTTGACCGCGGTGAACAGGAAGATCCAGAACACCGCCATGATGGCTTTGACACTGTCGCCAAAGCGCGTCTCCAGGAATTGCGGCATCGTATAGATTTCGCGTTTCAAGAAGATCGGCAAAAAGAATGCCGCGGTGATGATCAGAACGATTGCCGCCTGCCATTCATAGGCCGCGATCGCCAACCCGACGACAAACCCCTGACCGGACTGGCCGATAATCTGTTCTGCCGAGATGTTGGCGGCGATTAATGAGGCGCCAATCGCCCACCAGGGCAGCGCCTTGCCAGCAAGAAAATAGTCTTCTGTGTCTTTATGCTCGCCCGCCGGTTCGCGGGACACAAAGATAGCAATGGCGAAGAGTGCGACCGCATACAGGCCCACAATCACCAGATCGATGGTGTCCAATGACATGATTTTTGTTCCTCCCTGGACAGATATTTTTGTCCTTACCTTAGCTCTAGGCGAGAAATGACAGCGGTGTCAACAGATCCGTGCAAGGAATTCAGATCGGTCATTTAAAATGTGGGGGATCACTCGGCGACAGCGAGCTCGCTTGCTAATTGTTCAAAGCGCGCCAGCGTTTCAGGCTGCGCGGAGAACTGGGCCTGCGCACTTTCCAGGTCACGCCTTGCCTGGTCACGCTGACCGAGTACCAGCCGCGCCTGAATCAGACGCGCCCAACCTTCGGCATCATCCGGGTTGTTTTCCAGACGCACAGCCAGCCCTTCGACCATGGATTCGATCATAACCGCCTGCTCTTCCGGGGTCATCGCCTGGATTCGCGCTGCGGCCTCCGGATCGATGGCGGGAGCTGTCACACGATTGCGCAGACGTTCAATTACGCGGTCGCGTTCATCGACGATCTGTTGATCCTCGTCCGAAATCGCAATGGCGCGTTCGTAAGCTTCGAGCCCGGCTTCGACATCGCCCAGGCGCAAGTAAGATCGCGCCAGCAGGACGTAGCCGTCCGCGGGAGGATTGGCATCGGCCTCCAATCGGCTGCGCAGTTCGATCACCAGCTCTTCCAGAGATTGCGGCAGCTCGGCGGCTTGCGCGGCTCTGAACTCGGCGACGGTGATGTATTCGAAGGACGGACTGCCAATGCGGACATAGACGCTCGCAGCGCCGAGGACGAGAACGGCCGGGACCAGGAACAGAGCCGCGGTGCGAAGATCGCGGGTCAGGCCTTTACCCTGTCCGGAATCGAGCGCTGCCAATACCCGCCGGTCCAGCGCATCGCGCGCCTGGCTTGCGGCATCCGCTGACAGCCGGCCTTCTGCCTCATCAAGATCGATTGCGGCGCGCTGAGCGCGGGCTTCCGCGAGTTGTTCCTCACCCGTCAGGCTGCGCGGGGTGAAGAACGGTTGCAACAGATAGGCCGCCATGACCACAGCCAGTAGGACCAGAATCAGCCAGATCATGCGTCACGCTCCTGCTCGGCCAGAGCCGCTGCGATCCGGGCACGATCAGCTTCCGAGATCGGAGCTGCGGGCTCAGGTACCGCTTGGCGTCGGCGCGTCAGGAACCACATCCCGCCAACCAGAACCAGCCCGAGCGGCGCGCCCCAAAGCAGGATTGTATTGAGCTGGAGCGGCGGGCTCATCAGAACATAATCGCCATAGCGATAGCGCAGATAATCGCGCACTTCGTCATCACTGTCGCCAGCGACCACCCGCTTGCGCACCAGACGCCGCATATCCTGCGCCAGCGGCGCATTGGAGTCGTAGATTGACTGGTTCTGGCAGACCACGCAGCGCAGCGTCTTCGAGACGTCCTCTGTGCGGGCATCGATCAAATCGACATCGGTCAGCACAATGTCCGTCAGTCCGGCGTTCGCGGGCGGGCGCTCGTCGTCAGTGACGGGCTTGGGCGCGGTGACCTCTTCCATGGCCAGGGCGTCAAAAACAGGACGGATCGTATCGCGCCAGACATCTGACGTGATCGGACCGATGTGCTTGTAGCGAATGCGACCGATGCGATCGAGAATGAAGGTTTCAGGCGCGCCAGTGACGCCGATTTCAATCGCCAGATCACTCTCACCATCGAAGATAATGGTGTCATACGGATCGCCATGACGCTGCAGCCAGCGTTTGGCATCTTCACGCGTATCGCGCCAGTTCACGCCGACAATGCGCACCGTATCATCCTGATTGAGCTGCATCAGGGTTGGGTGCTCTTGCAAGCAGGCCACACACCAGGAGCCAAACACATTGACCAAAGCTGGCGCGCCAATCAGGTCGAGATCGGTGACGGGCTCAGTCTCGTCATAAAGCTCGGTCAGCTCAAACGCGGGCATGTCGCGATCGATCATCTCAGTCGGGATCAGGCTCGGGTCGCGGGTCAGGCCGATGCCGAGGAAAACGACCAGGACAACAAAGGCGCCAGCAGGAATGAAACGGGACCAGGTCATGCGCTACTCCGCCGGAACCGGCTGCGCGGCAGGCGCTGTTCGGCGCGAAAATGCATGACGGCGATCGGCCACGGACGCGAACCCGCCAAATGCCATCATCATGGCGCCAATCCAGATCCAGATCACCATGGGATGATAATAGACACTGATCACCCAGCCTTCTTGCGGATTGCCGTCGCCTTTGGCGGCGTACAGAATCCGGGCGGCGCCGATTTCCATCGCGCCTTCGGTCGTATTGTTGCGTTCGACCGGATACATGCGCTGCTCTGGATTAAGCACGCCGATCCGTTGGCCATTACGCTCAATCACCACATGGCCGGTTTCGGAAACGAAGTTCGGTCCCTGCGCCTGTCGGACATCTTCAAGGCGGAACTCATACCCGGCGACCGAGATACTCTCCCCCAGCTTCAGGCGGTCCACATCTTCGTCGGCCCAGACACCCATGGAGACGATCCCGATGGTCGACACGGCGAGGCCAAGATGCGCCAGCGCAAAACCATGCGCCGCCCCGGGCAGAAGCGCGAAGCGTTTGATGAGGTTCCCGACCGTGCTCTTGCTCTCCCCAACCCGGAGCTTGCGTCCGTAATTGGTGGCGGTTCCGATCAGCAGCCAGATCGCGAGCGCAATCCCGAGCCCGCCGAGCACCGACTTTCCAAACAGGGCCACCGCGATCCAGACCGGTACGGCGGCAGCGGCCATGATCAGCAGGACCTTCTTGATCCGGCGCCAGCTATCGGCGCGCCACTTCATCAGCGGGGCAACCGCCATGAAGACGATCAGAATGGCCATGATCGGGCCAAACGTCGCTTCGAAATAAGGCGGACCCACAGTGATCTTGTCGCCCGTCATGGCGTCAATCACCAGCGGATAGAAGGTGCCGAGAAATACGGTCGCCGTGGACACGACGAGCAGGACATTGTTGAGCACCAGCCCGCTTTCGCGGCTTTCAAGCTCGAAGCTCGCGCCGTGCGCAATCTTGTCAGATCGAATGGCGTAGGTAAGCAGCGCGCCGCCAGTGGCGAGGATCAGCAGCGCCAGAATGAAGATGCCGCAGCCCGGGTCGACCGCGAAGGCGTGCACGCTGGTGAGCACGCCCGAGCGGACGATAAATGTCCCAACCAGGCTGAGCGAGAACGTGGTGATAGCGAGTAGCAGCGTCCAGCGGATGAAACTACCCCGTGCCTGCGCAACTAGGGTCGAATGCAACAAAGCGGTCCCGGCGAGCCAAGGCATGAAGCTGACATTCTCAACCGGGTCCCAGAACCACCAGCCGCCCCAGCCGAGCTCATAGTAAGCCCAGACGCTGCCAAGCACGATGCCAATGGTCAGGAAGCTCCAGGCGAGCAGCACCCAAGGTCGCACCCAGCGCGCCCACATGGCATCAACACGGCCTTCGATCAGCGCCGCGACGGCGAACGAGAAGGCCACCGAGAAGCCAACATAGCCAAGATAAAGAAAGGGCGGATGGATCGCGAGGCCGGGATCCTGAAGCAGCGGGTTCAAGCCAACGCCGTTATCCGGCACCGGCGACATGCGGGTGAACGGATTGGAGCTGAAAATCAGGAAGGCGAGAAAGCCCAATGTGGTGAGGCCCTGCACCCCGATCGCCCGCGCCCGCAAACCTGCCGGCAGTGTCTTGCCGAACCAGACCATGGCAGCGCCGAACAGCGCCATGATCATCACCCAGAGCAGCATAGACCCTTCATGATTGCCCCAGGTGCCGCTGAACTTGTAGATGAGCGGTTTGCTGGTGTGCGAGTTGGCCGTCACCAGGCGAACACTGAAATCCGAGACCATGAACGCATGCGCCAGCAAGGCAAAAGCAAGGACGCACAATAAAGCCTGCGCAATCGCGCCGCGCTCTGCAAACACCATGGCGCGTCGATCGCCAATGTGTGCGCCATGCAAACCCATCCACGCCTGAAGCGCACTGATGAAGAGCGCGAGGATCAGCGCGATTTGTCCAATCTCAGCGAGCATGATCGTCCCATGAACCGTTGAACAAAAAGGCGGGCCACCACGGTCCGCCTCTTAGAGTTCTATATGTCAGAGCTGACGCCGCAAACCAATGCTTCGTCTGGCCGCAGGGTGGATTACTCCGCCGCGACTTTCGCCGCCTGCTCGTTCAGGATGTGCAAAGGCGGCTCTGAGGCCCAATCTGCAATCTGGTCGAGGTCATAGTGACGGCAGGCTTCCATCAGCATCCGCACTTCCGTCCACATGTCACCATCCACGATCGGCATGAACAGGTCGGCGATATTGTCGATGCCGAGATAGGTGCGCACGCCAGCATTTTTCAGCTTCACGAACGGGCCAATCGAATTGTGCAGCGGGCCCTGCATTGGCAGCTGCTTCATCGACAGCGCCGCGGACGGACAGATGACGATGCCCACATCGGCTTCCTTGCAGAGCGCCACGATGCGGTCCTGCTCGCTCTCATCCTTGGCCGAGACCGAGATGGAGTGGATGCCATAAACGCGGCCCTGCATGCCATGCTCGATGGTCTTCAGGCAGAGCAGTTCGGTCTCATGCTGGAACGGGTTGTTTTCCTGGTCGACATGGACCTCAACCATCTTGTTGAGCTCTTTGGCGGTCTCCATGACGATGTCGAGGTGTTTTTCTTCCTGCGGACGATCGCGCGATGGCAGGCCGCCGCAGAAATCAGCCAGCTTACAGGCTTCGACATATTGCTCCCTCGAAGCTTCGTCGAGCACGCCTTCCAGCGGCTGCACACCGATCTCGAAGCGGATCTTGTCCTTGAAGCGCTCTTTCACTTCGACCGCCGCGTGGATTGGCTTAAGGCCGATAATGCTGTCCGCATCGACCATGGTTCGGCAATATTGAGAGCCTTGGTCGACGACGGTCTGAAGCGCGCGTGAAATCCGCTCGACCAGATCTTCGTGCGTATAGTTCTCTTTCAGGTGGCGGTAGAGTTCCCACTTCTTTTCCATATCGGCAAAGCCGAGCGCCAGATTCTCAGGAGAGATCAGATAGGCCTTGTCGAAATGGCCGTGATGGTTCGACCAGCCGCCACGTTGGCGGACCAGTTCAAGGAAGCGCTGGCGCAGATCCCACGGCCGATCATCGCTGCGAATGGCGTAGGAATAGGTCCCCTCCTGAAGGTCAGACAGGACTTGCTCAATCGTCTGCTTGGCCACGGCACGGTCGGTATAAAGAGGAATCCCATGCTTCACGGACAGAGAGCGGATGCTGGCGGCATCAGATGCTTCATCATAAGTCGAATCGCCGGTGAGGATATTGACGACGAAATCGATCTTCCCGTCCTGGATCAGGGTCTTGATGTTTGGCTCTTCTTCGCTGGAAATCTTGCGTGCAGCAATCGACTCAACGCCATTCTCGGCGAGGAAGCGGTGTGTGCCTGGGGTCGCATAAACGCCGACACCGACGTCTGCCATATCGCGGCAGGCCTCCAGCAAATATTCCTTGTCTTCCGTCGCCCCGGCGCTGATCAGGAGCGAGCGTTTTTGCCCCTTTGCCAGCATCTTCAGGTTGAAGCCGATCAGGTCGATTTTAGAGTGTGTGTCCAGCGCAGCCATGGTTGATCCTCTCTTTTTGCCGTGTTCGCCACCGCAGCCGAGCGGGCAAACGGCCTGAACATGGGTCGATTCCTGCTTCTGTCAATCGAACCATGTCCGTTTCTTGTGTGTAACGAACTTGCGTGGCCCCGGAAAACCATTGCAGTCGCAACAATGCAAGCCCCCTCCTGCGAGCGGGCCTGCGAAATCTGCAAAATGTGATCGGGAGTCAGGCCTTGGCGGGCAGCACTTTTGGATTGCGCAGCAGTGCGGCACTGATCAGCGCTACGAGCAGACCGACCGGGAAGATCTCCAGGAAGGTGATGGGCAGGCGAATGAGCGGGTTGCGGTAATTCACCATCATAGCCTCGAGCGCCTCAGTTTTCTCGGCGAGTGCGTCGCCGGTCAGACCTTTGGCTTCATAGCCCTCAATCGCGCTTTGCTTATAGTTTTCCATCCAGGCGAAATCGGTGAGTTGCAGACTGGCTTCCCAGGACAGGACATAAAACACGCCGGCCACCGCCGCGATGCCAAAGCCGAGCCCGAAGGCTGGCAGGAACTTGATCACGCCGCCCAGCTCCTTGTCGCGGTAGCGTTTGATCCCGACAAAGATGAGCGACAACACCACCAGCATGGTCAGATAGCCCTGCACCTGCGACCCGGTGCCATCGCCGAGCATCATGTCCAGCGACATCAGCGCAATAGTGATGACGCCTGCAATCGCGCCGTAAACGATCATAATCCGAAACATGTTTGCCTCCTGCGGTTCAAATCATGGCGCAAAACCTGACCTGAACCCCCTGCCCTAGCCATCGCCCATTCGGGTGATTTTCGCGAATGACGCGCCAGTCACCTTAAAAGGTGAAGCAACACAGGTCGAGTTTGTCGGAGGCGCGACGCAGAGTGCGCCGGGTTAGGCTATGCGCTGGCAGCCAGATCTGGCGCCTGTTCATCCTCCGCGCTGACTTGAGGCTTGAGGTCAAACTTGACCGTGCTCCGGTCAGACTGTCTGGCACTCTGGGCCTGCGCCATAGCCTCCGCCACGAGTTCACGCGCGCTGGAGCCGACGCGAAGCGACGTGCCGCCAAACGCAGCCTCAATATATCCCACCAGCTGATCACTCGGCTTTTTGACGATCTTGAACGTCTCTAATTCCTCGATAATCGCTTTGGCGATTTTTCCAGCCTCCGCATAAGCTGCACGAGGCAGCAGGATGCCGAAGTAACTGCTGGAGAAACGGCCGCAAACCCCCTGGTCACCAACCACACGGCGCGCAATGTCGGAGAATGACTTCAGGATGAACTCTGAAATATCCATATTGGCGTTTTCATTCAGGTCCGGAATATTCTTGATGCTCGCGGCGAGCACGGTCAGCGAATAACCGTTGGCCAGCGCATCGGCAGAGTGTTCGCCGAGCAGGGCTTCAAATCGCTGCTGATTGACCAATTCCGTCAGATTATCGCGCATCAGGTTTTCTCTGAACGTGATGATCTTGGAGCTGAGCTGGGTGATTTCCTCATGCTTGCTTTGCAAGGCCACCTGAATGCTCTGAGCCGCGGCTCGCGATGTTTCCGTCTGTTCGATGATGCCGCCAATCGCATCTGAAAGATCTTCTTGAGACGCATTTGGCGGAAGCATGCTTTTCGCCTTGTCCATGGACGAGACGTAGTCATCGGTGTTCGAGATGATGTCAGTCACCAGCGACTGGGCGCCGGCAACTTCATCGCGAATGGCGCGGCTGATTGTATCCAGGTCTTCATCTGAACGGCTGTCTTCGGCGATGAATTCGGCGTGCAGATGCTGCATCTCAGCGACACTGATCGCGCCGCTTTGCTCCAGCACAGCATCAACTGCAGCCTTAAGCTCGGGCTTTCGGCCCGCAGCGTAATTGTACCAGACTTCATAAGCCGTCGGATCAGCCGACGTGCGATGCTCTGAAATGAGTTTGAAAGCGGTTTGTGCCGTATCCCACGATTTCGCATAAGCGTGCTTCGGGGTTTGCGTATCCGCGACCTGCGGCTCGAACGTTTCTGACATGTTGACCTGGACCCACTCTACTCAGCTTAAGTCCAGAGTATACTACTTAAAGTTGAACTATGTTTAACCGCGTCTAGTATATTTGATCGACTAGTCAGACTGTTCATCGCATTGCCGAAGGCTTCGACTTGTCGCCCGCACCGCTCGCGAATCTGCGTTCACGGAATCAGCTGCAAATCCTTTGCCTTCTGGACCGCCTGCACCCGCTGGCTGACGTCCAGCTTTTCATACAAGCGCGAAATGTGCGTTTTGACCGTATTGGGCGAAACGTGCAGCGCGGACGCGATCTGTTTGTTCGATTGACCGCTCGCCAGCTGCTCAAGCACTGCATATTCGCGCTTGGTAATGCCGAGCGATTGCAGGGCCGCTTCATTCAACGCGAAGTCAGGCGCCCGCTGGCTCGGCGTCAGCACGCGCCCCAGCCACAGACCAAGCGCAAGAAAGGCAATTCCGATTAAGACGATATAGAACTCGGTCGTGAACGCACGGGTGAGATACTGATATTCGATCCATTGCAGGGCAAAAGCTGCTGCGGCCAGCAAGGCGGCCCAGATAAGGATGGAGCGCGTCATCTGTCTTTCATGCCCAAACAAAAATCCATTGACCAGAGCTGGTAGAGCCGGGTTACTCGCGAAATTCACCCGAACGGGCGATCGCGTCTTGGGTTGGCGCAGCTTATGCTCCAGCCCTCGGCAGGCCTTAGAAAGGATCGGATCATGAAAGTTCTCGGCATTCGCTATTGCACGGTCTCCAAGGAAGCCGAAGCCATTGCGGCGTTTCTCGGCTCAGACGGTCTTGGCCTTCCGGAACGCGATATGGGCACGAGCGAGACATTCCAGGGCGCCGTCTTCCCGGCCGCCGATTCCAGCTGGGTTGAGATCTGGCCGGAAATGGACGGCTTTCTCGCCATGACCATGTTGCAGGTCGTGGTCGACGATGCTGATGCCTTCGCGGAACGAGCGCGGAGCAATGGCCTCACACCCAAAGGTCCTATGGATGCGCATGGCGAGCGGATCTATATGCTCGAAGGGCCAGGCGGGCTGCAAATGAGCTTTCAGTCCAAACACGACGCCGACACAGACGCCTGAGCCGACTCGCCTTACAGGTGAGACGCTGCGCCAATTTACGCGCAGCACACGAAACACGCGCCGAAAGTGGTCGGATATGACGCTCAGATCTTGCCAGATACAGCCTCGATTGGCGCATCAAAACCGTCATATTATCTGTTTAAACACTGATACTTACCCCAAAAAACAGGGCACCGAGTTCACTGCTGGTTCAGGCTTTGCAAGTATGACAAGGATGAAATGCGCCCAACCCTCGCATTTTTGCCGCAGTCAAGTTAATAATAGCGATCATGAGTGAAGTATCTGAATCCCCGCACATGCAGCCTGCTGAAGCCGTCGCGCGGCTCGAAGCGGCTCAAAAAACATCAGGTCATCTCGCCTGGGGCGGACTGTCTCTGGCTTTCCTCTGGTGGGTCGCAGCCATTGTCGGCACAATCGCCTTGGTTGGGCCCGAGACACTGGCACAGGCACAGCCTGCCCTGATCATTGCCGGGTTGATTGCGATTATTCTGCCGGGATTGATGCTGGTGCTCGCCGGCATGATGGCGCGTGAGCAAGCCCGCTCGACCGCTGCCAATGCGGTTGTTCTGGAAGCCGCCGCACGGCTGCTTTTGCCAGCGGAATCCATGGCCAAGGATGCAAAAGTCTTTGCCGACGAAATGTCCAAGGCGAGCGCTGAAGTCGATCGCTCCATGGGCCACGCCTTGTCTGCGATGAAAGCCATGGCGGCCGAGATTGGCGACGAGCGTCAGCGGCTGGAATCCGTCACCTATGCCAGCGCCGACAATGCCCGCGATCTCTCCGAGCGCCTCGGCAATGAACGCACAGGGCTGGAACAGCTGGCCAAGGATTTGCGCGAACAAACCGATCTGCTCAATGAAGCAATCCCGGAACAGGCCGAACTGATGGTCGCGTCAGCCAAAGCGGCCGCCAGCGAAGTTGCTGCCGCCGAAGACGCCCTGCAGGGTCGTTTGTCGAGCCTAGATCAAACCGGGCGCAGCCTGGCGCAGAAGATCACCGCCATGGATACGCTGGCCGCTGAGGCTGGAGAACGCAATGAAACGCTCCTGTTCGCGATCGCGCGCATGGAAGAAAAGCTCGAACAGTCGCGCAAGACGGTTGAGACCGCCGCCCGCGCCGGTGAGCTCGCCGCCGCCGCCGCTGGCACCACAGGTGACCGCCTGATGGAGTCGGTCAAGGTCGCCCTCGACGGCGCTAAGGATGCGAGTTCGCAAATCCACAAACAAACCTTTGAAGCTTCGGAATCTGCCGCCCGAGCGCTCGCCGATCTGAAAGAAGCGGGCCAGCAAGCCGCCGCTGCCGTCCGCGCCGCAGGCATGGCTGCGCGCGCCGAGATGGATATCTCTGAGCGCCGGGTCAGCACCGCCAGCCAGGCTCTGTTCGATAAGACCCAGTCCATGGAAGACCGGGTCGCGCCAAAGAAAAAGCCCGTGGCCGAGGCCGCTCCAAGCCCGGCGCCTGAGCCAGTACAGGCCGAAGAGCCAGAACCTCAAAAAGTCGTTCAGTCGCCCTCCCGCGCGGTTGAAGAAGACCTGTTCGAAGCCAGCGCCGACCGTATGGCCAAAGCCATGCTCTCAGACGATGATGAGGCGCCTAAAGCCAATGGCCATAATGGCGATGCAGAGATCGTGCTATCGTCAACCGAAGTCGACGTGTTCGAAGACGGCGATGAGGAAACCGCCAGCACCCCGCTCGGCCCAACCTCCGGCAACTCGCTGAGCGAGATCATTGCCGATATGGAACGCGATGAGCGCTCGACGCTGTCGCGTGAAGAAACGGCTGAGACCCTGCTTGGGCAGTTGCAGGAATCCGGCATTCGTCTGAACGAGATCTTCCGTCCCAAGGATAAGAAGAAAATCGCGTTTGCCGCCCGCAAAGGGGACAAGCAGCGCCGCTCTGCCATCTCGCAACATGCTGGCCGCCAGGTCGAGCGCGTGCGCCAGCGTCTGCGTGGCAATTTGGAGCTGATGACTTTGGCGCGGGACTTCCTCGCCCTGGAAGAATCCGATGCGCTCAACGCGCTTGAAAACACGCACGCCTCAAACAAGAATGCCAGCCCGCGGCTGGCAACTTATCTCCTGCTTGATGCAGCGGTGACCTGATCCGTCAGGCTCGCAGCGCAATCATTTGATGGGCTTCGCAATAGGGTGAGCCGTCGAGGCTTGGCTTTCCGCAAAATCTGAAACCGGCCGTTCCAGGTTCACCAATGGGCCATTTGCAATGGCAATCCCGCAAAGAATAAACCGCAGCTGCGCCCGTGACTTTGCGCGTCTCCAATACGCGTTTTGATCGTGTTTTTGTACTACTCATGCACGCTAAGATAGCGGGGCCGCAGCGAATGGCAAATTTGCCTGCTCCGGCCCCAATGATCTGCTTATATCAGGTGACGCGGCTTACTTGTCGCCGATCCACTCGAACTCCTCATCTTCCCACCATGGGAAGAAGCCAGGCATGCCGTCCGACACTTTGACCGGATAGACCGGATCGCGCTTCTCGAGGAAGCTCATCACGCCCTCTTTCGCGTCTTCGGTCTGGCCGCGCGTATAGATCGCGGCGCTGTCGACAATATGTGCTTCCATCGGATGGCTGGCGCCGAGCATGCGCCACATCATATGACGCGTGAGCGTGGTCGACACCGCGGCGGTATTCTGTGCGATCTCCATCGCCTTCTCCTTGGCAGCATCGAGCAGCTCCGCCTGCGGGTGAAGCGAATGGACGAGCCCGCCTTTCAGCGCTTCTTCAGCTGGGAAGACGCGACCCGAATAGCACCATTCGAGCGCCTGCTGGATGCCGACAATGCGCGGCAGGAACCAGCTGGAAGCGGCTTCCGGATTGATCCCGCGGCGATTGAAGACGAAGCCGAAGCGGGCCGTATCCGCGGCCATGCGAATATCCATTGGCAACTGCATGGTGACGCCGATCCCGACTGAGGCGCCATTGATCGCGCCAATCACCGGCTTCAGGCTGTCAAAGATCCGCAAGGTGACGCGACCGCCGCCATCACGCTGAATGTCGATCTTCTCTGTGCGCCCGGCCTCGCCCATATCAGCGCGCTTTTCATAATCGAACGTCTTCGCTCCTTGTGACAGGTCGGCCCCGGCACAGAAGGCCCGCTCGCCCGAACCCGTGACGATCACGGCGCGGATTTCGTCATTCGCATCCGTCTTGTCGAAAGCGTCGATCATTTCCTGCATCATCTTGCCAGTGAAGGCATTCATTTTTTCCGGACGATGCAAGGTCAGAATGGCGATGGGGCCATCCTGCTCGAGCTTGATTTCCTTATAATCACCGAGGCTGCTCATAGCGCTCTCCTGTCTGTTAAACTGGCAACAGGAAGCGGGTTTGCCCCCACCCCGTCAAGCGTGACGCAGCGTTGCCCCTTTTGAAACCGTGACGCCTGTGTCATCTTTGGAATTCGACAGAGCGCAAAGCCGGAATATGGAGACCCCCGCAATGACCGAGTTCGACTATATTATCGTTGGTGCCGGCAGTGCCGGGTGCGTGCTCGCCAATCGCCTGACCGAGGATGGCAAATCGACGGTTCTCCTGCTCGAGGCCGGCGGCAAGGATACGTCGATGATGATCCATATCCCGGTCGGCTATGCCCAGACGCTGAAGGATCCGAAGGTCAACTGGCTGTATGAGACCGAACCTGACCCGGGCACGCATGACCGCGTCCACACCTGGCCGCGCGGCAAGGTTCTGGGCGGGTCGTCCTCAATCAATGGCCTGCTCTACATTCGCGGGCAGCGCCAGGACTATGATGGCTGGGCCCAGCTCGGCTTGCGCGGCTGGTCGTATGACGATCTGCACCCTTACTTCTTGCGCAGTCAGCACCAGGAACGCGAAGGCATGGATGGCCACGCCAAAGGCGGCCCGCTCAACGTCTCGGACGTGACCGAAAAGCATCCGGTCTCTGACGCCGTGATCGAAGCGGGCAAGGCGATGGGCCTGCCGCATCGCGACGTGAATGGCGAGGATCAGGAAGGCGTCGCCTACTACCAGCTGACGGTGAAGAATGGCCGCCGCTGCAGCGCTGCCGTTGCCTATCTCAACCCGGCCAAGAAACGCTCGAACCTCAGTATCGAAACCAAAGCGCTGGCCGCGCGCGTCCTGTTCGAAGGCAAGCGCGCGATTGGCGTTGAGTACACCCAGAACGGCCAGACCCACACGGCGCGGGCCCGGGTCGAGGTGATCCTGGCCGGCGGCGCGATCAATAGTCCGCAGCTTCTGGAACTGTCCGGCATCGGCCATCCAGACCTGCTCAAGGATCAGGGCATTGAAGTCGTCTCTGCCCTGCCCGGCGTTGGCGAGAACCTGCAGGACCATTTCGTCATCGGCAATCGCTACCGGATGAAGCCCGGCAGTCCGTCGGTGAATCAGCAATCGCGCGGGCTCGCCATGATCGGGGAAGTGTTCAAATATCTGACCCAGCGCAAGGGCCTGCTGACGCTTTCTGCGGCGCATGTCGCAGCCTTTATCAAGACCCGCCCGGAACTCGCGACGCCGGATGTGCAATATCACATCCTGCCCGCGACCATGGACCTGCAGAAGATGACTGAGACCGGCGACATGGAGCTGGAAAAGCACCCGGGAATCACCATCGCGCCGTGTCAGCTGCGTCCGGAAAGCCGCGGCAGCGTGCATATCAAGTCTGCCGCACATGATATCCACCCGGCGATCCGGCCGAATTATCTTTCCGATCCACTCGATCAGCAGACCGCTGTGGCGGGCATTCGCTGGGCCCGCGAGCTCGCGCAACAAGAGCCGCTGGCGCAATATATCGAACACGAACTGGAGCCGGGCGACGCGCTGCAGAGCGATGACGAACTGCTCGAGTTTGCGCGCGAGACAGGGGGGACGATCTATCACCCGGTCGGCACCTGCAAGATGGGACCGGAGGGCGACACGATGGCCGTGGTCGATGATCAGCTGCGCGTGCGCGGGGTCGAGGCGCTGCGCGTCGTCGATGCCTCTGTCATGCCGCGCCTGGTCAGCGGCAACACCAATGCGCCGACCATCGCCATCGCGGAAAAAGCATGCGATATGATCCGGGCTGACGCCAAACAGAAAGCCACTGCGTAACCTGATATGCCCGCCGATATCCCAATTGAAGCGCTGTTCGCGCCGTTCTTTGTGCTCTCCGTCATCATTGAATGGTGGGCGGTAAAATCAGGTCGCGCCAAAGGCCGGTATGAGACCGCCGATGCGGTGACCAGCATGGTCATGGGCACCGGCAATGCGATTATCGGTACGCTGACCGGCGTTGCAGCGCTGTGGATCATGATGCTGGTCTGGCCCTACCGGGTCATGACTGTGCCGACGACCTGGTGGAGCTTCGCCATTGTGTTCGTGCTGTATGATTTCGTCTATTACTGGAAGCACCGCTTCGCGCACCGCATCCGCTGGTTCTGGATGGAGCATGTGACCCATCATTCCAGCAAGCATTACAATCTCACCACGGCGCTGCGGCAGCCCTGGTATGGGCCGTTCACCGGACTGATCGTCGTCGGCTGGTCGCTGGTCCTGCTCGGCTTCCACCCGGCTTTGATCGGCATTGCAGGCGGCATCAACCTGGTCTACCAGTTCTGGATCCACACTGAAGCGGTCGACAAATGCCCGCGCTGGTTCGAGGCGATCTTCAACACGCCCAGCCATCACCGCGTCCACCACGCCACCAATCCACGTTATCTCGACGCGAATTATGCCGGCGTGTTCATCACCTGGGACAAACTGTTCGGCTCATTCATTCCAGAGCAGGACGAGGACAAGCCAGACTATGGCATCGTCAAACCGCTCAATTCCTACAATCCGATCGTGGTTGCGTTTCACGAGTTTGCCGGGCTGATCCGCGACTGTGCCTCAGACGGGTTCCGCCCGCTCACCTGGCTGAAACGTGCCGCCAATGCCCCGGGCTGGAGCCCGGACGGGCAGCACAACCGGACCGAAGAAATCCGGGCACGCTGGCTCGCGGAGCGGGATGCGCGCTAATTCCGCGCTGACCACGCCGCAGCCGCCGACAACCCCGAAGCAATGCCAAGCGGAATGAATGGCGGAAAGGTAAAGGGTGATCCGGTTTCCATCGCGGTGACAGTCATGAAGATCAGACAGATCGCCCCGAACACCAGTGCGCTAATCGTGCCGATGGCCAATTGGCTCTCCCGAGACAGACGCGAGGCCCACAGTAAGGCGATGCTAAGGATCGCAAAGATCGCGTTCAGGCCATACCAGTTTATGATCACGACACCCTTGAGGCCGTTATCACCCAGCGCCGCCAATAAGGGGGCCAGATCGGCGCCCCCACCCGCAAATGTTCGGATCAGTGTCACGCCGAGCGCCGCTAGTCCTGCGACCACAAAAAGCCAGTTTTTCATTGTCCCCTCCTCGTTCGCGCAGAGTTAGTCACGGATCTTACAGATTGGAAACCGGAAAAAGCGAACAGCCCCTTACTCGGACCCCTCAAGCATCCGGCAGCACTTACGCAGGCTTCACGCGGCCATAGGCGAAACGGGCACCTGGAGGCGCAACACGTGCGAGGTCGATCGTCCCGCCACAGAGCTTTCAACTCACAAGAGAATCATGTGGTCACGCACTCAAACTTCATACAGACATCGACAAGTCGAGTCGCTGAAGAATTCAATGAAAGCGAGCGAGATAAAATAAAGTTGGGGGCAGCTCAGTGACACCAAAAAAGCAATTTCTATTCAGTAGCGTATCTTTATTTTTGCTCGCCGCATGCTCTGGTGGTGGCGGTGGCGGAACAGCGCCGCCAGCATCCGCCTCACCACCTCCTCCGCCGCCGCCCGTCAATACGGCACCGACGGCGTCCGTTTCGGCTCCAAACGGCGCCAGCGCTGATGAAGGACAAGTCTTGATGCTGGACGCATCAGCCTCATCAGATCCGGAAGGCACTTCGCTGACCTTCGCCTGGACTCAAACGAGCGGCCCGAGCGCGATCCTTTCAGCCACCGATACGGCGCAAATCAGCGTCGCACTGCCAGAAGCATCGAATGATGCGACGCTGACATTTGAAGTCGAAGTGTCCGACGGCGACCTGACCGCGACGGCTTCGATTGATGTCAGTGCCGTGAATATCGTCGAAGGACCAATTTACAGTTTCTTCGATGAACCGATTGAAGTTTTGTCCGGCTTTAGCGGTATTCGCGGATTAACCTTGACCAGGACAAACCGCTCTGCCGGAATCGGGTCTTCTCTGCTCGGGCTTGAAGAACAAAATGGGCAACTAGATCTACTTTATTTTGAGCGAAATTTCGGTGTTTCATATGATCCAGCGGACCGCACGCCGACGGGGATTTCGCCTAGCACCAATATCGTTGGCAGAGATGCTTATTTTGGCTTTGAAGGCTCCGGCCCGGCTTTCATTTTTGAACAGGCCGGAAAGATGGCGTTCTTCAACGAACAACAAGGCTCTCCAGCGTATTATGAGGCTGGCTCGGTCGATTTGGACATGCCTTGCGGCTTTTCCTCCATCTTGGACGGATCAGCAATTTTGGTCGGTCATCGCGGAGCTGGATTAACATCAATTTTTCGGCGATACTCCGGAAATTCGCCCAATGTATCTGTAACCACAGAAATAGCGAAACTGACCGATACGGGGACCTATTGCTTTCTCGGTGTTGATATCCCAGCCTCCGGAGCGAATTTCTTGATTTCTGCGTACAACTCAGACACCGATACGCTTGAAGTATGGCGTCGTGTATTCGACGCAACTCAAACACCTCGGGACAGTTTCGAACTCGCTGCTTCATTTGACGTCAACCTCCCGGACGGCCTTCGAGTTAACGGATTCGACTCCCGGGTTTGGTTCGAAAATGGGGAAGAAACGATCTTTTCTGTATTGGCCGCAACGAATGGTGAACATGATGGAGAACATGTTGCAATCCTTCTATATTGGGACTCCAGAACGGGGTTTGAGAACGATCGACTTACGTGGACAAAAGGCATTCCCAGCGATGTGAGTGTCGGGAACGTCGGCTTTCAATTAGCCAATGGATCATTTGATCGGCCGATTATTATCTCGATGTCATCGTCGCCATATTTACGCGTTTACAGCGCGGATCAGCCACCTTCGACCGTTCCGCTCGCCGGCGTCTATTCGGATGCAGAATTCATAGAAGTCGGTCTTGGCATTACGGAATTTGCGGCCAATGGCGGAGGCGAGCCAATCTTGGCCCTGAATCAGCCGTCCAAAAACCAAATCGTCGTGTTGAGAGAAGAGCTACCCTAAAAAGGCAATACAAGCATCGCCAACCACATGCCCGTTTTTGCACCAAAGTAGACAACATCCCCCTCAAGCATCCGGCAGCACCTGGGCATGTTTCACGCTGCCATAAGCGAAGCTGGTATCGATGCTGGCAATGCCGGGGACGCGTTGCAGCTCGCGGCGGACGAAGCGCTCATAATCGTCGAGGTCGGCGGCAATGACGCGGAGCAGATAATCCGAGCGCCCCGTCATCAACCAACAATCCATCACTTGCGGCATGGCAATGATCGCCTGCTCGAATGCGTTCACCGCCTCATCACTGTGGCGCTCCAGCTTAAGGCGGATGAAGACCGTTACCGGCAGCCCCCAGGCTTTCTGGTCGACCAGCGCGGTGTAGCCCTTGATAACCCCCTGCTCTTCCATCAGGCGCACGCGGCGCAGGCAGGGGCTCGGCGACAGGTTCACGCGCTCTGACAGATCCTGATTCGTCAGTCGCCCATCCCCCTGTAGTTCGCGGAGAATCTGGCGGTCTTTGCTATCCATAGCCTCATCCTTAGCAGTTTCTGCCAATTTATAAGCAGTTTCCTTGCCATTTCGCAAAGTTCTGCGGCGTGTTTTGAGTTAGAATGGTATGACACGGAGATCCCCATGCACGACGACAAGACCAAAGGCTTCTCGACCCGCGCCATTCATCACGGCTATGACCCGATGAGTGCCGACGGTGCCCTGACCCCGCCTTTGCATCTGACCTCAACCTTCGCCTTTGAGACGGCTGAGCAAGGCGGCGCCCGCTTTGCGGGTGAAGCGCCCGGGCATATCTATACCCGCATCTCCAATCCCACCACGGAGCTGCTGGAACAGCG
>JABSQB010000051.1 GCA_013214545.1 Henriciella sp.
ATGGAATGACCAGAACCACTTGGCCTTGATAGCCGCCCATATAATAGGCGTCGTCCGGAAGCGTCGGGAATAATCTTTGCCGCGTCGGGTCCTCCGGGTCGCGGTTCAGCCAGACGTGCGCGCCGTACTCATTGCCGGTCGTCGTCGGGGTCGGCGTGATCAGATATTCTATCCAACCATCCGGCAACAGGGCTTGCCCGTCCCAGACCCCGTCTTGCAGCATCAATTGCCCGAGACGCGCCCAATCTCTGGCTGACGCATAGAGATAGGACGACCCGATAAAGGTCCCATCGCGATCAGATTCCAGCACCGCGGTCCGGATGCTCAGGGGACGGAAGAGGCGCTCTTGCGAGAAGGCATAATAATCCTGCAACGTGTCCCCAACGCTGCGGCGAATGATGCCGGACACGATATTGGTTGTGCCGGAAGAGTAAGACCAGATCGTATCAGGCGGGCCTTCAAGCGGCATCGATGCGGCAAAGCCTGCAGCGTCTGATTCATTGGACAGCATTTGCGTCACATCGGTTGCAACGCTGTACGTCTCATCGAACTTCAAACCGCTGCTCATCCGTAGCAATTGATCCAGCGTGATCTCGGCGCGTGGATCCCCGGGTTCAGTTTGCCAGGCGGGCACGGCGGCAGGGGCCTCGGGGCTCAAGACGCCATCCTTGACCAGTATGCCGACCATCAGCGCGGTCACGCTTTTCGCCATCGACCATCCGATCAGCGGCGTTTCCGGGGTTACGCCGTCAGCATATTTCTCTGCGATCAGGCGTCCCTGATGGACGACGACGACGGCCTTTGTATTGCGCGGCCGGGCAGGATCTTCTTCGGCAAAAACGGCGTAGAGCAGGTCATCATACTCGTTCGTGACGTCGCCCGAGCCGCTGCCGAGTGGCCAATTGAGGTCGCCGGAAACGCTCAAGTCTGGCAGTGCGGTGACGGGCATTTCCGCGCGCTTTTCTCCGGACGACAAAAGCGTGCAGCCAATGCCCGGCGTGTAGATGGCGCGCCTTTCAAACAGGCCGTACAAGCGCGTGGTGACCGATCGCTGTTCCTCGTCGAGCTTGTATGAAATGTTCGCCAGTGTCTCCGAAGCGCCGATCAGTGCCTCGGTTTTCATCGTTTCAGGCGAGAACCCGCTGAGGAAGTAACCCGAGCAAATGTTCTTGGCCGAATAGCCGCTGCCAGCGCGCGCGACGCCCGCAAAGCTGAAATAGAAATAGGCCGCGCCCGCCAGCAGCAGGGCCAGTATGGCGAGCGCTATTTTCTTCATCATGCTTTGCGGCTCCTTTCACGAGGTCCTATTGCGCGACTCTCGCTGGCGCCAGAACGACGGCATTCGCCAGCAGCAGGTTCAGTCCGTTGAGATAAGCGCGGGTGGTCGGGCTTTGGGTGAACCCAATCACCAGCCCGTCGCCATGAGGCTCGGCCATGAGGTATGGCTTATAGGCAAGCTGCGCCTGGTTCTCTTCCCAGAGATAGCCACTGAGCAGCATGTTGTCCGCATCGGCGTAGCGGAACACGTTCACGCCATCGCTGACATTAAGCGGGCGGAAAATGTTGCGGCCACTGACCAGTACAGTCGCCTCATCATATCCCGAAGAGAGCCAGTGATCAGTGTTGGCCACAGCCCGCATCAGGACGCCAGGAATGTCTTCCGGGCTGGCATTCGGATTGGCGATCTGAGCTTCGTAATCCGCTTCAGAGGTCAGGACTGTGCCCGGTGCGCGAGAGTCTTCAGAACTGTCAGAACCGCCATTGGCGTCGGCGTCTTCGTCAAGGGTCGCATATTCGAGCTGGGTTGAGAGCAAGCCGTAGGATTCATCTGCGATCATGCCGACGCTGGAAGAGAAGGCGATGAGCACGCCGCCATCGCTGACGAATTCCTGGATCGGCGCAGCATTGCCAATTTCACTGGCCAGATTGCCATAAGTGTCTGGCAGGATCAGCACGTCGTACAAGGACAGATCCGCCCGCGCGAGCGTCGACGAACGGATCGGCGTCACGGGCAGACCGAGCACGCGCTCCACGACAAAGCGGGTATTACCAGCAGATGTCGGATGGGTGCCATCGCTCCACGCCATGGCGACGCGCGGTTCTTTCAGCGAAGCGAACGACGCGCTGCCCCAGTTTGGACCGTCCTCGACCCAGCTGTCTTCCATCGGCACGAGTTCGGCGCCGATTTCAACCGCGAGCGCGCGGAGCTGGTTGGCCATGTCGCCCGGATTGTCAGCCGCTGCAAAAATCACGCTGCCAGAAGGGTATTCCCGTCCGCCGCGCGTGAAGGCTTCGTCAGTCGTCTTGCCTTTCAAACCTGCGCGAAGTGCAGCGATGACGAGTTGGGCCTGACCGCCATCGGTCCACGGCACAATCTGGCCAAAGGCTCCGCCTTGAGCCGTCAGTGATGGGATTGAACTATCACCATTTACGGCCTGCGCTGCACTGAGATCGACACGGTTGCATTGCTGAGACGCCACCCCGTCCATCAGCGGCATCGACCAGGCGGTGACGTCATAGAGTTCGTGGTTCAGGCCGCGGTCGCGGCGCCCTTCCTGTTCGACGACAAAGTCCTCTGGCAGGTCAGTCGTCGTGCTCAGCAAGGTTCGGGCAAGGCGGCTTTGCGGCTGGGCAAGATCAACGATGAAGGCGCCGGACGCATAAGTCGTACCGCAATGTCGGCTGCCAGCTGGCGCGCTTTGCACAGCGATCCCCTGCGCGGCAAGACGGCGTGCGAGAGACTCCGCTTCATAGCGCGCGCTGCCGCGGTCCATGACAACATAGCGATCGCTGGCGCGTCGGGCGTCATTGATCGCAGAGCTCCGATAAGTGCCGTAATCGCGAAGAAACGTGTCCTTGTTGCGCGCCACGGTTTCCAGCGTCGCCAGAGAGGAGAGGACATTGTTTCGGACGCCCTCATTATAAGTGAGCTCGGTCCCATTGTTGCGATCAAAGATCAGGCCGCGCGGTGATCCCTGTTCGAACGTCATCGCGACAGCGCCGTTCAGCGTCGGCCACATGTCGCCATAGCCAGGATAGAACGCGTCAAAGATCTCACGCGTGAAATACGCAGCGCCGAAACGGTCGAAATAGCGCGCCATGTTCTGGCCTAGCAGCGTTTGCTTCGCGCGCTGCCCGTCGGTCACATTCGGATTGAACGGATCGGCGGAAGGCGGGAAGAAATAGGTCTCATCGCCGCCCATTTCGTGGCTGTCGACGAACACGACCGGATGCCAGTCGAGCAAGGCTTTGACCTTGCCCTGGGTCTCTGGCTGCGTCATCGCGAACCAATCCCGGTTGAGGTCAAAGACATAATGGTTGAAGCGTCCGCGCGGCCATGGCTGGTCGTGTTCGACAGCATAGCGTTCGCCGCGGGGTTCAAGCCCGAGCGCCGAGGTGAAGCCATGAATGAAACGCTCACGCCCATCCGGGTTTTGGTTCGGATCGATCACCACGAGCGTGTTGTCGAGAATGGTATCGACCAGTTCATTATTCTGCGCGGCGAGCAGGTGATAGGCCATGAACACGGCGCTGTCTGAAGGCGTGACTTCGTCGCCATGGACGCCATAGGCGAGCCAGGCCACGGCTGGAGTTTGCGCCAGCTGCGCATCTGACAATCCCTGACCGGACCCGAGGCGCGACAGATCCGATTGGATCGTGTCGAGGTTCTGCATATTCTCCGGCGAAGAGATGATCGCATAGAACAGATCCCGTCCTTGCCACGAGGTCCCGTAAGAGCGCAGCTGGATGCGGTCCGGCGCGGCTTGGACAAGAGCCTCGAAATAGGCATGGATGTCATGGGAGCTTGTGATCGCCTCGCCATGATCATGACCGACCGTGTCTTTCAAAGTCGGGATCGCGTCGGAATAATCTGCCGAGGGATACGATTGTCCGGCGGCGGTGAGGCCCAGCCCGCATGTCACAGCGAGCGCCAGCATAAACTTCTTTATGCGCATTTTGTTTCTCCAAACTCATGACACCGGACACCTTCTGCGCGGCGCGTTCGTGTCAGACGTTACCTGAAATTTTTGTTATGCCTAGAATTAGTTTGTACGCGCCCGTCTCCAGTGAACGAATGCCCGAGTCCTCGGCATTGTCCCGGGCTAGGCCAGTTCTCGTTCGAACAAAGCCAGCATTCGGCCCCAGGCGCGTTCGGATTGCTCCGGATTATGGGCACGCGAGTCGGTTGGCACCCAGCCGTGCATCGCGTCGGCATAGACCTCAATTTCGGCAGGCACGCCAGCAGCGTCGAACGCCGCGATCAGCGCGCCTTGCGCGTCCGGCTCCCGCTCGTGATCGTTTTCCGCGATCGCGATCAGCACGCCGCCCTGAATCTGTCCGGCCAGGCGATGTGGACTGTCTTCGGCTTCGGTCACAAGGCCGCCGCCATGGAAGGAGCTCGGCGCCTTGACCCGTTCCGGCACGGCCGCAGCGGCCCGCAGCGTCCACGATCCCGTCATGCAGAACCCAACCGCCCCGATACCACGATTGCTGTCGACCGCCTCCTGCGCGTCGAGCCAGGCAACGATGGCCTGCGAGTCGGTGATGACGGTGGCAGGTGACAAAGCTTGATAGTGCGGTCCAACCAGCTCCCGTCCGCCGGGGTCGCGGAAGGTCTGGCCTTCCGCGAATAAGCGTCCCGTATGGGTGCGGTAATACGGATTGGCCGCAATCACGCTGTAGCCCGACCCCGCCAGACGCCGCGCCATGTCAAAGAAGGCGGGGCGAACGCCGTGAATGTCAGGCCAGATGATCACGGCGGCATGGGCGCCTTCGGCCGGGTGGACGAAGAGGGCGTCAATGGTGCCGTCCGGCGTTGGGATCTGGACTTCAGCTTCGCTCACGCTCCCGGGCTCTGGCAGAGGGCTGGCGCAAGCCTGGAGCAGCAGGCCAGAGGTCGCGAGCGTGGCAGTTGCGCCCGTTGTGAAGCCGCGGCGTGTGAGCGCCTTGCGTTTCAAATATGCGTCGAGTTCTCGTTCAGTGGTTTCGTCACACATGGTCTTCTTTCTCCAGCGATTTCATTTCAGGTCCTGCTTAGACATGGCGTGAAATCTCATTTGAGCAAAGTCACAATCCATGGCTGAGACGCGCCAAGGCATCCGCGTGCGTGAAATTCCCCCCGAAAGACAATTTCGTTTCGCGCTGACTGGAATTCACGAAAGGAATTCTTCGCTTTTCAAGTCATTTTAATATGCTAGCGTGCCGCGAAATCAGAAATGGCGGAGGGCAGAATGTCGATAATGCGCGGTGTGGTTGGAGTTTTTTTTGCGATGATATTGTCGCTGCCTGTCTTTGCGCAGGCAAATGATGAGGAAGATTCCTCGCCGCTCTCCAGTTCGAATTTTGAAGCCTTCAACCTGCGCAATATTGGCCCGGCTTTCATGTCTGGCCGCATCGCCGACATCATCATTGTTCCGGATGACCCCGCCACCTGGTATGTCGCGGTCGGATCCGGCGGCGTCTGGAAGACCGAGAATGCCGGCACGACCTGGACCTCTCTGTTTGATGGCCAGGGCTCTTATTCAATTGGATCGCTCGGCGCAGATCCGTCCGACCCGAACCGCATCTGGGTCGGCACAGGCGAGAACCATGGCGGTCGCCATAACGGTTTCGGTGACGGGATCTATGTTTCTGATGATGGCGGGGCGAGCTGGGAAAAGAAGGGGCTGGAGGCCTCTGAACATATCTCGAAAATCATCGTCCACCCGGACGATCCGAATACTGTCTGGGTGGCGTCCCAGGGACCGCTCTGGTCACCCGGCGGCGAGCGCGGTGTCTACAAAACGACCGATGGCGGGGAGACCTGGAACAATGTCCTGTCTGCAGGCGAGTATACCGGCGCCACGGACCTCGTCATCGACCCGCGCAATCCTGATCGTCTCTACGCCGCCATGTGGCAGCACCAACGGACCGTCGCGGCATACATTGGCGGTGGTCCGGAAACCGGTCTTTGGAGATCCGAAGATGGGGGTGAAACCTGGAGCGAACTGACAACCGGTCTGCCAGACGGAAACATGGGCAAGATCGGCCTCGCCATTTCGCCAATGGAACCCGATGTTCTTTACGCTGCAATTGAACTTGATCTGCGCGAAGGCGGGGTCTGGAAATCGACCGATCGCGGCGCCAGCTGGGAAAAGAAGTCTGACATGGTGAGCGGCGGAACCGGCCCGCACTATTATCAGGAACTCTATGCCAGCCCGCACCATTTTGATCGCATCTATCTGGTCTCGAACACCAGCCAGATTTCAAATGATGGCGGCGCGACCTGGACCGGCTTGAACAATGAGTACAAGCATGTCGATGACCATGCCATCGCGTTCCGCCCAGATGATCCGGACTACATTATGTTCGGCTCTGATGGTGGTCTTTATGAAAGCTATGATCACACGGGGACCTGGCGGTTCATCAACAATCTGCCGGTGACGCAATTCTACAAGGTCGCTGTCGATGATGCCGAGCCATTCTACTATGTCTATGGCGGCACGCAGGACAATAACTCCCAAGGCGGCCCGTCGCGGACGGACAATCTTCAAGGCATTCGAAACTCTGACTGGTTCGTGACGCTGTGGGGCGATGGCCACCAGTCTGCGACGGAGCCGGGCAATCCCGACATCATGTATGCCCAGTGGCAGCAAGGGAACCTGACGCGCGTTGACCGGACCACAGGTGAGTTCGTCTATATCAAACCGCAACCCGTACCTGGCGATGATATTGAGCGCTGGAACTGGGACGCGCCGATTCTGGTCAGCCAGCATGAGCCGACCCGGCTTTACTTCGCTTCGCAGCGCGTCTGGCGCTCTGACGATCGCGGCGACAGCTGGACTGCGATTTCCGGAGATCTGACCCGCGACGAAAATCGCATGCGCCTGCCTGTGCAGGGACGGCAATGGAGCTGGGAAGCGGGCTGGGACATCTATGCGATGTCGCAGTACAACACGATCACGTCGCTGGGTGAGTCACCGCTTAACCCGGACTTGATCTATGCCGGAACCGACGACGGCCTGATCCAGGTGACCGAAGATGGCGGCCAGACCTGGCGCCGCCTCGAAGTGGGGCGCCTGCCAGGCGTGCCGGATACGGCCTTCGTCAATGATATTCGCGCCGACCTGTTTGATGAAGACACGGTCTATATCGCGCTCGATAATCACAAGTATGGTGACTACAAACCTTACCTTCTGAAGAGCACAAATCGTGGTCGGAACTGGCGCGATATCTCGGGCAATCTGGAAGACCGGCATCTGGTCTGGCGAGTGGTTCAGGATCACGTCAATCCGAACTTGTTATTCACTGCGACCGAGTTTGGTCTGTTCTTCACGCTGGATGGCGGGGGGAAATGGGTCGAGCTGACGGGCGACGCACCGACCATCTCGTTCCGTGATGTTACGATGCAACGCCGCGAGAATGACCTGGTCGCCGCAAGCTTCGGACGCGGCTTCTTCATCGTCGATGATATCTCGCCGCTGCGCACTCTCAGCGAGCAGAGCCTCGAGCAGGAAGCGATGCTGTTCGCCGGGCGCGAAGCGCTGTGGTACATTGAACAACCGACCCTCGCCTTCAATGAAGGGGGCTCACAAGGACATGGCTATTACCGCGCTCCGAATCCGCCCTTTGGAGCGAACTTCACTTATTATCTGGCTGAAGATCTGCCGTCTCTGAAAGAACAGCGGGTTGAACGTGAGAAGCCTCTGATCGAGGCTGGCGATGATACGCCATTCCCGGCCTTTGATGTCATCACATCAGAGCTGCAGGAAACCGCACCTGCGATCTGGCTGACCGTGCGCGATGCCGATGGCAATGTCGTGCGTCGCCTGCAAGGTCCGGCCAAGAAGGGCTTCCACCGTGTGAACTGGGATCTGCGTTATCCCTACAAGGCGCTGGTTTCCCTGGAAGAGAATGGTGATGATGAGCCATCAGGCTTCCTGGTTGCCCCGGGCGACTACACTGTCTCTATGTCGAAGCGCGTGCGCGGCGTGACCACCGAGTTGGTCGGGCCACAAACCTTCACGGTGAAACCGCTGCGCGATGGCGCCTTGCCGGCTCAGGCAGACGCGTCAGAGTTCTGGGCTGAGGTGTCTGAGTTTGACCGCTCCGTGACCGCTGTCGATGTCACCATTGCCGAGCTCGACGAGAAAATCCAACTGCTGGCCATGGCCACGGGACGCGCCGCAGGCGGCGATCCAGTGGCGCTGGAGAATGGCTGGCAACGCATCCGCGACGAAGCCAATGCGATCTCGGAACTGGTCAGCGGCAATGCCGCGCGCAACGCGATCTATGAGCGGACGCAGCCAACAGTTCGCAGCCGCTTGAACGTCGTGCTCACCGGGGTTTCCCGATCGACCTATGGCGCGACCGATACGCTACGCGAACAGCTCGCGTTCGCTCAGGCGGACTTTGACGCTGTCCGGCAGCGCCTGACGACGCTGGTTGAGACGACCATTCCGGCCTTCGAACGCGAATTGATGGCCGCCGGGGCGCCTTGGGTGCCGGGTGGGAAAATCCCGTAAAGCGCATAGTTTAAGAGGCATCCTGAGCCCCCGCACACCGCGGGGGACGAGCGTGTGTGAAAAATGACAGTAAACCTCAAGCGCCTTTTGCGCCAAATCCACTATTGGCTCTCTTTGGCCGTGGCTGTTCCGGCGGTGATCATATTCGTCGCGGGGATATTCCTGATGCTGAAAAAGGAAATCGCCTGGATCCAGCCGCCAACGACGTCAGGCATTGTGTCAGGCGAAGTGCCGGAGATCAGCTTCGAGCAAATGCTCGATGCCGCCCGCGAACACCCTGAGGCGCAGATCGAGGCATGGACGGATATTGACCGGATCGACCTGCGCGTGGGCAAGGGCGTCGCTAAGCTGAGGGCCAATTCAGGCTGGGAGGTTCAGGTCGATACCAATAATGGCGAAGTGCTCAGCGTCGCGTATCGCAGGTCAGATATTATCGAGCAGATCCATGATGGATCCTTCTTCTCCGATGCGGTGAAGCTCTACATCTTCTTGCCAACGGGCGTGTTGCTGATCCTGATGTGGGGCACCGGGCTGTACCTGTTCCTGTTGCCGAGATTTCGGAAAAAGAAAAAGCCGGTCGCCCGAACTTAAAGCGTCAGCCGGAGACGAAGGCGTAGTTCGAAGTCTGCGGCCGCGTCGCTGACCCCCGCGAGTGCGTTGAGCCGGTAAGAGAGCCGATCCGTCAGGCCGCCCTTAATGACACCGCCAACCGAGTGTCGCTGCGTATTGAAAGACCCGAAGTCCGTGGTCGTGTTGTATCGATTGAAGACTTGTGCGCCGAGCCGAGTATCGGGCGCAACTTTCCAGGTCGCTTCACCTCTTGTCTCGAGCGCGAAGCCTTCGTCCCGCCCGTCACCGAATTCGCGTGAGGCGAGTCCGATCAGCCGCAGCTCCGGGCCCTGTTCCGGACGCCAGCGATTGAGCCAGGCGACCCGCACCCGGCCCGGTCCGTCATTGCCGTCTGGCAATCGCCCGCGCACTTGGATGGCGCTGTTCCAGCCGGTGTCACTCTCGGCGAACTGGTGCATGGCTTCCAGCGCGATCCGGCGATAGCGGTAATCGCCGCCGCGATCATTGAAGAAGACGATCGCTGAAAGTCGCCAGTCATCCGAGACCGCGCGCCGATAATCGACCCGGTGGGCGTAGCCTTCTTCATCATCTTCAAACGCAGCGCCAGCGGCGAGGCTGATCGAGGCGCCAGGCTTGATCACAGGACTGCCGACCGTGCCTGTGCCTTGCGCCTGTGCGCCGACACTGGCCAAAATCACCGGCGCCAGCAAAAGAGCGCAGGCGCGGAGCATCGATCTTACTCTTGTCATCGCAGTTGCAAGCACACGCTTTCGACGGCGTCGATCAATCGGTCAGTCTCCAGCCTGGAACACCGCTGCCGGGGGTGAACGGCACGCCGCGCGCTTCCAGCACGTCCTCAACCTGGCCGATGCCGGCTTCGATCGTGCGCATCTGGCCAAGGGCAGTGTCGAGCTCAGACTTGGCAATCGCCAAAGCATCGACATTGGAGCCCGTTGTTGGCGCCTGGGTGTACCAACCCCACCCGCGGATCTGACCAATTCTGGCCTGGATTGACCACGGTGCCGGCTCATTGCGTCCGGAGACGGTTCTGTCTCCGGTGAGCATCACATCGACTGTATCGAGCTGCGCTTCAAGCGCCTGAACTTGCGCCCGCAAGGCGACATTGTCGGAGCCGATCGTCTCCACGCCCAGCTTCAGGTGCGCCAGGCGATTGCGAAGCTCGCCCGCCGTGTTGGTCGCGCCAGCCACGACGCGAGCCAACTCAGCCGTCTCCTGCTGGAAGGCGAGGAGCTGATCGCGATCGCTCGTCGCTTCCGGCGTGTCGTGCAAGGGTTTGAGGGTGAAGGATTGCGCCTCAGACAATTGCGAGACGACTCCATTGATCCGTTTCGACAGGGTGACGCTGTACTCGCCCGGAACAACCAAAGGCCCGACGGGCGGATTGGCGAAAGGCGAGACTTCCGGCGGCGTCAACTGAATGGGGTCTGGCGCAGGGTAGCGCAGGTCCCAGGCCACGCGGTGCAGACCTTTGCCGGTCGGCCCGGTGATCCGGCGCACTACATTGCCGGACGCATCAGTGATCGTGAAAATGATCGCTGGCTCATCCTCGCGGTCCTCAGCCCGCAAGGTCTCCCAGGACGGGTAGGGGGTGTCGCCGCCAGTTTTCTCGATCTCGATTTCCCGGTCGCGGCGCGCCTTGGCTTGCGTCTTGAGGCCGTCACGCAAAGTGTATGTGAACACAGCGCCAAAAGGCGGGTTCTCAGCAAACCAGAAATTGTCGCCATTGAAAGCCTGCGCGCCGCCCGCCGGGCCCCAGAGGTCGCCTTCAATATAGATCCAGCTGTCTCTGACCGGGAACAGTGTGGCTTCGGATTGAGCGACGCTTTCGGCTGGTGTCCGCAGTGGTGAGTAATCGTCGAGGACATAAATGCCGCGTCCGAATGTTCCCACGACAAGATCATTCTCGCGCTGCTGGATCTCAATATCGCGAACATCAATGGTCGGGAAATTGGTTTTCAGCTGCGTCCAGTTGCGGCCGCGGTTCTGGCTGTAGAACAGACCGAACTCGGTGCCGACAAAAAGCAGGTTCGGATCGACATGGTCTTCGGCAATCGTGTGAACAGAGCCCCATTCCGGCAGGTCGCCAGAAATGTCGCGCCAGGACTGACCGCGATTATCGGTGCGGAACACATAAGGCTTGTGATCATTGCGCTTATGATTGTCGAAGACCGCATAGGCGACATCGCCATCATGGCTGGACGTGATGATATCCTCGACCAGGGTCATGGACGGCACGCCGCGTGTTTCCTCGCTCCGGCGCCAGGTGGCGCCATTGTCTTCGGTCACAGAGATCACACCGTCATCGGTTCCGACATAGATCAGACCTTCGACCAGCGGGCTTTCGCTGAGTGCGATGGCAGCGCCGTAAATCGAGGTTGAATCATTCTTGGCGATCGCATCGACGCTCCAGACCCGGCCCATGACTTCCAGCGCATTGCGATCAACGCCGCTTGTCAGGTCGGGGCTGATAATCTCCCAATTGTCGCCGCGATCGTTGGAAGCGAACAGATACTCCGCCGCATAATAGATCCGGTCCGGATTGTGCGGACTGATCAGCAGCGGCGTGTTCCAGTTCCATTTGTACGCTGGTTCGCCCGCCGGCGGCTGCGGGGTCAGGAAGACCCGCTCGTGCGTGCGCCGGTCATAGCGGACCAGGCCGCCATACTGATACTGCGCATAGACAATGTTCGGATCGCGCGGATCGATTTGCGGCTTATAGCCATCACCGCCAAGGACAATGTGCCAGTCAGAGTTGGAAATGCCATGCACCAGATCCGTCCGCGACGGGCCGCACAGTAAGTTATTGTCCTGCGTGCCGCCGCACACATTGTAGAAGGGTTCGGCATTATCAGGCTGGATACGATAAAACTGAACGATGGGCAGATTGTTGGTGTGCTTCCACAGCGTGCCGCCATCCCAGCTTTCATAGATCCCGCCATCGCCGCCAATGATCATGTGATCGGTATTATCGGGATCAATCCACAAGGCATGATCGTCGACATGGCGATGCGCCGCGCCAATATCAGCAAACGTCTTGCCGCCATCGATAGAGCGTTTGGTGAACGTATCGAGCGAATAGAGCACGTCCGCATTTTTCGGATCGACGACAATCTCATTATAATATTGCGGGCTGGTGGTCATATGGCCGGACCGCTTCTCCCAGTTCTGGCCAAAGTCCGTCGACCGGTAGACGCCTTGCTCATCGGGCTGAGCTTCGATGATGGCGTAGAGCATGTTGGATTTGGACGGGGCCATGGCCAGGCCGATACGGCCCATATCGTCGGTCGGGAGCCCGGCCTTGATCTCAGTCCACGTCTCGCCGCCATCCGTGGTGCGGTGGATGCCTGAGCCGGGACCGCCATTGATCAGCACCCAGACATGCCGGCGCCGCTGATAGCTGGAGGCGACGATATTATCGAAATTGTTCGGGTCGACCACGAACTCGTTGATGCCGGTATATTCGTCAACGGTCAGGATCGGCGTCCAGGTTGCTCCGCCATCTGTCGTCTTGAACAGGCCGCGATCGCCGCCATCCGACCAGAGCGGGCCTTGGGCTGCGATCAGAACCGTGTCGGCATCTTCGGGATGGATCCAGATCTGGCTGATATGACCCGACTCTTTGAGGCCCATATGCGTCCAGGTTCGCCCGCGATCGGTCGACTTATAGACACCGTCGCCAAACGCGACCGAGCGCTGGGCATTGTTCTCGCCAGTACCGACCCAGATCGTGTTTTCATCGGACGGGGCGATCTCGACGACGCCGATCGCATAAGTGCCTTCATTGTCAAAGATCGGGGTCCAGGTCGTGCCGGCATCCTGGGTGTGCCAAAGCCCGCCCGAGGCGACGCCGACCAGATAGTCATGATGCCCGCCCGGGAAGAAGGCGAAGTCTGAGATGCGTCCAGACGGGTAGGCCGGGCCAATCAATCGGAGCGGCAAAGACGCGAGTGAACTTGGCGGGTCATCATCATCTGATTGAGCGCTGGCCAACGGCGCGAACTGCAAGCCAATCGCCAGCATGGCGAGTCCGATGACTGAAATCGCAAGTCTATGAATTATTGTCATTATTCACCCCAAAGATGCCCGTTTTGTTGGAGCTTCAAGGATATATGTTGAAATTGCAACTGGTTTACGGTGAGACAGGCGTGGTTTCTTGGGTTTTGGTCTGTTTGAGTCGCAGCCTGGCATGCTCTGAGTAAGTGGCGGCAACCGTCTCAGTCGCGGTCCAGACAGGTTTCAGCACCCCGTTTGCGGCGCGTTTTTCCACCCCTCAATCCGGGGGATTCAGCCATGCGTTTGCACGCCGTGTGCTCTGGATTAAAGTGGGTTCATGCAACTGCGTTTCGCTGATTATACAATAGATCTCGACCGGCTTGAGCTGCGCAAGGGCGCCGTTCACATCCCGATGGAGCAGAAGAATTTTGACCTTCTGGTGCTGCTCGCCGAGAACGGCTCACGGGTCGTCACAAAGGACGAAATCTTCGCCGCCATCTGGCCGAATGTCTATGTCACCGAAGCGTCTCTATCGACCGCGATTGCTCAGATCCGCCGGGCGCTCGATGATGATGGGCGCGAGCAGAAATATGTCAGAACGATCAGAGGGAAGGGCTTCCGGTTCGTCCTGGATGTCAGCGCCGCCGAGCCAACAATCGTGGTCGACGAAAGACCGCCAACGGAGCATGAGCCTGCGCCGCTGTCGCTTGCCAACGCCCGCCCTTTGATTGCCGCGCTGCCATTCACCCGCACCGACACGGATGGGGCGTATTCGGCCATGGCAGAAGCCATCCCGGCAGAGCTGATCGCCACACTGTCCCGCCTGCGCTGGGTCAAAGTGATTGCCCGCGAGTCGAGCTTTCGCCTGGTCGAGGATCAACGTGCGCCCGACCAGGTCCGACAGGCTCTGAACGCGGATTATGTCCTGTCCGGATCGGTTGAACTGATGGGCCGCCAAATCTCGATCACGGTCGAGTTGACCGATGCGCGCAGCTTGGAAGTGATCTGGGGCGACGTGTTTACCGCCAGCCTCGACGATGTGTTTGCCGTGCGCGAGAGGATTGCCCGCGCTGTGGTCAGCGCGATGGAGCTGCGCGTGCCGCTGCATGAGGCCAATCTGCTGTCGCACACCCCGTCCGAAGATCTGACGGCATGGGGGCATTATCATCTCGGCGTGCGCCACATGCAGAGCTACAGTCATGAGAACAATCGCATCGCGGAAAAACACTTCGCTGAGGCGGTTGCTCTGGACCCCGAGTTCGCTCGCGCGCATGCGGCGCTGTCATATACCGAGTTCCAAAACTACTTCCAGATGTTCGGCACCGACCTAACGCATCATCGCACGCAAGTTTTGGCGCACGCCGAAAAAGCGATTGATCTCGATCCGCTCGACCCGTTCTGCAACTTGAACATGGGGCGGGCGAAATGGTTGTTCGACCAGGTGGAAGAGGGCGTCGGATGGATGGAGCGGGCGCTACAGACCAATCCGAACTATGCTTTTGGTTTCTACAATAGCGCGATGCTTCGCAGCGTGCTGTGCGACGCCGATGTCGCCGAAACGCAAGTCCGAGTGGCGCTCGATCTCAGCCCGCTTGATCCACACTTGCAGTCCATGCTGGGCATAAGAACGCTCGCCGCTCTGCTGCGTGGGGAGGAGGATGAGGAGGCCATTGCCTTTGCAGAGCAGACTTTGCGTGCGCCCAATCCGCACCTCTACGTCTATATGATTGTCGCGATCATCTTCTATCGCAGTGGTCAGATTGAACGCGCGGAGCAGTGCCTCGCTAAGATCCGGGCGCGCAATTCTGCGTTCTCCAGCAAAGAGTTCCTCACGCACTACAATCTCCGAAATCCGAGCCACAAGGCGATCCTGGAAGAGGCGGTCGAGCGCCTGGGGATCTGATCATCGTTTCCATCTTGAAGAATTCTTGAGCGCGGCTTCAAGCAAGCGCGAGCCGTGCCGTTTACCCCTCCTTCTGCGGTCTTCGTTTGAGGACTGAGCCTTAAAATCGACGAGGAGCGGAGCTATGCAGCAGCACATTCATGAAGGTCGATGCGATTGCGGCCACATCCATTATCGAATGATCGATCAACCGCTTATCGTTCATGCTTGTCATTGCCGCGCGTGCCAGCGCCAAACCGGCAGCACCAACGCGGTCAATGTCCTGATCGAGAAGCACAAGGTTGAGCTACTATCCGGCGAGGTGACTGAGCAGATCGTACCGACGCCAACCGGGTATGGCCAGCAGATTACGCGCTGCGCGAAGTGCAAGACAGTGGTCTGGAGCGAGTACCTGATTTTCGCCGAGCGGCGCGGCGCGCCCGTTCGCTTTATTCGCGCCGGAACTCTGGATGATCCGGGTGCTTTCCCGCCGGACGTGCACATCTTCACATCGACCCGGCAGCCGCATTTGAACTTGTCCGGTGACGTCCCGGTCTATCCGGAATTCTACGACATCAAAGAGGTCTGGTCTGCGGAAAGCTATGAACGCTTCCGAAAGATGAAACGGGAAAACGGGCGACGCCTGATCACAACGACAGACGGTTCGTCCGTGTCGATCTAATCGCTCTGTCATTATCCGTGCCGCCTGGAGGCGCTCGCATCGATACTACGATACGAGTTCCCGAGATGCGCGAGTTTCAATGCCGAGTGCTTCGCCAACGGCTTTGTAAGTCAGGTGACCCTCACATACGTTCAGGCCATTCAAAAGGTGCGGGTCTTGAGACAGCGCGCCTTTCCATCCGAGCCGAGCGATACGCTTCGCATGGACCAGTGTTGCCGCGTTCAACGCGTAGGTGGAAGTCCGAGCGACCGCGCCTGGCATATTCGCCACGCAATAATGAATGATGCCGTCGACTTCATAGGTTGGGTCGTCATGTGTCGTGGCGCGGGAGGTTTCGAAACACCCGCCCTGGTCAATGGCCACATCGACCAAGACCGATCCGCGCTGCATGGTCTTCAACATCGGGCGTGTGATCAGCTTCGGCGCTGCCGCGCCGGGAATGAGCACAGCTCCGACCACCATGTCCGCGGTTTTGAGCAATTCTGCCAGGAGCGCCGGGGTTGAGCGAATGACTTTCGCTTTGGCGCCAAAATAGTTGGACAGGCGCTCCATGACCGCGTTGCTGCGTTCCAATATAGTGACATCGGCTTCCATGCCGACCGCCATTTGCGCGGCGTTGAAGCCGACATCGCCGCCGCCAATGACTAGAACCTTGGCGGGTGCAACACCGGGAACACCGCCAAGCAACACGCCGCGTCCACCGGCATTCTTTTGAAGCGCAGCTGCACCGACTTGAATCGCCAGTCGACCAGCGACCTGGCTCATGGGCTTGAGAAGTGGCAGGTCACCATCATCACTTGTCACCGTTTCATAGGCGATGCCAACCGCGCCTGAAGCGATCAGGTCTCTGGTCTGCTCTGGATCTGGCGCCAGGTGCAAATAGGTGTAGAGGATCTGACCCTTGCGCAGCATAGCCCGCTCAACTGCCTGAGGTTCCTTCACTTTGACGATCATTTCGGCGCGATCGAAGATCTCTTTCGCCGTGTCGACAATCTCGGCCCCATGCTGACGGTAGGAGTCGTCATCAGCGCCAATTCCAATGCCGGCATTTTTCTCGACCAGAACCTGGTTACCGTCTTGGACAAGCTCGGCGACGCTTTCCGGCGTCAGGCCAACGCGATACTCATGATTTTTGATTTCTTTTGGAACACCAATCAGCATGGAAACCTCCTCTTATCTGTAGAGAAATGGTTACCGCATTCGGCGTTGGAATAGTTCTCTGATTTCCTGTTTCAGGATCCCTGCTTCGGAAATAATTCGACGTAGAGATTAAATGGTGATAAAAATTCTCGCCATGGACCAGATAGACCGAAGAATACTGGTTGCCTTGCAGGCAAATTGTCGGCGCCCGATTGCGGAAATTGCTGATCAGGTTGGCATGTATTTATCTGCTTGCGCGCGGCGTATCTCATTGCTGGAAGAGAATGGCTTCATTGAAGGATATGGTGCCCGCTTGAGCGGCGATAAGCTTGGCTATGGAATGACCTTCTTCGTTGAGCTGTCGCTGGACAGCCAGAGCGATGCCGCCCTCGCAGCGTTTGAGAGCGCAGCACAGCGACGGCCAGAAGTGCTCGAATGCCACCTGATGACCGGGACAGCAGATTACCTAATCAAAGTCGCCGCCCAGGATACGCGTGACTATGAATCGATTTATCGAAAAGTCATCGCGTCGCTTCCTCATGTGAGCCGAATTCAAAGCGCGCTGGTGATGAAAACGGTCAAGCCCTGGCTCGGGTATCAGGTGGCCCAGCGGCATTGAGTCCGGAACGTGCTCTGTCGAGGGCGATGAGGTCAGAACTGGAAGTAGATGAATTCTTGGCTGGACTCGCCTGCCAGAATAATGGCCAGCATCATGCCAGTGAGCATGAAAACGCGGGCGGGGATAGGGATGGCGTAGGCGACTTTCTCGAACGAGCGTGTGCGAAGATAGGAGTGCACTAGGAAGATGGTGGCGATGCAGATCAAAAGTAGGAACCGATCGACCGTTCCCACATAAAAGTGATTTTCTGGCGGCAGGACGAATGTCCGGTACATATCCGCCGCTTGGCCGAATGTTTCACCTCGAAACAAAGGGGCTCCAAATGCAAACAGCCAATACGTAATTAGCCCATAGATGGGGACCAGAAATTTGTATTTCCAGAACCTCCAATGGCCGATGTATTGTTTCAATATCAACTCGGTTACGATCACGATTGCATTGTACAGTCCCCAGACAACAAACGTCCAAGCCGCCCCGTGCCAAAGGCCGCTCAGAACGAGGGTGATCACCTGCGCGATTATGATGTTTCGCAAACTCTTCTTTTTCAGAATGTCTCTCAGCGGCGAATATAGAAAATCACGGAACCAGCCGGACATGGAGATGTGCCATCGCCGCCACAAGTCAGAATAGCCGAGCGCTGCATAAGGAGCGCGGAAATTCTCAGGTAGGGAGAAGCCCAGACAAGCAGCCAGTCCTATGGCGACCAGAGAATAGCCCGAAAAATCGCAAAGAATCTGGATCGAGAATCCGATACAACCAAGAAGAACCGTGGACAGCGGCAGGATGCCTTCTTGAGCATAGATCTCGTTGACGATCGGGGCAGCGATTCCATCGGCGATGGCGACTTTTTGAAACAATCCGAATACCACGAGGTTCAATCCCCAGCCAAATCTTTCGGCGGTGATTTTCGGAGCTGAAACCAATTGTGGCAGGAATTTTCTGGCACGAACAATCGGGCCAGCGACGAGTTGTGGGAAGAACGTCACGAAAAGTGCAAAGTCGAGGAGCGACTTTGTCGGTTTCAGGTTCCCGCGATAGATTTCAATCGTGTAGCTTAGCGTTTGGAACGTATAGAATGAGATACCAACTGGAAGCAGGATGCTCCACGGCATAGGTTCATACTGCACACCGATCAGGTTCAGGGCAGCCGAGAAATTCTCAACCGCAAATCCGCCGTACTTGAAGTAGGAAAGCACACCAAGATTTCCCGCGAGGCTAAGGATCAGATACGGCAAACGCGCTTTTCGGGACTCAGTTTGCGCCATCTTCCGACCCGCAAAAAAGTCGATAACCGTCGAAAACAAAATCAATAAAAGATAGGGCGCGTTCCAGGCTGCGTAGAAAATATAGCTCATCAGCAGCAAGAACACTTTTCTTGCACGCCAGTTGCTCACGGCAAAATAGGCGGTAAACACCACGATCCCGAAGATCAGGAACAGATAACTATTGAAGAGCACGCGTCATATTCCCCATTTCTGAACAGATTGCTCAGATCCCCATGCCATGTGCACTTTAAGTGCCATTCGCTTTTGGCTGCCGATATGCGGTTCGTCTACCTTAACTTCGAGGCTGGTGCATCTTTTCCGACAAATCGTCCGATAAATGCAGCTCTGTTTCTTCAGAATCGGGCAGACAGCGGTTCTATTTGAGGTTTTTTAGAGTTTTTGAATTGACCTCTGTACTATTGGCCAAGTTTTTGCTTGTTCGATCGGGGACAATTTTTGGGTGGGCGACGCGTGTTATTCAACTGAGTTGAACGCTGCTGTTCTCCTACAAAGCTGCTGTCCGCATTTTTGTTTGGAAGGTCGAATGAAAAATCTATCGGATTTAGCTCTAGGATCGACGAAGTCGGCGGTGATCGAAGACGACCAAGGTCGGGAAGGTCAGCGCTGGATCGCCGGCCTGCTTATGGCGGTAGCTTGCACCCTAATGGTGCTGATGACGTATGAGTGGACTCTTCGTGCTGCAGGCGCGGAGCCGAATTTTAGAGACACTCAGGCGCGTTGGTCGTCTATTCGTGAGGCCGTCGGTCGAGATCAGGATGAAGACGCAATTGCCATATTAGGGGCGTCGCAGATCAGAGCTGCGGTTTCGATCTCGATACTGGAACAGCGCTTCCCGGAACAAACGATCTATCCGCTCGCCTATGTCGGTCGTACGCCATGTCCGGCGCTGCAAGATCTAGCTGAAAACACAGGTTTTCGCGGAACGGTCATTATTTCGCTTACGTCGAATGCTGGCGATTGTGATCCAGAAGTCAATCATATGTTCGATGTGGTGGCGGGCTATCATAATCAATGGAACTGGGCACGAAAAACTGATGCTTGGGCAGCAGATCTTATGACTCACGCATTGGTCGCCACAGACCCAGATCATTCGCTCCGATCCTTGATTGAGAATGCGCTTGAGCCCGGGAGACCCCTGATTAAACAAAGATACGAGATCACCCGGCGAAACCGCCAGCTGGAAATGGACTTCTCCGGCTTCGACGATTCCGATCTTGCGCGAATGAGAGAGCACACGTTATGGGCTTTTCGGTATCGCGCGGATATCGATGACAGTCTTCGCCAAGATCGCTGGTCGAAAGACGTCGACGCGATCAGTGCGGCGATCGATACGATTAATGCCCGAGGCGGGCAGGTTGTCATAGTAAGATTGCCAACAAGCGGGAGTTTGGCCACGGCGGAGCAGGAGTTCTTTCCGCGAGCCGAGTATTGGGATGAGATCGCACGCAGATTACCCGTAACCGCGGCTCTCAATCACGCGGATTATCCCGCTGTTACGGCGTTCAAAACGCCAGACGGCAACCACCTAGATTTTCGAGATTCTGCCGATTTCACGACTGCTTTATTCGATGCAATCGAGGGCGAGGGCGTTTCGTTTTCGCGCCCATAGCGAAGACGCGTCTGAAAAGGCCCCGGATAAGCGTCTTTCAAGGAACTGAAATAACTTGATTGAAGAACAGCGTGGCCGCGCCCTGATATATGCTCGCAAGCTGGGCGTCAGAATAATCCACATGTCCTGCCGACCCGGCGACCAAGAATAACTCCGCAGTGGCGCCCGCTGCGTTGTAAGCTGGCACCAGAACGCATCCTCCCGAAACAACCAGTCCGGTAAAGCTCGAACCCTCCGGCGCGGTTTGACAGGGAACGATCGGATCGAATTCTTCATGAGCCGCATACAAAATCGAAGACGAAGCATCGACGGTGGAAAGATCCAAGACCGCACCGGATAATGCGAGCGCCCCGCTTACGGATGAGGCCGTGGATGTGTTGCTACCTATATTTCCATAGGCGCCTCCATTAGCGCTCAGATAGTTTGCCACCGCCGACGATGAGATTGTGTCGGACGGGTCGAGTGTTGCGACGATCGCGGCCATGACCGCACCGGCAGACTCGCCGCCGACAAAAATTGTGTCGGGGTTCAAGTCATATGTGTTTCCCGAAAGCGCGTCGGCCCTGAAAAAGCGGATTGCGGCAAACATGTCATGCGTTGCGGTTATTACGGCGACTGCGAGTTCATCGGCCGATATCGGCGGGCCTGACAACAAACTGTAATCGATGGAAACGGTGACATATCCGCGGCGGGCGAAATCGCGCGCTGTTGACTCAATTGCGGTTCGATCGACACTCTGAAATCCGCCACCCGCGGCGAGTATCAGCAGCGGGCGTCCCGTTGCCGTATCTCCTGATGGTGTAAACACATCCATGGACCGGCCTGGGGCATATGACAGCCCGCGTTGGACATCGACGCCCGAAAAAACCTGGTCGACATATCTTTGGGCGCCCTCATTCACGTCAGTCACCGAGATCCAAACTGTTTGTGAATCAGAAGCATTTGCTGGATCGCTCACGGTGATCGTAAAGCTATATGTATTG
>JABSQB010000052.1 GCA_013214545.1 Henriciella sp.
TGCTGCGACCGGCGTCGTCGATACGGCCGTTATGGGGCTATATGGAGACAAGACAGACCTCGCTGCAGTCGCAATTGCGAGTGTCGCGTTCAGCTTCATTTACTGGGGCTTTGGATTCCTACGTATGTCGACCACGGGCCTAGTGGCTCAAGCCTTGGGCCGCGGGGATGAGGCTGAAGCGCGCGCTACACTGCAGCGCGGCCTGCTGATTGGAGGCGCGCTAGGTCTCTTCATCTTTGTCACGTCGCCACTTCTCGGGCGCGTTGTGTTTGCTCCGTTCGGGGCGGAGGCTGATGTGGTCGATCTTGCGGATGGGTACTTTGCCGCACGCGTCTGGGGCGCGCCAGCTTTGCTGACCCAATATGCGATTACGGGCTGGCTGCTCGGCACTGGTCGGACTGGGGCGCTGCTGGCCATGCAAGTGGTGATGAACGGCGTGAATATCGTGCTCGACGTCTGGTTCGTGGCCGGGCTCGGGTGGGGGGGCGCCGGAATTGGTGCCGGGACCGCGATCGCAGAATGGGTGGCGCTCGTCTTCGGACTGGCGCTGATCTGGCGCAGCCTGAAGCGCGAACAAGGCCTGCTCGACCGGGCCGCGCTGATGGCGCTGTTCAATGCCAATCGCGACATCCTGATCCGAACGCTCGCTTTGCTGTTCGCCTTTGCCTGGTTCGTCCGCTCCGGCGCGCAGATGGGCACGGCGCAGCTGGCGGGCAATGAGGTGCTGTTACAGTTCATCACGGTTGCTGCCTTCGTGCTCGACGGATTTGCCTTCGTCGCCGAGAAAGAGGTCGGCGAGGCCTATGGCGCGCGCAGCGTCCCGCGCTTGCGCCGGGCGATGCGGCTGACATCAGAACTCGCCTTTGCCTTCGGCGCGGTGATTGCGCTCGCTTATCTGTTCGGCGGCGCGGCGATCATTGAGCGTTTTGTCAGCGATGTGGAAGCGCGCGACGCGGCGCTCGCCTTCCTCCCTTATTGCGCCGCGGTGCCTTTGATCGGCGTCGCCGCGTTTCAGCTCGATGGTTTTTTCCTGGGCGCAACGCAGGGGCGGGCGATGCGCAATGCAGCGATTGTGGTGACGGTGGCTTATGTCGCGCTCGATCTCACGCTGCGCCCGATCTGGGGCAATACCGGCGTGTGGCTCGCCTTTCTCGGCATGTATGTGTTTCGCATGGCCGCGCTTGGCTATTACCTGCCAAGCCTTATCCGCGCGACGGCAGATCCGCGCCAACAGCTTCAGCCACAGAGCTGAACCCGTCGGCGCTTATCAAGGCCGCGAGATCGGCATTGATCTTCGCGACCAGGCCGGGCCCGTGATAGACCAACGCGGAGTAGAGCTGCACCGCATGGGCGCCGGCCCTGATCTTGGCATAGGCGTCTTCACCTGAGCTGATGCCGCCGCAGCCGATCAGGTCGAACTCGCCGAATAGCTCGCTCGCCATATCCTTGAGAACCCGAGTCGATTTCTCGAACAAAGGTGCCCCGGACAGGCCGCCGCTTTCGCCGGCGTCAGCGCTCATGAGGCTGCTGGGCCGGTCGAGTGTTGTGTTCGAAATGATCAGGCCAGAGAGCCAGGCGCCGTGATCGCGGACCGCCTCGACGATGTCGGACATCTCGGCCTCATCGAGATCCGGCGCGATCTTGAGGAAGGCGGGCTTCTCGGCGCCGTGCAGATCCTTGGCGCGCGCAAGCGCGATTCCGCAGCGTTCGAGCAGCGTTTGCAGCGCTTCCTTGCCCTGCAGCCCGCGCAGGCCGGGTGTGTTGGGGCTGGAAATGTTGATCGTCAGATAGGATGCATGAGGATAGGTGGCGGTAATCCCTGTCTCATAATCCGCGATGAAATCGTCGCTGGTTTTGTTGGCCCCGACATTGGCCCCGACGGGGCAGACCGCGTCCGGCGCAACGCGGCGAAGGCGCCGGACGAAATAGCCGAGGCCGTGATTGTTGAAGCCCAAGCGGTTGATGACGCCGTCATCCTCGCTAAGGCGGAACAGTCGCGGCTTTGGATTGCCAGGTTGCGGCTGCGGCGTGACCGTGCCGCATTCGAGGAATCCGAACCCGAACCGGGCCATTGGGCGAAAGACTTCGGCATTCTTGTCAAACCCGGCGGCGAGCCCGACAGGGTTTGCCAGCTTCAGACCGGATTTCGGCAGCTCTACCGCAGTGCCCCAGCGGTCTGGCGAGGTTTTCGGCAAGCCAATGCCGAGCTTCAGGCCGTGAATTGTTGCGTTGTGCGCTGCTTCCGGCGACAGCTTCTTGACCAGCGGCAGGGCGAGGTCGGGCAGGCTCATGCGTCTATATCGGCGGGCAGAGCCGGAACGCCGTCCTGATCGAGCTGCAACGTCCAGACCCGCTTGGCCCCGCGCAGATAGAGGGTCGAATAGAGGTGGGGAAACAGTTGCCCGCCGCGGCTTTCTTCCCAACGCACAGGCTGGCTCATCTCTTCGACAATGTATTCAAGCAGGCGAACGTTCTCCTGCTGCGGATAATGCAGACGCAGGGTCTCGTGCACCTGTTCACGGGTCGAGAGATGGACATAGCCGTCGCCCTCATCGAGCGCCGTTTGCGTGTAACCCAGCTCTTCAGCGACGGCCCAGTCGGGCTCGCTGAGGATTTTGTACACGCGGGTTCGATGCAGCATCACCATAACCGCGTCTTCACCCGTTTTTGCGCGTGAAGGCAAGCGCCTTACAGCCGCAAATTGATAAGACAACAGTCCTAAGCTAGGAGTTGTCGTGTCGTGCAGCACCGTTTTGGAGGCCAGCGATCATGCAACATGGGGACATTTGGCGCGGCATTGATTTGCTTGCGCGCAAGCACGGGCTCACACCGTCCGGCCTGGCCAGGCGCGCAGGGCTCGATGCGACGGCTTTCAATAAGTCGAAGCGGCTACCAAAAGATGGCCGCCCGCGCTGGCCGTCGACAGAAAGCCTGGCCCGCGTGCTCGCAGCTGTGGGATCAGATTTCGACGAGTTCGCCGCTCTGGTCAGCGGGCGCCGGTCCGTGAGCTTGCCTCTGGTGGCGGAGGAGGCGCTCAACCACACCGACGCCGCACAACACCTCGAAAACGCAGACGTGACCTCAAAGCACATCCGTTTGCCCAGCAATGGCGCAAGCGACACCTGCTTCATCGTCGAGCTCACAAGCGATGCCTTCGCCCCAGCCTATCAGATCGGCGATCGCCTGATCGTTGCCTTGGACGTGCAGGTCAGAGCCGGCGATCGGGTGCTTGCCAAAGCTAGCGGTGAAGCCGTCGTGATTGGGGCACTTGAGGTGCGGCCCGGGAGCGGGGGTCAGCTCACCCTCAGGCCGATGACGGATCACGCCATCGAACCCATCGACGTTGCTCATCTTGAATGGACGGCGCGTATTCTCTGGGCAAGCCAATAGACAGTTTGAACATTTGATCAAAATTCGCGCCTGCTTTGAGTGAATACACTTGCGCCCAAGGGCTGTCTTGTGGAAGGACTGCGCGTTATGGATTGGGACAAGCTGAAGTCTTTTCACGCCGCGGCAGAAGCCGGTAGTCTGACCGCAGCAGGCGACCGCCTGGGCATCTCGCAATCGGCGGTTTCCCGGCAGATCGCTGCTTTGGAAGAGCAATTGGGTGTGTCGCTGTTCCAGCGCCACGCGCGAGGCCTCGTACTGACCGATGCTGGGCATACGCTGCACCGCTCGACCGTTGACATGGCGACCGCGGCGCAAGGGGCGAGCGCGGCGCTGAAAGATCAGCAGGATGTGGCGCAAGGCGAGCTGATTGTAACCGCGCCGGTGGCGTTCGGATCGACCTGGCTGGTGCCGCGCCTTGGTGAGTTTGTCAGCCAGAACCCCGAGATGCGGATTGATTTGCGCCTCGATGATGGCGAGCATTACGATCTGCTCAAGCTGGAGGCGGAATGTGCGATCCGGCTATGGGCGGCGGACAAAGCGGATCTGATCCAGCGCAAGCTGGCAACCGTTGCGACCAATCTCTACGCTTCGCCGGAATACATCAAACAACATGGCATGCCGCGCACGCCGCAGGATCTGGATAATCATCGCATCATCGCCTATGGCGCTGCGGACAGTCCGATCACAGCCATGAGTTTCGCTGAGCGCGTTGGTCGCGACGATGCCGGACCGCGCAAGGCGGCGCTGACCGTGAACAATGTCTCAGCCATGCTCCGCGCGGTTGAGGCAGGCCTCGGGATCGCCGACTTGCCAGACTATATGGTGAGCGCAGTGCCGCGACTGGTCCGCGTGCTGGAGGACTTTACTGGGCCAAGCTTTGACCTCTATTTCATCTATCCCAGCGATCTGAAACGGTCCAAGCGGATTGGGGCCTTCCGGGATTTCCTGACCACACAAGTCGAGGCCTTCCGCTCGTCACCTTTGCGTTAGGGAATGTTGTTCCAGCGCCTCATATGCAAATTTGCATGCATATATTGCGGACTTGCATGTTGTATTTGCAACTAAAGCGCCCATATAGCTCCCGTGTTGAGGTTCCGGACACGACCCGATCATTCCTCCGATTGGGTGTTTCCTCCCCCAGACGGAACCAAACTTTGAAGGCCTGGCAGCGTATCGCGCCGGGCCTTTTTTCTATTTGCTGATCCGAACCAGATTTGTCAGCAGGGAGCTAAACGCGATCCCTATTTCGCCAGACGAGATATTGTAAAAGTCGGATTCAGAGCTCGCGCACTGTTTCAGGTAAGAGATAGCGGAGGCGTCATTGATATCGACCGCAATCGTGTAAAGCTGGATGCCATACTGGCTTTTCATCTGCTCGCAGGAATCCAGCATCAGATTATCCAGCGCGGTCTTGTCGAGCCGTTGAATGTCCGGATGCCGCCAGCAGCCGACACTGTCATCATGATCTTCGGGATGACCGACATCATAAGACTGCTGCGTTCGGTTGGTGCAGCCATAATAGCCTTCAAAGTTGCCCGGCGCGACGTTCACACCATCGGTCAGAAGAACGGCGATCTTGATCACTTGCTCATCATCCCAGGCGGCTGGCTCTTCATCGGTTGGATACGAAAAGAAGCTGGTCCAATTGCTGCGTGGCGACAGCGTGCGCAAGCCCCACATCAAACCAATATCCGCGTGCGTCCCGCCCGGTGCCGGATACATTTGCTTTAGCTTGTTGACCACTTGCGCGCGATTGGCTGAGGCCGCAAGCATGGGCGATACACAGTTCATGTTCGGCCCGTTGATCGCCTTTTGACGATCCCATGGGAAGATATTGTAACTGCCGCTATCGGTTGGACGATAGTCGCAGACCTTGCCGCCATTGCCGAGATATTCAAACTCATTCGGGTCAGAGATACAGGGCTCGATAAAGCCGTTCGGATCGGTCCAGCCATTCGAGTGGTAATAATTGTACTGAGCCTGCGCGGAATAATCCGGCCGTGTGCCAGCGCGCACGGATTTGGGCTGATAATTATTTGCCGCGCCGCCCGACCACCACGGATCTGCCCGTAATTTGGTGGTGTCCGTTACGCGGCAATTATACGAACAGCTGGGGCGGTTGTACCAGTAAGGCTCAAGCTTTGGCGGCACGATGGCGAGCGGCCAATCATGCGCCGGAAATGCATCTGTAAGCGGGGTTTTGACGGTTCCAGTCAGGCTGACTTCCCGTTCGCCAGCGGCTGCGCGTACACAGCCGCGCCAGGTCGTCGGCGTGAACAGATCATCGGCATCACTCTGCCGCGTCAGGGGCTGCCCCGTGAACGGGTTCTGCGTGTAGCGCCAGGGATGCACGGCCGGATCTGCTGGCACGGTGCGAGAGCCATAGGCCGGGGGCAGCGTGCCGCCGGCGGGCGTTGAGTCCGGGGTCGCGATCGGTTCGGCCATGATATTGACCGTGGTGGCCCAGGGCACGACCGAGATCTTGATATCCTCATGGCCATAGCGTTCGAACAGCGTGTCGGTGAAATTGACCGCGGCTTCGCGCATCAGGTTCATGCGATTGGACCGGAACATCGAAGTCGAATTGTCGAGAATGAGCGCGATCTCGAGCTTCTTATTGCCGCCGATCGCCGCTTGTGCCTTGGCCCCGAGTGTCGTCGTGTTGCGATTGAGGACGCCGCCAAAGAAATTCTTCATCACGCTTCGTGCTGAGGCGTCGACCGTGCCAGCGGCTTCGTCAAACTGGAATGTGACTGTGGCCTGGGTGTCGCCAAGGCCAAATTCCAGATTGTTACGTTGGAAAATGCGGCTGCCCGCCTGACGTGCAGCATCCTCTCGCTCGGACTGGGTCAGGGAGGGGTCGGCATAATATTCTTTGGCAGCCATCAATACCGCTGCATCGAGCGAGTTTTGCAGCTGCGCCTTATTGTTGAACGCGCGTTGCCCATCGACCGAAAACCCGATCACGGCTGTAACCGGAACCAGGAACAGGCCGAACATCATCAACGTGTTGCCGCCTGTGTGTCGCAGAAAGGATATGAACGCCCGCATTCCGCGAATCTAGGAATGCGGGGTCAAAGGGCCGCTAAAACACTAGATGCAATTTGATCGAACGCCTGAACCGCTCGTCGACCATAAACCTAGAACGGGACGCCATCGTCGGACTCGCCTGCATCGCCCGGAGTGAGGCCAGCGAAATCGAACACGCGCGGATCGTGCAAATGGCTCGGCCGCACCGTGGCGAGGGCATGGGCCATGACCTGACGCACGCCAGGTTTGCGGGTTTCCCAATCGTCCAGCATCTGTTTCATCGCGACACGCTGCAAACCGTCCTGCGAACCGCAGAGATTGCAGGGAATGATCGGAAACTGCATCGCCTTGGAAAACTTCTCCAAATCGTCCTCGGCGCAGGTGATCAGTGGCCGCAGAACCATCACATCGCCTTCATCATTGAGCAGCTTGGGCGGCATCGCGGCGAGGCGTCCGCCATGCACCAGGTTCATCATGAAGGTTTCCAGCGCATCATCTCTGTGATGCCCGAGCACGATTGCGTCGCAGCTTTCTTCGCGGGCAATACGATAGAGAATGCCCCGGCGCAGGCGGGAGCACAGCGCGCAGAAAGTCTGGCTGTCGGGAATCTTGTCGGTGACGATGGAGTAGGTGTCTTCGGTCTCGATGCGATACGCGACTCCGGTTTTCTCAAGCCACTCTGGCAGGACGTGTTTGGGGAAACCTGGCTGGCCCTGATCGAGATTGCAGGCGAGCAAGTCTACGGGCAGGGCCCCTTGCCATTGCAGGTCGAGCAGCACGCTCAGCAGGCCGTAACTGTCTTTGCCGCCAGACAGGCAGACCAGCCATTTCGGGCGTTTTTCGCTCTCTCGATCAACCAGGCCATACTGATCGATCACTTGCAGGGCATTGCGCGCCAAGCGCTTGCGCAGCTTCTTGAAGCTGACGCTTTTCGGAATGTCGACAAAGATCGGCGGGACCGTAGAGAAAGACGCTGTATCTGGCATGCAGCTGCCTATGCCACGGGTCAGACCGGGGCGCTAGAGAGCGATGCGCGTGAAGCGGTCGGTGCGGCTAGGCGGCTTTACGGCCAAGGCCGAAAAAGCCGCGCGATTTCTTTGCCGCCTTGGGGTCGAGCTTTTTCACCGATGCCGATGATTTGCGGTCGTTCAGGCCGTAATACTCTTTGGCGCTCATCCAGCCACTGCGCAGGGACGCGTGGTTGGGGGCGTCCTCGGAATCGCGGGGCTTCAGCATATTGTTGAGTTTCGGCTTGTACTTGCGGATCAGGTCTTCCTCGATCTTCTGCCGCTTATTCTCTGAGCGAATGCACAGATAGTGGCGCTCCGAGGCACCTTTCTTGCGCGCTTCATCCCAGCGCTCATGACCATCGAGGCGGCTCTGCAGATTGGACGCTTTGCCGATATAGATGGGCTTCAGGAAAAAGAACGCGGTGCGGCGGACCATGACATAGATGCCGCCAGCGTCGGGCAGCGCCTCAATCGTCTTGGTGATTTTAAAACGATAGCGCCGGGCACTTTCGCCGCGCCAGACATGCCAGCCATAAGGGATCATGGGGGTCTCCAACCAGTAATGGTTAATGAAAACGCCTAATTGGTTAAGGTTTCGCTAAGCATTGCCTTGCGGACCGGGGCGAAGCTGGTGCGATGAATGGGGCAGGGACCGAGCGTGCGCAGCGCTTCAGCATGGGCGGCGGTGCCATAGCCCTTATGTCCGCTAAAGCCATAGCCCGGATGCGTCTCACAATAAGCCTGCATCAGCCGGTCTCGCTCGGTCTTGGCGAGAATGGACGCAGCCGAGATGGCAGGTTCCTTCAGGTCGCCTTTGATGATCGCATCAGCGGGTGCGGGGAGGTCTTTCGGTAACGCATTGCCATCGATAAGGATGCGCGTCGGTGTCATCCCGAGCCCGGCAATCGCGCGCTGCATCGCCAGGAAGGTCGCCTCGCGAATGTTTACCGCGTCAATCTCGCTCGCCTCAGCATGCGCGACGCACCAGTACGCGGCGTTCGCCTTGATCTCAGGTTCCAGCGCAAACCGCTTCTTTTCGCTGATCTTTTTCGAATCCGTCAAGCCAGGGATTGGGCGCGCCGGGTCGAGGATCACCGCCGCCGCGGTCACCGGTCCGGCCCAGGGGCCACGTCCAGCCTCGTCGACTCCGCAAATCAGCTCTATGTTTGTCATCAGACAAGATAACAATGATTCTCGGAGGCCGGGCTATGAGTGAACCCTATGTGATTGAAATGAGCGAGACGGGCGGGGTCGACGTCCTCGTCAAAACCGCGCGCGAACCTCGCCAGCCTGGACCGGGCCAGGCATTGGTCAAACAGACCGCATCCGGGTTGAATTTCATCGACACCTATCACCGCACCGGGCTGTATCCGGTCAAACTGCCTTTCGTACCGGGCTCAGAGGGCGCAGGCGTGGTTGAAGCGGTTGGTGACGGGGTGACCCATCTCTCAGTCGGTGATCGGGTCGCTTATCTCGGCTCCGGGACCTATGCCACGCACTATACTGGCCCAGCTGCGACCATGGTGCAACTGCCTGAGGGTATCAGCGAAGAGGATGCCGCCGCAGTGCTGCTCAAAGGGCTCACCGCCTGGATGCTGTTATTCGAAGTGCGCCGCGCCGCGCCGGGCGAGACCGCACTCGTCTGGGCACCGGTCGGCGGCGTCGGCTCGCTCCTCGTGCCGTGGGCGACATCGCTCGGCGTTCGGGTCATTGCCGTGACGTCCAGCGATGCCAAGGCCAGCCGCGCGCGGGAGCTTGGGGCGCAGGATGTTGTTCTTTCCTCTGGCAATGTCGCTGGCGAATTGCGCGCGCTGACCGGCGATGAAGGAGTCGACGTGTCCTATGATAGTGTCGGCAAGACCTCAGCGCAGGCCTCGCTCGACAGTCTCAAGCCGCGCGGTTGGTGGGTGAGTTATGGCAATGCCTCAGGCCCTGCCGACCCGATTGCGCCCGGCGTGCTTGGCGCCAAAGGGTCGCTTGTTTTGACGCGGCCAGGTCTGTTCCACTTCATCTCTGATGCAGACAGTATGCGCCGCGGCGCAGCGGCCCTGTTCGGGGCCATGCGGGCTGGAACTATAAAGGCCAATATCGGCCAGACTTTTGCCTTGAGTGAAATCGCCAAGGCCCACGAGACTCTGGAGAGCGGTCAGACAGTCGGCGCCACGCTCTTACTGCCGTAAAACAGGCCGGCGAGCTTCACATTCTGTTGAACGCTCTTGTCTGAGACCGCACCCAACGTAAATAAGTTTACATTGGGTCTCGCGTGCGTCCCCCCCTTAGCCTGCCGATGGCCCAATAGAGCCTGTCGAACTTACGTTCGGCAGGCTTGTCTTATGGCAGCGCGCTCACGTCCAGTTCCAGCAACAAAGCCGGGTCGATATAGAAATCGCTGCTGCGATCATCGCTCATTACATTGCGCCATTTGACCGCCCAATGCAGATGCGGGCCAGAGGTGCGGCCCGTATTGCCGCTGGCGCCCAGGCGCTGACCGGCAAGCACTTCATCGCCTGCGACAACATCAATCTCAGACATATGCAGAAACACTGACACCAGCCCGTCGCCATGGTCGAGGAAGACCGTGCCGCCTTCATAATAGAGGTCAGGATCACCGAGTGTGACGGTTCCTGCGGCCGGCGCAACGATTTCGGTGCCGACGGGAATGGCAATGTCGTATCCGCGATGAACCGATGTACGCTCGCAGGGCTCACCATCCTTGCCAATGCCAATGTATTTTCGCGCTGGTCCGAACGGTGAAGAGGCAGGCCCTTTCGACGGGCGCAAGAATCCTGTGCTTGCGCCCGGGCCGTCATTAAAGCTTGCGAACGCGTCCTGTTTCTTGACCCAGCTATCGGCGGCATGGGCTTTCTGTTCGTCCGTGCGTGCATCGACCTTGTCGCAATCAAGGCCGGTAATGGTGCGAAACGGATCGTCGCGCGCCTCCAGGCTGAGCGTCAGGCCAGCGGGCGCGTGCTCTTTCGAGATGATGGATAGCTCCAGCGCTTCGGTGCGTTTGATGCCGACCGTGGCGATACCATCAGAATTGACCGGCACTTCGCGCTCATCGGCGCCTTCCGGACCGAACACGATCAGTGTGCTCTCCGCTGGCGCCTGGCAAAGTACAAGACCGCCTTGCGCCATTTGCCCGGCGCAGCTGATGGTTACGGTATCGGCCCGTCCCGGTGCCGGAAATCCAATCCAGACAAGGCCGATCAGCAGCCAGTCTCTCAAGAACATCTAGCCCTTGCCACTCATTCGGGTCGCGGCCGCAGCGGCGTCGATATAGGCTTCCTGATGATCCACGCTCCAATAGCGCAGCGCAGCAATCGGAATTTTGCGGCCAGTGACCGCGCAAAGCACGTAATCCCCAGGACTTAACAGTTCCAGATCCGCATCCAGATAGCGGATCTTGGCCTCGCCGGGCTGTCGGTCAGTTTTCTTAAGCATAGTCGCATAATGCCTGATGCGGCGGGGAAAGGGAAGATGAGAATTCAGACAGAAGTTTTTGCTTTGTTCTCGTGAACATATGTGGTACATAAGTCACAGCTGGCGGGCTCGGGGCCATTCTACGCCGAGTATGTTATAGACGAAAAGGAACGACTCATGTCCAAACCCAACCTGCAACTCGTGGATAAGGATTCCGGCGTGGATAAGCAGAAAGCTCTCGAAACGGCACTCGCCAACATTGACCGTGCATTTGGTAAAGGCTCGGTGATGCGTCTTGGCGAACAAAAAGCGATGGACATTGAGTCGATTCCAACAGGGTCTCTGGGCCTGGATATCGCGCTCGGTATTGGCGGCCTGCCAAAAGGCCGTGTGATTGAAATTTATGGCCCGGAAAGCTCCGGTAAGACGACTTTGTCGCTGCACATTGTAGCAGAAGCGCAAAAGAATGGCGGCGTCTGCGCCTTTGTCGACGCCGAACATGCGCTCGACCCGGTCTATGCGGGCAAGCTCGGTGTGGATCTGGATGATCTTCTGGTCTCGCAGCCGGATACTGGCGAGCAGGCGCTTGAAATTGCCGACACACTGGTCCGCTCCGGTGCGATTGATGTGCTGGTCATCGACTCCGTGGCGGCGCTGACTCCGCGGGCCGAGATTGAAGGCGAGATGGGCGACAGCCTGCCCGGCTTGCAGGCCCGTCTGATGAGCCAGGCCTTGCGTAAGCTGACCGGTTCGATCTCCAAGTCGAACTGTATGGTCATCTTCATCAACCAGATCCGGATGAAGATCGGTGTGATGTTTGGCAGCCCGGAAACCACGTCGGGCGGTAATGCGCTGAAATTCTACTCTTCTGTCCGCCTCGACATTCGCCGCATTGGCGCGCTGAAAGACAAGGATGAAGTAATCGGCAACCAGACCCGCGTGAAAGTGGTTAAGAACAAGGTGGCCCCACCTTTCCGCCAAGTTGAGTTTGACATCATCTATGGCGAGGGCATTTCCAAGACGGGTGAGATCATTGATCTCGGCGTCAAATGTGAAGTCATCGAAAAGTCCGGCTCCTGGTATTCCTATGGGCCAGAGCGGATCGGGCAGGGGCGTGAAAAGACCCGCCAGTTCCTCAAAGAGAATCCGGACATTTGCGATGAGATTGAACTTGAGATTCGCAAACGCTCCGGCCTGCTCTCAGACGTCCTGCTGACCGAAGGTGGCGGCCCGGCGGAGGAAGCCGAAGCCGGTTGATTGACCTGATAATGCCCGGATAAATCCGAGTCCGAATTCAGCCTATATGTAACGCGCCCGCGGAAACGCTTGGCGCGTTGCTTTTATGGACATATATCCACCGGCGAGCCTTCACGATGGGTGAGTCGGCAAGAGGAAGTTCAATGACGAGTGTCAACGATCTGCGCGAAGCATTTCTGTCCTATTTCGAAAGCAAGGGACACACACGCAAGCCTTCAGCGCCGCTGGTGCCGGAGAATGATCCGACCTTGCTCTTCGTCAACGCCGGCATGGTACCGTTCAAGAACATCTTCACCGGGGCCGAAACCCCGTTTGCGCCGCGCGCGACAACTTCGCAGAAATGCGTCCGTGCTGGCGGCAAGCATAATGACCTCGACAATGTCGGCTACACCGCCCGCCACCACACTTTCTTTGAAATGCTCGGCAATTTCTCCTTTGGCGACTATTTCAAGGATGAGGCGATTGCGTACGGATGGGAGCTCGTCACCAAGGAGCTCGGTCTTCCGGCGAACAAGCTGCTGGTGACGGTGTTTGCCGAAGACGACGAAGCTGCCGTGATCTGGAAGAAAGTCGCTGGCCTTTCGGATGACCGGATCATTCGTATCGCGACCTCCGACAATTTCTGGTCCATGGGCGAAACTGGCCCTTGTGGCCCTTGCTCAGAGATCTTTTTTGACCACGGCCCGGATGTCTGGGGCGGACCGCCCGGAACCCCTGAAGAAGATGGCGACCGGTTTATCGAGATCTGGAACCTGGTCTTCATGCAGTTTGACCAGCAACACGGTGGCGAACGCACCAATTTGCCAAAGCCCTCGATTGATACCGGCATGGGGCTCGAACGCATCGCTGCGGTTCTGCAAGGGGTTCACAACAATTACGATATCGACCTGTTCCGAAACCTGATCGCGGCGGAAGAAGAGGTCTATGCGCAAAAAGCAGACGCCGATCATGTCGGTTCATTCCGCGTCATTGCTGACCATTTGCGCACGTCTGCCTTTCTGGTTGCAGATGGGGTGACGCCATCCAATGAGGGCCGCGGCTATGTCCTGCGTCGCATCATGCGCCGCGCCATGCGCCATGCCCACATTCTTGGCGCGCGTGAGCCCGGTATGCACAAACTGGTGCCCGCCCTGATCACGGAAATGGGCGCTGCCTACCCGGAACTTGGGCGCGCCCAAGCCGCGATTGAGAGTGCGCTCGAGCAGGAAGAAAGCCGGTTTCAGCGGACGCTGGGCCGTGGTCTGGCCTTGCTTGATGAGGCGAGTGGCGACCTGAACGAAGGTGATACGCTGCCCGGTGAGACGGCCTTCAAACTCTATGACACGTTCGGCTTTCCGCTTGATTTGACACAAGATATTCTGCGCGGCCGCGGCATGAGCGTCGACGAAGCCGGCTTCGACGCGGCCATGGCCAAACAAAAAGAAGGCTCAAAAGCCGCCGGATTCACCTCCGGCGACGCCGCCTCCGGCGAAGTCTGGTTCCGTATCCGCGACGAGGTCGGCGCGACCGCGTTTCTCGGCTATTCGGACCTCAGCGCCGACGCCAAGATTGCAGCGATGATTGCCGATGGCGCACAGACGAGCGCGCTGAAAACCGGTGATCAGGCCGAGCTGGTGCTCGACCGTACCCCATTCTATGCCGAAAGCGGCGGCCAGGCTGGTGACCATGGGGTCATCGAAGCGGGCAGCGCACGGTTTGTCGTCCGTGACGTGCAGAAGCGCGCTGGTGATCTGCACGCGCACATTGGTGAGCTGGTCGAGGGCGAGCTCAAAACCGGTGATACGGTGACGGCGCACGTCAATGGCGATCGCCGCAATCGGATCATGGCCAATCACTCTGCCACACACCTGATGCATGCGGCGTTGCGCGACGTGCTCGGCGAACACGTGACGCAAAAGGGCTCGCTGGTCGAAGAAGACCGGATGCGGTTTGATTTCTCCCACGGGGCTCCGGTCACGCCGGCTGAGATCGAAGCGATTGAAGACCAGGTCAACGCGGTGATCCGGCAAAACAATCCGGTCGGCATTGCGGTGACCTCCCCTGAGAAAGCCATCGAGGCGGGGGCGCTGGCTCTGTTTGGTGAGAAATATGGGGACGAAGTGCGTGTCCTCTCCATGGGCGCGGACCTGAAAGAAACCGACAAAGCCTATTCGGTTGAGCTCTGCGGCGGCACGCATGTGGAGCGGACCGGCGATATCGGCACATTCGTGATCCTGTCGGAAAGCGGCGTCTCAGCAGGTGTACGCCGGATTGAAGTGGCCACGGGCGCAGAGGCCATCGCCTTCCTGCGCAGCCGGGTACAGGTCGCGGTCGACCTGGCAAACATGTTCAAAGTGCCCGTGCGCGAGGTTGGCAAGAAGGTCGCCAGCCTGAGTGAGGAACGCAAGACGCTGGAGCGTCAACTCGCTGATACCAAGCGGGCGCTCGCCATGGCGGGGGAAGGTGGCGCGCCATCCGGCCCAGAAGAGATCAATGGCGTGAAACTCATCGCCCGCGTTGCAGAAGGCGTTGGCGGCAAGGATTTGCGCGCCCTAATTGATGAAGCGAAGGCTCAGATGAAGTCCGGGATTGCTGTATTCATCGGCGTCAATGATGGCAAGGCCGCGGTCGCGGTGGGCGTCACGGACGACCTGACCGGCAACCATTCGGCCGTCGATCTGGTGCGTGTTGCATCCGCTGAAGTCGGCGGCAAAGGCGGCGGCGGCCGCCCTGACATGGCGCAAGCCGGCGGCCCCGACGGCGCCAACGCCGAAGCGGCGCTGGACGCCGTGCGCGCGGCGCTGCAGGGCTAAGCGTCCTCGAATCGCATCTTTTGACCCAAGCCAAAAAGCGACCCCGATCCAATCGACTACTGGACGGGGACGGTCTCGAGCACGCGATCGATAACGTCTCCGTCCACAGTAAATGCCAGAGGGAGGCTTTCGAACTCGGCCGTGGCTTGGCTGAATTCGTAGATCAAGCTGGTTGTCACTCCCGGTGGAAGCTGGCCGCTATTGTTATCCGTCATTTCAATTTTTTGGCGAGACGGTCTGACGCCTTCTCCTTGGATTTGCGCCGTGGTGCGTCGAATGTTGATTCGAACGTAATCATCAGTGGTGTTACGCACGTCTGTCACGCATTTCGGCGCGTCCTGGCCCGTGCAGCCCTTGAATGCAAACTGAAGCCCTGCAAATTCGTAGAGACCATCTTCTCCTATCGGCGAAGTAGGTGCGAAGGTTTTGACCTCGGGAGGCGGCCCATCCATTAGCTGCATGTCGCGAAATAGGCGATAATGTCTTTGGTTATCTACGTCGAACGCCAGCTCGAAGACCTGGATGAGGTCGGCAGGACGCCGAAAGTTGACCGTCCATCCTGTCGTGATGCCCGGCGGTATGTCGGTCGAATTTCGTCCGTCCATATCGATGTTCGGTGGAGTTGACTGCTGTAGGATGCTGCCTTGGTCGTAGATAAAACTGTTTTCAACGCCCAGGCGAACCGTATCACGCCCTTCATTCACCGCGTCCACTTTGCAAATTGGGGCATCAAGATTTGTGCAGCCCAGAAAGTGAAACCTCACGTCAGAGATTGTGAACGTGCGCTCTGGAAATGCCGGATCGGCGGGGCTCATGTTGCGCACATTTACACTGCGCCCACCGCGGACCGCGATGTCCCGAAAAGTCTTGGTGTATTCGACCCGATCGACCTGCATCGTAAATGCGAGATATTGCAGAACGTTTGCAGGGCTCCTAAAGCGCACATCGATTTGCGAGGTGCCAAGGGCGGGCACGTCCCAAGCGTAATAATCTGGTTCGCGAATCTTCGAATTTTTATCTTGCATCCAGCGACTGAATTCATCGACCGCCCAATTGCGTCGGAGGGCCAATTTTTTTTGTGTCTGGTGCCGAGTTGGTCACTGACAGAATACAAGACAGGGTTTCATTGATTTCGCACCCTTCGAATTCAAAAAGCAATCCGTCAAATTCAAACTTCGCATTCGGAATCGCGATGGCGGTGTTCTGTTCAGCGGTTGCGGCTTCCAGCTGTTGAATACGGGTAGCCAGGATTTGATTCTCAGGGTCCAGCTCTTGCGCCTTGCGGTACGTTGCGAGCGCTTTTTCCGGATCAGACGGAACCAGGATGTCACCCGCTGATCGGAGAAGTTCGGCACGAGTGCGTTCGGGGATCGGCTCAACGTCGCCGGACGTGAGTTCGGCAATCTCAACTAGGTTTTCAGCTGCCGCATCTGTCTGTCCCGACAACGCTAAAAATTTCGCGTCATTCAACGTTGGGTCCTCAGCGGTGAGCAGTGACGTGAGAGCAGCTTCGTAATTGGTTTGTTCTTCAGCGCTGATCAGTGTGCCACGCGCTTCAGCCTCTTCCCGGACCGTGGCCAGGGAATCTTGGACCACGGAGATAATCCGTTCTTCGCTCAAGCGCATTTGCTCTTCCACATCGGCGCGCGTCGCGGGTGCCAGTTCTGGAAATATCCGCGCTCTGAATTCGTCATTTACAAAAGCATAGATACCAATCGACGCCGCGATGAAGCCTACGATTCCGCCGATCGTCTTGAACGTATTTTTCATTGTCCTTAGTCCCCGCAAATTCTTCTACTTTTTTGGATATCGGGACTCGAAAAAAATCAAGGATTTTGTTTGGCTGGCTTCGCGGCGCATTTGCTTTGCGGGTACTGCAACAATCAAAAAGGGCGGCTCGTGGAGCCGCCCTTTCTCGATTTGGTTTTAGGCTTTTGCCCGAGGCGAACTGGCTTAGAAGCCCATGCCGCCCATGTCTGGCATACCGCCTGCTGGCATGGCTGGAGCGTCCGGCTTCGGAGCTTCGGCGATACCGGCCTCGGTGGTGATCAGAAGGCCAGCGACAGACGCAGCGTTTTGCAGTGCTGAGCGCACAACTTTGGCTGGGTCGATGACGCCCATTTCGATCAGGTTGCCGTACTCTTCAGTCTGAGCGTTGAAGCCGTAGCCTTTGCCTTTGCCTTGACGGATCGTGTTAACAACAACAGAACCTTCAACGCCGGCATTCTCAGCAATCTGACGCACAGGAGCTTGCAGCGCGCGGCTGACAATATCGATACCCGCCTGCTCGTCATCATTGTCGCCGGTGACGTCAATATTGTCTGCAGCTGACAGAAGCGCTGTGCCGCCGCCTGCGAGGATGCCTTCCTCAACCGCAGCGCGGGTTGCGTTCAGAGCGTCGTCGACGCGGTCTTTACGCTCTTTCACTTCGATCTCGGTTGCACCGCCGACTTTGATCACGGCAACACCGCCAGCCAGTTTGGCCAGACGCTCTTGCAGCTTCTCGCGGTCATAATCAGAAGACGTGTCTTCGATTTGCTTGCGGATCTGAGACACGCGGGCTTCGATGTCTTTCTTGGTGCCAGCGCCATCAACGACAGTCGTGTCGTCTTTTGAGATGTTCACACGCTTGGCCGTGCCGAGCATGTCGAGCGTGACATTCTCAAGCTTGATGCCGAGGTCTTCAGAGATGACCTGGCCGCCGGTCAGGATCGCGATGTCCTGCAGCATGGCTTTACGGCGATCACCGAACCCTGGTGCTTTCACGGCAGCGATTTTCAGACCGCCGCGCAGCTTGTTGACGACCAGAGTTGCCAGCGCTTCACCGTCAACGTCTTCTGCGATGATCAGCAGCGGACGCTGAGACTGAACCACAGATTCCAGGATTGGCAGCATTGGCTGCAGAGAAGACAGCTTGCTTTCGTGCAAGAGGATCATTGGATCTTCGAGTTCGGCTGTCATCTTGTCAGCATTGGTTACGAAGTAAGGTGACAGGTAACCACGGTCGAACTGCATGCCTTCGACAACATCGAGTTCAGTTTCAAGCGACTTGGCTTCTTCAACTGTGATGACGCCTTCATTGCCGACTTTTTCCATCGCCTTTGCGATCATGTCGCCGATTTCGCTGTCGCCATTGGCAGAGATAGAGCCAACCATTGCGATCTCGGAATTGTCTTTCACTTTGCGCGAGTGGTGCGCCAGATCTTTGACAACTTCAGCAGCTGCTTTGTCGATGCCGCGCTTCAGATCCATTGGGTTCATGCCAGCAGAGACGCGCTTCATGCCTTCGCGAACGATGGCCTGAGCCAGAACAGTTGCGGTAGTGGTGCCGTCGCCGGCAACGTCGTTTGCTTTGGAAGCAACTTCGCGCAGCATTTGTGCGCCCATGTTCTCGAACTTATCCTCAAGCTCGATTTCTTTCGCTACGGTGACACCGTCTTTCGTGGTGCGCGGTGCGCCGAATGATTTCTCGATGACAACGTTACGGCCTTTAGGACCGAGCGTTACTTTTACCGCATCAGCAAGTGTGTCGACACCAGCCAGCATGCGCTCGCGCGCGGTCGCGCCGAATTTTACGTGTTTGGCAGCCATTGTTGGGTACCTTTCAATTTACGTGTGGAAACAAAAAAGGGCGTGAGAGGGCTTAAGCCTCGATCACACCCATGACGTCGCTTTCTTTCATGATCAGCAGGTCTTCCCCGTCGATCTTGACTTCAGTGCCACCCCATTTGCCAAACAGGATCTTGTCGCCTGGCTTGAGGTCGAGCGGGATACGCTCATTGTCGTCACCAACTGCACCGTTGCCGACAGCAAGGACTTCGCCTTCTTGTGGCTTCTCGGTGGCGGTGTCTGGAATGATGATGCCGCCAGCGGTTGTGGTGGCTTCTTCAACGCGGCGGACCAGAACGCGGTCGCCTAGTGGACGGAACTTCATGGGAAACCCTCTTGTTCGTCAGTTAAAAGTGTTTGTTCCGTTAGCGCGATACGAGCTTTTAGCACTCGCACCCCTTGAGTGCTAACGATGGCGTGCAAGTAAGTTGCGAAGGGCGCAGCGTCAACAATTTGGCGATGATATTTCTGAAAAAAGTCGCGCGATCAGAGTCCCGTCGCGGCGGAGCTTAGCAGCACTCTCAATATATTGCTGCTAAACTATTGTTTTCACTTGTTAATTGACGGTTCACCCCGAATTGGCATCGTTTCATTCTGAATCAAGAGCGGAGCGAAGAAAAATGCGTGTCGATGGCGATTTGATCGCTCAAATGGGCGGAAAAGGGGTGCTGACCACGGAGATCCTCTACTATCGTCCGGATTATCGCTCCTGGCTGCAAAGCTTCGTGTGGCAGACGATGGATGAAGCGCCGCGCTTTCCGCGCCTGGCCCAGTTTCTTGATCATTGGCGCCGCGAAATTGACGCCGTCATCCATTCTAGCCGCATCGCTCACGCAGACTGGGTTGGACCAACCGAAATCCGCCCCGTGGATGGCGAGTTTCATTTAATTTAGCGTCCAAGTTCCTGCTTCAGGAACGCATTTTCCTGCCGCAGGGTCTGCAGCTCTTCGACCATAGGTGACAGGCTGGCGGCGAGTTCGTCCTCGGTAAAACGCGGCGTGATGAATTGCGGGCAGTTCCAGTCAAAGGCTTCAATCTCGATCGTGAATAGGCGCTCGACTTTGCCTTGGCCCTCAATATCAAGCTGCGCCGCCAAGTCTGGATGGTCGGTAGCTTCCACAACGCTGGCGCGGCCGAGTAATTTCAGGCGGGCCCGATTGGGATAATCCATGAGAAATAACGAGACGCGTTTTTCAGTGTTCAGATTGCCGACTGAAACATATTGCCGATTACCGCGATAATCGGCGAAGCCAAGCTGGGTCGGCGACAGGACTTTCAGGAATCCCCGCGGTCCGCCGCGATGTTGGATGTATGGCCAGCCATCTTCCGAGACTGTCGCCATGTAAAAACTGTCCCGCATTGCAATGAAGGCCGCTTCTCGGTCAGAGAATCCGTCCGGAGCAGGGAGGGCAAGCATGCCCTCATACATCTCGCGAGAGCCGCGCGCGTCCTGCTCGGCCTTTACCTGCTGGGTGAAAGCGATGTCGCCAAAGTGTTTCATGTCAGGCTCCTGTCTGGAACCTAGATAGCAAGCGCTCGCAGGAACGGAACGGGTGAGTTGGAAATAGGACCTATTCCGAAGAAGAAGTATCGGATGGTTGATCTAGTGACGATTCCCAAATCGCCGAGACGATACAACCAGCGAGGATGGCGAGCCAACCCATGGCTGTGACGCAGCCACCTACCCACGTAACCAGAATGGCCATTCTGATCGATGCAGCCGCATCAAGCGTCAAGTCGCTTAGGTAACGATTTTCGGAGTATAACATCATGGCATCGGCAGCCTCGGCGTACATGACGTAGCCAATAGCGACCGTTATCAAGCCAATGATCAATCCCGCCGCACCGACGTTTATTAGGCGAAAGTCCTTCATACGAAAAACACCAATCAATACGATTGCGTTTTGTACAATGTCCGAGTGTATCGATTATGCGTTAAGGAGCATCGGCAACTCGATATGTGGTCTGAGTTCAGCCTTCCGCGTCAATCGCTGCTTGCACGGCTTTGAAGAAGTCTTCGCGCTTCGGATGCTCGTCATATCCCATCGCCGTGGACCAGCTGCTATTGGTAGCAATGACCAGATTGCGGGTTGGGTCGATGAAAATGCCTTGTCCGAAAATACCATTAGCGGCGTAGGCGCCATAATCATAGGTCCACCATTGGAAACCATAGCCCTGGCCAGGCATGCCGTTCTCGATCCGCTTTGTCGTCGCCTGTTCGATCCAGGCCTCCGGAACCACCGCCTGACCGTTCGCGACGGCGCCTTCCAGCATGAACTGTCCGAACCGGGCAAAGTCGCGGGTCGTCGCCTGGTTGCAGCAACCGCTA
>JABSQB010000053.1 GCA_013214545.1 Henriciella sp.
TGCGCACTCGGTCCAGCTCAGACTTGAACATATTGGGTGGCAGATAGCTGAGTGTGCCCAACCCGCCGGCCCGTGACACCGCGACAACAAGGTCGTGCCTTGCGACCGCGCCCATCGCACCTTGGAGCACAGGCTTTTCTATCGACAAGAAATCACATGCGTCCATCTACCCACCCCCCTCACAGCTTTCAGTTATCTAAGGCTAGCATAACTCACGGGTAGCGTCTGCGTTTGGTTGAAAGCTTACAATTTCTGACCGTTTGAATTCGCGCTTCGAGAGACCCTTAGAGAACGAGACTAGGACTGAGCTTCACCCGTGGCGGCTTCGATCGCAGCGGCGAAGAGCCCGGGATTATCAACATTGAAAAGCTCGATCAGATTACCCCAGGGGTCCTCGCAGAAGGCAAGTTTGGCTTCGCTACTCTCGAACATCGGGATCACACCTGTTCGATCTCGACCGCCATGTTTCACAATCTTGTCGATTGCTTCTTCGATATCCTCCTGGACCAAACAAATGTGAGAAACACCAGACTCCCAATAGCGATAATTGTCGGTTTTCACGTCGACCGACGGGGTGACATATTCGAACAGCTCCAACACCGCGTGCTCCGCCAGTGTCATAAACACCATGTAGGATTCGCCATACTGCTCATCCATACACTTACGGTACATTTCGCCTCGGAATGAACCGTCGCGTTTAACATTCAGGGGCTCTCCAAGCGGTTGGCAGCCGAAGACATTTCGATAGAACTCAATTGCCTCAGTAAGATTGCCGACGGTCATGCCGACATGCGCCAGTTTTGGGGGCATCTGCGTTCCTCCTCCGCAAGATGATCAACATAGAGGAAGATCGCGTGGCAGATGTCAAATCACGCCTAGTTACGGCTTCCTGGCCGACCCTTAGATCTCCCTAGCGAGCAAAAGAAGTCATTAGCTTTTTAGCTTTGGGATCACGTTTTGCGGCGTGATCACTTCACCGCAATGGGTGCATTGAATGTCCACTCGCAGGTCGACACCACATGGCTCATGGATGATCTGGTTCCAGGGACGATCGGCATCAACGAGATGATCAAGCGCCCATGTCCGGGTAACAAGCACACTGCTAAGGAGATCCTTGCCAGCTTGGGTGGCCCGATAAGGGGCTTGCCGACCAGCGTCTTCGCGCTCCAACAATCCCTCTGAGACAAGCGCTTTTAGGCGCAAGCTTAGAATATTGTGAGCAATCCCCAACTTTGCGTGCGCCTCGCGAAATCGAAACGCGCGCTGCAGGGCGCCATACATGATCAGCATGGACCATCTGTCTCCAGCCACTTTCAGGACTTCGGTGGCCGGGTCTTTTCGAGTCGCGACGGACATGACATCTGGCAGTTTACGCCAGCCTCGAACGCTGGTTTCGTCGGCGAGCGCTTGATTGCGCGGAATGATCGGAGGCCACTTCAAATCCTCCAGCCGAATCTCTTCTCCGCACTCTCGACAGACATATTTGGGGACAATTGGCTGACCGCAAGACGCGTGCACAAGTTCAACATCCGACTCGGCCGATCGCCATTTTTGCCCCCATGCGATCATGCTCAACGCAATCGAATAAACGCCAAAGCCACGCGACGTGAAACGATACTCAAACCGAGGTGGCGACGCCTGGTATTGCTTTCGTTCGAATAGGCCGAGAGCCACCAAATGTTTCAGTCGTTCGGCGAGCCGAGATGAAGAAATCTTCAGCCCACTGGCGAATTCATCAAACTTGCTGGCCCCAAAAAACGCCTCCCGCGTGATCAAGAATGTCCACGCATCTCCGATGACATCTACAGCGGCCACGAAGGGATCCAGCGAGGGTGAATCAGGCGATTTCATCCCCGCATTCTAATCAAACTTCCTAAGGAATGACAAATATTGCTTGCATAATGGAAGTATATAATCATATACTTCCATAACGAAAGCAATTTTGAACCCGCCAAAGGAGTCTCCGATGACACAAGACCGCCGCGCCAAAGGACAAGAGATTGCGAAACAGTATTTCGGACGAGAGATCACACCGGACAAAGAGGATGATCCGTTCTTCGTGCCCGCCTTGGAGCATTTATTCGGCGAAATCTGGTCTCGTGAGGGACTAAGTCTCCGCGACCGATCGCTGGTAACGATTGCGGCTCTGATGGTGCTCGGCCGCGAACGTGAATTTGGCATACACTTACACGGCGCGCTCAATGTTGGCGTGACGCCGAAAGAGATCGAAGAAATGGTGGTGCATCTCGCCTATTATGGTGGGTTTCCGACCGCAGCGTCGGGGCGCGAAACCGTGAAGAAGGTCCTAGAAATGCGAGCTGGGCAATGACGCTCTCGCTAACCTGCGCAGCACCAAAGTTTGGTTGGCCTCTATCATGGCCTTCTTCTCGTGAAATCAGACAGGACCGATGCTTGCACGCAATCATGTCGGATATTGCGCTACATCTCAGCATGGTCGCCGGTTATCCCGCGCCCATAGAAGTGCCAATCGATCTGCACGCGGAACCGATCGAAATGAGCATGCCATGACCCTGCATCTCATGGGATCTGTGCTGTCTCCGTTCGTTCGCAAAGCGCGTATCGTGCTGGATGAGAAAGGGATCGACTATCATCTCGAGCCGGTTGTTCCTTTCATGGCGCCAGACTCTTTTACGGATTTGAGTCCACTTAGGCGCGTTCCTGTTTTGAAAGATAGCGAGATCGACCCTGATTGGGCGCTGCCAGATTCTTCAGCGATCTGTAGCTACATCGAACGCAAGTATCCGATGCCCGCTCTGTACCCGACCGCAGCCGCTGATTATGGCCGTGCGCTTTGGTTCGAGGAATATGCTGATACCGAATTCTCAAACATCATTGGGCAAAGCATTTTTCGTCCAGCACTGGTTCAAGTTCTCCTCGGTGAAGCGCCCGATCTCGAGCTTGCTGAGAAGACGTTTCAGGAGGTCCTTCCACCTTATTTCGGATACCTAGAGCGATCGCTTGCTTCACAGACCTACTTTGTCGGGGATCAGTTCAGCATCGCGGATATCAGTCTCGCGGTTCACTTCCAAAACCTGCGTTTGGCGGGATTTGAAATTGACGCAGCCGAGTATCCCGGTCTTGCGGCGTTTATTGATCGATTGCTGACCCGACAGAGCTTCACAAAGTGTTTCGGAGAAGAGATCGCATTCCTGGAGCAGCAAGGCTATCGATCGAACCGATCCAAGTAGTTCCACGCATCGTCCGCTGCGCGAGCAAAAGGAGACGTAAGCTGAAAGTCTGCTTTCGGCGTCAAATCGGATGAGAGACGCACTCGCAAATCACGTGTTTTGCGAATTGCAAATTGCAAACCCTGTTTGCAATTTGCGGTTCTGTCAGCGTGAATGCTGTTTAATGCGTTGTTTTGCATATATTTTATTCCTGTCGCCGCATCTTGCAACGCTGAAGGCCCAAACAGGAGGCTTTCATGGCGACCCTTTGTATTGCGATTGAAAACGACCATGTCTTGACCCGGTTTCACCGGGCGATGAACCGCGCTGGCTCAGTGTCGAGCGATATGATTCGGGTGAAAACGCTCATTCAAGAAAACACGATCATCAAGGTCGTGCGCACTGAGTGCCCCTGGGCAATCGCCGTGCTTCAATCCTTGGCTGCAGAGGCGGATTGAGATGACCACTCTGCTGCAGACCTTCATTCGTTTGATGGCGATTGCTATCTTTTTCGTCCTGGCCGCTTGTTCGAGTTCCTTTGAACGCCCACGAAACCTCATAAGCGTCGATGCGTCTCCTTATCAGGCCCAGCGCCAGTCCATGTCGGACTCTGATGAAAACCGGTCGTTCGACGCCGCCTCATCGCAGAATCTCGGGCGATGTCAGGACGTAGACCTGGCGCTCGCCAGCACTGCATTCGATGTCGGGCTTGGGACAACATTCGAAGAGCCACCGCTTCTGTCCCCAGGCGACCTCGTTCGATTGTCAATCGTTCGCGGAGATGGCTTCGAGGGGGATTTCGTTATCGCGTCCACTGGCTTTCTGCGCCTGCCATACGTTGGGGATATTCCAGCGGCCGGGAAGACCAAAACGCAACTGGAAGATTCCGTCGCCCGGCTATTGGTCAGCGGTGAGTATTTCCGCTCTGGTTTCGTACAGGTTTCGATTAGCGTCCTACATTGGGCGCCAATTCAAGTCTCTGTTTCTGGCGCCGTGTTCCAGTCGGGCGACGTTTTGCTGAACGAGAAAACTGCCGAGAACGACCCGGCAATCAGGCTTGATGCTGCTGGTGATTTTTCTTTGCAGCGTCGTTTGAGCGCCGCCCTCTCAGCCGCAGCTGGTGTCAGGCCGGATGCTGACATTCGCAACGTGGTGCTGATCCGACACGGGCGACGCCGCGTGTTCGACATGACCGGTGCTCTGGATGGAGGACCGATCGAGGATCCCCTCTTGGTGGCGGGCGATCGGGTCCATGTCCCGTCGAGAGGATGTTTTCAGTTGGCCTTGGCCCGGCCCTCGCGAATTACGCCGCCGGGCGTGCGCGTGTTCATGTCAAACCTGACGCGTCCTGCTCTTTCGAACGCGAATTCCGCGATCGGCGATTATGCAACGCAACTTCCCTACGGCACGCGATTTCTGCAGGGCCTCGTCTCGGCCAATTGCGTTGGCGGCATCCAGGCCACCAATGCGCGCCGTTGGGGGATCCTTATATCACGCAACCCGGTGACAGGTGAAAGCGAGGTGGTTGCCCGCTCGATCGAAGAGTTGGTGCGGCGCGCGGATCGCGATGATTTCAATCCCGTCTTGCTGCCGAATGATGCGATCGCCTGTTACGACTCGCACGTCACCAATGTTCGCGATGTTATCGCTATGGTGAGCGAAGCGGCAGCGCCCGTCCTCAACGCCGCAGTGCTCGGAGGCGTTGTCCGATGAACCGCGCCTGGTCTTTCTTAAAGGGCGGCCCCGAGCAAGGGCGTTTCCTGCGTTACGGCATCGTCCTATTATCTGGTTGGATCGCGATCGCCATTCTGGCCGCAGCGTTCCTGGTCCTCACGCCAAAATCCTACAGTTCCGGCTTCACGCTCATCCTACCCGGTGCGGGGTCCGGCGCATCGGTGAATCTCGACTCGCTGGGTCAAGCGACCAGCAATACAAACTCGCCCTTTGGCAGTCAGAGTCTTAGTCCAACAGAAAATTACAAGAAACTGCTGCAATCCTATCGGTTGCGCGGCAAGGTCGCAGAAATCTTGGGTCAGCCTATGGTTGAAGTCGCCGCGCCACGTATAAAGCTCGCGAACCAGACCAAGCTCATGTATGCCACGGTCACTGCTGGCTCGCCGGATGCGGCCAAACGATTAGCGGATGCCTGGTTGAAGGCGTTTGAAGGCGAGCTTGCTGCCTTGCGCACCGAAGAGCAAACCTTACGCGAAATGGCCTATCGCGACACCCTCGCGGGTTTCGAAGCAGCGGTGCGAGATACGCAATCGAAGATCATCGCGTTTCAGAGCAAGTATAATCTGATATCCGTCGAACAATTTCGAGATCTTGTCGGTCAAACGGAAACGCTGCGGATTGAGCTCGAGCGCGCGCAGGCCGAACTTGACGTCGCACAAAGCGAAGTGCGGCGTTTGTCGGGTATACTCGGTGTTTCTGCTGACCAAGCCGTGGATATTCTCGCCTTGCTTTCAGATGAGACCTTTCAAACCATTCTTGAGTCGCAAGCGAATGCGATGGCGGCACGCTCAGAACTTGAAGACATGTACGGCCCCAATCATCCTGAGGTTCAGGCATCGGACAGAGTATTGTCGGGCCTCGCCAGCGGCTTGAATGCCAGGGGTCGTCTGTTGATCGGATTAGAATCATTTTCGACGCTGGGTCGTGGCTATTATGCCTCAACCGGAGAACGCGCAGACCTCATCGCGGGTTTGGTCCAGGCCGCGGTCAATGTAGCTGGACTGAAGCAGCGACGGGACGCGACGCGTGTGCAACTACAAAGCACTCAAGCAAGAGTGGACGAGTTGGCAGTCCCGGCCACCGAATTGGACGGGCTGATGCGCGACCACCAGGTGGCTGAAACTGTTTTCGCGTCGGCGCTCGCCCGTATCGACACCAATCGTACTGACGTGTTCGCTTCTTACCCGCTCACCCAGACGGTTGAGAGCCCGGCCTTACCGGATGCTCCGGCATCCCCGTCCAAGAAATTCATCGTGCTCGGCACCGTTGTCGGGATGCTCTTCTACGCAATCGGATTGGCTCTGTTATGGATCAGACTGCCCATCATTCGCGCGCTCCTGAAGACCATATAGTCGGCTTAGCGCTGGCTGCGACCTGGTTCGTTTATCTGATCGGGGGTCTGTATGTGCTGGGTCCGGTCCTCGGCGTTGGGCTAGCGGGCCTGTTATTTGGCCGTTCCTACTTGTCCGGAGGCGCGGTGCAAACGCTGTTCGTTCCGGCGATCCCTAGCAGTGTCTGGGTCTGGATTGTCGGCATGCTGGTCATGTTGGTGGCACTTCAAATGGGCCACATCAATCAAGACCTCGGATTGGGCCAGACCATCAAATCGAATATTGGTTGGGCCAAGGGCTGGGCGCTGCTCGCGCTGTTTCCGCTCGCAGGTGCGTGTCTACACATCCGGCTGGAAACGCTGATCCGCGCCTCTGGCTGGGTCGCATTTGGCACTTTACTACTCACACCAGCTTTTCTCATCGCTCCCATGATCGGCCTCCCGGAAGTTCTATTCGTTTCACCGCTCAAGCTGATCGGCGGGCCAGGGCTGGAATTCTTTGCGGTCCAGCTCTACTCTTTCGAACCGATGGATGGCACCACACGCCTGCGCTATTTCACGCCCTGGTCGCCGGCTGCAGGAATGATCGGGAACATGTACCTGATCTTCGCATTATCGGACAAAAGGAAGGTTTGGAAATGGCTGGGGGTCGTCTCGGCTCTCGCGATGATCCTGACTTCGAAATCGCGTTTGGCCATCGCTGCGGCGCTGTTCATCTGGCCGGTTGTGATTGCCGCCGGTGAAGCAAAACGGCCGGCTATGTGGTTTCTTGCGACGATTGGTCTGCTGACCTTAACGCCAGCGGCACAGAGCATCATCGACTGGATCGATGGTGCGATGAACTCGATTAAGTCTATGCGCGCGGATTCAACACGAGTGCGAGAGATGCTCGGCGAGATCGCGTTAGACCGCTGGTGGAACGAGGCGCCAATCTGGGGGCACGGCGTGGTCGAACGCGGCCCGCACGCGGTAGAGTTCATGCCGATTGGCAGTCATCATACCTGGTACGGCCTATTATTCGTCAAAGGTGCTGTTGGCGCGATCGCGCTCGCCGTGCCGCTGGTCTGGAGCCTGATAGAGTCTGCACTGCTTGCAATGACCCGCTCCCGCGCCGGCCGAATTGCGTTCGGAATGGTGCTTTTAATGGCCTTCTACTCCATCGGCGAGAATCTGGAGATCCTCGCTTATCTATTGTGGCCTGGATTGATTGTCATGGGGATCGCCGCGCGCGAATTGCAGTCCGCGGCGCGAACCATTGATCCGGATTACTAAAAACCTCTGAGACAGTTTCGCGTAATAGGCTACGCAGAGGCGCCGTCTAAGAGGTTGTGCCACTGAGCGATCATGCAAGCATACTCGCCTGCCGCTTTGGCCTGAACCTCACGGCCGCGCTGCATAAGATCAGTTGCGCTAGCGGCTTCGTATATGCCAGCGACAATTCCTGCGACATCGTTCGGTTCATGCGCGAAACTGCTTTCATCGGTCTGGTCGATCAATCCGTCGACCCGGGCCGCGAGAACGGGGCGGCCCGCTGCCCGCGCCTCAGTGCCCACTAATCCGAAAGCTTCCCACCGAGAAGGGATAGCCACGATATCGACGTCACCGAGAAATGCGGTCGGTGAGGTGAAAGCTTCCATGATTTCCACATTTGGAAGACCGGCTGCCAAGTTTCGTAGTTGAGCTTCATCTGGCCCCGCGCCCGCGAGCTTTACCTCAGCGACCTCAGGCGGAACCTGCGCCATGGCTTCAATGAGCAGGTCGAATCCTTTCTGCTTATGGAATCGCCCGAACGCGCCAATCTTAAGCGGCCCGCGATCACGTAAACTCGGTGCCATCTCCAGCAATTCGCTGCAGCAACGCGATTGTGGAATGGCCACCACATTTGCGGGGCGCGCGAGCTTTTGTTGCAAGATCCAAGCGCGTTGCGCCTCAGAAACAGCAACCACCGCGTCGACCAATCCATAGGCAAACCTCAGCATCTGCCGAAACCGCCTTTTGGGGCGCACTTCGCTGTTTTCGTAACCCTGCGTGTAAGAGTGCTCGATCAGGATGATGCGAGAGAATCCGCCGCGAAGGCGCAAGTCGAGCAACCATCCAAGTTTCTTCCAGTTTGCGGTGAAGTGGATGACCGCCACATCCTGAGGCGACGTTGCTCGAATGGCGCCATCTCTAATATCGACAACGCCGTGGGCTGCGATCTTAGCCAAGTCAGGATGCTCAAAATTCTTCAATGCGCGTGTGACCCCGCCCATAGCAAAGTCATCGAGAATATGGATGATCCGGTTTGGCGTTCTCATTCGACAGTCCTCAAATCAATGCCTGCAAAGGGCGGTTCAGAGCTGACGGCAGGAATCGCAATACAGAGGCTGCGATTAAGCTTGTCATTGTCTTAGCGGGCTCTTCGACGATGATGCGTGGGCACAAAGACAATGCATCCTTCATCAATGACCAAGCCATCGCGCCTTCTCCCATTCGGACGCAGCGCCGCGCCAAATAACGCAATTGATATGCTTCCGCATATGGCGACCATTTCTTCGCAAAAGCGGGATCGAGACGGCGTACGCGATCGCGCACCCGCGACCAGGTCGCAAATTGTTTGACAACATTCGCGGACAGGCCGCCGCCATTAATTCGATACCGCGTGAATGAACCTTTGATCCCCTCAAACCGCCAGCGCGTCGTCAGAGCGATCCGGCACCAACATTCGATGTCTTCCGATTGGCGGAAAGACTCGTCGAAATAGTCGATTTCTTCGCGATCGCGATTGAGGAAACTGATATCGTTGAACACCGCCTTCCGCACAATCGGGGCAGAGCCATTGCCAACCGGATTACGGAGAAAAACGTCTCGCGCTTCGACGCTATGAAGCTTTGGACGTTGAACGATGCGAAGAAGCTGTCCCTCATCATCAATCATTCGCGACGCGGCATAGCTAACCCCGACATGAGGAGACCGCCGCAAGTGAGCAACGTGGTGCTCCAGCTTGTCGATCTCCCACAGATCGTCCGAATCGAGCAGGCCGATGAAGTGTCCCCGCGCGTTTCGAATTCCTGTGTTTCGCGCGCCTGCAAGACCACGGTTAGCTTGCGAAATGATCCGGATGCGCGGATCCTCATAGCGTCGGCACAGCTCAATGGAGTGATCCGTGCCCGCATCGTCGATAATCAGTAGCTCAAAATCAGTGAATGTCTGAGCCAGGACAGATTCAACGGCTGCCTGAACATATTTCGCAGTATTATAGACTGGCATAACGACCGAAACGATTGGTGTGCTCATTTTGCGACAAGCTCCTTAAGTTTGCGATGAGGTAGGAAAGAAATCAGAGTGCCGAGAATTGTCAGCGCCGTGCGTCTTGGCTGCCGCAGCAAAAGGCCGGGATTGTATCGAAATGCCAGGGCCAAAAAACGTAGCGCTTCTGCCGGGCGCGCCATACGCAAAGCGCGGCGCGCGAGCTGTCGATGGAGAGGGCCATATGCCAGGCGCGCGGCTCTCGGCGCTCTCTCCGGAAACGCACTATGAGCGGCATCGACCATTCGCAACCAGCCCAGACGCATTCTTTCCAGGTCCGCGGACTGACTGGCGTCGGATGAGCGATAAAAGAACCACTCTTCATCAAGCCCCATGATCTTCCAGTCAGTCCCAAGCGCAACGCGGAGGAGCCAATCTTGGTCTTCCGCAAAAGCAAGGTCAGGATTGAATCCGCCGGTCTCCTCAAACAGAGCTTTACGGCAGACAATGTTCGACGTGCTGCATACCGCGTTCTCGGCAAATAAATCTGCGGCGCTCAGTACTGCTCTGTGCGGCGTGAGCGTACCGAGTAAAAGAGTGTTAGCGTCAAGAAAACGGGTTCGGCTGAAAGTCACACCAGCGTGGGGCTTCTCAGCCAGCGCGAGGAGCATTCCCTCAAGGCGTTGCGGTGCCCACAAATCATCGGCGTCCAGAAAAGCCAGCACGTCTGCACGGGCCAATCCGGCACCATGATTGCGTGCTAAAGACGGACCACGATTGCAGCGCTGGATAACCGATATTCGCCTATCATTTCCAGCGGCTGCGATCGCAATCTGCGCGGTTTCATCCGGCGAACCATCATCCACGACGATGAGCTCCCAGTTCTGAAGCGTTTGTGATTGCACGCTGCGGATCGACTCTGCGATCGTGTCCATCGCTTTGTATGCCGGCATGATCACGGTGACATCAGGATGACGGGTCATGCATTCACTCCAAGTTTGGTCGATGCGTTCAGCGAGCGTTGCCCCAGTGCGAGCCAGGTTGCGACGGAAGCGAAGATGGAGGCCGCAGCGACTGACAGAGCCGAAACGATGAACAGCCCATGCGACGCAAACAGCGCAATCGGGATGAGAACGAACGCCGAGAACCCGATCGAAATCTGAAAATCCTGACCGGATTGGCCTTGTGCGCGTGCCTTCATACGGACCGTATCAACCAGCAAGCGTGCTGGTCCGCCGAGGCAGAGAATTGCGACCAGCGGAGCAGCCGAAGCCCAAGTCGGTCCAAACACGATCGGTACGTAGATCAGCGCGAACGCCGCCTGCAGGCAATACAACGCGCCAAATGGCAGACCGAGATGCAGAATCGACTTACGAAACGCACCGGCCCGGTCTCGCGCGGCGCAAAGATGTGGGTAGACCGCATTGCTGAACGCCCGGTTGAGCGCCGTCGAGACGCCTAATCCGGCATTGAATGCGAAATAGTACAGTCCCAGCGCTTCGACCCCGAGCGTCAAAGAGATGATCACCTTGTCGAGCTGATCGCGGCACGCTCGCATGAGCTCGGAGCCGAGAACGGGGAGCGAAAATTTGAGGATGCGGGTCGTATCGGAACAACCGGCAGCGCGGTTGCGTGTCCACGCCCGGCTGCGCAGCATCCCGATCAACCAGATCGGCGTCGTTAAAATTTTTGGCAGAACGATGGCCCAGGCGCCAAATCCAGCGATCGCCAGTACCGCCGTGAGGACGTGGTCTGCCGCAACTTGCGCGGTCGTGATTGCGGCAAGCGCCTTCATTCGCTCATCGCGTTGCAGGCAGTAGGCATGCATGACACCGAACGGCATCATCAGGAACACAAGTCCAAGCGATGCAACCATCAACCCTGCGCCGCGGCCGGGGAGCAATGCTTCTACCACTGCTCCGGCCGCGACTTGCACCACGAACAAGACCAGGCATACGATCCACATCAGTCTGTGGGCCGTATTGGCCACGCGATCAAAGCCGCGAGAAGTCGCACGGATTACTGCTGCTCCGATCCCGTTTTCTGTAAACACGCGTGTGATCTCGAAAACTGTGAGCGCAATCGCAGCCACACCGAATGCAGCCGCGTCGAGCTGTCGTGCTAGAATAATCGCGGCAAATACGCGCCCAACGCGACTTACTAATTCAGCGCCGGTCAACCACCCGACATTGCGCGCCAGCTTGTGCTGCGTCAGTTGCCGCGCTGCGTGCCTTGCTTTTAAATAGGCGGTGGTGATCACAGTGCCCTCCTCGATCGTTTCCCCATGACAGGTTCAAGAATCAATGCACTTTTTGGTCGCTGCGCGCAGCCGCATAACACCCTGGTTTTATTGACCTATTTCCCCGGGCGCTGGCATAGCGCCGATTTGCAGATTGCGAAATCCATTGCAGTTTACGCAGTCCGCCTACGGCATTTTGCGAGTGACAGCATCTGAGTGGCATCGCGAGACACCGCTACATCCCTGTAATTGCTATCTATTCACTCCCGACCGGCCGGCGGAACGCTTTCTGCGACCTGAATCTTCGAATGCGCGATGCAGGAGATTGAACATGCAGCAGGCACAAATTCAGACCAACTCAACTCCGCCGGCACGGCGACCCGTGATCGGACCGAAGCGTCAGCTCAGAACAAGTCAGGTGCTTGGATTTGACGTTGCGCAGGCCGGAATGGCTGAAGCAGTCTACTGGATCGCAGATCGCGCCCAGTCCCGCACGCCAACACAGATCGCTTTTCTAAACGCGCATTGCGCAAATCTCGCGCGGAAGGACTGGCGCTATCGTGACACACTCAAAAATGTCGATGCGCTTTTGCCAGATGGATCCGGGATCGCATTCGCCGCGAAGTTGGATGCGGTTTCGCTGGGCGACAACCTCAACGGGACCGATCTGTTCGCGCCGCTCTGCCGGTGCCTTGCGTTCCGCAACATCCCCGCCTTTTTTCTGGGTGGCCAGCCCGGTGTCGCCAAAGCCGCGGCCCAAAATGCGCGAGCGGATTGTCCTGCGCTGAAAGTTGCTGGCTATCGTCATGGCTATTTCAGCCCGCGCGAAGAAGAAGAGGTAATTTCAGAGATCAACGCCTCTGGTGCAAGAGTCGTCTTTGTCGCTTTCGGTGTTCCATCACAGGATGTGTGGCTGGCGCGCGTTCGCCATCGCCTGCATGCGCCAGTCGTGCTCGGGGTCGGCGGCCTATTTGACTTCGTTTCAGGCCGGATCCCGCGTGCACCCGAATGGATGCGCAAGACGGGCCTGGAATGGTTGTATCGGTTCAAGTGCGAACCCCGCAGGATGTGGAAACGCTACCTCGTCGGCAATGTCGCATTTATCGCGCGAGCGGTGCTACATACATTCTCGCGTCGTCGCCGCGGCGCAGCGAAATCTGTCGATCGCGCAATGACCCGTGCAATGGATATTGCGGGATCCGTTGCCGCAATGGCACTTCTGTCTCCCTTGCTGATTGGAACGGCGTTGGCCATCCGCCTCGAAAGCAAGGGCCCGGCTCTTTATCGGCAGATTCGAATTGGCGAGGACGGCAAGCCTTTCGAGATTTATAAGTTCCGCTCGATGCGGATCGATGGGCCATCGCAAGCCGAACTGAGCCAAATGGCGGATGATCGTAATGATGGCGTCACCTTCAAACTGAAGCGCGATCCTCGGATCACGCGCATCGGGCAATTCACTCGCAAGTTTTCTGTCGATGAGTTGCCGCAACTCTGGAATGTTCTGAAAGGTGATATGTCCTTGGTCGGCCCGCGCCCAGCTTTGCCGCTCGAGGTTGAGAAATATTCCGCAGTCGAGCGTCGGCGCTTGCGCGGCAAACCGGGCATAACATGCTTCTGGCAAATCCAGGGGCGAGCTGACCTGCCTTTTGAGCGCCAGGTCGTCCTGGACGTGGCTTATTTGCAAAAACGCTCGATCTGGCTCGATATCGCCATTCTGTTTCGAACCCCGATCGCCGTTTTGACCGCGCGGGGTGCATATTAGGCAGCGTCGATTGGTGCAATTTGCAACGCCCACTTTTGCATTTTGCAAATATTCATGTGGCATAATGCAAATTCGTCTTGGGAAGGATCCCATGAAAACGCTTTAGCGCACTGTATAAATTAGATTATTTTTGCTCTCACGCGTTTCACTCGGATTTTGCAACACTCGCAGCGCAAGCAAGCGGGATCTGTAATGGCCAACTCTGAAAATCCGCGCGACATGAATCGCGGCAAGGAACCTTACATGTCGGACGCCGAAAAGACGCTTTTTGCAATTGAACGCGATAATGCGTTGCGAAACGCTGTTATTGATGCAGCTCTCGATTGCATCATCATGATGGATCAGGATGGCCAGATCGTGGAGTTCAATCCGGCCGCGGAAGGCGTCTTTGGTTACACCCGAGACGAAGCCGTCGGCGCGATGCTCGCTGATCTGATTATACCAGAGAACCTGCGAGAGGCGCACCATTCCGGTCTATCTCACTATCTAAAGACTGGAGAACATGCGGTCCTGAACAAACGGATTGAGATTCCCGCCACGAACAAAAGCGGCGACGAGCTCCTCGTCGAATTGGCAATCTCTCCCGTCGAATTCGGTGGCACAAAATTTTTCTCTGCGTACTTACGCGACATCACGGAAACAAAAGCCGCACAAGAACAATTGCGCGCGTCTGAGGAGCGATTCCAGAGTCTTTTCGAGCTTTCGCCGGACGCAATCGTCGTCATCAATGGAAAAGGTGAACTGCTGGATGCGAACAGTCTCGCCTGCGAACTTGCGGGTTATGGCAAGGAAGAGATGCTGAAGATGCCGGCAGTCGATTTTGTCGCGCCAGACAACCTCTCCGCCGCCCTGTCCGGCATGACAACGGCTGGCGGCGGTGAAACCGTCAAAATTCAGATCGAGTTTCTCGACGCAAACAAGAAACGTGTTCCAACCGAAGTTTTGGGTCGCCGCATCGAGAGTGAGAAAGGCGCACTCTATTATGGCGTTATTCGAGATATCTCCGATCGGCTCGCCAAAGAACAGCAACTGAGAGATTCAAAAGATGCAGCGGAAAAGGCCAATTCAGCCAAATCCGACTTTCTCGCGAACATGTCTCATGAAATGCGAACCCCACTGAACGGCGTGATTGGCTCACTTTCACTGGTCGAGCGTGCAGGCGTCAGCGAGCAAGCCGCCTCTCTCATCACCGCAGCTGAACGGTCGGCCGAAACGCTGCTGACCTTAATCGACGACTTGCTGGACCTATCCCGGATTGAAGCCGGTGAAATCGAAGTCGAAAATTCGGTGTTCGACCCAAGAAAATTCTCAACTCTGGTTTCGGAAGTGTTCGGCCCGCTTGCGGAAAAGAAACAACTCGAGTTGAACACGACATTGAGTTTTGACGGTAACATGATCCGATCGGACGTAGGGAAAATCCGACAGGTCCTAATCAATTTGGTCGGCAACGCTATCAAATTCACGCAACGCGGTTCCATCAACGTAAACATCGGCGTCAATCTAGAAACCGATCCCGCAGTGCTGACGTTGGAAGTCTGCGATTCCGGCATCGGCATTTCAAAATTTGATCAAGCCGTACTTTTCGATCGTTTCAAGCAAGCCGACTCCTCGCGCTCCAAATCGCATGGCGGCGCTGGTCTCGGTCTCGCGATCTGTAAACAACTCGCCGAAATCATGGACGGGTCCATTTCCGTGAGCAGCGCTCCAGGCGTTGGCTCGACCTTCACCTTCATGATTCCAGTTGAGCACGCGGATGAACAATCCGATGTGCTGTCGCCGCCCGCTCAGCATGATGCGAATCTACGCGGGCGGGTGCTCATTGCTGAGGATTCCGAAACGAATGCTATGGTGGCCATGAAAATGCTCGAACGGCTAGGGTTAGAATTCGAACATGTGACCGATGGCGCTGCCGCAGTAGACGCCGCGTTGAGTGATACATTCGATCTTGTTCTGATGGACGTGTCGATGCCAACGCTCGACGGCCTGGAGGCAACCCGGATACTTCGCGATCGTGGCTATACGGTTCCGATCATCGCGATGACCGCACACGCACTCAAAGGAGATCGCGACCAAGCGTTCAAAGTCGGCATGTCAGGCTACGTTACGAAGCCCGTGCGCCCGAATGCGCTACGCGATGCACTCGGTAAATGGCTGTCAGGTGCTCCTGCGCCAGCTGATGCAGAAGAAACGAACTTTGCGGCGCTCGACACCGATGCAATCCGTGAAGTTTGGGAGGGTGACCTGGAAACATACACCGAGATCGGGCGCATCTTTCTGGACGAACTTGCCTGGCGCATTCCCGGTCTCAGTAATGCTAACGTGGTTGAACTTGAGCATCACGCACACTCGCTCAAAGGTGCGGCGTCGAATATTGGCGCGACTGAGCTAAGTCGCCTCGCGGCAGAGCTCGAATCCTTGGCAAAATCTGGCGCGCAGGGTCGCATCGCGCCGATGATCAAGTCGATTGAATTCGAAGCCGCCCGCGTTCGTGAGGCGCTGGAAGAAGACTATCTGGGAGCTCAATAAATGCCTGATCTAGGTCGCTTGCTCATTGTCGAGGACACGCCGTCGCTCGCCCGAACGTACGAAGCCCACCTGCGACACGATTTCAGCGAAATCGTGATCGCCGAAACAGGCGCAAAAGCCTTAGAAGCCGTCGATGCCCAAGCCCCCGATTGCATCCTGCTGGATTTGAAATTGCCTGATGCGGATGGATTGGATTTGCTCGATCGATGGATTGACCAAGGCCTGAATGCGCCGGTCATCGTCATCACGGCGAATGGCTCCATGTCCGTGGCCGTGGACGCGATGCGCCGCGGCGCCGTAGATTTCGTCGTCAAACCAACCACCAAGGATCGCCTGCGCGTCACCGGGCAAAACGCGGTCGAGAACTTTCAATTGAAAAAGGTGGTGGAGACATACGAAGCTGAGATCGACCGTTCCGACTTTTGCGGGATCATAGGCAAATCTCTGGTTATGCAGGGTGTCTTCAAATCTATCGAAGCCGCAGCGCCGTCCAAGGCCAGCGTGTTCATCACTGGGGAAACCGGCACGGGTAAGGAACTGATCGCGCGCGCAGTGCATGATCTCAGCCCGCGCCGCAAAGCTAAGTTTGTCGCAATCAATTGCGGCGCGATCCCACGCGATCTTATTGAGAGCGAACTTTTTGGTCACGTGAAAGGTGCCTTCACGGGCGCCACAAGCGACCGCGCCGGTGCAGCGGAAATGGCAGAGAACGGAACGCTCTTTCTCGACGAACTTGGTGAGATGCCAATCGAGGTTCAGCCAAAGCTACTCCGGTTCCTGCAACTCGGTGAGTATCAACGGGTTGGTGACAGCAAAGTTCGCAAATCAAACATTCGCATCGTCGCCGCCACCAATCGCGACCCATTGCAAGCCGTGCGCGACGGCACTTTGCGCGAGGACCTCTATTATAGGCTGCATGTCATCCCCATCGCGCTCCCGGCCCTACGTGAACGCAGCGCCGATATCCTGCTCCTGGCAGAGAGCTTCCTGGCGCGATACGCCAGCGAAGAAGGGAAAACATTCAGCGGTTTCGCTCGCGATGCCGAAGAATGGCTCATCTCTCATTCCTGGCCTGGCAATGTCCGGGAGCTAGAGAACCTCATTCGGCAGATTGCCGTACTGAAGGAGAGCGGAGAAATCGGGCGCAGCGATATGCCAGTGTCGACAGCGTCACCACAATCATCACCGACTCCATCCGAACCAACGGCCTCAACAAACGTATTAACCGCCGACGACTCTGAGCCCGATTACGGCCTGGAACCACTCTGGATGACCGAAAAGAAAGCCATCGAACGCGCCATCGCGCTCTGCCGTGGCAACATCGTCGCCGCGGCAAAGCAGTTGCAGATCAATCCGTCGACGATCTATCGCAAGAAGGCTTCCTGGAATGGTTGATCGCGGATGTCCGCACGCCCGCCGATTCTGGATATAGACTCGCGTTAATGTTCCGCGCGGAACCGCGGCGTTCGAAGTTAGGATCTAAGACACTATTCAGCACGAACGAGTTTCAGGTTCTACTGACATGCTAATGTCCGCTTCTAGGAATTTGCCGCCATTAATCATGCAGCGCTTTGAGATTTCAGCAAATGCATTTGCAGACTAACAAGTGTATTTATTTCACTTTCTTGATGAGTTATATTTACTCTATGTTTGACGTGAGTGTGGATCGGCAATATGCAGCGGCCATGGGGGCGTGAGTATTGCTAGCGTGATGCGATAGGTCTGCAAGGTAGCGTCTCTATAGAGATGGCGTGACGCCTGAAGAGCTGAGTCTGCGGTCATGGGGCCGTGGTCTTTCCCACAACTTAGACTGAAAGGAGTCCAGAGATGGATCATCCGATCGGCGTGGAGTGCTTGGCCATAACGTCACTCAAACCGTCGTCGCGCAATTGACCTGAGACCCGATTGGTCCCGCATTTGAATTGAGAGTCTCTGACAACGGAGCCCCAAATGCGAAAGAGCAGATTTAGCGAAGAACAGATCATTTCGATCCTGGCAGAACAGGAGCGCGGCATGTCCACA
>JABSQB010000054.1 GCA_013214545.1 Henriciella sp.
GGCGGGGATTGAAGGGGGGAAAAGGTGGGGGATTGAGGACCCAATCGGTGCAGCGCTACGCAGCAAGCTGATGGTGATTGCGATGCCATTCTAGAAACGCGGGGTGCGGTTGGTGTTGAGGAGAGTCTGGTCTTACCAGTTTGCCGGTTGGATTGAGCAATCTAGTGATCGATTCAGGATCGTTCACTTTCCTCGAAATGATGAAATCATCATTAGGAGATATTCCGATTAACCCTCGGTCGAACATCCAGTGCACAGTCCCCGACAGCGCTAAACCATTGCAAATTCGATCGGGCCCACCGAATTGGACTGGTCTGATGTGAGCGGCCTCAACTTCGGCGCGTCCTCCGCCATTCGTGAAACTCCAACCGGTAATCGCACAACGCTTTCCATATGCGTTCAACACCGCTGCTCGGAAGCGGGGGTCCCTAACTTTTCGGTTTGAAAGTTGAAGCGTCGTTTCTCTCTCGATTTCGTGCAAGAAATCCGCCGCGGGCTCTCGAACAGTGTCGATTGTACTCGAATCGCTGTCTGTTCAAGGAAGGACCAGTTCGGCGTCCTGCCACGCTAAGCTTATTATGGTTTCAAATGTGTGTTCGGAGATTTGGCGGACTGCTTGCAGCGCGATGCCAGTGTTTACATTGCCTTCGCTGCCATTCATGCGAGGCTCAAGAAACTGTCCGTGAATCTGCCGGGGGACTGGGGCCGAGAAATCTGCATATGTCGCCGGATCAATGGCGACGTAGAACAGGTCTTCATTCTTTGGATCGGTCGAAATCTCGCCAAGTCGAGCGGTTGCAAAGTAGGCTCCTCGAGCATCGGGGCTCACGCCCGTGTCTTTCACGGGACTGTAGAAGACGACCCAGTCACCTGAACACTCTTGCAAGCGTTTCAGATATTGTCGTGGGAAATGATAGCGGTCGCCAGCCTCGTCATCGTAGATCGATGTCGAGCGCTGAACCAAAACCGCTTTGGTCATCTCCAATCACCCATTCTTCCCAAACTTCCGATCGCGTCCGGCCAGAATCCGCAGGCGCAGGGCGTTGAGTTTGATGAAGCCTTCCGCGTCTTTCTGATCATATGCGCCGTGATCGTCTTCGAAGGTGACGATGTCTTCGCGGTAGAGCGAGTAAGGACTTGAGCGGCCGACCAGGTGGACGCCGCCTTTGTACAGCTTCACTTTCACTTCGCCGGTGACGTAGAGCTGGGAATGGTCGATGGCGGCTTGTAGCATTTCGCGCTCCGGGCTCCACCAGAAGCCATTATAGATGAGCTCGGCATAGCGCGGCATCAGCTCGTCTTTCAGGTGGCCGGCGCCGCGGTCGATGGTGATGCTCTCCATACCGCGATGGGCCGTCAGCAGGATGGTGCCGCCGGGCGTTTCATAAATGCCGCGCGACTTCATGCCGACAAAACGGTTTTCCAGCAGGTCGAGGCGGCCAATGCCATGCTTGCGGCCAAGCTCGTTCAGCTTGGTCAGGATGGTCGCCGGGCTCATCGCCTCGCCATTGATCGCGCAGGCATCGCCTTTTTCGAAGCCGATGGTGACAATCTCAGGCTCATCCGGAGCGTCTTCCGGGGCGATGGTGCGCATGTGCACGAATTCCGGCGCTGCTTCGGCCGGGTCCTCCAGGACTTTGCCTTCGGACGAGGAGTGGAGCAGGTTGGCATCGACCGAGAAGGGCGCCTCGCCGCGTTTGTCCTTGGTGATCTCAATGCCTTGCTCTTCCGCGAATTTGAGCAGGTCAGTGCGGGATTTGAAATCCCAGTCACGCCACGGGGCAATGACTTTGATGTCGGGGTTGAGGCCATAATAGCCAAGCTCGAACCGGACCTGGTCATTGCCTTTGCCGGTGGCGCCGTGACAGACCGCGTCGGCGCCCATCATGTCGGCAATCTCGATCTGGCGCTTGGCAATGAGCGGGCGGGCAATCGAGGTGCCGAGCAGGTAGACGCCCTCATAGACGGCATTGGCGCGGAACATCGGGAAGACGAAGTCGCGGACAAATTCTTCGCGGACATCCTCGATGAAGACGTTCTCTGGCTTGACCCCGGCAGCGATCGCCTTGGCCCGGGCCGGTTCGATTTCCTCACCCTGGCCGAGATCCGCGGTGAAGGTGATCACCTCGGCGCCAAATTCGGTTTGCAGCCATTTCAGAATGATGGAGGTGTCGAGCCCTCCGGAATAAGCGAGCACAACTTTTTTGGGCGCAGAGGACATTGTCGACTCCATCGGGATTTTTGATTCAGGCGCGTATGGCGCGGCTCGCCCCTCAGCGCAAGAGGAATGCGCGAATAGCTGGCTTTCTGTTTTGGACGGCAGCCTAAGCCAACCTGAACGCCGCATGACTGAATTCGGGCAGGCGGCGACACAATTATGGTTAAATTGCCCAGATTACAGCCAGTTCAGCGCCTTGTTTCACAGGCAGCTTGCATTTCATCGACAAGCGAATGGGAGACGCACTTCATGAAAAAGACTGTACTGACCGTCACCGGCGTGATCGCCGCTGCCACTTTAGCTTTTGGCGCCAATGCCAAGACCAAACCCACCCCTGAAATGATTGCTGACACACCGACCATGAACGCTGTTTCTTCTTACATCCTGCTCGACCGAACCGGCTCCATGTCGGACATCTGGGACGAAGCGCTGGGCTCTGTGAACGCTTATGCCGCCGCGGTGGGAAAAGTCGAGGATGGCGAGGCTGACGATCTGGAGACCACGGTCACCTTGGCTGTGTTCGATCACCAGGAAGGCTTCCAATATGACGTCCTGCGCAAGGATGTGACCCCTGAAGCCTGGTCCAACGTGACCAATGATGAGGTCAGCCCGCGCGGCATGACCCCGCTGTTTGATGCCATCAATCGCACCATCACAATGGCCGAGGCTGACAATCCGGAAAAAGCCGTCATCGTGATCATGACCGATGGCCAGGAAAACTCGTCACGCGAAGTCACTTATCAAGGCGCCAAGGCAGCGCTCGACCGGGCTGAACAACGCGGCTGGGAAGTGGTTTTCCTGGGCGCAGAGTTTGCCAATTTCGGCGATGCTGACGCGGTCGGCGTTGATCGGTCCAAGCAAATGGCGGTGAGCTCAGGCTCGCTGGCCGTGACGCAGGAGCGCCTGGCCAAGAAAGCCCGCGACTATGGCAAGGGCGAAGAAGCTGAAATCGTCTTTGACGCTGAAGACCGCGCCATGGCGGAAGAAGAAGACGTCAAGGAACGCAAGGGCCCGAACCGCTAAGACGGGCGGCCCCACACGAGACCTTCCCGCAGGCTCGGGACGCAACGCGGGAGAGCAGGAGGCGCAGAGAGTTTTCTCTGCGCCTTCGACATTTGTGCCAGTGTCTCACCAATGTGCGGATAAAACTTCAGTGAGTACGGTCAAACCTGGCTTGTCAGGCCCCGGGACTTGGCACAGCTTGCCGTGTATGGGGCTTGCGCATTTTAACCTCTTGTTAGTCGTCGAGGTGTCTCAAGTCCGGTATATTGGCCAAGTGCTAGTGGAGAACGGACGTTGAAAAACACTCGGACTTTCAAACTGCGTAGCGTCGCGAGCGTTGTCGCTGTGGTGTTCGCAGCCGGTATGGTCGCTGCCTGTGGCGGCGGCGGCGGCGGTGGCGGCAGCGGAGCAAGCTCGGTGTCGCCGCCGCCCCCCCCACCGCCACCCCCACCGCCTCCTCCCCCACCTCCATCAGGATCGGTGACGATCAGTGGTCAGGTGACTTTTGATAAAGTTCCACAAAATACGTCTGCGGAATTCAGCTCTGCGCTCGACTATGCCGCGACGTTTCAGGCACCAGCGCGTGGTGTTGTGGTTCAGGCCGTAGACGGTGGAGGGGCTGTGCTCGCGAGCGATATCACCGACGGTAACGGCAATTACTCCGTTAGCGTTGACTCGCAAACTGATGTTCAAATTCGAGTCCGCAGCCAGATCCAGCAGAGCACCGGCGCGACATGGAATGTCCGCGTAGTCGACAATACGAGCAGCAATGCGATCTATTTGCTAACCGGTAGCCTCACAAGCTCAGGTACGGCCAACGCAACCCGAAACTTGAACGCTGGATCGGGATGGGACCAATCGGCCAACAGTGGTGTTGGCGGGTACACAAGTACGCGCGCTGCCGGGCCGTTTTCGGTTCTGGACGCTATTTATGAGGCCGTGACAGAAATTTCTTCGGTCGACGCAAATGCCAGCTTCCCGGAGCTGCAGGTGTTTTGGAGCGTCAACAACCGCAGCTCGTCGACAATCAATGACGCAATTGGCGATATTGGTACCTCATCATATACCCGCATAAGCGGCGTGCCGACGATCCGGCTGCTTGGTGATGAGAGCAGCGATACCGATGAGTATGACCAACACGTGATCGTTCACGAATTCGGTCACTATTTTGAAGATCAGCTGTCGCGCAGCGATTCCACTGGCGGGCCACACGGACTGACCACGTTAAACGATCCGCGCTTGGCCTTTAGTGAAGGCTGGGCGAATGCATTCGCTGGCATGGTGCTTGGTGACCCGGTTTACCGCGACACGCTCGGTACAGCGCAGCAAAACGGATCTGGTTTTAGCGTTGAGCGGGATCTGACTGACAACCCCTCGATCACACCGTTCATCGATGAAGGATGGTTCAAGTCGCCGTCGGTACAGCAGATTTTGTATGATGTCTTTGACAGTGCCGATGACGGCATAGATACGATTTCGGGTGGTTTTGAACCTCTGTACAATACATTCACCGATCCGGCATTCATCAACAACCCAGACTTTATTTCGATCTTCGCTTTCGCTGATCGGCTTAAGGACGAACCAGCCGTCAATGCCACAGTCTTGAGCAATATGCTCATTGACGAGGACATAAATGGCACTGGGCCGCGCGGAGTTGGCGAGACCAATGATGCTGGATTGGCGTCGGTGCTGCCTTTGTACAAAGTGGCGACGTTGGGTGGTTCGGCGGTGACGGTTTGCTCCAGCGGCACCAACGGCGATACGAACAAACTCGGCGTACGCGAGTTTATCACTCTGACGCTAACTTCTGGCGCAAGCGTAAATATGACCGCAACCGAAACGTCTGGCCCCGCAGGGACGACGGATCCGGACTTCCGAATTTATCAGAACGGTGGTCTGATCGCGAATGCGTTTTCATCAACTGATGGCACCGAATCTTGGTCTGGCAATTTGGCGGCTGGGACCTATGCGATCGAGTTTTATGACTTCAATAATTTTGACAGCGGGACAGTTGCGGACAGCTGCTTCAGCTTCACCGTCAGTTAAGTTCGGGAGAATAGCTATGATGCCTCAAAATTCCATTGCTCAGCTATTCGGATTGGCAAGCTGTGTCGCGCTTGCGGCTTGCAATCACGCTTCTGAAGACGCGAATGGCACGCAGATAGAAGTTGTCGAAGCAGATGTGACGGACGTAGACGCAAATAAGATTGAACGTCCGCACGGAAAGCAAAGCGCGTCGGTGACTTTTACCCATGACCCGGTGAAGACGCTTGCGGTTGGCGAAAGCGGGGCCGTGCAGATAGAGGTCTCTGAAGGGTATGCTTCGGGTGCGTTGGTGCTTCAAGCTAAAGGGGATGACGGATTAACCGTCTATGGCGCGCAAGCTACATCTCGGCTGGATATGGCCGATGGCCAAACGCATAACTGGCGCATCGATTTTCAGGCCGATACGGATGGTGTGCATTACATTAACATCCTGGCCACTGCTGATATGGGCGGCGCGCTTTTTGAAACCCGTGCCCATACTATCCGTGTGAATGTCGGTGAATGGGAAGCGGCTCAAGCTCAGGCGAAGAGCGCTCGGATGCAACCGCTCGATAACGGTGAACTGGCTGTAATCATGGAAGCCGAAGAGACGATCAATCCTGAATAGAGCTGCCCCTAAACGATGTATTCCGGGCCAACCCTTTTGTCCGGCGCGCCGCGCCAGACGAAGTAGGAATTAACAGATCAGGCAGGCAAACGCTGTCCTCACTCCACGATATCGTAAAGCTCGGTCCCGTCGCTGTCTTCGGTTTCCTCGCTGAGCAGCATCACCGCGGCGTATCGATTAATCTCAGCTTGATCAAAACCACTATCGCCAGCTGAAATTTGGCGGATGCTTCCCCAGTTCTCGGTCAGCTTGAAGGCGACGTCATAGATGCCGTTCTCGATCAGTTGATCGCGGACCACGAAAGCGCGGTCCTGGCAGATCGTCATATCGCCTTCATCCGGGCTGCAGCTGGCGACAATGGTCAGGCTGGCCGGGCCGAAATCATCGACATGATAGCCGCCTGTATAGGTCGCGTAGAGCGACAAGTGCTCCTTCGCGACATCGGAGAGGGCCGAGGAATTCTCGTCAAAGAACACGAATATGGCGTCCTCGAGCTTGGCATAGGCGGGGTCCTTCTGCGCAATCCTGGCCTCCATGCCGAGGCGGGCGGTGATTTGCTGCGGATCATCGCTCCAAGGAGCGATCAGATCTGATACGAGCGTCGTTACCCCGAGGGCCTCGCGCAGGAACTCAGCCCCGGCGCGTTCGCGCTCAATCTCTTCCGCAGCAGAGCGTTCAATCTCCAGCTGGCGCATACGCGACTCCAGGAAGTTGCGATGCTGGGTCTCTGGAAAGGCATCCAGGAAAACTTCCATCATCAGCGGATCGTCGCTGCCGACCACTTCGGCCAACGCCGCGGTCTCCAGATCATCCTCTGCGACGAGATCGCAGCCCGCAAAGCAGAAATCAGCTTCCCCGCGCAGGCCGCTTTCGGTCCATGGGATCTGGATGCCGCCGGTCATATCCTCGACCCGGGTGGCGACGACGCGGAACAAGGTTTCAACCGAGTATCCTGGCTGGCCGATCAGGGCCGCCAGCGCCGCGCTGTAAGAGCTGTTGCTTTGGCCGGACCCGTCTTCAGCGACCATGCCGGGCGCGGTCGAATAGGCAATCAATGTGCCGCGCACCCGCTGGCTGCTGGCAAGGCCCTGCGGGGCGTTGCGCATCGATGCCGGAAGCGGATTATTGCGGCATGCGTCGAGGACGATGAAATTGGTCTGATTGCCGGCATATTCGAGATAATCCATGACCAGATCGAGCTTTGGCTGGCGCATCAGATCGAGGGCAGACCGCAGCTGGGCATCCGATGAGACGAGGTAATTCACACCGCGATGCTGGGCGCCGTGACCCGCATAGAAGAAGAACCCAACCGAATCCTCCCCAGCCGCACGCAGGCGGTCGGCGTGGGCCTGAAAGGCTTCCTCCATCCCGGTCTTGCTGCCGTCGAGCACTGTGTGAACTTCAAATCCCACCGTCTGAAGCGCGCTCGCCATCAGCTGCGCATCATTGACTGGGTTTTGCAGATCCCAGCCGGTGGTTTCGTAATTGCTATTGCCGATGACCAGCGCGATCCGCTTTTGCGCAATCGCCTCGCCAATCAGGCTGACGCAGAGGATGAGGCTTAAGAAAATAAATCGCATAATGTCCCTCGTTCGGTCCGTCCCCACCTAGACCTAGCCAAGCCGAAGCGATTTGTCAGCGGGAATGTGCGAGGTGCGGCGGCGCGGGATACAGACCAGCCTGCCCACAAGCCATAGCCAAACGGCGCGACGGCGTGTATGGCGCGCGCAAAGATAAATGCCGCGCCCGGCCCTCCCCAGGACAGATGACATGACTGAGCCAACTTCCTTGCGCAATATTGCGATCATTGCCCACGTCGACCATGGCAAGACGACCCTCGTGGATTGCCTGCTGAAACAGTCCGGGACGTTCCGTGAGAATGAAGCCACGGCGGAGCGGATGATGGATTCCAACGATCTCGAAAAAGAGCGCGGTATCACCATCCTCGCCAAGACGACCAGCGTCGTCTGGGGCGACACACGGATCAACATTGTCGACACACCCGGGCACGCCGATTTTGGCGGCGAGGTGGAGCGTATCCTGTCTATGGTGGATGGCGCCATTGTGCTGGTCGACGCGGCTGAAGGCCCGATGCCGCAAACCAAGTTCGTCGTCTCCAAAGCCCTGAAGATCGGCCTGCGCCCGATCGTGGCGGTGAACAAGATCGACAAGCCAGAGCGCCGCCCGGATGAAGTGATCAATGAAGTGTTCGATCTGTTCGATGCGCTTGGCGCCGATGACGAACAGCTTGATTTCCCGATCCTGTACGGCTCGGCCAAGAATGGCTGGATGTCGACCCAGTATGAAGACGAGCGCAGCGATATGAGCGAGCTGTTCGATCTGGTGGTTGAGCATGTGCCCGAACCAAAAGTCGAAGAGGGCGCGTTCCGGATGCTGGCGACCACGATTGGCGCAGACAATTTCCTGGGCCGGATCCTGACCGGGCGCATCACGTCCGGTACCGTGAAGCCGAACCAGACGGTAAAAGTCCTGTCGCGCGATGGCAGCCTGGTTGAAAATGGCCGGGTCTCAAAAGTCCTGGCGTTTCGCGGGTTGGAACGTGAGCCGATTGAGGTTGGCGAAGCGGGCGACATCGTTTCGCTGGCCGGGCTCTCCAAAGCCAACGTCGCCGATACATTTGTCGATCCCAGCGTCGATACGCCGATTGAAGCGCAGCCGATTGACCCGCCAACCCTGTCTATGACCTTCCGCGTCAATGACAGCCCGCTGGCTGGCACAGAAGGTGACAAGGTCACCAGTCGCGTCATCTGGGACCGCCTGGTCAAGGAAGCCGAAGGCAATGTCGCGCTGAAAGTTGAACGCTCGACGGAAGCGGAAAGCTTTGTCGTCTCCGGGCGCGGCGAGCTACAACTGGCGGTGCTGATCGAAACCATGCGCCGGGAGGGCTATGAGCTCGGCGTTTCGCGCCCGCAAGTGGTCTACAAAGAAGGCGAGGGCGGTGAGCGTCTGGAGCCGATCGAAGAAGTTGTCATTGATGTTGATGATGAGTTTTCTGGCGCCGTGGTTCAAAAACTGTCTGAGCGCAAGGCTGAAATGGTCGAGATGAAACAGTCTGGCGTTGGCCGCACGCGCATGGTGTTCCACGCGCCGACCCGCGGCCTGATCGGGTATCAGGGCGAACTGATGACGGATACGCGCGGCACAGCCATCATGAACCGCGTCTTCCTCGATTATGCCGAATACAAAGGCAAAATTCAGGGTCGCCGCACCGGCACCCTGATTGCCATGGATAAAGGCGAAGCCGTCGCTTTTGCCCTTTGGAACCTGGAAGATCGCGGCCCGATGATGATCCATCCGGGCGACAAGGTCTATCAAGGCATGATCATTGGCGAACACACCCGCGACAATGATCTGGAAGTGAATGTGCTGAAGGGCAAAAAGCTGACCAATGTCCGTGCTTCCGGATCTGATGAAGCGGTGCGCCTGACACCGCCTTTGCAGATGACGCTGGAAAAGTCGCTGGCCTATATTGCTGATGATGAATTGGTCGAAGTGACCCCGCAAAGCATTCGTCTGCGCAAGGTTCATCTCGATCCGCACGAGCGCAAGCGCGCGGCGAAAGCAGCAAACGCCTAGCGGCTTTCAGAGCGACGCAATCGCAAACACCAATGACGGGGACGGCGGGATCCGTTGATATGCCTCATGGCGTGTGCGGCGCTTAATTGATAAACCCGCTTTATGTCTGAAAGCACGGTGCCAGATACAGATCGCGACAAGGCGCTTGCCTGGGCGCGCGCGGCGACACAATTGGCGGTGCTGGCTGCTTTGTGCCTGGCTGGGCTGAAACTTGTCGCTTGGCTGATGACCGGGTCGGCGGCGGTTCTGGGATCGCTGGCGGATAGTGGGCTCGACCTGTTTGGCAGCCTGGTTGCGGCGGGGGCGGTGCGCTACGCCGCGCTACCGCCAGACGAAAATCACCGATTTGGCCACCACAAGGCTGAAGCCCTAACCGCGCTCGGACAAGTCGCCTTGCTGGCGGCCTCCGCGACGCTGGTCGCCTGGGAGAGCATGGAGCGTCTGGTGCAGCCGCGGGCGATCGAGCAACCTGCCTTTGCGATTGGTGCATTGGCGCTCTCCTTGGTGGTCACATTGGGACTGGTCGGGTTTCAAACCTTGGCCATTAAACGCTCCGGATCCTTGATCATCACAGGTGACCGCGCGCATTATACGGGCGACCTGATCGCCAATAGCGGCGCGCTGGCGGCGGTGATCATTGGGGTCTATTTCTCGTTCCCGCAGGCCGATGCCCTGGCCGGTCTGATGGCCGCTGTGTTTCTGGCTGTTGCTGGCTGGCAGGTTGCCAAGCAGGCCATCCCGCAGCTCATGGATGAAGAACTACCGGAGGCTGATCGGTCCATCATTCAGGCCATTCTCGATGCCGACCCAGAGGTGCGCGGATACCACGCCCTGCGTACGCGCCGGGCGGGCGGCAGTCGCTTCATTCAAGTCGATATCCAGATCGATCCGGACCTCAGCTTCCGGTCCGCGCATGCGATTTCTGACCGGATCGAACTGGCGATCGAACGCGCGTTTCCGGACGCTGATGTGATCGTGCACGCAGACCCCGCCGGTGAAGCGAGGATCGAAAAGCGCGTCCTGCCGGACGGATAGGCGATAGCGCGAGATACGATCAGCATTTGTAACCGCGGATAAACATCATTTGAACTCGCCGAAGGGACGGATTAGCTTAAGTCTCGGAACGAGAAACAAGGTCAGGTGAGCGAATATGCGATTGGTGAAGACAATGAGCGGCGCGGTGGCAGCGCTGGCGCTGGCAAGTTGCGGCGCGCCGGACAACGGAAGCGCGGCGGGCGGATCAGAGGTTCAGCTGTCGGACATTCAGGGCGCCTGGTCGCTGGATAGCTCGGCCTCCCGGATCGCTTTCGCCTCCATCAAATCTGGTGAACTGATAGAGACCCATTTCTTTCCCGGGCTGACCGGAGAGGTGGCTGAGACCGGAGAAACGGTCATCACGGTTCCGCTCGATCAGGTCGAGACCAAGATCGAACAACGCAATGAGCGGATGCAAACCCTGTTCTTCCAGACCGAGACTTACCCAACTGCTGAAATCCGAGCGACGGTGGAGAAGGACGCCTATGCAGCCCTGCCGGTTGGTGGCCGTTTGGAGACTGAGCTTGAAGGGACCCTCTCCCTGCACGGAATTGACGCTGCTGTTTATGCCAATGTCTTCGTCACGCGCATCGCCCCAACGCGCATGGAAGTCGCAACCAGCGAGCCTGTGGTCGTCTATGTCGCCGACCACAATCTGGAAGCCGGTCTGGAGGCGCTGAGAGACGTCGCAAACCTGCCTTCGATCACGCCGGCAGTGCCTGTGACTTTCACCCTGGTTTTTGAGGCAACTGCGGATCAGTAGAGCCGCGGTGCGTCGGCCCGCTTAATCGCCAGACGCGTAACGCGCGACCTTCAATTCAGCCTGACGCTCATTCAGGGCGCGGTTCTTTTCCAGGATCACGGTCTGAACCGCCTGTCCGGCCCATGGCTGCGGGGATGGAAAGGTCGGCACGTGCGTCGACGGGCAGATGGCCAGCCGATACTCGACATCGTTCAGTGTGTACATGTAACGAGCATCCGACGCGGCCTGTTCTTCCGGGCAGAGATACCCGGTCCGATGCATGTCCTGAATCAGCGTTGAATTGGGCCGCAGATTGCTGGCTTGAAGCGCGCCTAGGGCGTCCATCCAGTATCCGAGCGCCCATAAGTCGGTGATGTACTGATCCGAGTAATTCGTGGCGGTGAACACTCGCTCCGCCGTGGCATCATACTGACCAAAGCGAAAGTCATGCAGCCGGTAGAAGGAATCCGAGATATGGTTGGGATGCGCGTCCATATAGGCGAAGTAAGCGTCGACACTGCCGACAAGGTCATCGCCTGAACTACCGCGCCAGTCAGCATAAGTCAGCTCGACATAGCGACGTTGGCCCTCGGAAAGATCATCGCGCTGCAGCAGCCAGTACAGACTTGCCGTCTTGTACTGCTCTTTGGCCTGTCGCGCTTTGTTCATCTCCGCGGTGAACGCATCTTTGCTCAGCGTTTCAGCGGGCGCGCTCAATGCCAAAAGGCTGGCACTGAGCGCGAACACGGCGGTTCTGATCATTGTTGCTGGTCCCCCCGTCATTGCAATCATCAGTAACCCATCACTCCTCTGTGTCGTCCTGCTTGGCCGGATCGTACTTGGCGAACCAGCCCATGATATTGTCCGTCTTGGCAATCAGACGCGAAGGACGACCCGCGATATAGTGCGGCGACCCCGGCACACGGATCAGCGCCGTTTCGACGCCTTTCAGTTTCAGCGCCGTGTAGAACTGTTCGGCTTCCCAGGTCGGGGTGCGCCAGTCTTCTTCGCCCACCATAACCAGGGTCGGGGTAGTGACATTTTCGATCAGCATGATCGGTGAGAAGTCGAGGAACGCGTCCGGATTTTCCCATGGGTCCTCGCGGATCCAGTGGCGCCGGACGAACTGGGCAATATCGGCCGACAGCGCCATTGTCATCCAGTTGATCACCGGCTTGATGCTGGCCGCAGCGGCGAAGCGATCGGTTTTCCCAACGGCCCAGGCTGTCAGGATGCCGCCGCCGGAACCGCCAGTAATGAACAAGCGATCTTCAGAGACATAGTTCCGCTCAACCAGGGCATCGACGACGCTCATCAGGTCTTCGTGATCATTGCCGGGATAGGCCTTGTCGATTTCCATCGCGAAATCAGACCCATAGCCGGTCGAGCCGCGCGGGTTCACATAGACTGTGACATAGCCCTCTGCCGCGAAACGCTGAATCTCACTGGCGAAGAAAGGCCCATACATCGCGAACGGTCCGCCATGAATTTCAAGGATCATCGGATAAGAGCCATCGGCTTCAAATCCGTGCGGCAGGGCGACCCAGGCTTCGATCTCCAGACCGTCGACGCGCGACGGCACTTTGATTTCCTCAATCGTCGCCATGTCGAGATGGTCGAGCAGATCGGAATTGAGGTCCGTCAGCACGCGATTCTCGACACCGCGGCCCATGACCGCGATTTCCGAGGGCCGATCCGGGGATCCGGCTGTATAGGCGATAACCGGGCGTCTGGTTTTGGAGACTGAGAAGCTGGCATCAGCATAGGGCCGGCCAATCGACGTGCCGCCGAGGCCGGTCGCGAGCGTGCTCACGTCGCCTTCCATGGTGACGGAGACCAGGTCGATCTCCCCAGCATTTTCAATCTGAACGATCAGGCTGCGGCCATTTGGATGCCAGGCCATGCCGCCAAACGAGCGATCGAACCCGGCCGCCAGTTCAACCGAACCGCTGCCATCAGCATTCATCACATAGAGATCGATTTGCTGATACGATTTCACCAGATCATCGTAGCCGAGATAAGCGATCTTGCTGCCATCCGGCGACACGACCGGGTTCACATCCGGGCCATCGCGGGTGGTGATCACTGTGCGCGATAGATCGCCGAGATCGACGCGGTAGATCTCACTCTCGATCGGATCCATGTCGCGATCCTCGGCATCATTGCCGACGACCAGCAGAGCGTCATTGCCGAGCCAGGTCGGCGCGCCGAAATCAGCCTCGCCCTTGGTGATCTGGCGCGGTGTGCCGCCATTGGACGAGACCGTGTAAACATGGGTCGCGCCTTCCTTGAGATAGCCAGCGCCATCGAAGCGGAAGGTAAGATCGTCGAAGACCCGAACCGGCTCAGCCCATTTGGCGCCTTCAGGTTTGGCCGGCGGCTTGGCAAAGCTTGGCGTTTCGCCAGGTGTGAACATGGTGAAAGCGATGTGCGCGCCATCAGGCGACCAGGTCGCATTGCCGGGGCCGGCTGGCAACTGCGCCAGAGAAACGGAGCGATCTGTATCGAAATAGTAGAGCCGCAAATCCGGCTTGCCGTCGGTGGCTGTCGTGTAGATCAGCCGTGTGCCATCGGGCGACCAGCGCGGGGCACCTGCAGACGCGCCACCAGTGATCAGCGGGCGGTGGGCACCGGAACGCACGTCCAGGGTCCAGAGATCCCCGCGATCCTGATCGGTCAGCTTGTCCATAGACCGCCGGACATAGACAATGGTTCGCCCGTCCGGTGAGATCTGTGGATCAGCCGCATATTCAATGTCGAAAACGCGTTCAGCGGTGAATTTTCGGCTGCTGTCTTCTTCATGCCCGTCAGCTATGGCCGGGCCGGCCAGGATGCCTAGCGCCGCAAGGCTGCCCAGCAATTTCGATGCACGCATCACCTAACTCCTGTTTTTGTTGTGTTGCAGGCGTAACACTAAAACTTCAGACCCGCCAAGCACCGCCTTTTCCTCGCCACAAGAATTCACTACATTAACTCTATGAGCCTGTATTCTCATCCGGGTGCGGGATGGTCGATCCGCCACTGGCGGCGCGATGATTATCCGCAAATCGAGGTGATCTTTCGCGAATGCCTCGCCGCCTTTCCATGGCGTGGATCGGCGCGCGATGAGGTCTTGCGTCTGCGTCAGGCTCTGTCGGCGAATATTGCCTTTGTGGCGGAAGAGAAAAGCGCCGGGGTGGTTGGCTTTCTGACGCTCGAACAGGGCAAGGCCTATGTCCCGCACGTTTTCGTGGATGGCGACTGGCGCTTTTGCGGCGTGGGTAGCGGTCTGTTGCAAGTCGCGCGAAACTTTGTCGGGCGGCCGCTGAAGCTCGATGTTGATATCCAGAACGCCGCCGCGATCGAAGCCTATACCGCGCTCGGTTGGCGCGAGCAGGCAAAAGTCGGACGCGGGTCACGCGAGCAGGTGCGGCTGGTTGGGCCTTAGGCGACTTCAGTCTCCTCCCTTTGTTGCCATTTCGAGCATTTCTGTTTTCCACCGGACGGCCACGTCATGTTGAGCCGTTCCGGCCTCCGGGGTGCCTTCAGCCTGGCCCATATAGATATCCAAAGCCGCAAGGGCTCTTGTGATGTATCCGTTCTCGGATTCGGAGTCTCGACGGTCTGAAATCCTCGCAAAAAGAACATTCAGGCGCACGAGCTGGAACGCAATTTCACGGCGTTGTTCGGAACAGGTAGACAGGAGGTATTCGATCCGCCGGATCGATCCAACCGGATTGGGAATGCCGCCATGATCAAGCACCATCGGTGCTGTATCGCTATGACCATTATTGTGCCCGCGTGCTTCAGCGGTGGCGAAGGCCTGATGAACATAAGGGCACGGGGCATCAGATGAGGCGGCTTCGCCAGAGCTCGAGACCCATGGATGGAACAATCCATTTGCTTCGTAAAGGACGACTTTGGGCGCCAAGTATTTAGCGATGAGTTCGATTGCGCCAGCATTCATGTCGACTGAAATAGGCGCGCCTGCATCGTCTGTTAAATCTGACACGTAAAGGTTCTCGCCAGCGTCGCCGACTGCGTCAAATTCCAAGATCGCGGCAGTCGATTCTTCTAAGCGCTCCAGTTTGGCTTGAGGCTCAGAAACGAGATCCGAAATTACGACCAAGGCGTTGGCGGAAAAGAAATGCACAGCGGCGTCTGAAGGGCACACTGCGGGAAGTTGTTTCGCGTAAGCAAACGCGTTCTGTCACTGCGTCGTGTCTGAAATATTTGAGGCTTGCGCGGCGACTTGCAGCATCGTGTCCGCAGCGCCGTCCGGACATGCAGGCGAGCCTTCATCAATGGCGTCCTGTGCATGCGCATATCCGAGGCCCATTAGAGCCGTGGTCGCGATCAGGGTGACTCTCATCCATCCGTTTTCAACCCGCACGCATCCCTCCGCCTGCTTTGTGACATATGCGCGACGTCCCCGGCGCTTACACGAACTGATGATTGGCCTTAATTCCGTTCAATTGCAATCTGCTCGATCTGAGCCAGATGAATCTGCTGTTCTTCAGCGCTCAAGAAAGACCCAGTAAAGCTATTGCGCGCGATGGTGATGATATCCTCACGCGTCAGACCCACTGCCGCGGCTGTCTCGACATAGTTCTGGTTTACATAGCCGCCGAAATAGGCCGGGTCGTCGCTATTGATCGTGGCGTTGAGGCCAAGATCAAGCATCCGCTTCATCGGATGATCGCTGAGATCATCGACCACGCACAAAGACAAGTTCGAAAGCGGACAGACCGTCAGGGTCAGGCCAGCCTCTTTGACACGGGCGATCAGAGCTTCGTCCTCGAGCAGGCGATTGCCATGATCGATGCGGTCAATCTTGAGCAGGTCCAATGCCTCGTAGACATATTCGGGCGGGCCTTCTTCCCCGGCATGGGCGACAAGCTTCAGGCCTTTCTTACGCGCCGCCGCGAAGACGCGTTCAAACTTGGACGGCGGATGGCCGACTTCGCTGGAATCGAGGCCCACGCCGTGAATGCGATCCAGCCAGGGCTCAGCCTGGGCGAGCGTTTCAAACGCATCTTCTTCAGACAGGTGACGCAGGAAGCACATGATCAGCTTGTACGTGATGCCATACTTGTCCTTCGCGGCATCAAGCGCGGCGAGAATGCCTTTGATCGGCGTGTCGAAGGACAGCCCGCGTTCCGTATGCCCCTGCGGGTCGAAGAACACCTCGACATGACGGACATTGTCGGCCTGGCAGCGTTGCAGATAGGCGTCGGTCAAATCGTGAAAGTCGGCTTCGGTCTGGAGCACTGACATGCCCTGATAATAGATATCGAGGAAGTCCTGCAGCGCGGTGAAGTCGTAGGCCGCGCGAAGCGCCTCCACCGAACCGTAGGCGAGCGCCACGGCGTTGCGGCCGGCCAGCGCCATCATCATCTCAGGCTCGAGGCTGCCCTCCAGATGGAGGTGCAGCTCGGCCTTCGGCATGGCCT
>JABSQB010000055.1 GCA_013214545.1 Henriciella sp.
TGCGGGCCCCTTCGAGCCGGTCTTCATACTCCGCGCGGTCCCAAGTCGGCAGCAGGCCGGCTTCGTGTAGATCGACCACGCTGTTCTGGCCGCCGGGGTCTGGGTCAAAGCGCAGACCAAATCCTGCAGCCACAGGATCGACGATCATGTTCTTGGCGCGCTTGCCGATCCGGTTCAGCGGACCGCGCCCGGCCCCATGCACCGCAAACCCGATCACCCCTGCGACAATCGCAAGCTGTGGCACACGAAACACCAAGAAACCGAACAGAACGCCCAGCGCAGCGATTCCCACACCGATCCACGTCCAGCGCACGGCGCTTTTCGCCGCCGCCAGCCGCTCGACCTCCTGCGCTTGCAGGCTTGGGCGCAGGTCCTCCTGATAGAGGCGCGGGAAATCAGCAAAGTCGGCCGGAAGCCCGCGCATCGCGGTCAGGATCAGTGGATCAATTTCAGTCTCGTTATCTGGCCCGTTAGATATCGGCGTAGACATGGCGTTCTCCGGCAAACCCTTCATGGGTTACCGCGCCAAGATGGGCAGGGCCGACCAGTTTCGCAAACTTTGCCAGTGTACCATTGCCGTATTGGGTCACACGAGGCTTCCAGTTGCGCTTGCGATCTTCAAGCTCTGCCGGGGTCAGGCGAACATCGATCGTGCCCTTTTCGGCATCGATGATGATGATGTCACCATCCTCTATCAGGCCAATTGGACCGCCTTCCTGCGCCTCAGGGCCGACATGACCGATGCAGAAACCGCGCGTTGCGCCCGAGAAGCGACCATCGGTAATCAGCGCGACCTTGTCGCCCATACCCTGACCGTAAATCGCCGCAGTCGTGGACAGCATTTCCCGCATCCCTGGTCCGCCTTTTGGACCTTCATAGCGGATGACCAACACATCGCCTTCTTCATACTCGCGGTTGGAGACCGCTTCGAAACAGGCTTCTTCGCCATCAAAGACGCGCGCCTTTCCGATGAATTGCAGTTTTTCCAGCCCGGCGACTTTCACGATTGCCCCGTCCGGCGCAAGCGAGCCCCAGAGCCCGACCACGCCGCCATTCTCGGTGATGGGCTTACCCGCCGGATAAATGATCTTTTGCGTCTCATCGAAGGTCATGCCTTCAAGATAATCGCCCCAGCTTTTGCCGGTGACAGTCAGGCAATCGGCATTGACGATCTTCTCATCCATCAAGGTACGCATGAGCATAGGCACGCCGCCAGCCTCGCCGAAATCCTTGGCGACATAGTTCCCGCCGGGTTTTAGATCGGCAATGTAAGGCGTGCGCTCGAACACTTCGGCAACATGGCGAAGCGTGAATTCAACGCCGCACTCATGCGCCATGGCCGGAAGGTGCAGCGCCGCATTGGTTGAGCCGCCTGTGGCGGCCACCACGATGGCGGCATTCTCGAACGCTTCACGCGTACAAATATCGCGCGGGCGAAGGTTTCTGGCGATCAAATCCATGACGACTTTGCCAGACTCACGGGCATAGCCGTCGCGGTCTGTCCATGGCGCTGGAAGGGCGGAGGAAAGCGGCAACGCCAGGCCGATTGCCTCACTGACACAGGCCATCGTGTTGGCGGTGAACTGACCGCCACAGGCCCCATCGCCAGGGCACGCGACTTTCTCAAGCGCCCGCAGCTTGTCATCGCTCATCTCGTTCGAGCCGGCGGCATGCGCGCCAACCGCTTCAAACACATCAAGCACGGTCACATCGCGCCCCTCGAAGCTGCCCGGCATGATCGAGCCACCATAGAGGAAGACAGAGGGCACATTGAGACGCAGCATGGCCATCATCATGCCCGGTAGGGACTTGTCACAGCCCGCCACGCCAACCAGCGCGTCATAGGAATGCCCGCGCATGGTCAGCTCAACTGTGTCAGCAATCCAGTCCCGGCTAACGAGCGACGAGCGCATGCCTTCATGGCCCATGGCAATGCCGTCGGTCACGGTGATGGTGCAAAACTCGCGCGGGGTGCCGTCAGCCTCCTTGACTCCTTCGGACACGGCGTGGGCCTGACGCATCAAAGCGGTGTTGCAAGGCGCGGCTTCATTCCAGCAGCTCGCCACACCGACAAATGGCTTTTGAATATCCTTGGTCGACAGCCCCATCGCGTAATAATAGCTGCGATGCGGCGCGCGGGCCGGGCCTTCCGTCACATGACGGGAAGGCAGTTTGGATTTGTCCCAGGTCTTGCTCATATCGGTATTCCTTTACTGGCCGGAGCCTTAGCTGCTCCGGACGCATCTGTCACCGTGGAAAAAGGGACTATTCTTGCTCGAAAATCGCTGTTTCCATGCCCTCAGGGTCAATCATGCCGCGATACATGCCCTTTGAGTTGAAAACATACTCGTATCGGCCATCACCATCGATGACGACCACACCGCCATCACCGCCCAGATCAGCGACCTGATCGAGGGCGCTCTGAGCCGCTGCGCCGACGCTTTCACCCGCCAGTTCGACCCGTGAACAGATCGTCTTCGCGACCGCCACCCGGATGAAGTATTCGCCGTGGCCAGTGGCCGAGACCGCGCAGACACTGTTCTGAGCATAGGTCGCTGCGCCAATCAGCGGCGAGTCGCCAATCCGGCCGGCAGCTTTAGCGGTCATCCCGCCTGTGGTGGTCGCGGCCGCCAGATTGCCATCCTGATCGATCGCCACTGCACCAACTGTGCCGTGCCGGTCGGCATCATTGCGCGACCGCTCCCGCAGCACGCGTTCCAGCGACAGGCGGCGACCTTCGGTGTCGAAATAACTGTTCTCGACCAACTCCAGACCGACTAACTCCGCAAAGGCATCTGCTCCGGAACCGGCGAACATCACATGTTCGGACTGGTCCATCACCGCGCGCGCGGCGAGGATCGGGTTCTTGACCCGCTTCACCCCGGCCACCGCCCCAGCGTCGCGGTCGGCCCCGCTCATGATCGAGGCATCGAGCTCATGTTCCGCCGCAGCGGTGAACACGGCCCCATGCCCCGCATTGAACAGCGGGTCATCTTCCATCGGAATGACGGCGGCTTGCACCGCATCGACGGCGCTTCCACCATCGCGCAATACAGCTGCGCCAGCTTCAAGGGCTGTTTCGAGCGCCGCAGTGTAGGCCGCTTCGCGCTCCGGCGTCAGGTTCTCGCGCAGGATCACCCCGGCCCCGCCATGGATCACCAGTCGCCATTCGGGCCGATCTGCTTCTGAGACCATGCCCACCTCCTCCGCTGGTTCGGCAAGCGATGTCGCGCACCCGGTCAATACGATGGCCAGGGCGGCAAGTGAACGTCTCAGCATGGCAGACTCCTTACCTGTCACTTACAGCGCGGCGAGCTGGTCCCGCGCGGCGCTTAATTTGTCTCGCGTCCCCTGCAATTCGACAAGCCGTTCGCGTTGCTCGGCAACGACTTCTGCCGGAGCTTTGGCGACAAACGACTCGTTCCCGAGCCGTTTTTCAAGGCCGGTAATCTCACCGCCCAGCCTACCAAGCTGCTTATCGAGGCGCGCGACTTCCTCGCTGGCGTCGATCAGATCTGCAATTTCGAGCACGACGGTGGCTTCGTCGACCACGGTCTTCACCGAGCCCGGCGCAGCTGCATCGGCGATCTCCAGCTTCTCGAGGCGAGCGAGGCGTTTGATGACATCACCATGTGAGGCAAGGCGGTTTGCAGTCTCAGGGCTGGCACCCACCAGACTCGCAGGCACCTTCGCCCCAGCCGGAACATTGACGTCCGCGCGAACGGAACGCACTTGCGATATCGTCTTGAGCACCCAGTCGAGTTCATCGGCAGCCGCCGTGTTCGCGTAGTTTTTTGCGAGCCCTGGCCAAGATTGCTGCATGAGGAACTCAGAACGGTCCGCCGTCTGCTCCCAAAGCGTTTCTGTGATGAACGGCATGAAGGGGTGCAGCAGTGCGAATATTTGTTCCAGTGTCCAGGCGAGGACGGCGCGGGTTTCGTCCTTTTCGGCCCCGTCATCGCCCTGAAGGATCGGTTTTGAGAGCTCCAGGTACCAGTCGCAGAAAACATCCCAGACAAAGTGATAAGCGGCGTCCGCGGCATCATTGAAACGATAATCTTCGATCGCATCAGACACCTCGGCGCAGCATTTATAGAGCTCGCCAATGATCCATTGGTTCAGCGCCAGCCGCAATGTTTCCGGGTTTACCGAGCTGCCAAATGTGGCTTCGTACATTTGTGCGAACCGTGCTGCGCTCCATAGTTTCGAGCCAAAATTCCGATAGCCCGCGACGCGGTCTACCGACAGGTTGATGTCGCGCCCTTTGGTCGCCATGGCCGCCAATGTGAAGCGGAGCGCATCGGCGCCATAGGCTTCAAAACCTTGCGGATAGCGTTTGCGGGTCGCTTTCTCGACTTGCGGGGCCTTTTCCGGCTGTCTCAGACCCGTGGTGCGTTTCTTGACCAGCTTGTCGATCTCGATGCCGTCAATCAGGTCGACCGGGTCGACAACATTGCCCTCCGACTTGGACATTTTCTTGCCGTTCTCATCGCGAACGATGGCGTGGATATAGACGTCCTTGAACGGGATCTCCCCGTCCATAAACTTGATCCCCATCATCATCATCCGCGCGACCCAGAAGAAGATGATGTCGAACGCGGTGACCAGCGTTGCGCCTGGATAGAAGGCCTTGAGGCCGTCAGTTTGCTCTGGCCATCCCTGCGTCGAGAACGGCCACAGCGCCGAACTGAACCAGGTGTCGAGGACATCTTCGTCCTGAGTTAAGGCAACGCCGTCTCCTGCCATGGCCTGAGCTTCAGCTTCGGTGGCTGCGCAATAATTGTTGCCATCGGCGTCATACCAAACCGGTACGCGATGCCCCCACCAGAGCTGGCGGGAGATGCACCAAGGCTCAATATTCTCCATCCAATTGTAATAAGTGCGGTCCCAATTCTCGGGCACGAACATGGTCTTGCCGGACCGCACCGCCTCGATCGCAGGTTTGGCGAGCGTCTCGGCATCAACGAACCATTGGTCGGTCAGCATCGGCTCGATCACGACGCCGGAGCGGTCGCCGAAGGGCTGCATGATCTTCTTGTTCTCGACCAACGGGACAAGCGGCGCTTCGGTCTCCTCATCCTTGTGCTTAGGGTCGGCAATCATCACCGCATTGCCTTCAGCCGTGATGTCCGCAATCACCGCCTTTCGGGCCTCAAACCGGTCAAGCCCGCGATACTGGTCCGGGACCAGGTTCATCGCCGCGATCTTGGCTTCGTCAAAGTCTTCTGTGCCTTCCGCTATGCGCTGCGCCACCGCCGCCTCGTCGGCATAGGCCTTGCCATCCGCGCGCATAAAACCCTTCTCGTCCATCAACGCGTACATCGGAATGCCGCCGCGCTTGGCGACCTGATAGTCATTGAAGTCATGGGCGCCGGTAATCTTCACCGCACCGGAACCGAAATCGGGGTCCGGATACTCGTCTGTGATGATCGGGATCAGGCGGCGATGTTCTTTCGGGCCGACTGGGATCTCGCAGAGTTTGCCAACGATGGGCGCATAGCGCGTATCGGATGGATGTACCGCCACCGCGCCGTCACCGAGCATCGTCTCCGGCCGGGTCGTGGCGATGGAGATATAGTCGCGGGTTTCCTCGAGCGTGATGTTCCCGTCCGCATCCTTCTCGACATAGGTATACGTCTCCCCGCCCGCGAGCGGATACTTGAAGTGCCACATATGGCCGTCAACTTCCTTGTTCTCGACTTCGAGATTGGAAATCGCGGTTTGGAAACGCGGGTCCCAATTGACCAGCCGTTTGGCGCGATAGATCAGGCCCTCATTGTAGAGGTCGACAAACACCTTGTTCACCGCAACGTTCATGTCATCGTCGAGCGTGAATTTGGTATTATCCCAATCGCAGGAGGCGCCGAGGCGTTTGAGCTGGTTGAGGATCGTCCCGCCGGACTCTTCCTTCCACTCCCAGACTTTTTCGACAAAGGCATCGCGGCCCATGCTGCGGCGATCCTGATTGCCGCCGCTGGCCGCAAGCTGCCGCTCTACCACCATCTGCGTAGCGATGCCGGCATGGTCCATTCCGGGTTGCCAACGGACATTCTTGCCGCGCATCCGTTCGAACCGGCACAGGATGTCCTGAATCGTATTGTTGAGCGCGTGCCCCATATGCAGGCTGCCGGTCACGTTCGGCGGCGGGATCATGATCGCATAGGGTTCAGCCGCGGTGTCCATGCTTGGCTTGAAGCAGCCCGCCTCTTCCCAGCGCTGATAGATACGCTGTTCGTGAGCCTTGGGGTCAAAACGCTGGTCGATCATCAAAATACGTCCGGTCGGTCAGATAAAAGAAAAGGCGCGCCGTGACTGGCGCGCCCGTCTCTTTAGCAGAGGATTTGTGTGGGTCCAGAGCGAGACATCGCCGGAATCAGCGATCTGACAATGTGAATTGGTTGTGATGGCAAGGCGCCACCGCAGGGACGGTGTGAACACCGTCCGAGGACGGCAACGCAGTCCAGCGCAGCCAAGGCACGTTGAGTATGAAGGATGCTGTGACGACCTGAAGTTTCGAGGATGAGTCCGAGGTCGCCGTTCTTTTCAGCCAGGATCGTCGTCGTGATCCTCGGGTGATGCACGCATCACCTTCCGGTGCGCTCCTAGCCCTGTCTAAAAACTCCAGCGTTCAGATCGGTGATTCCGGCGATGTCTCGCTCTAGCCAGCCATGCGCGCGATGCGCTGCACTTCGGCTTCCACATGTTTCTCAACGATGCCTGGTAGGTTCTCGTCTAGCCACTCTTTCAGCATTGGACGCATCATCTCACGAACCAGGCCCTCAATCGTGGTGGTGCCGCCTGCTTCTTCGCCAAACTCGACATTTTCAAGCAGTTTTCCGAGGGCACCAGCAGCCGCGGTAACAGTCGCTGTATCAGTCAGCGGGGCGGGCTTTGCAGACATGGGTGTCTCCTCTTCAAGGGCAATTTCTGGAGCTGGCTCAGGTTCTGGCGCAGCTTCCATAACAAGTGTTTCTTCTTCGACAGGCTGGAAGCTATCTTCGGCTTCGGCAAAATCTTCGACGCCTTCAAAGGCTTCTTCAGCGAAGGATTCAAAGCTGTCTTCTTCGACTTCAAACTCGAACGGCTCGTCTTCGGTGACAGGTTCGTCGGCGGCTTCGAGTTCCAGTTCATCCGTCACGTCTTCCATGGATTGGCTGATCGCGGCGAGTACATCTTCTTCAGACTCGATGACGGCGTCTTCGCTTGAAGCTTCCGGGACCTCGATATCATCAAAGACGTCGAGTTCTTCTTCGGTGATTGTGTCTGCTGCTTCTTGCATCGGAGCATCATCGTCAGCGATTATCTTGCGAATGGAAGAGAGGATCTCCTCCATCGTCGGTTCTTTTTGCGCTGGTTCCGCCATAGCCGTTTCCATTGATTCGTTTTCTATTAACCGGCTACCGCAGCTCGGTTAACAAGCGATTACGACTCAAAGTTAACATAAGCCGCGGTCGCGACCTAACGCAGATTCTCAAACCGTCAGTTTGCCCATCGCGCGGAGCAATTGATGCGCCGCCACGTAGGCATCGCGGCGCGCCTCGATCAGTCCCAGACGGGCTTCCAACAATTGTTGCTCCTGGTCGAGGACATCGAGCGTGGTGCGGGTGCCGACGCTGAGTTCTTCCTGCGCGCCTTCATAGGCGATCTCAGCCGCCTCGACCTGACGCTCAGAGGCGGTGATCGCCTGTTCTGCAGCGATATTACCATACCAGGCTTGGGCCACGCTGGCCGTGATTTGGCGCTCAGCATTCACGGTCTGGAGCCGGGCCTGATCACGCTGTAGGCGTGCGGCACGAACGCGGCTGCGCAGCACGCCGCCCTGGAAAAGTGGAACACTGCCCTGGGCGAGGAGGCGAAGCTGCGTGTCACGATAATTGTCTGGCGGCAGCGTGATGATGCCCATCGTCGGAGAAATCGCCGTCGCTTCCTGATCAAATGTCTCTTGAACGCTCGCAGAGCCAACGATGGAGAGGCTGGGCCGGGTTGCCCCTTGCGCTGACTTGACCGCCTGCTCAGCCGCCCGCTCCGCCTCACGCGAGGCTTTCAGATCGGGATTGTCTGCGAGGGCAGACTGGAGCGAAGATTCGAAGCTGTCGGGTAATGCTGGCGCATCCGGCACTGGCACCAGATCGCCTGCTGGCTGCCCAACGAAGAGTTCATAGATCGAAAGCGAGGCCTGAAGCTGCGCCTCAGCCCCGGCCAATGCCGCCCGTGCGCCCTGAACGCGGGCTTCAGCTTGTTTGACGTCAGTGCGGGTGGCAAAGCCAACCTCAAACCGATCTGTTGCCGCGCGCAGTTGCTCTTCCAGCAAAGCGACACTGTTGGCGCGAATGCGGATCGCTTCGCGGTCGCGCAGGACGTCCACATAAGCGGTGACCACGTTCAGGATGAGATCCTGCGCCACACCATCAAACTGTGCGTCTGCGGCCTGGATCCCGGCTTTTGCCTGCGCAATCCCGGCATTGATCTGACCGCCCGTATAGACCGGAAGAGTTGCCCGCAATTGCGCAGATGCGAGCGTGTTTTCACCGGTATTGAACGCGATGGGCTGGTTTGAATCGAGTGACTCGAAAGTGGTAGAGCCTGACAATTCCACGGTTGGTGCTCGGGCCCCGCGCGCTTGATTAAGCTGTTCGCGGGCAACGCCGACATCTGCGCGTTGCGCCGCCAGCGCAGGATTGGTCTGGAACGCCTGGTCCAGTGCCTGCTGCAGGGTCTCAGTCTGACCCGGCATTGCCAGAAGCAAGGCAGAGAGTGAAATCAGCGCAGATTTGCGGAACATGGGAGGCCTCGTGCTTTTCTATTTTGCGATATATTTAGCGTTCCATACCAAAAAGTGAACACTGTTCACCATTTTGTCGCTGCGAGATCAAATCCCGCCGGTGAGGACGGCCATCAGGATCGAGAGCCGTGTGCGCAGAGGTCCAAGCTTCCCGCCACGCGCCCAAGTATGCCGCAGGCGCATATGCGCGAGCGCTGGACGCTGCGCCGACGGCACCCGATTTAGCGAAAGCAGCCCGGGCAGTTTCTCGCCCCGGCGCAGTTTGGCCCAGTCCAATGCTATATCCTTCACTTCTGTTTCAATCTCTTCCCCGGACGCACAAATCCCAGCGGCGGCCGTGACTAGGAGGTCTTCGGGCTCAAGCGAGCGATCATTAGCCAGAAAAGCGGCCTCAAACCGCTCAACCATTGCCAATAGCGGATCACCCTGCAGTCGGCCCGCGGCGAACTCAGCCGCGAGGGCGGTTACAACGTCATGTTGCCGCGGTTCCCCTTGCATCAGCTCTGAAAGCGCGTCGCGCCACCATTGAAAGCGAATTTGTCCGAGGGTCGGATCGCTGACCGAGACCCGCACGCGCGCCAGTTCATAGTAAAAAGCGTACAGCGTGATCAAAGCGAAGCGCTCAATCTCCGGCGCGTAACGGCTCGAAAGCCAGCGTTCTTCGTCCACGCGCCGCACGCGCGCATCAAGGCGAGACAAAATATCTGACAAAGAATCACTGGCAGGACTGGTCATCGAACCCATATCTGTGGCAAGCGCTGAGCGAGAACAGCGAAAAATTCTGCAAGGAGACCAATGACATGGCTTTTGACCTTCCCGAACTCCCCTATGGCCGCGACGGCCTGGCCCCGCATATTTCAGAAGAAACGCTGAATTTCCACCACGGTAAGCACCACAATGCTTACGTTGTGAACCTCAACAAGCTGATCGACGGCACCAACCTGGCGGGCGCTTCGCTGGAAGAAATCGTCAACGCCGCGGCGGGCGATGCTTCAAAAGCGGGCCTCTTTAACAATGCCGCCCAGGTTTGGAACCACACTTTCTACTGGCACTCCATGAAGCCAGGCGGCGGCGGCGCACCGCACGGCAAGATTGCCGAGCTGATCGATCGCGATTTTGGCTCCTATGATGAGTTCGCAACCCAGTTCAAAGCAGCTGGCGGCGGACAGTTCGGTTCGGGCTGGGCCTGGCTGGTTCTGAAGGACGGCAAGCTCGCCATTACCAAGACACCAAATGCTGAAACCCCGCTCACCGAAGCCGGTGTTACACCGCTGCTAACCATGGATGTCTGGGAACACGCATACTATCTGGATTACCAGAATTCGCGCCCAAACTATATGGCAAGTTTCCTCGACAATCTGGTTAATTGGGACTTCGCCAACCAGAACCTCGCAGACGCTTCTTAACGCGGCGCGGAAGCCACACTAAACCACAGACTGAAAAGCCCACCTTTGCCGGTGGGCTTTTTTGCACTATGTGCACCGCAGCATGTTTGCCGGCGCAGTGATTCGAAGTCGGCCCCGCTGTTCAATCCGGAACAGCTTGATGTGACCGACCTTTCAATCCTCAGCTGGACCTTATTTTGACTGATACCCCAAAGATTACTTTCGCCGAGCTCAACCTCGACCCGCGCATTCAGAGCGCAATTGATGCTGCCGGCTATGAGCATCCGACCCCGATCCAGGAACAAGCCATTCCGGTGATCAAGAAAGGCGGCGATGTTACCGGCATTGCACAGACCGGCACCGGCAAGACTGCGGCCTTCACCCTGCCGATGATGCACCGCCTGACCAAGGGCCGCGCCCGAGCCCGCATGCCGCGTAGCTTGATCCTCTGCCCGACCCGCGAACTTGCGGCGCAAGTGTCGGAGAATTTCGAGACTTATGGCAAGGATCTGAAGCTGAACATGGCGCTGCTGATTGGTGGTGTCAGCTTCAAGGAACAGGAGCAGAAGCTGATGCGCGGCGTCGATGTTCTGATCGCCACGCCCGGCCGTCTGATCGACCAGTTCGAACGCGGCAAGATCCTGCTGACCGGCGTCGAGGTATTCACCATCGATGAAGCTGACCGAATGCTCGACATGGGCTTCATTCCGGACATTGAGAAGATCTGCAAATTGTTGCCACCGCGGCGCCAGACTCTGCTCTTCTCTGCGACTATGCCGAAAGAGATCGCGCGTCTCGCCAAGACCTTCCAGAAGGATCCTATCCGCATTGAGGTGGCGCGCGAGTCCAAGACGGCTGAGACCATTGTCCAGCATGTGGTGAAATTGCCGCGCGGGGACGACAAGGCCAAACGCACCGCGCTGCGCCGGATCATTGAAAGCCGCGACGTGAAGAATGGCATCGTGTTCTGCAACCGGAAACGCGAAGTCGATATTGTCGCCAAGTCGCTACAGAAACATGGCTTCAGCGCCGCGCCGATCCATGGCGACCTGCCGCAGAGCGCACGCATGGACACGCTGAACAAGTTCCGTGAAGGCGAGCTGCAATTGCTCGTCGCTTCCGATGTCGCGGCCCGCGGCCTCGACATTCCGGACGTCGGCCATGTCTTCAATTACGCGCCACCGCCCAAGGATGAGGATTATGTTCACCGCATTGGTCGGACCGGCCGCGCGGGACGCGAGGGCGAGAGCTTCACTATGGTTGGCCCCATGGACGAAAAAGGTTGGCGCGGTGTGATGATGCTGATCAAGACCGACGTGAAGGACTATATGCCGGAAGGCCTGGTCGAAGAGCTGGAAGACCTGCCCAGCGACTCAGATGGTCGCCGAGGGCGTGGCCGCGGTGAGCGCGGTGGACGTGGCCGAGACCGGGGCGAAAGAGGCGGCCGCGGACGTGGACGCAGCGAAGGCCGCGGCAAAGGCCGCCGCGATCGCAGCGAAGAGGCCGATGCACCCGTCGAAGAAACGACGCGCGACGAACCGGAGACCAAGCGCGACAAAGCTACGTCTGAAGCCAGCGAGAAGCCTCGCAAGGACCGACAGAAGCGCGACTATAAACGCAAGGATGACGACCTCATCCTCGACCCCGCCCCGGACGATGTCCGCGGCTTCGGCGACGATGTACCTGCTTTTTTGAAGTAGATAAAAAAGCCGACTCCGGCGGAGGCGGCCTTCGAGTTTTCCCGAGCTCAGCCCGCTTATTTCTTCATGCGGCCCGCAACCTGTTTGCGGAACTTGTCGCCATAGGGCGGGCGCATCATGGCCAGGATCTCATTGCCGGTTTGGGTGTAGATCGCCTTCTTGTGGCTGAACTCAAAGAACCCATCGCGGCCGTGATAGGCGCCCATGCCAGACGGACCAACACCGCCAAATGGCAGGTCTTCCTGCGCGACGTGGAAGATCACATCATTCACGGTCACGCCGCCTGAAGTGGTATTGTTCAGCACCATGTCGCGCTCAGTGGCGTCATCACCGAAATAGTAGAGGCCCAGCGGGCGGGGATGGTCATTGATATAGGCCACCGCGTCCGATGTGTTCTTGTAGGATTTGAGCGGCAGGATCGGTCCGAAGATCTCATCCTGCATCACTTTCATATCGTCGGTCGGGTTGAGCACGATATGCGGCGCCATCTTGTGGTGCGGCTGCTGGCTGAAATTCTCATTGTTCGGATTGATCTCGACCACTTCTGCGCCCTTCTCACGAGCATCATCAAGATACGAATTCAGACGCTCATAATGGCGTTGATTGACGATCGAGGTGTAGTCATCATTGTCCTTCAAGCCGTCCGGGAACATCTTGGTGACGGCGGCTTGCGCTGCGCCGACAAAGTCGCCGGTTTTCTCTTCCGGCACGAAGGCATAATCCGGTGCGAGGCAGATCTGCCCGGCATTCAGCGTCTTACCTGCCATGATCCGGCTGGCCGCTTTGTCGAGGTCGGCCGACTTGCCGAGCACGACCGGCGATTTCCCGCCGAGCTCGAGTGTCAGCGGCACAAGATTATCAGCCGCGGCGCGCATCACATGGTGAGCAATCGAAGTCGCGCCGGTGAAGATCATGTGATCGAAAGGCAGCTGCGTGAACTTGGCGCCGACATCTGGTCCGCCCGTGACCACGGCGACTTCTTCATCGGTATAGTATTTGGCGATCAGCTCGGCCATCAGATCGCTGGTCTTCTCGGTAAACTCAGACGGCTTGATCATCGCGCGGTTGCCGGCGGCGAAGACATTGGCCAGCGGCGCAAAGGTCAGGTTCACCGGGAAATTCCAGGGACTGATAATGCCAATCACGCCCTTTGGCTGATACTGGATTTGCGCCTTGGAGCCGAGTAGGCCGAGTGGAAACTCAACCTTGCGCTTTTCCGGTTTCATCCATTTGCGCATGTGCTTCTTGGAATGCTTCAACGCGCCAATAGACCCTGCGATATCAGTCAGGTTGGACTGGTCGATTGAGCGGTGGCCAAAGTCTTCTGCCATGGCTTTAGCGAGCGCGTCACCATGCGTGACCAAGAGATCGATTGATTTATCGATCCACGCCTCACGCTGTTCTGCTGAAGGACTTCCATCGCGAATGTTCGCGGCTTTTTGTTTGGCGAGAATGGCGCCCATGCCATCCGCTGAAACTGCATCCAATGCCATCTAATCCTCCGAGGCTATCTTATCGTTGACGTAAAGGATAACGCAGAACGCGGCGAAGACAAAACATTTCCCGCCTGCCGCCACGTAACGGTTTTCACAGCGCACTGCCGGGGTAGATTGAGCGCAAAGACAGGGAGAGCGCCATGACGTTCAAGAAGATTACTTACGAAGTCAGCGACGATATCGCGACGATCACCTTTAATGATCCGAAGACTATGAACGCGGCAGGCATGGATACGATTGAAGAACTCGCCCTCGCGCTCGAGCAAGCCGGGGACGAAGCCCGCTGCACGATTCTGACCGGCAATGGCCGCGGTTTCTGCTCCGGCGCCAATCTGTCCTCTAATCCCGGAGAGCGTCCACAGGGCAAACCGGATGCCGGAAAAGGCCTCGACACGCACTATAATCCCTTCATCAAGGCGATGCGCACGCACCCGCACCCGATTATCACGGCGGTGAATGGGGCTGCAGCGGGCGTCGGCTGCTCGATCGCGCTGATGGGGGATTTTATCATTTCAGCTGAAAGCGGCTATTTCCTGCAAGCCTTCCGCCGGATTGGCCTGGTGCCTGACGGTGGCTCCACCTTCCTTCTGCCGCGCCTCGTCGGCCGCGCGAAAGCGATGGAGATGACGCTGTTTGGGGACAAGGTCTTTGCGGATCAGGCGCTGGAATGGGGTATGATCAACAAAGTTGTGCCGGATGATCAGTTGATGGATGAGACCCGGGCCTATGCTAAACGTCTGGCCGATGGTCCGACGCAGGCGCTGGCTTTGATCAGAGACTTGGTCTGGCAAGCTGAAGACAATGATTTTGACAGCCAGCTACAAGCGGAGCGCTTTGCGCAGCGCACCGCCGGTCGACAGCCGGATTTCAAAGAAGGGGTGAAGGCGTTCCTGGAGAAACGCCCCGCGAATTTCAGACAGAGCTGAGGCGGCGCCTAAAAGGTCGTGCGCCGGGGGGATTTGACCTTGGCGCGTCTGGCCTGAACAGCCACATCAAGCGCCTTGCGGGCCCAGACTGACGCTTCATCGCGATCATCCAGCGCGTTCACCGGAAGCGAGACATAGCTCATGATGATCGTCTTGCCGGTGCTTGGATTGGTCCATTCAAAGGCCTGACCGCCCTCTTCGACCAAGTCTGCTTTCAGCGCGTCGTCTGATTTTACGTAAATCTGATCCTGATCGATCAGGGCAAACATGTCCTCGCCCGAATAAACTCCGGCGCCGCCAAACATTTTGCGAATACGAATGCGTCCAAGACTGGCGAACAGGTCTTCGACATAAGTGTGAAATGGGTTGTCCTGTTTTGTCATCTACTTCCTCCGGCGATGTGCCCCTTTTTGGAGGCTCGGACCAGGCAGACCGAACCAGTTTAGGGCTTACGCGGGGGAACATGGTTTTTATTTTCAGTTTGACAACCCTGACAGCGCTGGCACGCAAATTAAAAAGTGTTATTTGTGGTTTTGGGGCACAAAATGCCTCAATCTGGGACTGAATCTCCTGAAGATTCTAACCCGGGGTTACCAATCGATGGCAGCATAGACCAGTTGCTGGAACTGCGGACGGATCGGGTAGCACCCCGTCGGAATCATCTGCGTCGCCTGAATCGCGATCACTTCTTCAACCGGATCAACCCAGAAGAACGTATTGGCGAGGCCGCCCCAGCTGAACGTGCCTGGCGATCCTGGTGTCAGCGTTTCCGCCACATCGACCACCGTAGAGCCGCCGAGGCCAAACCCATTGCCCTCCATCCGCGCCTCAGAGAAGGTCATGTCGCCCATCTCCTTGATCGTCTTGCCTTCGGGCAGATGGTTCATGCGCATGAACTCCACCGTCTTCGGGCTGAGCAATCGTGCGCCTTCCAGACTGCCGCCTTGCAGCAACATCAGGCAGAACCGGTGATAGTCGCGCAGCGTCGAGACGAGGCCGCCACCCGCATTGAGCAGCTTTGGCTGGACCTGATAGGCCTTGCTGTCCGTACCGGCGCCATCGCTCATCGTGACTTTTCCGGTCATCGGATCCTTGGCGTAGCAGGCCATCAACCGATCGATTTTGCTTTCCGGCACGAAGAAGTCGGTATCGACCATGCCCAGCGGCTCGAAAATCCGTTCGCGGAAGAAGACGTCGAGCGTCATACCGCTCGCCACCTCGACGACCCGGCCGAGAATGTCAGTCGAGTGACCGTAATTCCAGCGCTCGCCGGGTGAGAAGACCAAAGGCATTTTGGCGATCCGGGCACACATTTCACCCAGCGTCTCGCCGCCGCCTTCGCCGATATTGCCGATTTTTTCCCGGCGATAAAGCGCATCAACTTCATGCTGGAACAGGAAGCCATAAGTGACCCCAGTTGTGTGCGTGAATGCGTCGCGCACCGTCATCGCGCGGTCCGGCTTGCGGGTCTTGTAGTCTTTCAGGTCGCCACCGTCCCAAACCTCGGTCTCGGCAAATTCGGGGATGTAGCGCGATATTTCATGGTCGAGCCGCAACACACCTTCATCGTGCAGCATCATCGCCGCGACCGATGTGATGGGCTTGGTCATCGAATAGATCCGGAAGATCGTATCCGGCCCGA
>JABSQB010000056.1:0-5457 GCA_013214545.1 Henriciella sp.
CTTGGCACAACCGATAAGTTTCTTGAGCATTTTGGCCTCGAAAGCCTCGACGTTCTGCCAGGCCGGGCGGAGCTGGAGGCCGAAGGTCTGCTCTCCGATGTTATCCCTGATGGCTTCTATGCAGACGGCACAAGTATGCATAATGAGGCTGAAGATATGGGCCCCGAAATCGAGACAGAAGAAGAGTCTGACTTCGTAACCGATTATATTGGTGAGGATGCCGAAGAGGTTCATTAGGCATTTTGTGCGATTGAAACCTCTGTCAGGCCATTGTAACGGGCGGTCTGGCGCGTTATCTCAACGCTGTTAACGTGGAGAACCTGGATGTCCCCAAGTATCTGGCAATTGCTGATTGTCGCCGTCGTGGCGCTTCTTCTGTTCGGCGGGCGGGGCCGTATCTCTTCGATCATGGGCGATCTCGCGAAAGGGATTACCAGCTTTCGGCAAGGCCTGAAGGAAGGCGATGCTGAGACCAAGGCGGTCGACAAGGAAGACATGGTCAATATCACGCCCGAGACGGAAAAGGCTGAGTCGAAGGATTAATCAGCCCGTATTGAGCGCGGAAGGCGTACTGACATGCTGCCGCAATTTGGATTTAGCGAACTGCTGTTCCTGGTCATTGTTGCCCTGATCATTCTGGGCCCGAAAGACCTGTCGCTGACCATGCGAAAAATCGGCCAGTTCGTTGCCCGTGGGCGGTCCATGGCGAACGAGTTTCGCGCCGCCTTTGATGATATTGCCCGGCAGGCTGAGCTCGACGATCTGCGCCAGGAAATCGAGGATCTGAAGCGCGATAATGCCGTGACGCAGGCTGTGGATGAGCTGAAATCGGTTGAAAAAGACATCAATGAAAGCGTCATGCGCGAGGAACGCGCGATGATGGATGAATTGAACAAGCCGGACGATGCGCCAGCTGAAACGCCGGACCCGGTCGAACCATCGACACCCGAGCCGGCGCCGGACGTCAAACCTGAAGACAAGGCGGCGTCATGACCAAGGATCTGCCTGCTGATCAGCGACCGGACCTGATCCCGGATGAAGTTGAAGCTTCCCGCGCGCCTTTGCTTGATCATCTGAACGAGCTGCGGTCGCGCCTGATGAAGGCCCTGATTGCTTTCGCGCTGGCGACAGTTGGTTGTTTCTTCGTCGCCGGCCCGATCTTCAACATTCTGGTTGAGCCCTTCATTGAGGCGTTCCGCACGCATGGCGTCACCGAAGACCCGCGCCTGATCTATACCGCGCCGCTCGAATTCTTCTTCGTGAAGCTGAAGATCGCGCTGTTCGCTGGCCTGTTTGTGTCCTTCCCGATCATGGCCTGGCAGGTCTACGCATTTGTTGCGCCGGGCCTGTACAAGAATGAGCGCGGCGCGTTCTGGCCATTCCTGGTTTCGGCGCCGGTCCTGTTCACAATCGGCGTTCTGTTCGTCTTCTATGTGATGATGCCGCTGGTCATGGCCTTTGCACTCAGCCAGCAACAGCAGGGCGGCCTCGATGCCGTGCAGATTGAAGCTCAGATCAAGGTCTCCGAATATCTGTCGCTTAGCCTCGCCCTGATGACGGCGTTTGGGCTTTCATTTCAGCTGCCGGTCGTGCTGGCTTTGCTCGGCCGTGCGGGCCTGGTCAGTTCCGATACGCTGCGCAAGGGCCGCAAATACGCGATTGTCGGCATTCTGGCGGTCGCCGCATTCGCCACGCCGCCGGACTTTATCTCGCAGATCATGCTGACCGTGCCGGTCTATGGCCTGTATGAGATCAGTATCTGGATTGTCTCGGTCATGGAGCGCAAAGCGGCTGAGGAAGAAGCCGAGCTCAACGAAGCCTAGGGCGCGTCGGGCGCGAGCGTCTGTGGCGCGCCGCAGTCAGGCAAGTCCAATCCTGTGGGGAATGAACTCGCCTCGGACCCACATGCCCCCTCAAAATTGGCTGTTTCAATGCCGATCGTGGCGTCGAGGATCGCGCCCGCGAGACGGGCATCGCGGAAGCTGACATCCGTGACATTGGCGCCGCGCAGGTCGACATTGGTCATGATCGCATTGTCAAACACTGATCCGGTGAGATCAGCGGCGGAAAGCTCTGCCAGGACCAGATTGGCGGCCGAGAAGTCGGCATTGTGCACAACCGAGGACTGAAATTGAGCGCCCGTAAGCGTCGCGCCGATAAATTTGCCGTCGCTGATGTCCGCGCCGGTCAGCACAACGCCAGGCATCCTGGAGCCGTTAAAGCTCGCCCCTTGCAGACGTGACCCGATCAGGATCGCGTCCGAGAAGGAGGCGCCGGAAAAATCGCTTAGCCGGAGGTCCGCGCCGACGGCCTGAACACTGTCAAAATTCGCATCAAGCGCCTGAACCCCGCGCAGGTTTGCCGCTGTCAGGTCAGCGCCCGGATAACTCGCTTTGGAGATGTTCCAGCCAGACATATTGCGCCCGACCAGAGAACAATCGACGCAAGAGCCGCTATACGAGGGCGCCCACGCGATGCGGCTTGGTTTTTCCTGAGACACAGCAGGCAACGTCAAGGCAGCGATAGCGCCGAGTGATGCAGCCAGACGAGTCATGTCCCGAAGTTCCATGACATTTCTCTTAATTGAGTGCGCGCTCAACCATAACTGAAAATGTCGTAATACAACCGACATTTGACCAGCTGTTGCATTCCGGTCTCACTCGGTGCGATTGGGTCTGTGATTACCGCGTCAGGCTCAATCGCCGGTTTCGGTCTCATCCGGGCGGGGAATATAGAACACCGTTCCGATATCGATTGTACTGACGGGATTGATCGCGCCAAGCTCTGGATTGGCGGCGAGAAAGTCAGAGAATCTGGATCTGGGCTCGATCGTATGAAAATACTCAAACAGGTCCTGACCATTCAGCGGCGTCAGCGTCTGCATGGCCACATATTTCGCAGCTTTTGAATCAAATCCGTGAGGGTCGACAACCTTGATGTCGCTATCGAAATCAAACTCTTGGGCGCACGCTGGGGGCGAGGCCCCAAGGACTGTCGCAATTATAGCAGCGAATACGGTCGCTAGCTTTCCGTCACTCACAGCGCAATCTCCTGCACAAGTGGAGACAATCCTAGGGTGTTTCGACTACCGATTCCGCTGTCTGATCCGACAGTCGGGTGGTCTTACTCCGTCGCCTCGATCTTGCCGGAAAAGCCGCACGTATCGCAGGTCTTTTCCTGGTCGATCTCATCGACATAGACGGTGAAACTGCCGCAATTCTCACACGCATCCGGAAGATAGGCGGGCGTCGATGCGTCTGCCTCTGATGATTCTTCAGCCGCTTCTTCGGCGAGTTCCGCTTCACGTTCTTCACGCTTGCGATTGAGGATGACGATATTGTCGGGGATCTGGCCGCGCGAGTACCCACGCGAGATCAGATGCGCGGCTTCGTCAGGAAGCGGCTGCGCCTGTGATTTCTCGATCCCGTCTTCTAACCCTCGTCCCAGTCCGTCATGGGTCACATCGCCCAGCTCTGCGAGATCCTCCCGCGCCAGATAGGACACGGCGAGCTCGCGGAAAATATAATCCAGGATCGAGGTTGCCCGCGTGATCTGATCATTGCCGGTCACCTCGCCCGCGGGTTCAAACCGGGTGAAGACGAACGCATCGACATATTCTTCCAACGGTACGCCATATTGCAGGCCGAGCGACACGGCGATGGCGAAATTGTTCATGAGCGAGCGGAAGGCAGCGCCTTCCTTATGCATATCGATGAAAATCTCGCCGATGGAGCCATCATCGAATTCGCCGGTATGGAGATAGACTTTGTGTCCGCCCACAGTCGCTTTCTGGATATAGCCCTTGCGCCGATCGGGCAGCCGGGTTCGTGAGACGCCGCTTGGCGCTTCGACATAGGTTTGCGGCGCGGCGTCTTCGGCCATCAGATCTTCAGCCAGCGCGGTGATGTGTTCCATCCGGTCGGCAGTCAGGCGATCAATCTCTGAATCGAGCGCCGGGAGCCAAAGCGAGACTTTGTTTTCGAGAAGCGCCGGAAGATCGGCGACAGCGCCGCCAATTGAGAGCACGATCAGGACATCAGCTGCCTTCTGGACCTGCTCCGCGAGGGCGATCATGTCTGATTTGCTCAGAACCTGATGGATGCCTGCAGCTTCCAGCGCCGCGGTGGCGAGCTTATCTGGGCGGCCATCCAGGGCGTCTTCCGCTTCATCTATTTCACGGGTTGAGAATCCGACAGATTTCAGCAATGCGCGCCCGTCTGCGTCGAAGGATTCCGGCGCCAGTCGCAGGTCATTCGAGATGATGTCATCGCCAAGCACCCAGCGTGAGAAGGCTGCGTTCAGAGGCAGGCCCTCACCGAGGGCGCTTTTGACTTTATCGATCGCCTGCGTCGAGAAGCCTCGCGTCCGCAGAATATCGCCGCTGAAGTGCGGCATCAGTTCGAGATCGGCGGCGGCGTCGATCCCTTCCAGCAGTCCGGGCAAGGCGGCAGGCGCGCTGCGCGCCAGGCCGAGACGCGCCAGTAAATGCAGGCTCGGGGCATCGCCGTCGATTGACTCGACCAGCGTCGTCATGACCGACAGGCCTTGCGATATCGGCTGGAAGCGGGCGAGGGCGGTCGCAGATAGCGGCAGAATCGCCAGCGCGACATCGCGTTTCGATTTTCGCGCCGTACGCGGCTCGAGGCCGAGCGTTTCGGCGTGCTTTTTGGTGAAGCTCGTGCCCTTGGCGGCTGATTGCACCAGTTTCAGGAGTGCGGCGAGGGCAGGCCCGCTCTCAGCCCCAAAAGCCTGGCCGAGCCCGAGGAGCGCCCCTGACAAGCCGCACGGGACCAGGATCAGGCGACCGCCATGCTCTTCGCAGGCGGATGTGACCAAATCTTCTATGACGTCAGCTTCGAAGCCGTCGGGTGTTACGAACCTTGCGACATCAATCGCCAAAGCAGGAATGTCGGCATCAGGAAGATCAGATTTGGACACAAAGGCCCCGACACCGGTGCGACGAAGATCTGCGATCTCTTCCGCTGACACGTCGCTGGTCGCCAGACAGGCTGGCGGGGCGCCTGATTCGATCGCGTCATTGCGGAAGTTGGTGGCCAGCGCCTCAAATCCCTGACCTTGCTGCAGCGCCTCTTCGATCAGCGCCAGAGGCACGCCGCGCGCGACGGCTTCGGCGAGCTCAGCGTTTTGCGGGGCATCGCCGAGGCCTTCCAGCAATTCGGCCATGGCGAGCTTGCTTGTCCGATTCAGCCGCTGCTGCGACGCCGCGGCGCTCGCGGCCTCCTTGGATTGCAGATTTGTTAGAGGGATCGCGCAAAGCTCTTTCAGCGGCATCACGGCGCTGATCAATCCTTCTTCCATCGCTGTTTCCAGCAATTGTGCGTTACGACCCTCTGCAGACATGAACTGCGCCCTCCAGCCAGAGCGGGCTTGACCTAGCCCGCGACATGATGTGTTGCCTGTCCTAACTAGATTCGCGCGCGCACACGCGCCAGATTG
>JABSQB010000056.1:5467-13960 GCA_013214545.1 Henriciella sp.
TCAAGCTCTTTACTTGGTGGAACGGAGTCAGCCCTGGAGGCTGGTTCGATATCAAACGCCGCAGCGTGCATGTCGGCACCGACGACTATGGCAATCGCTATTTCGAGGACAAGAAAGTCTCCGTCGAGGGGCGCAAACGCCGCTATGTCATCTATGATGGACTGGCCGAGCCGTCCAAAGTGCCACCGGAATGGCATGGCTGGTTGCACTACACATTCGATGAGCCACCCACCAGCGCGCCCTTGAAGCGCCAGGAATGGGAAACCGATCATTCACCGAACATGACCGGGACGATGTTTGCTTATCGTCCAAAAGGCACGCTGCGCGAGGGCGGTGAACGCCGCGAAGCTGATGCCGATTACGAGGCCTGGGATCCAAATGCGTGAATCTATCTTTGAAACTCTGGTGGGGATCGCTGTTCTCGCTGTCGCAGGCGTGTTCCTGTGGTTTGGCCTCGCCCGCGGCGCTGATACCGGCCCGACGGGTGAAGTGGTTGAACTGGGCGCGCGTTTCAGCAGCGCGGCCACAATTGACCGCGGCACAGATGTTCGCATGGCCGGCGTCAAGATTGGTACGGTGCGCGACGTCTCGCTCGACCGTGACCGGGCTGAAGCGCTTGTGACACTGGCGGTTGATTCTGAAATCCTGCCGCTCGGCGATGGCACATCTGCGCGGGTGCAGTCTGAAGGCCTGCTCGGCGGCGCCTATATCAATATCGAGCCAGCTGAAGGCTTCGGCGAAATCATTGCCTGCGGCGCCGAAGAAGAGCTGTTTGGCGAGTCCGGCTGCGGCGAGATCCTTTACGCGCAAGGCTCCGTCGATCTGATGACCCTGTTCGCATCCTTCGCGTCCGGCAATGGCGGAGACAGCGAGTGATTCGCGCCGCGCTGCTGGGGATATGCGGGTTAGGGCTATCCGCGTTTGCAGTTGCCCAGAACGAGCCAACCGATCTGGAGACCCTGCTGTTCGGCGAAGATGGCGCCGAGCTGCAACCGACCGAGAATCGGACCTATCAGCAGCACGACACGGTCACGCTTCGTGCGCTGGACAAGATCACCGGACGCTCCACCGATTTCGACATGCGGGTCGGTGAGCCAAAAGTCTATGGCTCGCTCCGCGTCGACCTGGACGTGTGTTTCCAGACCCCGCCAGAAGAGCCGCCGGAAAGTTCGGCGTTCCTGCGGATTACATCGGCGACCTCTAAACAGGTCCAGACCATGGCTGAACCGCGCGATCTTACCGAAGAAGAACTGGCTGAGTCGCAGAGCGAAGACGCCGATATCCGCTTCAGTGGCTGGATGTTTGCCTCATCCCCAGGTCTCAGCGCGCTGGAGCACCCGGTCTATGATATCTGGGTGATCCATTGCAGCGAAGTCGACCCGTCCGTGCTCGACCCGGCTTTTCCGAACGAATAGAAGTCGCCCTCAAGACGCAGCGCTGCCCAGAGCCGATCGCGAAACGCGTCGCGGCTGATTTCTTCCAGTCCAAACTGCTCCAAATGCGGATTGTGGAATTGCGCATCGAGCAGGCTGTAACCGCCAGCGCGGAGACGGGCCACCAAATGGACCAGCGCAATCTTGGACGCATCCGTCCGGCGCGAGAACATGCTCTCGCCAAAGAAGGCGCCGCCGAGCGAGACGCCGTACAGGCCGCCAACCAGCTCGTCATCTTCCGACCAACACTCGACACTGTGCGCATGTCCTTCCCGGTGAAGCGACGCATAGAGATTCAGGATCGCATCATTGATCCAGGTCGCGGGCCGTGTCGGATGTGGTTCTGCGCAGGCTTCCATGACGCGATTGAAGGCGGTGTCCGCGGTGACCCGAAACGGGTTTTTGCGCACCGTCTTACGCAGCCGCGCGGGCACATGAAACGTGTCCAGGGGCAGCACGCCGCGCAAATCCGGATCCATCAAGAACAGGCGCATGTCATCGCGCGAATCCGCCATCGGAAACACGCCGCGGCGGTAGCAATTCAGGAGATCCGTCGTGTCGAAGCGCTCTGACATGCGGCCAGTCTACTTCAGACCGAGGAAACGCTCCAGCCAGTGAATATCATAATTGCCGTCGATCACGTCTTGCGCCTCGACCAGTTTGCTATGCAGCGGCAAGGTCGTGTCGACACCGCCGACAACCATTTCGTCCAGGGCCCGGCGCAGACGCATGATGCACTCATTCCGGGTCCGACCATGCACGATCAGCTTGGCGATCATGCTGTCATAATGGGGCGGGATGGAATAACCGGCATAGACGGCACTATCGAGCCGGACGTCCGGGCCGCCCGGGGCGTGGAAATCCGTGATCTTGCCGGGTGATGGCACAAAGGTCTCGTGATGCTCGGCATTGATCCGGCATTCGATGGCGTGCCCGACCAGCATCACGTCTTCCTGAGTGAAAGAGAGTTTCTTGCCGTCAGCGACGCGGATCTGTTCGCGGATCAGGTCGATCCCGGTGATCATCTCAGTGACCGGGTGCTCGACCTGAATCCGGGTGTTCATCTCGATGAAATAGAAGTTTCCGTCTTCATAGAGGAATTCCATCGTGCCGGCGCCGCGATAGCCCATCTTCTTCACGGCCTTGGCGACGATCGTACCGATCTCTTCGCGCTGGGCCTGGTTCAGGGCAGGGGACGGCGCCTCTTCGAACACTTTCTGATGGCGTCTCTGCAGCGAGCAATCACGTTCCCAGAGGTGGCAAACATTGCCATGCGTGTCGGCGATCAGCTGGATTTCAATGTGCCGAGGTTTGCCGAGATACTTTTCCAGGTAGACCGCATCATCGCCAAACGCGGCTTTGGCTTCGGTCTTGGCCGCCTTGATCGCGGTATCGAGGTCTTTCTCGGTCTCGGCCACGCGCATACCGCGTCCACCACCGCCAGAGGCCGCTTTGACGAGGACCGGATAGCCGATCTTCTTGGCGACTTTCTTACCTTCGCTGATCGAAGACACACCGCCTTCGGAGCCTGGGACGACCGGCACGCCAGCATCGATCATGGTCTGCTTGGCCGTGATCTTGTCGCCCATGGTGCGGATATGTTCGGCGGTTGGCCCGATAAAGATCAGGTCGTGCGCTTCAACCATTTCAGCGAATTGGGCATTCTCTGACAGGAAGCCGTAGCCGGGGTGGATCGCGTCGGCGCCGGTAATTTCGGCCGCAGCAATGATCTGAGACTTTTTCAGATAGCTCTGCGCGCTTGGGGCCGGGCCAATGCAGACGCTTTCATCTGCGAGGCGAACCGCCATGGCATCGCGGTCGGCTTCGGAATGGACGGCCACAGTGGCAATGCCCATTTCCTTGCACGCCCTGTGTATGCGCAGCGCGATTTCACCGCGATTGGCGATGAGAACTTTTTCAATCATCGTTTCGTGTCCTTATTCGACAACGATCAATGGCTCGCCAAACTCGACGGGTTGAGCGTCGTCGACGAGAATTTCTTTCACTGTGCCAGCGGCTTCAGCGACAACTGGATTGAAGGTCTTCATCGCTTCAATCAGCATAAGCGTGTCGCCCTTCTTGACCTTGTCGCCCACACTTACGAACACTTTGGCGCCTGGCTCAGGTGACATGTAGACAGTGCCGACCATGGGGCTGGTAATCGCATTTGAGGGCGCTGCCGCCGGCGCAGCAGGGGCTGCCGCCGCCGGGGCGGCTGGGGCAGCGGCGGGCGCCGCGACAGCTGCAGGTGCGGCAGCGACCGGAGCCTGAACCACAGTGGGGGCGGCCGGCGCCATTGAGGTCGCCTTGCTGACGCGGATGCGCAGACCTTCATGCTCGACTTCGACCTCGCCGAGATCGGCTTCGCGCAGGATCGCGGCGAGTTCGCGGACGAGGCCAGCATCTAGTTTTGACTTGCTTGTGGACATTGGGGGACGGGCTCCTCAGTCTTTTTTATTTTGGAGGATGGCAGTTAAAGCCATCAAATAGCCGGACGCGCCAAAACCTGCAATGCTGGCATTGGCACAAGGGGCAACATAATTGGTCGAGCGAAACGGCTCGCGCGCCGCTGGATTGGACAGGTGCACCTCTACAATCTCGGCGTCACAGGCGCGCAAGGCGTCATGCAGCGCGACCGATGTATGCGTGTAAGCGCCTGCATTCAGGATCAGGACGTTTGCAGTCTTTGAGGCTTCCTGAACCCAATCGACCAACTGACCTTCTGAATTGGTCTGGCGAAATGTGATTTCAGCCTCCGGTGCGGCCGCTTTCATACGCTGTTCGATATCGTCCAGCGTGTCGGTCCCGTAAATCTCCGGCTCGCGGGTTCCGAGCAGGTTGAGATTGGGGCCATTGAGAACATATATCTGTTGCGTCATGGTCACACGCTCTTGCGGCGGAACGTAAAGCTTGGCAAGCCTCTTTTATGCACAAGGAACCGGCCAAATGCGGATATTTCTGAATGGCGAGCGCCAGGACATCGCGGAAGGAACCACGGTCGAGGCCCTGGTCTTGTCGATGACCGAGGATCCGCGCGGAATCGCGATTGAACGCAACCTCGAAATCGTGCCCAAGGCTGAGCATGGCAAAACGCTGCTTCAAGATGGCGACCGGTTGGAAGTTGTGCAGTTTGTCGGGGGTGGCTGAGTCGCGGTCTGTTCGTGCCCCAGTTGCTGCTGCGTCTGGTCTCAAGCATGTCTCATTAGGCTCCTATTTTCGGATTTTGTCCCCTTTCTGCGGGTAAAGTGTTGCCCGAATACAACCATACAGGATGTGCATACCCCCTATGTCGAATCCTGCCCTAGTTCATTCACAATTGCCTTCCCAAATAGGATCCGAAGCGCCCGGAGTGGCGCGATAAATGCAAGGATCCTCCTATGTTGAAGGCACTAATTATCTCAACTGCGCTCATCGCTTCGGCGCCATTCGCGAGCGCTGCCAGCAACGATTACGCCAGCGCTGAAGCGCTGGTCAGCACGGCTGCGGTCGACATCGTTCAAAGCGAAAATACCGGCGTCGCAGATGCGGTTCTGTCTCATATTGATACGCGGGCAATTGCGAGTTTTACCCTCGGTCGCTACGGCCGCACGCTCGCGCCTGCTGAAAAAGCACGCTTTATCAACGCGTTCGAAGACTATCTGCGCCGTCAGATCGAGGCCAACGCTCACCAATTTGCGGGCATTGAAGTCAATGTCGTCGATGCGCAGGCTCGCAATGCCCGCGACAGCATTATCACCACCGAAGTGCGCCGCGATGATGGTGACCTGAAAGTGCGCTGGCGCGTGATTGAGCGGCAGGGCAAATGGTCTGTCGTTGATCTTGAAGTGGCGGGCATCTGGCTGGCCATTGAACAGCGCGCACAAGTCGCGGCGATTCTAGGCCGCCCTGGTGCCAGCATCGAAGATGTGATCGCACAGCTCGGCTAAGGCTTCCCTCATGCGGGGGTTTGGCTTAGGCGAACCCGCATGGCTGAGTTTTTCGCACAATATGGCGTTTTAATTCTCGCACTCGCGGGATGCGGATTGGTCAGCGGCGTTGCCGCTGGCCTTTTCGGTATTGGCGGCGGCGCGATCATCGTGCCAGTCCTGATCATTCTGTTTGAAAGCCTCGGCTTTTCCGAAACAGCGAGCCATGTCGCAATCGCCACGTCTCTGGCGACCATCATACTGACCTCCGCAAGATCCGTCATGGCGCATAATAAACGCGGCGCGGTGGATTGGCAGATCATCCGGACTTGGGCGCCGTGGATTATGCTGGGTGCTTTAATCGGACAGCTGGTGGCAGGTCAGTTATCGGCGGCAGCACTGAAGGCATTCTTTGCAGCAATGGCGTATCTGCTGGCGGCGCAGCTTTTTTTCGGACGCCCCGGCTGGCGATTGGCGGATGAGATGCCCACCGGGCCAGGTCGTGTCGGTTTCGGGACCGGAATTGGCGTATTGTCCGCGCTGATGGGCATTGGCGGCGGCACATTTGGCGTAAGTCTGATGGCCGTTTATGGCCGCGCGATCCATCAAGCAGTTGCAACCGCTGCTGGATTTGGGATCGCTATTGGTTTGCCAAGTGCGATCACTGCGGTGTTTACCGGGTGGGGCGCAGAAGGCTTGCCGCCATTCTCGCTCGGTTATGTGAACCTCGCCGCGTTTGCTCTGATTTCCGTGTTCACCGTCACCATGGCACCGGTTGGCGCGCGGTTGGCGCACAGTCTTGATGCGCAATTGCTGAAACGTCTCTTCGCCATCCTGCTCGCGATCGTTGCGACCAAGATGCTCTACGACACTATTGTTGGATAATCAGCCGGTCGCCGCGAAACTCGTAAGAATAGAGTTCACGTAGGAAGCTCATCCCCAGCAGGGACTGCTCAAGATCTGTGCGCAGGACCATGGCTTCGACATCATTGACCTTCACCTGACCGATCTGGATCGTGTCGACGATCACATGCGCGCCCATGGTCTTGCCGCCTGCTGTCCGAATCTCCCAGCGATAGTCGAGCTGGTCCGGTCGCAATCCCATTTTCTGGGCATCCTTATAGGTCAGTGCGACAACGCTCGCGCCGGTATCAACCATGAACTCAATCGTGGACTTCTTGTTGACCAGCGCCCGGGTCCAATAGTGACCGTCAGGGCGAACGTGCATCGTGGCTTTGCGTCGAAGAGTTGAAACCGGCTCTTCGACGGCGAGCGACGCGACACTGGGCGCCGTCGTTTCGACTTCCTCAGTCGGATCAGATTCAAGCTTGGGATCCAGGTACAGGCCTATGACTGCGGCAACGCCGGCAGCAAGCAGGAAAGTGGTGATGATGTGAGAGGTCTTCATCCAGCCGCTCTGATTTTGCCAATCGCGCGCAAATGATCGAGACGTTCGGGTAATTGATCCATAACATCCCGGCGTCCGGCATCATCAAACTGCATCCAGCCGCCAATCTCCTTGAGGCTGCGTCCACAGCCCAGGCACAAGCCCGTCTCGCCGTCGACGGCGCAGACCTTGATGCACGGGCTTTCTATATTCGGACGCGTCATGTCATTTCCTGTATCAGAAGACTCTCAAAATATACTTGCGACAGATTTATCAAATTACCAAATCCAGAATTGACTTGGGCATTGAAATGAGGGCGTTTTACGCCCGTAAAGCCACTGGGGAATCAGTTTGTCGCAAGCCGAAAATACAACAGCTCCGTTCGATGACGTGCGCGAATTGGCGTTGCGCCCCGGCGTTTTCGATGCCGAGTCGTCAGGCAAAGTGTATGATGCGCTCTTGGGGATGGGGCGAGAAGGCGATTTTGGTCGCCTCGGAGACGGCGCTGCCTGGCTCGCTGGCTGGCAACAGCGCTACCCGCCGCGCCTGGAGAGCCCGACTCTGGCTATTTTTGCAGGGTCGCATGGCATCTCAGAAAACGGCGTCACGCTGTCCTCTATCGATAGCACTCGCGAAAAGGTCGACGCCTTGCGGGAGGGACGTGCGCCGCTGTCCGCCATCTCGACCCAGGTGGAAGCCAACATCCGCGTGTTCGAACTGGCGCTGGACAAGCCGACCAAGAATATCGCCACTGAAGCGGCGATGACTGAACGTGAATGCGCGGCGACCATCGCTTACGGGTTTGAGGCTCTTGAAGGGAAACCAGATCTGATTGCGCTTGGCGTGATCGGGGCAGGGATCGGTACGGCCGCCGCAGCCGTCGCCTGCGCGCTGTATGGCGGATCATCGGATTATTGGGTGCGCCCAGGACCGCAGGTGCCCTCGGAAATGAACCAGCAGCGCGTCGACCTGGTCAATGAAGCGCTGCGCGTGCATCGCGGTCACCTGTCAGACCCGCTGGAAGCCTTGCGCTGCCTGGGCGGGCGCGAGCTGGCGGCATGCGTCGGCACGATCATTGCGGCGCGTCAGCAAGGCGTTCCAGTGCTGATCGACGGCTTTGCCACGACGATCGCGGCGGGCATTGTCCACGCGCTCAACCCTGAAGGCATTGATCATGTCAGAGCGGCCCACGTCACCCGGCGCCCAGCGCATGAGGCGGCGCTTGAGCGACTGGGTATGACACCCCTGGCCGAATTCGAGTTCAATACGGGCGGTGGCATGGGCTCCGTCGCAGCCATTGGGCTTCTTCGTACCGCTTGCGCACCTTTTTTGGGGCAACCGCAAAAATAAGTTTCCCTTCCGCAGCGGTATCTGAGACAAAGTGACGTTTACGTTCGCGTTAACTTGCTTTTCGTGCGTGCGCGCGGCACTAAATGGACCAATAATTCAGAAATAATCCTGGGAAAACGCGTCATGAATCTAGAATTTTCACCCGAAGAAGTTGCCTTTCGCGAAGAGGTTCGCGCTTTCATCGAAGAGAATTATCCTGATGAATTGAAGGGATTTGGTAGCCGCGAAGACCTCTCCAAAGAGCAGTTCCTGGCCTGGCACAAAGTCCTCGGCAAAAAAGGTTGGTCTGCGCCAGCCTGGCCAGAAAAGTATGGCGGCACCGGTTGGACGTCGACCCAGCGCTACATCTGGTCAGAAGAAAATGCGCGCGTTGATGCGATGATGCCGCTGCCGTTCGGCGTCTCGATGGTCGGACCTG
>JABSQB010000057.1 GCA_013214545.1 Henriciella sp.
GTAACCGGGTATTTCGCGGCTCAGCCTGACGCCTAATAGCGAATGAAGGAGGGCAGGGATGCCAAGCTATACTTATAACGGACCTAATAAATCGATCACTTTGCGTGGTGTGGAGTTCCCTCAAGGGGAGGCTGTGCTGGTCGATGATGCGGACCTTGAGAAAAAGCTGGATAACCTGCCCTTTTTCGACGGTGACAAGCCTAAAGAGGTTGTGAAGCCGGTAGCGGTTTCCGACTCTGAAAAGGATGTCGAGATTGCACAGCTCAAACGCACGATTGGTCGTCTTGAGCATGAAAATACGGTGCTACGTCGCCGGGTTGCTGAGTATGAAGCGCCTATTGATGAGCCCACGCCGGTCGAAATCACGCCTGAAGAGGAAGTGATCAGCGAATACACGCCAGGCGAGCCTGAGCCAGCCGCCGAGGATGATCCAGATTTGGAAATCCCGCGCCGCGGCGGACCAACAGGACCGGCAGATGTCGAAATCCCTGATGACTGGCGCGACATGCACTGGAAGCGTCAGCAGGTCTTGGCTCGCAAGCTGACAGACATGGAAATCACCAATCAGGAAGACGCTGTAACAGCGATTGAAATGGAGCTGGAGCGCCGTGGCGACCAATAACGAGATTATCACGCTGGTCTTGCAGAAGGTTGATGTACTGATGGAGGGTGAGACTTCTACAGACATCAGCGCGGACGATCTCAGCACCATGCAAGACGTGCTTAGCAAGCGGGTTGAGTTCCTGCGCGAGCATAATGCGGCATGGTGGGACGATGATAGTGTGCCTGAGAGCGCCGCAGACTCGCTTGCTGACTATCTGACCTACTATTGCGTCATTATCCCGAAATCCGAGCGTATGGCCTTCAGGGGCGATTCTGTGGAGGGCTTCCGGCAACTGGTTGACCTTGGCGCGATGCAGTCGAGTGATGAACCGATACAGGCGGACTATTTCTGATGCCTCGCGCTCAGCTCGCTAGCGGTCACTTTGAAAGAGATGTGGCCGGGGAAAGCGAACGCATTCTGATCAACATGTATGCCGAAGAGAACGGGGGCGATCCTTCGCGGCCTGTTCGTTTGGCGACGACCCCTGGCAGCATTGACCGGGACACGGGCAACACGATCACCGGGAACATTCGGGCGCTTGGTCAGTCAGATGCCTTTGCTGATGGCAAAGTGCTTATTCTGGACGGCACAACGCTGCGCACTTGGGTTCCTAGCAGTGGCACATATGGGACGATTACCGGGACTGTTAGCGGGTCCGACCGTGCGGACCTTGCGTTCACGCAGACAGAGTTAGCGATCTTGTCTGGCGGAACACTGTATGTCTCTGGAGGGTCGACCATAGCCGCTGCTGGGGATGCTGACTTCCCGACCACGATTACGAGCATTGCCACCATGTCACAGCGGGTGCTGATGACCAGCTCAGACGGCAAATGGTATTACACCGAAGTCCTGGACATCGATAATATCGAGGGGACGAATTTCTATTCCGCGGAGAGCGCGCCTGATAATCTGGTTGCGGTACGCACAATGGGCGAGATTGCTTACCTATTTGGCGGTGAAACGGTTGAGCTTTGGTATTCTGACCCGTCCAGCACGACCGACCCGTTTAGCCGGGCGTCCAATGTGGTTCGCCGCGGGTGTTTGTGTCGGGACGGTATCCAGATCCTGCAAAACACGCTGATCTTTGTCGCTGAAGACCGCACGATTTGCCAACTGATCGGCCCTGAACCGAAAATCATCTCTGAGCCCTGGATCGTGCGGGCGTTGAAGGGTGTAGATGCGGCAGACATCATTGCCAGCGTGTATGAGGATGAAAATCACGCTTTCTACTGCCTGAACACGCCGAATGACTGCATGGTCTATGACCTTGCGACTGGTGAATGGCACAAGCGCAAGACGAATGCTTCGAACACGTGGGACTGGGTGCGGATCATCTCTGAGGGCGATGCGCATTATGCGGCTAAGCGCACCGGGAGCACCTTTGTTGAGCTGGACCGCGATTATGCGACAGATGAGCAGGCCGATGCAAACACGCTTGGGACGGACATACCGCGCGAGTGGTCAGCGCATATTCCGGTAGATGGCGGACGGCCTGTCTTAGGCGCGATCCATCTTGAAGGCTCTAAAGGCCGCGGCAATGCAACAGGCGATGGAAATGACCCGGTTGTGGGTCTTCGGATTAGTACAGACAACGGCAATACCTGGAGCAGCCGCAGAACGCGCAAGATAGGCGCACAGGGCGCATATGACGAGCGCACCAAGTGGGAGCGCAACGGGCGCGGGAAACGCCCTCAGACGGTGCTCTGGTTTGATACAGACGAGCCGGTCAAGTTTGACATTACTGGCGCTGTCTATGGGCAGAGAAGCTAATGGCTTTAGCTGACGATCTCGTTCCTGATAATAAGCGGGAGCCTTTGCCGCGTGGTCCGATTGTGGACATTCGGCGCGGGACACTGACAATCCCGTTCCGCAACCATCTGGAAACGAACCGGAACCAGATTGGCGAAGTTATCTCCGGCGTTGAGCGCAATGCTGCAAACATTGTGCAGCTTGAAACGGATTACACGGCGGCAGACGGGGCGCTGACCACGGCCTACATCGCCGCTGACGCGGTTGTGGCGTCTGATGCCGCAGCAGCCCGCGCTACACTCTCCACAACGCTTACGGCGGCTTACCAGGCTGCAGACGCGGTAATCCAGGCGGACCTTGACACAGCAGAGGCCAGCCTCGTGACCGCTGAGGCCAATATAACAACGCTGCAAAGCACTACGGCAAGCAATACCAGCGCGATTGCGGCAAACACGTCAGAGATAACTGCCGCGAGGGACGGCGAAGTCAGCTTGACCGCAAAGATCAGCGCAGTGGAAACGGCGTATGCGGCGGCGGATAGTGCAGAGGCGACAGCGAGGGAAACGTTAGAAGCCTCACTCCAGCGCGCTAATCTCTTGCCGCCTGAGTATCAGCTGTGGGGCGAAGCTGAAGCGACTGGCGATCTTTTGCTCTTGCTCGATAATGCGCAAGTCATCAATACGACAGTAACGAATCCATATCTTGAGCGAGACGCAGCGCGGTTTCGTGGGACTGGCAGCGCTACACATATAAGGATTTCTCTTGCCGCGGCGGCGGGTTCAACAAACATGACGCTGCCACCGAGACGATACGCCTATAAAGTGGCTTTCCGAGTAAACGCAAACCTTTCTGACGGACAGCTAAAGGTTGAGGTGCGTAACGGTAGTGATACAGTAGTTGCAACCGATACCGCATCAACATTTAAGACCGAAGGCGGCGATGACTCTTCATGGGGAGTAAATGTAACTCGTGTGGCAGAGGGTGTTTTGGACCTCTCCAGCGCAACAGAGTCAGATTATTATCTGTCGCTTGAGTTCGAGAAAACGGTTGCTGCGACGCTAGGCACCACGCATTCTGTATTTGTGTTCCGTTCACAGCTTGAAGCGATACTGGATAGCGTGAGCGGCCCCGGTGATTGGTCTTCGACCGCAAGCGCTGATGCACTCGTGACGGCAATTGCAACAGAAGGCGCGGCAAGGGCGACCGCAATTGACACGCTCACAGCAGAGCTGCGGGGCGGGGTAAACCTGCTTTCTTACGCCCGGTTTGATGACGTTGCGACTGCGGGAAGCTCAAGCGTTGACCCGCTGGGGTGGGATGGTCGCCCGAACATTGGCGGCATGTCTGGCGCAAGTGTCGGGGTAACGGGCTCCAGTGTTGGGGCATCCAATCAGCCTCCGGGCGTTCGTTGTATCAGGTTTCGCCAGCCAGCCAGTACGCCGTCAGGGTATTCTGACATTCTGTATAATGGTCGGAATGGCGATTATATGGAAATCCCGTGCATTCCGGGTCAACGGTACTGCGCAAGCGTCTATGTGAACGCTCAGAATGGCTCCGAGATGCGTGTGGTGCTGAACTTCAGGGACTCTAGCGGATCTTATATCAGTCTCGGAGATAATCAGGACAACACCAATTATAGTGGCTCTACCAGCTTGGGCGCTGCGGGAACGCTGAGCCCGGACGACATGGAGCGGATCTGGGCTTTTGCTGATGCGCCCAGCACTGCTGCTTATGTGATCATGGGGGTTCAGAAGTACCCTCATGCAAGCAATCAATCATTCGGCTTTGCAACTTTGCCAATGATTGAGGAAGCGACAGACAGCCAGGAAAACCCTTCGCCTTGGTCAGATGGTATCCGAACGGCTGATGCAACGGTCTTGCGTTCCGCGTTTGTTGATAGTGATGGCAATGCCTATGCAGGCATTCGCCTAGTTGCTGCGGCAAGTGGCGGAACCCCTGCTATTGTTGAATTAACCAGTGGAGATGGCGGTTCAAGCGTCCGGCTTGGCGGTGATACTGAGATTGATGGCGATCTGGTTGTAAACGGCACGATCACTTCGGACGGCATTGCGGCGAATGCTATTTCAGAGTTTTCCGGCAATGAGGTGGCCTCTGCCGTTACCCTGGTGAAAGATACCTGGGTAACTGTTGCAACCGAAAATGTGACGACAAATGGCGGGCGTGTCATTATCAACGCGTCAGCCTACGCTTCAGCTTCCTCAACAGCGGTTTTGTTCGCAAACTGTCGAATCCGCAGGGGCTCAACTACGATATTTGAATCTGGCGCTTTGCCCAACATCGATGATGGTTCGGGCGGGAACTATTGCGCTGGCATTGTTCCGGTCACCGCGATTGATGAGCCTTCTGCGGGAACTTATGACTACGATTTTGACATTTACGTCGATGTGCAGGGTGCGTCGCCTTTGACGGGAACCCCCGAAGCAACCGACCGCGTTATTTATGTGCAAGAGTTTAAAAAGTGATGTGGAAATTACTACCGCTGGTGCTGCTGGCATCCTGCGCAAGCGTTCCGATTTATTCGCCTGAGAGTGTCATTGCGAAAACAGAATGCGCTCAACGTGGGACGGCTGTTCGAACGCTAGCTAATGACTTTGGAAATATAGAAATCGAAGGCTGTCTCGTGCGTCGCTACACTGGGGATTATGTTTTGCGGTCAACAGGTCAGAGCGTTGATCCGGCACACGTCAAGCATGTCTCTAGCGACCGCTTCGTGATTAGCAAGGAGCACCAGTGGCGATACGGGCTCTCTGAGCCGTGTTTCCGGGTGAATTGCTAGTGAAACTTCAACGCGACGTGCTGGCGAGGCATGAGTTTTACAATGACCCTGCGCCTTCTGGATGATCCGGGGGCGCGTCAAACGGCCTTGAGGGTGGGTTACAGGGCGACAGACTGGAATGAGCGCCCAGACTACGGGGCATACACGGAAGCGCTCTCAGCATGGTCTGTGAGGCTCCTGGCGGACAAAAAAGAGCCGGTCGGAGCGGTCTACACGCTGGGCAGTGAGTTTCATGTGTCTGTTTTGCCCGAGTGGCGCGGTCGATGGGCAACGCGCGGATTGTTGAAAAAGATCATTCCTGAACCGGAAGCGGTGACGCGTGTCACGCCTGGTCATGAACATGTTGGCGGATTGTTGGAGCGTCTTGGTTTCGAGGCTCAAGGCGACGGCATTTACACAAAAGGAGCCCAAGATGGGAATTGAAGCAGCCATTATTGGCTCTGCGGTAGTCGGTGCCGGTGCGTCCCTTGCGGGGGCCAGCTCGCAGCGCAATGCTGCTAAAGACGCGACGCGGGCGCAAACAGCAGCATCTCAACAAGAGATCGCTTTGCGCCGTGAAATTTACGAAGACCAGCGCAACCTTCAGCAGCCATATTACCAAGCCGGACTGCAAGCCATGTATGGCGGCCCGGGTCTGATGAATTTGCTCGGCCATACGTCCCCAACTGGCGGCCCGGTGGCTGCAAATGATGCGGGCACAGCCCCGCAGAATGCTTTTTCACAGTATGCCAGCGGCACTTACGGGACGCAGACACCTGCTCAACAAGAGGCAGGCAGGTGGCAAGCCTACGGGGACGCAAACCCCGATGTAAGAAACGCCTTTCATACTCAAAACATGGCCAACAGCCCGCACTTGTTAGGCGGGGGCGGAAAAGGTGCAGACCTGGACGGCAACGGCGCTATTTCCGAAGACGAATACTTGCAGTGGCATTACAACGCGATGGGACGGAGCGAGGGCCGCGGTTTCGGGGATTACGGATCATCCAAGGTCACGGAAACTCCGATGCAAATGCCTTCTCCCGGTGTCGTCGCTAATGGTGATGGTAGCTACGGCCAGACAGGCGGCAATCAGCTATCAGCCGGACCTGCGCCAAGCGGCGGCAGCGAGCCCATCGGATCAATGACAGCAACCCTGCGTCAGACGCCGGGCTATCAGTTCCTGCAAGATGAGAGCAAGCGCCAGCTTGAGAACAGCTTTGCGAGCCGCGGCAAGCTCATGTCAGGGGCCGCTATGCACGCCTTGAATGATCGAACACTAGGGCTTGCAGACCAGACTTACCAGCAATCGGTCAATAACCAATTCAACCTTGCTAATCTAGGCATGGGCTCAGCGGCTCAGATCACAAATGCCGGAAGCAATTTCGCAGCAGGTGCGGGCAACGCTTACAACAATATAGGCAACGCACAGGCGCAAGGCGCTTATGGCCGCGCAAATGCTTTTGCGGGCGGACTGCAGGGCGTCTCTGACTCATTCTTCGGTGGTCTGGGCGCGTATGGCGCTTACAAAGGTTGGGGGAATAGCTGATGTATAACCCCTTGCAGTCAATGAACGCATTCGCGGCTGGTGCCCAAATGGGCGGCGGGCTTCGTGATGCTCAAACGCAAAACGCATTCGGCAAGATGATCAAGGACAAGGATTACGAGGGCGCTCGTGATTACGCCTATGGCCGCGGCAATATGGAGCTAGGCGCGACTGCTGACGGCTTTATTCAGCAGATGGGCGAGCAGGAAAAGGCACAAGCCGCGGCCCGCGCTGAAACGCTCGCACGCTCAGCCATTACCTTGCAGGGCATCCAGAACCCAATGCAGCGCGACGATGCTTACACGCGAATGATTCCGGACCTGCTCAAGGCGGGTATTCCGGAGGAGCAATTACGGACCTTTGATCCGAAAAATGACGCCGCATTGCAAGGCGTAATCGATCAGGTGACACCGCTGGCAGATTTGTTGAAGGGGCAAGCGCCCGCCAAATTCGGCAACCAATTGCATGAGGTCATAGGCCCGGACGGCAACCCCACGTTTGTCCGAACCGATGACCAGGGCGGCGTGCATCAGGTGGATGGGTATTCGCCAGCTGCGAAGCCCGTTGACGAATGGGTAGACATCCCAACGCCGCAGGGTGAAGAGGGTGTGTGGCAAGAGAATAAGCGCAATGGTGCGAAAAAACGGGTCGGCGGCGGCGGGGTTACCTTTAATAACAACCCCACGCCTGAACAGTACGCCGACTCCCTCCTAACCCCTCCTCAGACCAGAGGCAAAGACGCTGCAATCGTTTGGAAGCCTGACGGCACAATCTCGGTTTCCCCGAACGCTCAACAGCAAGGCTTGAACAAGGCCGCGTTGAAGTTCAACGATCTCGCAGCGAAGAATGCGTTAGTATCTGACGACATCAATCGGGCGCTTAATCACTTCACGGTTGTTGATCCCGAGACTGGTGTTCGTTCGGTCAATCCTGATCAGAAGTCTGTCGGTGCGTGGGCCGCAACGGCACAGATCCCTGTCTTTGGTGGATCGACGGAAGCGGGCACGATGGAAAGCTTCCTGACGACGCTACGGGCGAACGTGGGCTTTGACGAGCTTCAGGCGATGCGTGAGGCGTCTCCGACCGGCGGCGCGCTCGGCCAAGTGTCAGAGCGTGAAATCGCCTTCCTGCAGGCACTACTGGGCGACCTTGAGCAGTCCCGAAACCCAGAAATCCTAATGTATAACCTAGAGCGCCTAGATAGGTTCCTTGCTGGCCGTCAAGAGCGGTTCAGGCAGGCTTTTGAGGCCGATTATCCGGCGCTATCCGAAAGTGTTCAGCGCGAACAAGCTGCTCGAAGTGCGGTGGATGACTTGCTGAACATGTACGCTCCGGAGGGCGGTAACTAATGCCCGAGCCTAATCGTCAGCGCCTCGAAACCGCGCTGCAAAATGCTCACAATGCAGGCGATACGGAAGCGGCGAAACTTCTCGCTGCGGAAATCCGCAAGCTCGATGCCGCGCCTGGAATCAATATCACTCCCGCGGCTGAGACAACGCCGGGACAACGTGTGCAGCAGCGTATGGATGAAATTACGCCAATGGCTGCGGCAGCGGCGCAACGTCAAATTGCAACGTCGCCAGTGAACCCAGATGTTCAAATGAACATTGTTATTGATCCTGAATCTGGATTGCCGATGCCACGAGGCCAAAGCACAAGTGAGGCTTGGCAGTACGGAGATTACAACCCCGGTGCGACATTCATGGATTATGTGGACACCAGTAACCCTTGGTCACAGCGGGCAACGGTTTTGCAACGAGGATCGCCACTAGGAGCTGGTGACGAGATTATCGGCGCGGTCGCGGGTGAGAATGCTGAACAGGTAGCAGATGACCTGTATGCACGGGCATACGCTGAGCGGCCATTAGAGAGCTTCATTCTTGAGGGCCTTTCTACCATTCCCACGGGAGGACTCATCGCAAAAGGGCTCGCAAGAGCAGGCGCGGGGCCGCGCACAATTGCAGCGGCAGAGGGTGCGATATACGGATTTAATGACCCGTTTATCGGCGGCGACAGCCTCGAATCTCGGGCGCTGAATGCCGTTCCTTCGGCTATCGGCGGGCGTGTGGTAGGCGGTATTGGAACCAGTACCGTCAATGTCGGCAGGAGACTCAACAACCGCGTTTCTGGCAATCCAACCATCCAGAGCGTTGCGCAGGATGATTTCGGGATTACCCTAACTGAGGGTCAGATCACACAAGATGTAGGTAAGCAGTCATTTGAACGCGATGCCCGGAAGGGTTCCAAGGGTGCGGACGCGGCGCAAGTCGCAATCCAAGCCTTCAAGGACCAGGAAGCGGCTACACTTAACGCCGGTCGGTCTATCGGTGGCGATCGGTTTGCAACGTCAAATCAAGCCGCGGGTGACTTCCTTAGCGGTGTTCAGGGGCGCATCCAGACGCAACAAGAGGCCATAAATCAGGCCTATGACCGCGCCCGCGGGTTTAATGCTACGCTGAGCCCTGAGGGCTCTCAGTCCATGCCGCAAGCGGTTGTTGGTGGTCTGGACAACGACCTATTGCAACAGATCGAGATTGACCCGGAAGGGTTCAAACAACTTCACCCGAACACAGCAGCGGCCCTGCGAAGCGTTGCGAGCCTTGGTAATGCCGGACGTGATGGCGGATTGCCGTTTGAGCAGCTGGAAACCACCCGCCGGATTATCAATAATGCGATTTCAGCGAGCGCGCAAAATCCAGCGGACAAGCGCGCCGCAATGCAGGTTAAGGCGTCGTTTGATCGTTTTGTTGACGATGCTGTGGATCAAGCGCTTTTTGATAGCGATGACGCTTTTATCAGCGCATATCGGGAGGCGCGTGGACTGCGCGCTCAATTCGCTGAAGATTGGGAGGCTAACAAGGTCTTCAAGAGACTGATTGAGAGCGACGCAACGCCGGAAATGGCAATTAATTTCGTTCTTGGTGGTGGCCGTCTTGCTGGTGACAATCAGATGGTGGTTCTGCGTCAACTCAAGACGGCGCTAAAGGATGATCCTGAGACCATTGCGGCGCTTCAGGAAGCTTACATGAAAAAGATCATGAGGCAGACTGAAAAGACGTTCAATCCGAAGGTTTTGCGGGAAAGTCTGGATGAGCTTCTGATTGGCAAGAATGAGAGTTTCGCGAAGGCACTGCTGGACGATGACCAATATGCACAGTTGCGCAAATTCCGTGCTGTTGTGGATAGTTTGGTGCCGATGGATGGCACGGTGAACACGTCAAACACCGCAGCAGCTCTGGAGCGCACAAAAGGCGCGGTTACAGACTTCCTGACCGGCCCGATGCGTTCTGGCCCTGTGCGGGCAACCGGGCGGTTCATGAACGAGCTGCTTGGCAAGTACATTGTGAAAACTGGAGGCTCTAGGGCGCGTCAGCAATTTAACCCGCCTGCTGGTCTCGATACGCGCCGAATTGAGTCGGGTTATCCCGCCGGAAGCTTCTCACCGCCTAGCAGCCAACTGCCCGGAAGTGGTGGTTCTGGCCCGTCTGGAGGCGGCCCCGCTAACGCGTTTAACACGCAATCCCCTGCAACCCCTCAGCCAGCCCCTCAAAACGCCTTTGCTCCTGAAGCCAAGCCTGTGCAGAGCGGTGTAGGCGCTATCGCCGGTCCAGAACTCGGCGGCGCAGTAGTTGGCGGCGCTGCTGGTGCCACACAAGGTGAAACCCTGGAGGAGCGGGGCCGTAATGCGTTTACGGGCGCTGTGAGCGGGGCTCTTGTTGGGCGGGTCGGGCGCAGGGTTGCCGGGCGGGCTGCGCCTGCTGCAGCGAGGACTTCTGACGATATTGCAACCAACGGCCTTGGCTCTATCCGCCGCAACACACAGCAGGCCTCAGAGCAGGGCTTCCAACGTGGATCGCCCTCTACACGTTCAGAGGCTTACAAGAAGACCATTCCGCAGCATTCGAACGAATATGACCAGATGGAACGCCTCAAGGCACTGACGACCGTTGTGGGCATCCCGCTCGCCGGGGTTGCTGCATTGTTTGGCTATTCGAACTTTCAGACGCTCATGGAGGATGAGGCTGGGCCATCATTGCGTGAAATCGCTGACCGACTTGAGGAGGAAATCCGCAGTCGGGAAGGATTGCCCACTACGCCGCGTCTTAAGCCTCAATTACCACAGAACGCCTTTGCTGTGGTCGATAGCCGCTAGAGCAACAAAGAAGATCACAAACCAGATTACGAATGTTGTCGCTAGGTATTGCAGCGTCTTCAACGGGTATTTTCGGATCAGTCTGAGCATCCCCGAATCTTACCCAAACACCGCCCTAAAATCAATCAGGAGGCCAACGCATGGGTGCTACCCCATTTATTGTATCGCTCTACTCTGGCGGCACTGCTGTTTCAGGCGCTAAAGTCTACAGCTACGTCAAAGACACGACGACGCTGCAGACCATTTACACCGACTCCGGATTGACCACGCCCGCGGCTAATCCGTCAGTGTCAGACTCTGAAGGCCGTGTCGTTCTGTATATGGATGACACGCTGAGTTATTCGATTGTGATCAAGTCGTCTGATGATAGCTACACGTTCTTCGCAGCGGACTATACCGCGGGTTCTGATAGCGTCACGGTGGTGCAGACAACGCCTATCTCTGCGGCGGATCAGGCGGACATTACCACGGTTGCGGACGCGATTGATGATGGGACGATCGCGGCGCTGGTTGATCCGGCGGCGTATTTGCTCAAGGCGAATAATCTGTCCGACTTGACCGATGCCAGTGCTGCGCGCGGCAATCTCGGCCTCGGCACGATGGCGACAGAGGCTGCGGCGGATTATGCGGCACTGGCGGGTGCTGCCTTTACCGGTGCGGTTACTATGGCGGACCGCCTGGGGGTTGGCGGGGTAACGGCAAGCCGCACGCCACTGGAGGTTCAAGGCGAAGATGCGTTCAACACAGCAACGCTCGGGACGCATACCGGGACGCTTTCGCTTTATCCGTCTACCACGACCAACTGGGGCCTGAATTTTGGTGTCGGTTCCAGTGGCAATTCTTGGGTGCAGGCGCACCGCGCAGATGCAACAGCAACAGCCTATGATCTTCTTTTGCAGCCAGTTGGCGGTGACGTTGGCATCGGCACATCAGGGCCGACCTCTCTCCTCCACTTGGCCGGCACTGCCCCCTATCTGACCTTTGAGGACACAGACAACAACCAAGATTGGCAAATTCAGGCGACAGTTTGGTTTGCGTTTAGGGATCAAACTGCCGGAGCCGAGCGGGCGCGCATCAATTCGTCCGGCAACTTTTTGATTGGCACCACAAGTAATAGAAGTAGACTAACCGCGGTGGCCGACGCGGCTGGCGTCGCAGATTTTGACCGGACCACTAGCGACGGAACGGTTGTTTCAATTCGGCAAGACGGCGCGGTTGAAGGATCAATCTCGGTCTCGGGCTCAACCGTTTCTTATAATGGCGGTCACTTATCGCGTTGGTCACAGCTTGCAGCGAATGACCCGACAGACCCTGAAACGATCCCGAAGGGTACCGTCATGCTCGGCCTTGACGAAATGTGCGCCTGGGACGGTGAGGAGAACGAGCAGCTCACTAAAACCAAGATTTGCGATACGCCAGGATCAGATGCGGTCGCAGGCGTGTTCATCCGCTATGATCACATGGACCCCATGCTCGACCCTGACTGGGTTCGACCCCGCATTCCAGACCCCGACTGGAAGCGTCCGATGATCAATGACCCGAGCTTTGATCATCCGCTTATTCCAGACCCGCGCTGGACCGCCCCGCTCATTCCTGATCCCGACTGGGTGTGGCCGCTCATTCCTCACCCAGAGGATGATAGTATCATGGTGCCTGACATGACGGCGCGCCCCGGCGTGGTTCTAGACCCAAACGCGAAGGTGCCCCTCATTCCCGATCCACGTGTTGGCGTACCTCAAGTTCCCGATATGGATGCGAAGCCGAACATGATCCCAGACATGAGTGTCGAGCATCCGCTGATTGATGATCCCGAGTATGTGCCTGGTGATTTCTACGTTGCTCAAACTGGCGATTTTATTATCCGCGTAACCGGTCCAGTTCGGAATGGCCAGCTCCTCGAAAGCAACGGGGACGGCACCGCACGTGCACAGAAGGACAATGTCCAGCGCGCGAGCACCATTGCCAAGGCCGCGTTCAGCTTTCCGGACGCCGCTCCCGATGAGGAAAACATTGTGCCCTGCCTCCTAATGCTGGGCTAAGAAAGGACACTTCCATGACAGTAGCTATTCAAACCGCAGAAGCCATTGAAGCCGGTCAGCGCTTCATGAAAGAGCTTCAGGACATCATTGACGCAACAGAAGACGCATCCGGCGACAGCAACGATGCGATGGGCCATAATGGCAAGCGCTCTGCTGCAAATGATGGCATCAACATTACGCGCAACATTCTGCGTCGGCTTGGCGCTGTCCCGGTTGAGGCTAAGCCCCCAGAGCAGCCCCCAGAGCCCACCGTAGCAAAAGCTGTCCTAGACCAGCTCGAAACCGTACAGGAAGCGCTTGCAGAGGCGGCTAAAGCCAAGCTCGACGACCGCCCCGCCGATCCTCTGGAAGTCAGCGAGGAGCCACCAGAGGCGATTGCTGACCTGTTCCAGTCAGACCGGCCCTATGCCGACCAAGCGCAAGCGCTCTGGACGAAGTATAACGAGCTGACACAGAAGATCATGATGAACCTCGCGACCGATGCTGAGCGGGCAAAACATGCCAAGCTTCAGGGCGAGCTGGACTGGATCAAGCATCACGTATTTGAGGCGGTTTAGTGCCAGACTCGACCTACCCATTCGGCAAAGAAGAGAAGATCTTCGAACAGACCGGCTGGCTGAAAGCAGAGATTGAGACCCTCAAGAAAACACAGATCACGAGAGAGGATCTGCTGGAGTTTGAGAAAACCATGGTGAAGTCATTTCAGAGTGCTTTGAATGACTGGTGGGAGCATAAACCACGTGAGCTTGATGATCAGATCGACC
>JABSQB010000058.1 GCA_013214545.1 Henriciella sp.
GATCGCTATTAGCCATTGGTGTTACGACTTTTGTATTAGGGAATTTTCCCTATAGGCTTGCTACAAGCATCCAGTAGGAATGAAGCGGCAAAAGACCGGAAACCGGCGACCGCACGTTGGGAGGAGAAAATGGGATCAGCGCCAAAAGCCCTGATCGTGGATGACCATCCATTGTTCAGAGATGCATTGGAAACGGCCTTGTCATTGGCCAGTGGTGCGACCGCCAAGGCCACGCATGCCGGGTCGATCAAGGAAGCGATTGAGCATGCGAGCGAAGAGACCTTCAATCTCATCCTGCTTGATCTGAACCTCGCCGATGCTGACGGGTTTGACGGACTTGCACGACTCCAATCTGCCGGTCTGCAATGTCCGATCGTGATGGTCTCGGCGACCGAATCGCAAAGCGCCTTTCAGCAGGCGAAAACGCTGGGCGCGGCCGGGTATCTTCCCAAAAGTCTCGCGCTGAATGATCTCGCAGCAGCTTTAGTGACGGTTCTGGACGGTGGGCAGTGGTTCCCGGAACTCAGCGGCGACGCGACCGAAAGTGAAGAAGGCGCAGAACGGGTGGCAAGCCTGACACCCGCGCAAAAGCGGGTCATCAACGGCTTATCAGATGGCTTGTTGAACAAGCAGATCGCCTATGAAATGGGGATTTCCGAAGCCACGGTGAAAGCGCATATGACCGCGATCTTCCGCAAGCTCGGCGTCAATAATCGCACTCAGGCATTGTTGATCTACAAATCCGCTTTGGGGCTGGACGATCACTCCGCCGCGTAAGAGGTTTTTCGACCTTCAGTGTTGAGCAGGAATTGTTTGATCTCTTGTGGATCGGCCGGCTTTCTCAAGACCATGATCCCGCGCTCCATGGCGTGGCTGGAGAGTTCGGGCGTCGCTTCTGCGGTCAGCAATGAGACGCGCAGATCGGCTTGAGCGCCGATCATTTCATTGAGTAGATCAAGCCCCGTCTGGTCCTGTTTGAGCTGATAGTCCGCAAGAACGACTTGAATCGGCTCAGTCTCGAAAATCGTTCGTGCATCGGCAGGGGTTTGCGCGGTATGGACCCGGCACCCCCAGTTCTGCAACAGAGCGCGCATGCCATCCAGGATGAGGCTTTCATCGTCCACGCACAGCACGTTCATGCCCATCAGGGACTGGTCCGGATCTGCATTTTTCAGTCGGGTCGGGCGCGCTTTCATGGCTGCGCGAGAGGCGACCCGCGGCAGGCGGACTGAGAACACAGAGCCATGCCCAACCCTCGAGCGCACATCGATCTTGGTGTCCATCAGGGCTGCCATCCGACTCGCAACGGCGAGGCCGAGGCCAGCGCCTCTAATGCCCATATTATCCTGCTCTGTCAGGCGCTCGAATTCTTCAAACAGTTTGGTGCGCTGATCATCCGGGATGCCCGGACCGGTGTCCCAGACTTCGACTCGCACCTGATCATCAGCTTCGCGGCGGGCGCCAATCAAGATGCCGCCTTTCTGGCTGTAACGGCGCGCATTTGAGATGAAGTTGCGCAATATGCTTTGCAGGAAGTCCGGATCTGCCGATACGCGCAGGCTGGTCGGGGCGACGCGGACTTCGAGGCCGACTGTCTGCGCCATCGGCCGCGCTTCATCCGCGAGATCCTCGAGCAATGGACCCAAGGGAATCGTTTTCGGGTTCGGTTCAACGTTTGAGTGATCCAGCCGCGAAATATCGAGCAGGCCTTTGAGCAACTCATCTGCGGAGCGAACGGCGCGATCGGCCTTGTCGAGGAGTTCCTGATTCTGATGCGTCTCTCCGGCATCAACGGCGCCTAGAAACAGGCGCGCCGCATTCAAGGGCTGAAGCAGGTCGTGGCTCGCGGCGGCCAAAAACCTTGTCTTAGACGCATTGGCGCCTTCAGCTTCGGCCCGCGCCGCGTCGAGATCTTCCGCCATATCCTGCAGGTCCCGGGTGCGGTCTTCGACCCGTTGCTCCAGTGTTTCATTCGACTCGATCAAGGCCTGCTCGCGCCGTTTGTCCTCGGTTATGTCAGTGAACGTGGTCACGTAGCCGCCGCCGGGCATCGGGCTGCCGACAATGCGCAGGAAGCGGCCATCTGGATTCTGGCGCTCATAAGCGTGCGGGCGCCCCGCCTTGATATGGGCGATCCGTCTGTCGGCCTCGTGCGCGGGATCGCCATCAATCCACCCGGTTGAGATATTGTGCTGGATCAGCGTGGCGATCGGTTCGCCCAGCTTCACCAGAGATTCCGGATAGGCGAACATTTCGACATAAGCGCTGTTCCAGGCGACCAGGTTCTGCTCATGGTCGACCACGCTGATGCCTTGCTCAATGTTCTCGAGCATGGATTGCAGCATGTGCCGGTCAAAGCGCTCGGCCTGGGTTTGTTGATCGAGCATGGACAGCACATCGCCAAGCGCGATATCGGCGCCGGCGATAGCCGAGGACATGACAACCCGGGCCGAGGAGGCACCTAGCGCGCTGGCCAGCAAGCGCTCCGTTCTTTGCACCAGACGCCAATCCGCCGGCTCTGTGCCCTGCGTTTCGATTTGCAGTTCGGTTTCAAATTCGTCGAAGGCATGGGTCACGGCTTCGGCGCTGAGAAATCTTGCGGCGAGGGCTTTCAATCCATCCGGAGTGACTTGGTGCTCGATGGTCTGTGCCGGAGCCCGTACGCCGCTGGCGCTGATATATTCGCCGACAAAGGCGGCGGCCTGAATGCGATCGCGCAGGCGCTCTGGCGCGCGAAGGGAGGCGACAACGAAGCCGAGCGTGTTTAGTCCGAGGCTCCAGAACACGCCATGCACCAGGCTGTCGCCAAAGCTCATGCCGAGCAGCGCGTGCGGGTCGAGCCAGACGGGCAGAACGGTCATCATCGCCTCGTGACCGACAATCGCCGGCACAAACAAACTATAGGCCCAGACAATAAGACCCAAAGATAGGCCCCAAACTGCGCCTGGTCGCTTGGCCCCGCGCCAGTAGACGGCCCCCAAGAGGGCTGGGGCAAACTGAGCCGCAGCGGCAAAGGACAGGAGGCCAATCTGGGCCAACGCCTCGCTGCTGCCACCAATCCGGAAATAGCCATAGGCCAGCAAGATGATCGCGACGATGACGATCCGCCGGATGGACAGAATGCGCGCGCCTGCATCGCCGCTTATGTCGGAGAAATTGCCAGTCCGCATCAGGGTGGGGACGATCAGCTCATTGGTGACCATGTTGGACAGAGCGATGGTGGCGACAATGACCATGCCGGTTGCGGCCGAGAAGCCGCCGAGAAAGACGAGCAGGGCGAGCCAGGAATTGTCGTGCATCAGTGGCAGCTCGAGCACGTAAAGGTCAGCTGAAACACTGCTCGGCAATCCGCCAGCCCCGGCCAGCGTGATCGGAATCACGACGAGGCTGGTCACCAGCATGTAGAGCGGGAACAGCCAGCGAGCGACAGAAGCATCGCGCGAGCCGCGGCGCTCGATGAAGCCGACATGGAATTGGCGCGGTAGGCAGATTATCGCCGCCATAGACAGCAAAGAAATTGTGATGAAGCGCACGGAGATGTCCGCTGGGAACACTTCGGCGACGCTCGGCACGCGTTCGATGGAAGCTGAGCTGATCAGGTTGAGCGACAGGATTGCGACAGCAATCAAGGCCAGGATCTTTATGATCGCCTCGAACGCCAGAACCCTCATCAGTCCGGCATTGTGACGGGTTAGATCCGAATGTCGTGCGCCAAACAGGATGGCGAACAGTGCAAGACCGATCGCGGTGATCAAGACAGATTCTGCGCCGCTTTGTGTCGGGGCCTCACCAGCCGGATTGAGCAACGCTTGCACGCTCATTCCAACCGATTTCAGTTGCAGTGAAATGTAGGGCAGGCTGCCAACGACGGCGCCGACCGCGACAATCGCGCCAATGGTTCGGCTCTTTCCATATCGCGAAGCAAGAAAGTCGGAGAGCGAGGTGACGCCTTCGCGCTCGACGACATTGCCGATGCGTCTCAAGAGGCCGGGCAGAAGCAGGAAAACCAGTGCCGGGCCGAGATAAATGGGTAGGTAATCCCAGCCGCTGGACGCCGCCGTGCCGACCGCACCAAAAAACGTCCAGGACGTGCAATAAACAGCAATCGCGAGCGCATAGATGACTGGGCTTTGGGTAAAGCCTGGTTTGCTCGCCTCCCGGTCGCGCTGCCAGGCAATCCCGAACAAGATCGCCATATAGAGCACGACGCAAACAATTATCAGCCAAGTCGGCATAGACATCCTCCGGACGCTATCATGCCAAGCGCCAGATTCGAAGCCTATCGCGGCTTTCGTCGTAGACGCCTCCGGAAGAGTACGTAGAGCAAGAAAACGGGGACGCGAAAGTGCGGACAAGAAAAAGGGCGACCAGGATGGCCGCCCCTTCGAGTTGAGCCTGGGAGAGGCTTATTCAGCAGGTGCCGGAGCCATGCCCGCATCGGCGATGCCATGTGGCTGGCGGGTTCCGGGGACCCGGATGTCTTCGACCAGGTCCTGGATGTCCTGAGGCGGCGGAGCGGTCGCGAGAGAGATCCCGATACCGAGGGCGCCAGACACCCACATGAAGACGAAACCAATGCCTTCAGGCGAGACACCGAAGAAGTACTGATCCGGTGTGCCACCGCCAAACTTGAAGTAGACGATGTAGGCAAAGGTCGAGATCAGTCCGAACAGCATGGCGACGATTGCGCCTTCCTTGTTCATCCGCTTCCAGAAAATACCGAGGAAGATGACCGGGAACAAGGAAGCCGAAGCCAGACCGAAGGCGAAGGCAACAACCTGGGCCACGAAGCCGAGCTGCGAGGAGAAGATCCCGAGCAGACCCGCGGCGACCACGGCTCCGGCTGCAGCGCCGCGCGCGACCCGAAGCTCTGTCTTGTCATCCATATTCTTGAACAGGGTTCTTCGACAGATATCGTGACTGACCGCAGATGAGATCACCATCAGGAGACCTGCAGCGGTCGACAGGGCAGCAGCGAGGCCACCGGCGACCACCAGTCCGATCACCCAGCCTGGCAGCTGCGCAATTTGCGGATTGGCGAGCACGAAGATGTCTCGGTTCGGATTGACTTCGTTCTCCACGCCGTCCGGAGCATTTGGCCCGCGATACTGCATGATGCCGTCGCCATTCTTATCTCCGTATTGCAGAAGGCCGGTCTTTTCCCAGGTCTTGTACCAGGTCGGGACAGGCTTGCCGCCAGCTTCTTCAATCTCAGCTGCGCGGGTCTCGTAATTCTCTTCATCGGTAATGTAGGTCGCTTCATTGACCGTATCGATGAAGTTGATCCGAGCGAACGCGCCCACTGCCGGAGCTGTGGTGTACAGCGCAGCAATGAAGATCAGAGCCCAGCCTGCAGAGTAACGCGCGGCTTTTGCGCTTGGCACTGTGAAGAAGCGAATGATCACGTGCGGCAGACCGGCGGTTCCGAACATCAAAGCGCCCGTAATCGCGAACACGTCGAACATCGACTTGTCGGTCTGCGTGTATTCCTGGAAGCCGAGATCGGTCACCACCCCATTCAATTTGGACAGCATGGAGATGTCTTCGCCAGCGGCATTTCCGATAAAGCCCAGCTGCGGGATCGGGTTGCCGGTAATGATCAGCGACATGAAGATCGCTGGCACCGTATAGGCAAAGATCAGGACGCAATACTGCGCAACCTGCGTATAGGTCACGCCTTTCATCCCGCCGAGCACGGCGTAGAAGAACACGATCACCATGCCGATGATGATGCCGACATTGAAGTCAACGCCGAGGAAGCCTGAGAAGGCCACGCCAACGCCTTTCATCTGGCCGGCAATGTAGGTGAAGGACACGAACAGCGCGCAGATCACTGCGATGATCCGGGCGAGGTCAGAATAGTAGCGGTCGCCAACAAAGTCCGGCACGGTGAACTTGCCAAACTCACGCAAGAACGGCGCGAGCAGAACCGCCAGCAGCACATAGCCGCCGGTCCAGCCCATCAGGTAGACTGAGCCGCCATAGCCGAGGAAGGCGATCAGACCGGCCATGGAGAGGAACGAGGCCGCTGACATCCAGTCAGCTGCCGTCGCCATACCATTGACGGTCGGGTGAACATCATGGCCCGCGACGTAGAAATCGTCTGTCGAGCCGGCGCGCGCCCAAATGGCGATGCCGATATAGAGCGCAAATGTCGTAATGACGAAAAAGAGGGTCCAATCCATCGGTCTAGCCCTCCACGCCGTATTTGCGCTCAAGGCGTGCCATGGCGAAGCAATAATAGAAGATCAGTCCAACAAAGACATAGATTGAGCCTTGTTGAGCAAACCAGAAGCCCAGCGGGGCGCCTCCGATGGCGAATTGATCGAGGAAATCTCTGAATAGAATGCCGGCTCCGTAAGAGACGACAAACCAGATGGCGAGCAAGGTCAAAGTCAGGCGGATCGTGGCCGCCCAATAGCCTTTCGCATCTGTTGTTTGTTTCTCGGACACTTTTCTGTCCTCCCTGATTTTTATTGGACGGCAGGTTTACCGCACAATCAGGGTGACTCACAGATTGGCAATTGTGGAGACCGACTTTGGTCTAACGCTCTTGATCCGGGGATTGCTCGCGCGCATGGCGGCGCTCTTTCAGGCCGCCAAAGATCAGCGCTGCCGCAATCAGGATTCCGCCAAATAGATAGAGTTCGAGAAGCCCGAGGCCCGGCGCAAGCAAGGCATTGGCCAGGCGGTAGGAGAACACCGCCGCCATGAGCAGGCCAAGCGCGATCATAAGGTGATGCTTCATCAGATCCTTCCCGAACTGTTCAGCGAGTAAAGCATGAAAGCGTGGCATTCGCCTAGCGCGACCTTGGTCGTATGAGCTTGGTCTTCGCGCAGGCGGCCAGTGGGCATCAGGCTGTGCTGCAATTCTCGGTGACCCAGTCCCGCATTCTTTCCGGGTCAGGAATGTTGATTCGGCCATAGCCGGTCTCGATCAACCCCAGTCGAGCGAGTTGCTTCAGCGCGGTGCTGAGCGAGGTGCGCGAGACCCCAAGCGCAAAGGCGAGGTCGGACTGGCGGTATTCAAATGACTGCGCGCCGCCCGCCGTTTGCAGCAGCGTGAACAGAACTTTCGCTGTGCGCTCCCGCATCGGCAGGCGTCTCATCGCATCCATCATTTCGAGCAGTCGGTGTGATCTGACCAGCGCCGTATTCAGAAGCGCGCGCGAGATTTCCGGTTCGCGGTCATAAAGGCGCTCGAACGCTGGTGCGGAGATTTGGTTGATCTCCGTCTCACCCGCCGCCGTGATGTCGTGCGTGCGTGGTAAGCCCGCAAACAGCGTAAACTCACCAAAGGTCTGACCGAGGCCCAGATTGGACGTGATGATGAAGGTTCCGTCGGCGCCAAATATCCCGACTTGCACAGCGCCGGAGGCAACAATCGAGATACCCGGTTTGTGATCGCCGCGATTGTGGATCAGCTGACCGCTTTGATAGCGAACGAGGGTTCCGGCCGCCGCGACTTGTTGGCGGACCGGTTCGGACAATTGATCCATGAAGCTGGGCGTGTTTTTGGCAAGAAGATCTAACATGTGCCAGAATGTACAAAATTGAACATTCTTTCTCAAGCGCGACTGTTATCTCAGGCTCAAGCCAACCGATTATAGCGTTTGAGGAGCCCGCTCATGAAACCGGAATTGATTGTCATCTTGTCGATTTTTGTTGGATTTATCCTGCTGGAGATCCTGTTCACCGGCTTTTTCAACAAGAATGGACAGAAGCGCTCTGATGCGATTGTCGAGGCGATTTCAACGGGCGTGCTGACCCTGATCACGCAGCCGCTTGTGGTCGCAGGCGGATTTGCGATTGCGGCTATATTTGCGCCCGGCGCAGAAGGTATGCTCGAAACCTGGCCCTTCCTGGCTGTGTTTGCGCTGTTCCTCGTGTTCGATGACATGACGCAATACTGGTGGCATCGCCTGTCGCACACGCTGCCTTGGCTCTACAAGCTGCACCGGCCGCATCACAATGCAGAATACCTCTCGATCCGCGTCGTCTATCGCAACAACATTTTCTACTATGCGCTGATGCCTGGGCTCTGGCTGTCAGGAGCGCTGATCTATCTTGGCGGCGGCTGGGTTTATGCGGTCTATATGGTGATCAAGATGACCGTCATCTTTGGCGCGCACAGCGACGTGCGTTGGGATGCGCCGCTCTACAAGGTAAAGTGGCTCTCGCCGATCATGTGGGTGGTTGAACGCACCATCTCGACGCCGGCGACGCACAGCGCGCATCACGGCAAGCACGCCGCCGATGGTGTCACCAATTATCACGGGAACTACGGCAATCTGCTCTTCTTCTGGGATGTCCTGTTCGGCACGGCGAAGATCACACGGCGATATCCGGAACAGTTCGGCGTCGAGAATCTGCCGGACACCAGCATCGCAGAACAGCTCGTCTGGCCATTGGCAGGACCGCCAAAACCCAGCATCGTTCCGGCTGAATAAGACCTTACAAGGGTATAGAGGAGGATCATCATGGTGAAGCGCATCGGTGTGATCGCGATCGGCTTATTGCTCGTCATTGCCGCCCTAGGATACTGGGCGCAAAGCTCTCAATTGCCGAAATATCGAGACGGCTTCCTGTATGCTTACGGGCCGTACGAATTCGTTCGCTCCGCGCAGGAACTGTCAGCCCAGCGCGACACCCAGGATGGTCTGTTCAATCGCTCCGCCATTCGGGCCGCAAACCCTGACTGGGAGGGCGGCGCCTTCCTCAATCAGCATGTCCACAATAGCAGGCTGGCCGATCACACGTTGCGTGCGGTGACAACACCGAACAATGACACGCTTTATACTTCCGCTGTCCTGGAGCTGTCGTCGACACCGGTCGAACTCGTCCTGCCCGCAGTTGAGGATCGCTATCTGTCGATCGCCTTGATGGACGTGTTCACAGATCAGTTCGCCCATATCGGTCCGCGTGAGACGGGCGGGCAGGGCGGTACATACTGGATTGTGGGTCCCGACGATGCGACACCTGCGCCAGACGACGTGCGTGTCATTCGTGCGACGGGCAATGATGTCTGGCTGCTGGCCCGCATCTTCGTTTCCGGCCAGAGTGATCTCGACGCCGCAAGAATGGCGCAGCAGGGGATATCCGTTCGGCCCGTCTTTCCAGATCGCCCAGCCACACCCTTCGCAACGCTCGTAACCGACATTCAGGACTCTCAGAATTTCGTCGCCGTGGTGAATGAGGCCCTGGCGCGCAATCCGGTGCACCCTCAATCTAACCGGGCCGAAACTTTTACCGGCATCGGGATCGGCGCGGATGCCAAAACCGGGGCGATCCAGAATTTCTTCTGGAATCTGGTGACCCCGCGCGCCGAAGCTGCGATCTCTGAGCGGGTCAATCAGCAACTCTCTGCGCAGCAGGGCTGGTCGACGCCTCCCGCCAATATTGGGCTCTATGGTGAAGACGATGCGACGCGCGCCGGGATCGCACTGATCGGGTTTGGCGCACTGCTCAAACAAGATGCAATTTACTATCGAATAACGCGTACCGCAGATGGCGCAGCGCTGGATGGTTCGCAAAACTATCAACTGACCTTGCCGAGCGATGTTCCGGCGAAGGCGTTCTGGTCGATCGCGATTTATGAGCCGGACGAAACCGGTCGCTTCTTCTTTTTTGAGAATCCCACCGGCCGCCATTCGCTGAACTCCGGATCGGACGGACTGCAAACCGAAGCTGATGGCAGTGTCGTGCTACATATCGGGCCGGAGGCATCGCCTGACCAGATGGCAAACTGGCTACCAACGCCAGATGGGCCGTACGCGGCATTCTTCCGCGTCTATCATCCGACCGATGAAGCCGTTGCTTCCGGCTGGGTGCCGCCGCCGCTCGTGCGCGAGTGACACCGCCGCCGCGCGCCGCAATTTACAGTAGTTCCCTCTTGCGGTTGTCGCTAAACTGCTCTTGTAAAGCCAAAAATGGGGCAGTATCGCCCGATTGAGTCTGAGCCAGGGAGGGCAAGGCCATCGCTACTTATGAACCAATGACCAAGTCGGAAGTGATTGCCGCGCAGCGTGCGTGGGCCAAGCATGTCACTGAACAGAATGTCGACGAATTGCTTGAACTGTATGACTTTGGTGAGCCAGACGAGCCGCTGCTGTTTAAGCCGACTCTCGCAGATGTCATTCGCCTCGACCGGGCGGGGGCGCGTTCCTATTTTGTCGGTGGAGATCCAGACTATCCGCATGATCATGGTTTCCTGAAGCGCGGCTGGAAAAGTGTGGAGTTTCAGAGCGCGGTTGGGCCAATCTTGAAAGCGGGCGGCCTCGGCTACAAGGATATGGGGCATTACACATTCGTCGATGGCGAAGGCAATGCCACGCGCGCCGACTACACGTTTGCCTATCACAAAGTGAACGGTCGGGTGCTGATCTCGCTGCACCATTCTTCGCTGACCTGGTTCCCGCCAACGCCGGAATAGACTGACTAGCCCGCGCGTGCGAGGCCCGCCAGAGCGCGGTCTGTCACGTCGCAGGCGCGGGCCCAGACTTTGGCTTTCCAGGCTTCTTCGTCGGGGTAAAACGCGTCGCGAATATCTGCCTTGATGCGGGTGCCGAGATCGCTGCCAAGCTCGCCCTTGTGATAGAGCCAGTTATCACCTCGTAGCGCGGTCAGAACCTGATTGAGATCGCGGGTACCATATTCAAGCGCGATGAAAGCAATTGCGGCGTTCGGCAGGGTTTCCGCCACGCCGTGTCCGACCGTGCCCACGACAGGCGCGGAGCTGGATGTGCCGGCGTCAGGGTCAGTAACATCATCACCGAACCAGTCTGCGGCCAGACCCTTTTGATCGAGCGACCCAAGCGAAATCAGCTCGCCATAGCCGTACGGGCCGAGGCCGGTGTGGAAGTCGATAAAGCCAACGGTCTCGGCTTCGTTGGCATAATCGCGCACGACCTGCCGAAAGGTTTCATTCGACCAGGTCGGTTTGTGGCCGCCAAAGAACACGCCGTCCTGATGCTGATACTGTCCGCCTGACACGGCGGCCTGGAAGGCTTTCATACCATTCTGTTCAATGAACATGGCCAGCTGCTTGTTCGCGTCTCGCCGTGCTGGACCATCCCAGTCTTCGGGCAGGATGTAAGGGTGGATCCTGGCGTAACCGCCATCCGGTCGGTCAGGCTTTGTGAAATCCAGAAAGTTTCGGTTGAGATCGACATTGTCTTCATTGACGCGTCGATCGTGCGAGAATCCATAGGGGTTCATCGCATGCACCAGGACGATCGCGGTGTCGTCCGGCAGGTCGGTGAAGTAGCCTTCTTCAAGCATCCCGATTTGCGCGCCAGAGCCGCAATATCCTTCGACGCCATGCGTGCCGCTCATCAGGAACAGGACCTTATGCGCGCCCGTCGGTCCGATCTGGGCGATGTCCATGAACAGATCTTCGCCAGCCGCGCCCTTGGCGACAGGGTTCCTGCGGCTGTCCACTTTCAGACCGCGCTGCTGACAGGCGGTCTGAAACTTCTCGCGTGCTTCTGCATAATTGGATGAAAAGTAGTGTGCGACGGTCATGGCGCGATCGCCCTCCCTGGATTGACGCTGCGACCGGCCTTGGCCCAGCTTTTCCGATATCAACAGATCTGTTAGGCACGAAAAAAGAGCTGTAATCAATGCAGGCCGTCCCTCGCTCGTAAAACGTGAGGATCGCAAGAGAGGAAACACTATGATGCGCACTCCACTATCCGTTTTGATGGCAAGCCTGTTTCTCGCCGGCTGCGGGCAAACGACGGCGCCAGACGGCGACTCATCAGACTTGTCCGAGGGATCAGTAACCGAAACGCCGACGCTCGAGGTGATTGCCACCGGCGCCAACATAGCCGGTGCGAACGGCATTCACTTTGGCCCTGATGGCTTGCTCTATATCACCTCCGTGATTGGCTCTGACCTGACCGTCATCAACCCGGAGACGGGTGCGGAAGTGAAACGCTACACCGCGGCCGATGGTGTGATCGGCCCAGATGATGTGGCGTTTGCCTCCGATGGCTCTTTCTATTGGACGTCGATCCTGACCGGCGAGGTCGCTGGCTTCAATGCCGAGGGTGAGCGCGTGGTTGCGGCCCAGTTACCGCCCGGTGCCAATCCGATCACATTTTCTGATGATGACCGTCTGTTCGTGTCGCAGTGTTTCCTGGGCACCAACCTCTACGAACTCGACCCGAGCGGTGAGACGCCCGCGCGTCTGATCGCCGACGACCTTGGCCCGGGCTGTGGTCTCAATGGCATGGACTGGGGGCCAGATGATCGCCTGTACGGACCACGCTGGTTCGCAGGCGAAGTCGTCAGCTTTGACGTCGATACCGGCGAGCGCCGCGTCGAGGCGACCGGCTTTGCCACACCCGCTGCGATCAAGTTCGACAGCGAAGGCGTGTTGCACGTCCTCGATACCGGGACCGGAGAATTGATCCGCATGGGCCAAGAGACGCGCGAGACCGTCGCCACACTCGTACCGGGCCTCGATAATTTCGCGTTCGATGCTAACGACACGCCGTTCATTTCTTCATTCACCGACGGCTTCATCAAGCGGGTCAATGCGGATGGCACGATCACCGCACTTCAACCGGGCGGCATGGCGCATCCCGGCGGCCTTGCAGTGATTGGTGACACAGTCTGGGTGGCCGACGTCCACGCGCTGCGCGGCTTTGACCGGGAGACTGGCGAAGAGACGATCACGCAGAGAAATGTGGTCGGTATGGGCGCGCTAGGTGGCTCGCTCAATCTGACAGCGGATGGCGACGTATTGATCCTGACTTCCTGGTTCGATGGCGACGTCCGGATCTGGGATCCGCAAGCGGAGGAGCGCCTCGCGCATTACCCGAATTTGGCGGCGCCAGTTGCGGCCGTGCGCTACGCTGGCGGTCTGGCAATCGCTGAACACATCAAGGGTAGCATCACGCTCTATGGCGAAGGTGATCCGGTCGTGCTGGCCGCGGATCTGCCAGCGCCAAGTGGCCTCGTCGTAGAAGGTGACGCGCTCTATGTCAGCGATCGCGAACTTGGGCAGATTCTAAAAGTCGCGAGCCGTGGCGCGGCCCTGGAAAGCCCCGAACTGATTGCTGACAATCTGGAAGCGCCGGAAGGGTTCGTCTTTGCCGAGGACGGAATGGTCGTGGTCGAGGCGGCTGCGTCGAATGTTGTTCACATCGCGAGCAACGGGGATCGCCGCGTGCTCGCCGAAATCCCGGCTGGGTCGATTGGCGCGCCCGGGCTGCCGCCGTCTCAGATTTTCAACGGGGTCACAATCGACGCCGATGGCAATCTGTTCATCACCGGCGAAGCCTCACGCGTGCTGTATCGTATCAAGGCGCCGTGGTAGCGCTTGGTGCTTCGTCGCTAAGGCGTGTAATCAATTCTGCGGCGAGCGCCTCGACCCCGTCATTGCGCGCAGGCGTGAAGCCAAACCGTGTAATGATCAGGTCGTGGGATGGAAT
>JABSQB010000059.1 GCA_013214545.1 Henriciella sp.
ACCGTCGGCATTGAGGCGGTGGCCGAGCGGCTTGTCGCCATCAAGTCGGAGCGGCCGGATATGGTTATCGCTCTGACGGGGTCGGTTGCCTCCGGAAAGAGCACGCTGGCCCGTCACCTTGAGCAGACTCTGGAACCCGGCTTCGTCGTCGACACAGTTTCGACGGACGGGTTCCTGTTCCCAACGGATTATCTGCGCGAGCAGGGTCTGTTCCAGCGTAAGGGATTTCCGGAGACCTATGACCGCGCTGCGATGCAGGCTGCGATCGAATCCGTTCGTTCACAGCCAACTGACTTCCCCGGCTACAGCCATATCACCTTTGATCCCGATCCAGCGCTGACGCGAAAGATCGATGATCCGGACATTCTCATTCTCGAGGGGCTAGGCTTCGAGCCGCGGGCAGCCGCCAGCGCAGCGCCGCATGAGCCGGATCTGCTAATCTATCTGGATGCTGAGTTAGAGCACATTGAAGGCTGGTTTCTGGAGCGGTTTCTGCGTTTCTGGCACGCGGCTGAGCACGACCCGACGAGCTTCTACGCGCAGTTCCGGCATATGTCGGAAGAAGAGCTGATTGGGTTCGCCAAATCCGTCTGGGCGGCGATCAATCTGCCTAATCTGGAAAACCACATCCTGCCGTTGCGCGCGCATGCGGATCTCGTCGTCAAAAAGGACGCCGCGCACGCGGTCATGATCACTGAGGATCGCTGGGCCTAGGCGTGTTGTTGCTTCAGCAGGTCGTCGAAATAGGCGATGGTTTTTGTCAGACCAGCGCGCAGCGCGATGGTTGGTTCCCAATCGAGTTCTTTCTTGGCCAGCGAAATGTCAGGCTGACGTTGGCGTGGGTCATCCTGCGGCAGCGTGCGATTGACCATCTTGGACTTTGATCCGGTGAGATCGATAACATCCTCGGCCAGTTCCTTGATTGTGAATTCGCCAGGATTGCCGAGATTGATTGGACCCGTGACCTCGTCACGGCTTTCCATCAAACGGATCAGGCCTTCAACCAGATCATCGACATAGCAGAAGCTGCGAGTCTGCTGACCATCGCCGTACAGCGTAATGTCCTCACCCTTCAGCGCCTGAACGATAAAGTTCGAGACCACACGTCCATCATTTGGGTGCATGCGCGGACCATAAGTGTTGAAGATCCGGGCGACTTTGATGTCGAGATCGTGCTGGCGGTAATAATCGAAGAACAGCGTTTCGGCGCAGCGTTTGCCTTCATCATAGCAAGAGCGCGGGCCTATGGGATTGACATTGCCCCAATAGCTTTCCGGCTGTGGGTGGACACTTGGGTCACCATAAACTTCCGAGGTCGAGGCCTGCAGGATCCGTGACTTTGTCCGCTTGGCAAGGCCCAGCATATTGATCGCCCCGTGGACCGAGGTCTTGGTCGTCTGAACCGGGTCGAACTGATAGTGAATCGGGCTTGCCGGGCAGGCCATATTGTAGATCTGATCAATCTCGACGAAGAGCGGGAAGGTTACGTCATGGCGCATGAGCTCGAACGATTTGGAATCGAGCAGATGCACGATGTTCGCACGCGCGCCGGTGAAGAAATTGTCGACGCAAAGGACTTCATAGCCCTTTTCGACCAACCGATCACACAAGTGACTGCCGATAAAACCAGCGCCGCCGCTGACGAGAACTCTGGGAGTGAGGTGCATAAGCCTGCCATCCTGATCATCTGTTTGGATCTGTGAAGTGCAATTTCCAGACCAATAGTTGAGCCCGTTTGCCTTGGCTAGCGCTGGTCGTATTTGTCTTCCTTGCGCTGCCCGAACAGCATGCGCTGCTCCAGATGACGACGTAGCGCGGCATAAAAGGTTTCCAGAAATGCAAGATCAGTCTCGCCCGTCTGCGGCGCATAACCGATTTTGTCGGCAATCCGGTTGGCGACATTGCGTTTTATTTCCGGCGTCGATTGCCGCAATACATCCTCCAGAACGTGCAGTTCATGAATGCCGTAAACATCCAGCTGCGCCGGTGTGAAGACGATTGCGCTGGTGCTCTCGCGAGCTGGCGTTGCCGAAGCGATATCGTCCAGCAATTGCACTTTGGGGGCGTGGATCACCATCGTGCCGGCGACCAGATCGCCAATGCGGAGTTTGTCCTTATTGAACAAAGGAAACAGCACAAAAATCCCGCACCAGATCAGCAGCAACCAGTTCACCCATCCCGCGACCCCTTCAGCGCCAAAACTGAACAGGACGGACAGCGGTAGAAAAAATTCAAGCTCGCGCAGGAAATTCCGAGCGATCACAGCATTTGCTGTGAGGCGCCCGCCTTTGCGGTCTGCGACGCGCAAGCCCAGCGCGCGTTTCCCGGGCGTTGCGGCTTTGCGACCGATTTCGAAGAAGATGAAATAGAAATTGCGGACAAAGAAAATCAGAACCTGCGCCACCGCCCAGGCAATTTGCCAGCCATTAAAATCGAATGCGCCAGCGATAAACGCGATCGAGAAGATGATCGCAAACATGATCACGAATTGAAGGGACACATCGAGGATGAAGGCGCCGAAACGCTCGCTAAACGTCGAGATTTTGAGGTTCAGCGCCGCGCCTTCCGGTGTCACTAGCGAGCGGACGCGCTTTTGCTCTGCCTCGCGGGCGCGCATCCGAGCGCGGCGACGCTTGCCTTCTGCGACGGCATTGGGAGGAGGGGCAACCGCCTCAGTCACGTCGATCTCCGACCCCGCGGCGCGGCAGGTAGAAATAGCCCAGCCAGAAGATCAGGCTGGAGCCTGCAATCGTGTAGCGCACAGTGTCGCTATTGATCAGCTGCCGTCCAAACCCTTCCAGGAGGGCGGCCAAAAACAGCGTGACCACAGCGCCGATGATCACCATCGCGGCTTTCTCGCCGGCTTCTCGCATGGATTGCATACGGGTTTTGCGGCCGGGAAACGCAACCGCGCCGCCAATCATAAATCCCGCTGCGCCAGCCAGAATAACAGCGAAGAGTTCGGTCACGCCATGAATAAACAGCCAGCCGGTGAGCTCATAAGCCAATCCCTTTTGCCAGAACACGGCATAGAAGCTGCCCAAATAGACGCCATTGTAGATCAGCAGCACCGCCGTCGGGATGCCAAAGGCGAAGCCGAGTGCGAAGGCAAAAATGGCAATGCCGCTATTGTGCGAGAAGAGCTGCGCCGCAAAGGCACCCAGCATGTCGACAATTTTGCGATCGGTTTCGTATAGCGTCGCACGCAGCTCATCATAGGATGCGTTCGGATTGCGGGAATCCCAGCCGCTATGAAACGTCCAGTACCATTCATTGTCGTTCAGCGTCAGGAAGAAGGCGAGCAGGGCGCCGCCGAACAGGCACAGGAAGGCCAGCAAGGTCGGACCCTTTGCAGCGCTGACCGCAGCGGCCCAGTCGCGTGCGAAGAATTGCGCGATCCGCTCGCTCATGCGTGAGCGGGTTCCATAGACGAAGAAATAGGCGCGCGCACACAGCGTTTCGAGATAAGCCACCACGTTCTGGTCAAGCGAGATGGTGCGCGCCACGGACAGTGACGAAACGGCTTGCCGATAGAGCCCCGGCAGACGTTCCATATCCTTGTCGCTGAGGCCGCCGACACCGCGGGATTCGGCGCGGGCGATGATCTGCTCAAGCTGTTTCCAGTCGGCTTCGCGTTCTTCGCGGAACCGGTAGGATTTCATCACGCGATCGCTCACAGCATCTCCTTCCGCTTAATGTCGAGATAACGCGAGACGAGGTCGGCGCTAAACCGTTCAGGCCGGGTCTCGATCACTTGCACGCCCATGTGCTCAAGCTTGCGCAGCACCAGCTCGCGTTCTTTCAGAAGCCCGTCGGCGATGACCGCGCGGGAGACCAGATCCGCAGTGACCGGTTCAGCTTCAATCATATCGGCCAGCTGCTCATCTTCGAAACAGGCAAAGATGATCAGATGGCGATCCATCAGGCGCTTGACGTTTTCCAGCATCAGCTCAGCCGAGATCGTGTCGACGAAATCGGTGAATAGAACGATCAGGCTGCGCCGCTCCAGCCGCGAGGCGAGCGAGGTGAGCGCCAGGGTGTAATTGGCCTCCTCGACCGAGTAATCGAGACGAGACGCAAGCTGTTGCATATGCGGGAATGCCCCGACGCCGCTTAGGACATTGCTGGTCACGGTCGGCTGGGCGTCGAAGCCAAACAGCGCCGTCTTGTCGCCAGACCGGAGCGAGACATAAGCCAGCAGCAAGGCCGCGTTGATCGCGCGATCTATCTTCGGTACGCCGCCCAAAGGCTCGCACATTAAGCGACCCGTATCGAAAGCGAAGACTATATTGTGATTGCGCTCGGTTCTAAACTCCTTGGCGAGCAGTTGCCTGTGACGGGCCGAGTGTTTCCAATCGATGGCGCGGCGATCCATGCCGGTCGAAAACTCGCGCAACGCATCGAACTCTGATCCGTCGCCGCGTTCCAACTGCATCTTGATGCCGAAATCCGCGTCGCGCGTGTAAAGCCGCACGGCTTCTTCCTGAACCCAGCGCGTGTTCGGCGTTACCGGGATGTCGCGCGCGAGCTCCTCAACACGCTTGACCCGTGCGAGCCCGAGTGGACCGGTCCAGTCCAGCCACAAACGTTGCAGCCTCCCATTGCCGCGCCGCACCGGTCTCAGCGATCGCGTAAATGTGTGACTGCGCCCGCTCCACCCCTTGAGTATGGTGGCTTTCGGCGCCGCGATATAGCCATTTGTTTCCAGCAGAGCGTTGACCCGCGCTGGCAGCGGGCCGCGTAAGGCAGTGAGGGTGATCGCAACATCATCTTCGCTGTTCATGTACAAAACGGGCGGCGCGTCGACCTCTACCTGCATCGCCCCGCGCCGCGGCGCTAACGTGATATCGACCAGCATGGCGCCGAAGATGACGGCGATCCATCCGCCCGAGATCACCCAGAATCCAGGCGACAGGATGGCAATCAGCAACAAGGCTGGCAGGCCCAGAAGCATGAGCCAGATGGCGCGGAGGGTGGGGGCAATCAAAGCGACTGGTTCCTTAGCGCGGCGCCGCTGTCTGCTCGATGATCTCGAGCAGTGTGTCGTCTGTGGTTCGTCCCTCGATCTCTGCGGCGGGCGACAGGATAACCCGGTGGCGCAGCGCTGGGAGCGAGAGCAATTTGACATCGTCCGGAACCACATAATCGCGTCCGTCCAGCGCCGCCCGGGCGCGGGTCGCTGCGGCGATGGCCGCCGCGGCGCGCGGACTTGCGCCATGGGTGAGGGCGGGGGTCTCACGCGTCGCGCGGACAATATCGACAATGTACTCGACCACATCATCTTGCACGCGCACTTTCGAGACAGACTCGACCGCTTCGGCAAGCGATTGCGGCGTGACCACAGAGTCGACGCCAAAGGCGGTCGCGGTTTTCATGCCGGTGCGATTGCCATGCCCGGAAACGATGGCGAGTTCTTCTTCGCGGCTCGGGAAGGCGAGCACATGCTTAAACAAAAAGCGGTCGAGCTGCGCTTCGGGCAGCGGATAAGTTCCTTGCTGTTCGATCGGGTTCTGGGTGGCGATGACCGTAAAGCGATCATTCAGCGCATGGGTCTCACCATCGATCGTAACCTTGCGTTCCTGCATAGCTTCAAGCAAAGCGGCCTGCGTTTTGGGAGGGGTTCGGTTGATTTCATCGGCCAGAAGGATGTCGGTAAAGATCGGGCCTTTGGTCAGGGTGAACTCGCTGGTCGAAAAGTTGAACAGGTTGGTGCCGAGCACGTCCCCGGGCATCAGATCAGGCGTGAACTGGATCCGTCCGAAATCGAGTTTGATGGCGGCCGCAAAGCACTGCGTCAGAAGCGTCTTAGCTGTCCCGGGCGGGCCTTCGAGCAAGATGTGTCCGCCAGAAAACAGGGCTGTCAGCATCAGATCGACCGTTTCTGCCTGGCCGATGACGGCTTTGCCAACCTCGCTCCTGATCTGATCGGCCAGCTGTTTGATCGCGCTAATTTCCATCGCTCATCTCCTTGCGCCAGCGCCACAGGGCGAGGGCCTTGTCTCGTAAGTCATTGCGTCCAGCGATTGGCGTTGTGAGCCGGTCTTTTTGCTGGCTCCAATTGCTGGATAAGTCTTTCTGTTCGGCGATCCGGTCGGCGGTCTGCGCGAACGCTTCCGGCGACGTGTGCGGCGGCAGGCCAAGGCGCTTGGTCAGATCGCGCTGCACAGTTTGCGCATATCCCGGCGCCATCTGGCTTTCCCGGCGCGCCATCGAAATCAGGCCTGCAGAACTTTCTGCGAGCGCCTTCTTGCCGAAGGACAGCACTCGCTCTTCGCGATTAGGCGGTCCAAACCGAATGAATGCGCCCCAGGTGATCAGCAGCATGGTAGCGAGCGCGATCATGGTCGCGCCCAGGAATGGCACATCGAATATGGCGCGCAGCAGGCTCTCTGAACGTTCAAATCCGTGAATGGTGGCATCCAGCGTGACCGGTTGTTCCGGAAAGTACTTCAGCCAATCCATCAGGCCGAGCGCCATGCGGGCATTCTCCGACCGGGCGAGGCCAAACGTATTCACCACGTCCGGATCGCTGAGGATGTAGATGTCACGCCCTGGGAGTTTGGCGAGCAGCGTGCCACCTGGTGTTTCGATCACCGTTTCGAGCACTTCAGATTCCAGCACTTGCATTTCGTGCTCGAACTTTGGCGATTGACTGCCGAACGGGGTGCGGATGCGGCCCGGATTGCGCAGGCGCCAGATCGCTATGTCCGGGTCAAACTCCTGCGCGACCAGTGCGACACTGCGCCGGTCCATCAAGTCGGTATCCTTCTGCCAGCTTGGCTTTTCGCGATCCGCAAAGCCTGACCATTTCGGCAGAACATAGAGCGCTGGCTCTGACACGTTTTCGAGATCGAATTCCGTCGCCCGGTTCAGGCCATAACGGGGCAGGGTGAGGACGAGGACGCCATCGGTATATTCAAGCGAACTCGCCAAACGCGAGACATTGACTGTCTGACCGTCGGCTTCGAGCAGTTTGACCAATCCGCCATAGCCGAGCGCTGAGCTGGAATAGGGGTGCTGGCCGGCCCGGTTCTTGTTGGCGAGATCGGGAGACCAGCCGAGCAGCGCAAAGATGGCAATAAAGACCATCAGACCGACGCCAATCATGACCGCTGACGTGATCGCTGAAAATGGATTGGTTTCCTGAGGTAGACGCTCGCTCATGCCCACGCCTCCCCAAAGGCGAAGGTCTCGTACGAGGCCCGCGCTTCGCGCCAACCGGTTTCATCGACTTCGCGGCCGCCAAAGAAACTGCGCTCGACAATGCGGATAATGGGGGAAAGTGCGTTCCTGACCGAATCCGGCAGAACGCCCAGGGCGCCAATCTCACGCGCAGTGAGTGACCGCCCGATGAGGCCGGAGCGTTTCTCCTGAATGTCATCAATGGATCGGAACAGTAACAAGTGCACCGCTTCAGCAAACCGGCCTTCAGCCGCGAGGCGGTCAGCATCCTCAAGCAGTGCATGGGCGCGCGCTTCTTCCGGGCGCAGGTTCGGGACTGTTGAAATGTCTGGTCCCGATTTCTTCTCCTTTTGCTTTCCTCGCAGCGTGATGGATTCGCCAAACACCATGTAAAGCCCCGCAAGAATGGCGAGCACGACGATGATCAATAAGAGATAGCCGAGCGCGGGGCCAATGGCCTGGAAGAAGGACGCAATGGCCTGCGCGATCGGGTTGGGGCCGGAGCGCCGCTCGCGCGGTTCAAAGGCCTGGACTTCAGGCTCCCATTCGGGGCGTTCGAGCTGCAGAGAGTCGTCGGCCTGATAGGCCTGCAGCGCGCGCTCCAACCGAGCTTCATCTACCCGCATAATGTCCGGATCAAAGTCGTCAAATTCGAAATCGGGGGCAGATTCGGCGTGGGATTGCTGGGCGCTGGCAACAGGAACCAAAAGCACAGATGCGAGAAGCATCATGACCATGCTTTTGAACAACTTGCCGAGGATCACGCAATTCCCTCCATTCCCGACCGAACTATTTCAGAGCCTTTTGCTCACGTCTATTGCTATCTTGTGCATTCGACATGGGTATCCGATATGCAGCTTTTGGCGAAAGAAGGGCACCGTCATGGAAAGAGCCGAGCAGTATCGCGAGCTGAAAGCTGAAATCGACGCGGTTGTATCTGGTGAGAGCTACGTTCCTGCACGCTATGCCAGCGCCGCTTGCCTGTTGTCACAGGCCTTTTCACCGCGCTTTTTCTGGACGGGCTTTTATGTCGTCGATCCATTGAAACCGAACGAGCTCGTGGTCGGACCCTATCAGGGCACGCTTGGCTGTCTGCGCATCCCAATCGGCAAAGGCGTCTGCGGGGCCTGCGCAGAGCAGCGCGAAAGCATCATCGTGCCGGACGTGCACGCTTTCCCGGGGCATATCGCGTGCGATAGCCGCACCAATTCAGAGATTGTTGTTCCGGTCTTTGACCCAGATGGTGCGCTCGCCGCCGTACTCGATGTCGACAGCGAGCAGCCCGATGCGTTCGATGAAACCGACCGTTTAGGGCTCGAGGCTGTCTGCCGTCATCTCCTGACCGCCTGATCCTGTCAGGATGTCCTCTGCTGGCGGCGTGATCTGAGGCACGGCCTCCGCGACTCGCTGGACCAGGGCGCGCTCCATAATGTCGAGCTTGGCGGCGCGGACGCCGGATTTCACTTCAATCGAGGGATTGAAGGTCATCCATTGATCTGAGGCCCGGTCATAGAGCGGCCATTCGGTCAGACCGGGCCCATTCGGATCGCCGGTCTTGGCGAAATTCGTCCAGTACAGCCCCATGGCTTCGGTCAGTTTCTCATCCTCATCGCTCAAGCCGGATAGCGGGCTGTGAGAGTTGAATACGAAGAAAATCTCGGCCGCATGAAAGGCGCCAATGGTTTGGGTCTTGGACGGTGGAACGCGGGTGAAATGATAGAGATAAGTCGGCTCACCCTGCTCATTATTGGCGGCGGCGAGGTGGCGCATATGGACGCCAAAAAGGTCATCGCCGAGCATGTCGGTCTCGGCTGCCTGATACGTCTCCGGATCGTCCAGGCCATAGAGCTGGATCAGGTCCTTGGCGTCGGCTTCGCCATAGATGTTCTGTAAGAAGGCCAGCCGGTCTTCAAGCGCGTCCGGAAACTCCGGGACGAGCACGGTTGGCCTTTGGATGCTGTCATAGAAGAGCGTGCCCTCATCAGCATTGTACCCGGCAAGCATGGGCACATTGTGCACGCTGCCATCTCCGATCGCTTGCCCCATCAGTTTTGGAATGACCACGCCGTCCACGGTCGGCAGGGCATAGCCGCCGAGATGCATCTTGTTCGGGATGTGCGCGATAATATCCGTGGCAGGAATGGCCCGAAGATCTGCTGCGGTGGCATCGGCATCCGCGAGCCCGTCAAAGAATTCAAGCCCGGCCTCATGCATGGTCAGACGCCCCTCAATCGCGGTGTTCAGGCCGTTTGCATTGTAGGTTGAAGCGCCGCTCTGCAGGATCGCTTTGTGAAACAGGCCCTCGCTGAGCGGGGTCGACATGATCTCGGTAACAGATTGCGCACCAGCGCTTTCGCCAAAGATGGTGACATTGTTCGGATCACCGCCAAAGCGGTCGATATTGTCCCGGATCCAGGCGAGCGCCGCGACTTGATCGAGCAGGCCGTAATTGCCTGAGACACCGCGTGGATCATCGGCGCTGAGGGCAGGGTGGGCAATGTATCCGAACGCCCCGAGCCGGTAATTGATGGTGACCAGAACCACGTCATTCTCGACCAGCTGATTGGCCTGATAGATGCTCTGTGACCCGGCGCCGGCCTGATGGCTGCCGCCATGAATCCAGACCATGACCGGTTGCAAGGCGTCGCCACCAATATTGGCGCTGCGCACGTTCAGGAACAGGCAGTCTTCGCTTTCTGGCGGCGGCGGCGCGCTCTCCAGGACAATTTTGGCGAGGTGGCGCTGCACCGCATTCAGGCCAAGGCCGTTCAGCAAGTCACTGAGAAATTCGCCGCTGCCAGAGCGCAGCTGCATACATTCAGCGCCGAACTCGGTGCCATCGCGAACGCCGTCCCAGCTGAGGGCGGGCTGCGGCGCGCGCCAGCGTAGATCACCAACCGGCGGCGCCGCGAATGGGATGCCATTGACCTGCAATATGTCCGGATTGTCGCGATCGATGCCGCTCTGGATCTGCCCTTGGGCGAGTTCGATCACAGGCCCGGCCTGCAGCGGCGGCGCCGGTTTGGTGATCATCCAGATCAGTCCGTAATAGGCCCCGACGAGCAGTGCGGCGAGCACGCCGACAATGATCAAAATGCGTTTCATGCTGAAGACCCCGAGCTGATTATTCTGATTGTGCTTCGCCGTGTAACCACAAGGGCCGGGTGACAATCAATTCCTGACACAGCAGGCCGGCATCACGATGTCGCGACATCGACTTATAATCGGCATGGTTGAGCGTGGCGATGAAGGCCTGGCGAGATGGAAATGTGTTGACCAGAACGCCGTCCCAATTGCCGCCGCCAATGAAATAGCGCTCGGTCATGGCCAGCAGGCTGGTCGTCCCGCCAACTTCGGCTGCGGCTTTGGTAAAGGCTTCGGAATAGCGAATATAGGCGGTCTCGCCGGAACAGTCCTCGCCATATTCCGGGTCGCCCTCGGCATACTCGGCTTTGACTCTGAATTTCAGCAGATTGACCTGACTGACCGGGCCATCATGCGGGTCATCGCGAAAGGCGCGGAACTGATCGGCGGTCGGTTGGAAAGCGGGCATGAGCGGGATCCTGTTTCTAGCTCTTTACTGGTTGGCCACCGGCGCGGACTTGGCAAGCCTCACGAGGCGGCAGGCCGAAGCTCCGGATGGCTGAGAAAATAGCGCTGAAGATAGAACAGACCAGCCGCGTGCAGCGCGTGTTGCACGTCCAGCTGCTCATAGGCGAGAAACTCCTGATAAGGGACTTCGAACACCTCAATCTCTTCATTCGGGTCCAGAGATTGCTGCGCCGTTGGGGTGCAACCGAGCGCCAGGAAGAAGTGCAGCTCATTGTCCTGAACGGCGGGGTTCGGATAACAGCTGCCGATCAGGTGCATGTCGCGCGCCTCATAGCCTGTCTCCTCGCCGAGTTCCCGCCGCCCGACCGCTTCCCAGTCGGTTTCGCCCGGGTCAGACACACCGCCCGGGACCGCCGTCAGGATCACCTGCGCAGCGTGGCGATACTCGCGGATAAGGACAATGTTGCCTTCATCGGTCAGCGGAAAGATCGTCACCCACGGGGTCTGCTCGATCACGTGATAGGTCGGCACTATATGCCCATCCTCGCGCACACACCTATCGGTACGCACGCCAAGGAATTGGTCGCGAAACGTCTGTTTGCTGTCGAGGATCTTCCAGGGCTTGATCACTCGTCTGTCGCCTTCAAATGCCGCTCCAGAAAGGCCATGCGTGTTTTCAGCAAATGCGTCGAAAGCGCCTGTCCGCGAATGCCATGGCGCTGACCCGGATAAGTCATCAGTTCGAACAAAATTCCGCGCTGCTGCAGCTCTGCCATCAACCGCGTCGTATTATCGAAAGTGACATTGTCGTCGGCCATGCCGTGGATCAGCATCAGCTCCGGCAAGTCGGTCTTCAGGCGCTCAAGATGATAGAAGACCGAAGACTTCTCATAGCCGTCGGCATTGTCCTGCGGCGTGTCCATATAGCGCTCGGTATAAAACGTGTCATAGAGCGCCCAGTCGGTGACCGGCGCGCCGGCGACGGCGGCAGAGAATGTGCCCTCCGGCGCTTGCAGGATGGTCATCAAGGTCAAATAACCGCCATAGGACCAGCCCTGAATGCCGACCCGGTCGCCGTCCACAAAGGGCTGCGATTTCAGCCAGTCGACGCCGCCCAGAACATCGCGCACTTCCGGAATGCCCATCTGGCGATAGATGGCGTCTTCAAATCGCTTGCCTCGATTGGCCATGCCGCGATTGTCGATGCGGAACACAACATAGCCTTCACGGCTATAGAATTGATCCGACAGACGCTCCCAGTTTCGATTGACCGTCTGGACGTGGGGTCCGCCATAAATCTCAACCAGAGCCGGATAGGTTTTGCTGGCATCGAAGTCCGGCGGCAGCTGAATAGAATAATACAGCGTCTGGCCATCTTCAGCAGTCAGAGTGCCATATTCAGGGACGGTGTGGTTCTCCAAATAGGGCGCGTAGGGATGGGTTTCGTCGAGTGCGTTTTCCTCAATCCAGGTGATGAGCTCAATCGGATCAGGGCAAGATCGCGTCACCCGCGCAGACATTGGTGTCAGATCGATGCAATCGCTGCCCGGCAAGCGCTCCGCGCCCATAGCTTCAAGCTCAGCATCAGACGGCGGCGGGGTAATTCGGTACAAGCCGGTCTGCGGCGGCTGGCTCGGACTGGAGC
>JABSQB010000006.1 GCA_013214545.1 Henriciella sp.
CGCACAGCACCGTGGCGAAGGACCAGAGTATGACGCTGACCCCAATGATCAGTTTGCGGCTGATTTTCTCCGACAGATTGGCGATGGGAATGCCGAGCAAAGTGTAAAACAGCGCGAAACCGATGCCTGAGAGCAGACCGAACTGGAATTGCGACAGCTCGAACTCATTGATGATCGGGACGCTGACAACACTGATTAGGATGCGGTCGATAAAGTTGAACGTATAGACCACGGTCAGCGACATCAGCACATAAGAGCGGTAGTTGAAGCTCCCATAACTCGCCCCGGCACTCGTCCCGGCCGAGGCCATCGCGCCGCCGGGCAGGGTCGTTGTCGCGCTCGCGCTCTGGCTGCTCATTCAAATCCTCCACTTTCCTCCAGCGTGGCCACGTCTATACGCACTGGCCATTAGAGACGCAGGTCGGTCGCGCGCGCTGAAAGAAAAATATAAAAAGGTGCGCGCAGCGATAGGCTTAAGCTATCAGTGCATAAGCGACTTGGTTTTGGCCGCCCCCTTGTATCGCAAGCGCCGCAGCATACGTCCGAACTACACCGTCAAATCGGCGAATTGCTTGTGCCGAAACCATGATGAGGAGTTCGCCGCGTGTCTTCTGTTCCAGCCGACGTCAATTACACATTTTCGGACGCGCAAATTGAAACGCTGAAAAGCTATGGCGAGGTCCGCGCGCATGCTGAGGGCGATATCCTCACGCAAGAAGGACAAACGCATCAGGATTTTTTGGTGACCCTGTCCGGCGAAACCCACATTTTCGTCGCGACGCCAGATGGGCCCAAGCGTGTGGGGTGGATGGAGCCGGGGCAGTTTACCGGCGATATCTCGGTGATCACGGGCGCAGCATCTCTGGTCAATGTGACCATGGGCAAGGCGGGCGAGCTCCTGCACATTGCCCACGATCGGTTGCAAGAGCTGCTCGTCGCCAATTCGGAAATCTCAGACATTATTGTCCAGACGCTGACCGCGCGGCGGGCCTTTGCGCATAATGCCGATCATGGCTCCGTCATCGTCATCGGGGCGCCGCAGGACCGGTTGGTCTTTACTGCCCGGGATCTGCTCTCGAAATTCGGTATCCCGCATCGATGGCTGTCACCAGAAACAGACCCTCTGGCAGAGCGTATGCTCAAAGCCAAGGGCATCGATCCGGCCAGTTTGCCCGTCGTGTTTCGCGGCGGTTCGCAGGTTCTGGTGCGCCCGACGGCGAGTGAGATTTCGCATGCGTTCGGATTCGACCTGCTTCAGGATGGCGCTGCCGCCGATGTAGTTGTGGTCGGCGCCGGACCAGCGGGACTCGCGGCCAGTGTTTACGCGGCCTCAGAAGGCCTCAGCGTTATCACGATCGATTCCGGCAATCCGGGCGGGCAGGCCGGGACCTCGTCAAAGATTGAAAACTATCTGGGCTTCCCGACCGGTGTGTCCGGCCAGGAATTGACCGAGCGGGCCGTGATCCAGGCTCTGAAATTCGGGGTTAGCCTGACCGCGCCAGTCAAAGCCGCCTCACTAGACCGACAAGGGGACGAGTTCTCCATCGCCCTGACCGATGGCCGTACCATCAGTTCCAAAGCCGTCGTCATCGCCACGGGCGCACAATATCAGCGCTTGCCGCTGGACCATATTGAACGCTTTGAAGGTCGCGGCATCTATTACGGCGCAACGCCCATGGAAGCCCAATTGTGCAACGGCTCGGAAGTGGTTGTGGTTGGCGCTGGTAATTCGGCGGGCCAGGGCGCGGTCTTTCTCAGCGCCTCAGCGACGAAAGTGCATGTCATGTATCGCCGCGCTGATATTCGCGAGACCATGTCGGAATATCTGGTCAAGCGCCTGGAAGAGACGCCGAATATCATCCTCCATCCCGAAACAGAAATCTCGGCCCTGCACGGGGTAGAGGGCGCGGATGAGCTGGACGACCGCCTGGTCTCGATCAGCCACACGCATCGCGGCACCGGCGAGACCGGCACATGCGACGCGCCCTTTGTTTTTCTGTTTGTCGGCGCGAGGCCGTTCACCAAATGGCTGCCGCAGAACATGACCTGTGACCGTACCGGTTTTGTGCAGACGGGCGCGGATCTGGAAAATCTCGATCTGGTCAAAGCCGGCTGGGCGATTGAGCGCATGCCATCGGAATATGAGACCAGCTGGCCGCGCGTTTATGCGGTCGGAGATGTGCGGGCGGGTTCGGTGAAACGGGTCGCGTCCGCTGTTGGACAGGGCTCCGTCGTGGTGAGTCATATCCACCGCGCGATCGCGGAGCCTGATGATGCATAGGGTGGCCCCCTAATCCCCCACCTTTTCCCGTCTCAATCCCCACCCTGCAAAACCCGCGTATACTCCCTCCCATCTCCCCTTGGTGAAGGGCTGGTCTGGAACGGCTTGGCAGGGGAGGAGAGCGGTGGTCGCGTGGCTTGGCTTGGGGAGCTGAACCCCTTGCTCGGTAGCGCGCCTGGCCGGTGCTCATAAATCCTGGTCCCCACGGCCAGGCTACGAAAGCGGTAAGACAGAAGGCCCCCCAGGTGGTGCTTGGTCCAGGTGATCAAGGCCTAACGCATGAAAAACAAGCCGCCGCAGGCGCGTCTGATCCAGGCGCTATACGCCGTCTCGAGAGAGCGGCAGTTCCCTTCGCGTTTGTCTCAGACGCGCCTAGCCTTTCTATCACCTCAGGGTTCAGGCCCGTGAGGGGTTTGGCGCTGGTTGTGACCTCCACGATCTTGTGATCGCGCCCCGACTGGCGGATCATGGCGCAGGAGACCCAGGGCGAGGCTGATAGATAATGGCGCTTTCGATTTCAGGTGCGGGGCAGTTGCTGGTGCGGATTCCGACAGCGCTTTTTCCTATCGCGCTGGGCCTGGCTGGTCTTGCGGCGGTGTCGAATGTGGCTGCGCCGGTGTTAGAGTCCGCCGCGCTGGTCCAGGTTGCGCGCGGCCTGCTGATCGCTGCGGCGAGCATGCTCGGCGTGGATATCGCGCTTTATCTGGTGAAATTGCTGCGCCATCGCCGCGAAGTGGCGGAAGACATTTCCATGGCGACACGGGCCAATCTGCTCGCCCCGGGCCTGATGGCCGCGATGGTTATTGGGGGATTGTCCGCGGCGAGTTGGCCAGCGGGCAATCTGATCTGGCTGCTCGCCTCGCTCGCGCATTTGATTTTGCTCTTTTCCTTTGTTGGGCGCTGGCTAACGCATGATTATCCGCCAGAGGAGCTGAACCCGACCTGGTTCCTGCCCGCAGCGGGGATCATGACGTCGGCGCTGACCTGGCCGGGCTATGGCCCCGCAGTGTTTCCGATGCTGACCTTTGGTGCAGGGCTGATGCTGTGGCTTATGCTGCTGCCACTGGTGTTTCGCCGCCTGGTGTTTGAACCGGCCGTGTCGCCGCAGCTGCGCCCGACCCTGTTCATCGTCGCGGCGCCTTTTGGGCTGGCGGCCGGAGCGCTGATGACCCTGTTTCCCGACCTGCCCTGGCAAGCGCCCTTCCTGCTGCTGAGCGGCGGGGCGTTCTTCATCTTTGCCCTGGTCTTACAACTGCGCTTCATCGCCGCCGCAGGAATCACGCTCAGTTGGTGGGCAACGACCTTTCCCGTCGCCGTCGTGGCGGCCGGGTTTTTGAGACTGACAGAGGCCGTGGGACCAGAGGCGCTGTGGCTCGGCCTATCCCTGTTCGCGCTCGCCGGCCTGACCACGGGGTTTGCGCTGATTGCCACTGTCCGCGCCGCCTGGTGCACCTGCGCCAAGACGGTGAAGCGCGCTGAAGCGGAGATCGAAGCGATGCAGGGGCAGGCCTGATCTGGCGGGCCGACGCGGGGTGAGGCTTGACCCTTACGCTGCCCGGGCAGCTATGCTCAGGCGTGGATGGCAAGGAGGTTCGCGGTCATGGGCGATACAGATTTTACCGGCAAACGTGTGCTCGTCGTCGGAGGATCGAGCGGGATTGGCAATGGGATCGCGCAGTCTTTCCGGGACCGCGGCGCCGACGTTGCCGTCTGGGGCACGCGGGCCTCGGCGTCAGATTATTCTGCGGATGAAGGGTCTGACCTGACGGGCCTCTCCTATGCGCAAGTCGATGTCGGCTCACCGGACGCAATTTTTGCCGCACCGACGCCGTTTGACAGTCTGGATGTCCTGATCCTGTCGCAAGGGATCGTTGCCTATAAGAAAGCCGAGTTTGAGCGTGAAGGCTGGGACCGTGTCATGTCGGTGAATCTGGACAGTCTCATCCATTGCTCGGAAAAGTTCCGCGAAGCGCTGAGCGCGGCGCAGGGCTCGATCATCATTATCAGCTCAGTCTCTGGCGTGACAGCCAATATCGGGAATCCCGCCTACGCGGCCTCCAAGGCGGGCGCGATCAGTCTGACCAAGACGCTCGGCCAAGCCTATGCTCGAGATGGTATTCGCGTGAACGGGGTGGCGCCGGGACTGGTTGATACCAAGCTGACTAAAGTCACGACGGACCATCCTGACCGGCTGAAAGGCGCGCTGCGTGCGATCCCGCTGCGGCGGACGGGAGAACCAGCGGAAATTGCCGGAGGGGTTTTGTTCCTCGCCTCCCCGCTCGCCTCATACGTGTGTGGACAGACGATTTTTGTCGATGGCGGGTTAACGCTTTGGACGAGCCTGTAGCGCAAAGGCGTGACAAATCAGGAGGATATGACGGACGCACCTGTGGTCATCTAACGCAGGTTCGATCAAGAAATTGTGTCCAGGAAGGCCTGGAATCGTTCGGAAAGGTGGAAAAATAGTTACATATGCAACTTTATGCAGAGTAGACCCTCATTCTCTGGGGTCTCAGAAAAAGACCATAGCTATCAAATGCTTGTGCCAAAGGTGGGCTTCGGAAAGCGCGCGGAAATCTTCAATTCCCATAATCGTGGCCTGAATTGTGCACTTTTTGGGGCTAGGAGCAGCCCCAATTTCTCCTTGATTCAGGACCAGATAACGGGGCTCGCCAACCGCATATGATTGGAGTATAAGCGCGAGGCTTTGATGGTTAACGTTGCTGAATTGTAAAAAGACGTTCGGGGCACGCAGCGGTAGAATACGGACCGCGTAAACACAGACCGGACGCGTTCAGCGTACCAAGGTGGGGTTAGATCTCAAAATGAACTGGCTAGCACGTCTCGCGACAATTGCGCGGCATCCGAGCGGATGGTTGATCGCCATTTGTCTTGTGCTTGCAGTTCTACACCTGCGCAGTTCCCCGACTCTGCTTACACAACTGCGCGCCGTCACGCTGTATGATTTTTCTCTGTCGATGAGCTTCGTGGGCGATGATCGCGATGTCGACGTCACCACCTTTCTACCGGCGGGAGACGAGCGCCAGGACATCGTTCGCGAGAACATTCTGTCCGGGCAATTGCAGTTCGATGACCAGACCGACGCTTCAGGGCGCCGTGGCATGTGGTCCGGCGATAGCGGCCGTGAAATTCGCTATCACGCGATGATCACATCCAAAGAGGTGAGCTATGCGCTGGATGAATCGCTCCAGGTTCCGCAATTCCTGCCAGAGCAATATGCGCAATACCTGGTCGAGGAAGAAGGCGTACAGGTCGGCCACCCAGAGATCATGGAACTCTGGTCAACGATTCAGCCGGCTGATAGCCGCGAACTGGTTCCAGTGCTGGAGGCGATTTACGGCTATACGTACGAGAATATTGAAGGCGCGCCCTTCAAAGGCTTCACCGATGCGCTGACGGCTCTGCGCCTCGGCCGCGCCAGCTGCAATGGTAAGGGCCGTCTGTTTGTGGCGCTAGCGCGCTCTAATGGCATTCCCGCCCGCTTGGTCGGCGGTGTGATCATGAATGAGGGCTCAAAGAAGACCTCTCACCAATGGCTGGAAGTCCTGATTGAAGGCCGCTGGGTACCGTTCGATCCGACCAATGGCCATTTCGCCAGCCTGCCTGAGAATTACCTGCGTCTTTACAAGGGCGACCACGCCTTGTTCCGGCACACGCGCAACATCAATTTCGACTATCGCTTCAGCATTTCACCCGTCAGCCAATCTCCGGCGCTGTTTGAGTTCGACGAGAATGACCCTGTGCTCAATCGCTTCAACGCGGCCCGCCTGATGAAGCTGACTGGATTGCCAGAAGAGATGATTGGGGTCTTCCTGATGTTCCCGCTGGCTGCGTTGGTGACGATTTTTCTGCGCAGCGTCGTTGGCCTTCAGACCTTTGGTATTTTCATGCCAATGCTGATCGCTGCAGCCTGCATAAATACTGGTCTTTGGCTCGGCTTGATAACGTTTTCGGGCATTGTCGCGTTCGCTGTCGCGATGCTGGCCTATTTCAATTCCTTCAACATATTGAAGATTCCGCGATTGGCCGCGGTCATCACCATCTGTACGGTCTTGTTTATTGGCATTCTATTGTGGCTCGGTAATCGCTCCAGCCTCCAATTTGGTATTCTTGCCCTGTTCCCGGTTGTGATCATTTCATTCCTAGCCGAGCGCATTCACAACATGGTGGATGAAAGCGACTGGAAAGGCATGATGACCACCGGCGCCGGCACGCTGGTCACTATCATTGCGTGTTACATCGTATTCTCGTCCGTGCTGTTGCAGGGCCTGTTTGCGCTGATGCCGGAGCTCTTGCTTCTTGTGCTCGCTGTACAGCTTGCCATTGGACAGTGGTCGGGCATGCGCCTGCAAGAATATGTGCGCTTCCGCTCCATTCTTGGTAACGGGCCTGTGCTCGGCATGAATGCTCGCAACCGCGATTATGTGAACACGCTCAACCCGACCGAATTGCTTGATCTTGCCGCTGACAAATTGCGCAGCAAAGAGATTCTGAAGGATGCGGGTGTTCCGGTGGCTAAAACTTACGCGGTTTGCAAGTCGTTCCGCGAAATGCCTGAATTCATGCAGACCCTGGCCGATCTTGGCGCGTTCGCGCTGAAGCCTAATCGCGGCTCCCAAGGCAATGGGATCATGATCATTACGGGTCGCGACGGGAAAGACTTCGTGTCGGCCAGCGGTAAAGTCAGAACACCTGAGCAGATTTCACGTCATGTCGGCGAAATCCTGAACGGGTCCTTCTCGCAGAGCGGCGATGAAGATTACGCCTATGTTGAGCCTTTGCTGACTCAGCACGGAGAACTGAGCGAGCTTTCAGATTTCGGCCTTTCAGATATTCGCGTCATTCTGCACGAGAAGCGCCCTATTTCCGCGATGCTTCGTCTGCCGACCAAGAAATCCGGCGGCAAAGCCAATTTGCACCAAGGCGCGATTGGTCTCGCCATCGATATTGAAACTGGCGAAGTCACAAATGCGGCGCTGAAAGGTCAGACGACCCCTGAGCATCCAGATACAGGTGCCGACCTGATCGGGTTCAAAATCCCGAAATGGCGTCAGATTATCGATATCTCCCGGAATTCGGCAGAAGCCATCCCGCTCGGCTATATTGGCGTCGATGTTTGCCTCGACCACGATCGCGGCCCGCTTGTGCTTGAAGTCAACGGTCGCCCGGGCATTGAAATTCAAAACGTCCAGCAAAAGGGGCTCGTTGAGAGCCTGAAAGACAAGGGCCTCGCCCATGCATGATCAGTCACGCCTCTTTTCAGCCCCGGTGCTGACGCTCGCCGCGGTGATCTTTTCGGTCAGCGCGATGATCGCCGAGTTTGCTGTGCGCAGCGATCATCAAGAGGGCATTGTCCGGATGATCTCGTCTGATGACGAGTCCGAGATTGATCGTTCTGCCGAAGAGGACGTTTCTGCGGAACACCATAATGAACTGATTGCCATCGTTCAGAACACATCTCTCGCGCCGCTGACGTCAGAGTCTTTGCGGATGACCACATTCTTCCGCAATATTGATCCGTCGCAACGGGCTGAGTTGCAGGCCTATGTCGGCCGCCTTCTGGCCAAGCGCAAACGGCACGAAGAAGCGCTCGCGGTTCTGGCCGGTCTGTCACCGGAAGAGCGGATTGAGCATGGAAGTTCCTTCTCGTTCGCGCAGTCCTATCGCGGCGCCGGAAATGTTGAGGCTGCCATCAATGCCTATGCGATCCACGTGGCGGCCAACCCCAACCACAATCCGGGATATGTGAATTACGGCATCTTGCTCGCTGAAACAGGGCAGCATGAAGAAGCGATCCGCGTGTTTGAGCGCTCGGTCGACATCACCAGTTCGTCGCGCAAGGGAAAATCTCTCTCGTTGCTGGGTCAATCGCAAATGGCGATCGCAGCGCATGAGGATGCGATAGAATCTTTCGATAAATCAATCCAGTATCGTCCAGACAGTGGCCCAACATGGCGCCGGTTTGCATCAGCCAAAGCCCGCGCAGGAACGTATCCCCAAGAAGAGGTCGAGGCGGATTATCAACGCGCGCTGGCGCTGGCTCCAGGAAGCGCCGTAACAATGAAGGAATGGGCCGAGTATAATTTTGCTTTCGGGCGTTTTGAAGCGGCCCTGCCATTGTTCCGCAACGCGAGTTCGGAAGCGTCGAATAATTTTGACGTTTTGTTTTCGCGTTCATTGAACCTTCTGGTCTCCGAACGTCCGCGCGCGGCGCGCACCGTGGTGCGTAAAATCTCGAACGTCGAGAAGTCGACTCAGCAGGAGCTGCTACTCCAAGCTCTGCATGAAGTCAGCGGCATCGTGCGGCCTCCAACCATCGAAACTCGGGACCAAACTTGCGCAGCGCAAGGCGATGATGAGCGTTTCACTTATCTCTGCGCTATGCTTCAGCTGGCGACAGAAGCGCCTGAGGCGGCGATCGAGACTGCAGCGAAGCTACCGGAAACGTCCATATACAAGCAGCCAGCCATTTTTGCCCTGGCGCGGTATGAGTACCGCTATGATCAGGCCGACGCAGCGCTGGTTCGCCTCGACGAACTGCTCGAAAAGAGCCCGCAAAGCTCGCTATTCTGGCTCTACAAAGCGCGCGTTCAAACCGTTCTTGGTGCGAATGAAGGAGCGTTAGCGGCGTTCGAGGAATCTCTGGAACTCAATCCAGAAAGCCGGAAAATTACTCTGGAAATGACCGATCACCTGATGGCGATGGAATCCTATGATCAAGCCGAAGCAGCGCTGCTTGCTTTTATGCAGCAGCGTCCAAACGATGCTTCGGTTCTGATCGCTCTTGCGCGTAACTATGCGGCGGCGGGCAACCCGGAGAAAGCTGAAGAGACGCTTCTGCAATTGATGTCCATGAGCGAGGAAGCTGATCCGGAAACCACCGAGCAATTGGTGGCCGTACAGATGTTGCTGGAGAAGTACCCGGAGGCTCTGGCCAATGCGGATAACCTCCTGGAGCGCGACCCAGCCAATATTTCAGCGCGTCGGATGCGGGTTCAGGCTCTGACGGAGCTTGGTCGCGATGACGAAGCTGAAGAGGAACTTGACCGGATCAAGCGCCTCGAACCCGAAGCGAGCGGCGACGATGCGCCAGGCACGGATTTCGCCTCCGCCGCGCCTTGATCGGAAAACTTTACTCTGCGTTGCGAAGAAAAAGCCGCAAAACGCTGAAACGATCTCGATTTTTGGTCAGCAAACGCAATTTCCTATTCGGATATTGCGTGAAGCTAGATTTGGCATCAACCTTGCGTAAACTGCATTTAATGCATGCGCCGAGATTGGGCTGATTTTTAGTTTCTAAAGGGGACCTATGGTGACCTCTGATATTTCGCTGACGAGGACAATGACTGACCAACCTGCTCTTTCTGTGGTTATTCCCTGCTACAATGAGGAAGAATCGCTGCCGGAATTGATCCGCCGTTTGGAAGCGGTTTGCCAAGCCTATGCCGCTTCTGGCTATGAAATTGTCCTGATTGATGATGGCTCCCGGGACCAGACCCGCCAATTGATTGAGGATTTCGCTAAAAAGCGAGATGACATCGTAGGCGTGTTTCTGTCTCGTAATCATGGTCACCAACTCGCATTGACGGCTGGACTACGTATTTGTCGCGGCGAGCGTATCATGATCCTAGATGCCGATCTTCAGGATCCGCCTGAACTCCTGCACGATATGATGGCGCTGATGGATGACGGCGCCGATGTTGTTTACGGCAAACGTACAGAACGCAAGGGCGAGAGCGCGTTCAAGCTTGCGACGGCGCATATTTTCTACCGCCTCCTGAATCGCCTGATCGACGTCGACATTCCCAATGATACGGGTGACTTCCGCCTGATGAGCCGCCGCGCGCTCAACACCCTAAATGAAATGCCAGAACATCACCGCTTCATTCGCGGCATGGTCAGTTGGATCGGCTATCGACAGGTCCCGATCGAATATGCCCGTGAGGCGCGTTTCGCGGGTGAGACTAAATATCCATTCAAGAAGATGCTCGGATTTGCCATTGATGCCATTGCTGGTTTTTCGGTGCTGCCGCTTCGTTTTTCGATCTATCTCGGCTTCATATGCGCTATTCTTGGCATGCTGTTTCTGGGCTATACGGCCTACAGCTACTTCGCCGGGATCGCCGTACAGGGCTGGACAACGCTCATGGTCGTCGTGTTGATCTTGGGCAGCGGCCAATTGTTGGTGCTCGGCGTGATCGGCGAATATCTGGGTCGATTGTATATGCAGTCCAAAAAGCGACCCTTGTTCATCATTGAGGACATTGTCGGGCTCGATCACAACGCGAAAGCTGGCTCAGAGTCAGATTTGCGGCGCGAGGCGTGAGCCCCGGGGCTATTGGATTAGGACGGCGAGATGAGTGAGACCCTCCTCCTGACCGGATCAACGGGTTTCGTCGGGCGTGAACTTCTAAAACAGCTTCTCTGTGACGCACCGCACATGCAAGTGAGGCTGCTGGTACGCAATCGCGCTAAACTGCCACCACTGCCAGACAATGTGACAGCCTTTGAGGCAGATTTGCTGCAACCAGACTCGTACCGTGACGCGCTCCACGAGGTCGATCAGGTCATTCATGTAGCGGCGCTGACCGGCAAGGCTTCGGCGAAAGAGCATGAGCGGCATAATCGGCAGGCGACAAGTGATTTGATCGCCGCCTGTGAAGCTGCATCGATCAAGCATTTCATTTTCGTCAGCTCGATCGCTGCAGGATATGCCAACAAAGCGTTTTACCCTTACGCTAGCGCAAAGCAGGCCTCCGAGGAGGATTTGCAGACGTCCGGATTACGGCACACAATTGTGCGACCAACTTTGGTGCTCGGACCACAGTCTGCGATCTGGGATTCGCTCAACATGCTGGCATCGCTGCCGATTACGCCGTTGCCACAAGGCGAAAGCGCGATTTTGGTTCAGCCCGTCCATGTAAAAGATGTGTGCCGCGCGCTGATGCGGCTGGTTGAAGGCTACACGCCTTCGGGCGAAACGCTGGAAATCGGCGGCCCTGATCGACTGACCATGCGCGAACTGTTGGAGCAGATCGCCGTTCATTCAGGCAAGGACTCAGCGAAAATCTTGCGCTTGCCTCTGAAACTTGTGCAATGGCCCTTGGCGTTGATGGAGCCTCTGGCGCGCCCCGTCATGCCTGCAACGGCTGGACAGTTTTCGGTTTTCGGAAACGATTCCCTGGTTCAGGAAAACTGGCTGCAGTCTGAGTTTGAACCGACCATGGTTGGATTAGCCCAGACAATCGCTGATTCCGATGCGCCCGCTGACAGCGATCCGAAACCACCGAGTGGCCCAAAGACAGATACCGAGTCCGCGGAAAAAGAATCGAATGTTATGACGCGGCACATGACCGGAGTACGAGCCGATCCTTCGATTACGCACCACTATGTGCAAGCGCTTGAGGCCACCGGCCTCGATCGCGAAGGCAGCCGTTTTGATCAACTTACCTTGAAGCTTTTACGTCTTGGTGGAGTGTTTTCATCCTTGCTTGATGTCTATTGCGGTCTTCTCCGTCGGCGCGGTGTGTTGAGGCGTCGGCAGGTTTTGTTGACGGCAATCCTCGAGAATGCTGCGCCAACGCACGACGCTTTTGATAAGCCCTACGCTAAAGGGGCGCTCGGAACCTTTGCCCAACTAGCCGGCACTGGCATTGCGAGCGGAATTTGGTTCGTTTTGAGTCTGATTGCGCTCCTGCCAATTCAAATCGCGCTCGCGCTGGTCGCACCTTTTATCAAGCCCAACACCGCCTGAAATGAAATTGGTCGTCATCGGATCCGGCCCCAGCGGCATTCACTTCGCCTACACGGCGCTAGAACGCGGTCATGAGGTGACACTGGTTGATATGGGCTTGTCGGGAACCGATATCCCGCATCCAAAAGCGAGCTTCTTCGATCTGAAGCAGAACCATCCTGATCCGGTTTCTTATTTTCTCGGCGACAATTATGATGCGATCAGCCTGCCTGCGGCGCACCCCGGAGAGCAGGGCGAGTATTACGGACTTCCACCGTCTAAAAACCACGTGTTCGAGCATCCGAGTAGATTCCAATTCCGGTCCTCCGGAATGGATCTTCTTTTGTCCTTTGCCGCTGGCGGGCTCGCAGAAGCGTGGACGGGTGGGGCTTACCCTTTCAATGACGGCGATTTGGCGGCGTTTGGGTTTGGGCATGATCGTATGGCGCCTCATTACGCTAAGATTGCAGAGCGTATTGGTGTCGGCGGCGCGGGCGATGATCTTGAGCAGTGGTATCCTGCGCACGAAGGCCTTGGAGAGCCGATTGAGCTGAACGAAGGAAACCGGCGATTGCTGGATAAGTACGAGCGCAAGCGCGCCCGTCTGAATCATAAACACCCTAACGTTCGCCTCGGTCGATCGAGGCAAGCCGCGCTCTCGCATGATCTCGGTGATCGGGACGGGTGTCAGCAATGTGGGCGCTGCCTGTGGGGCTGTCCTAACGGAGCGTTTTACACGCCTTCTCTAACACTTCGGGGCCTGCTTGCGCACCCCAACCTAACCTATTTGCCAGGTCGCTTTGCCAGCCATTTTGAGGCCCATTCGGCGCGCGGTCTCGATGCCCTGATCGCTTACAATGAAACCGGCGCTGAGGAGAAGATTAGCGGTGATGCATTTGTGCTCGCCTGCGGAACGATCAGCACGAGCAATATTTTCTTACGCACGATCTACAAGAGCCGAAACGAGATTGTACAGTTGCCAGGCATCATGGACAATCAGCAGGTTTTGGCGCCATTTCTAAACCTCGGCATGTTTGGGCGTGGCTATTTCGAAAAATCGTATCAGTATCACCAGCTTGCGATGGGACTTGCGGGTGAGACACCCGAAGACTTCGTGCACTGCCAGATCACTTCGATGACCACAGCCTCAGCTCATCCGATTATCTCACAAATGCCGCTCGGTATGGCGGCTGGCCGAAAAGTGTTCACTGCACTGCGCTCCGCACTTGGGGTTGTGAATCTAAACTTCAGCGATACGCGCCGGAGCGAGAACATACTGACCTTGGATCCCGAATTTGGGTCCGATTGGCCAGGATTGAAATTGCAGTATCGCTCTCCACCAGGGCAGAAAGCGAAGATCAAGGCTGCGCTCAAACAGCTTGGAAAATTCATGAATGATCTCGGCGCGCCCTTCGTTCCGGGGATGACGCAAATCCGAACCCCGGGCGGCAGCGTCCACTATTCGGGAACCCTGCCAATCTCTGCTTCGGGCGGTGAGTTTACCGTTACCGAGCAATGTCAGTCGAATGACTTCGAGAATCTGTTCATCGTCGATGGATCTGTATTCCCATCGCTGCCGTCGAAAAATCTCACCCTCACATTGATGGCAAACGCAACGCGGGTCGCGACTGAAGCTTTCTAGATTACGCGTCTCAGCAGGCTAAGCGCTATTTCACGATCAAAGACAACCCGGCGACCGTTATGGCGAAGCCGAGCAGCATGCGCGGCGTGATCGCAGTCCCAAACAGAAAGTGATCGGCACAAACCAGCATTACGGCCGTGCCGGAAACGATCAAGATATAGACGATACTGATCGGAAGGTGCCGAAGCGCCAGGAAGTAGGTCAGGAGAGCCAATGCATAGGCGACCAGCGTTCCAAAAAAATATGTGGCTGCGCCGGTTTCCAAAAGCGCTGATAAGCTGGAGCCTTGAGCCTGACCAACCGCTTCGCGGGTGTATTTCAGACATGTGCCAGCTGCAGCGTTGCAAAGCGCTGATAACACAATCCAAAGACCGGACATGAGCATGACATTCATTGGACGTATTCCTGATGCGTTTCAGTTCAATTTCTGCAAGAAGCGAGCCAACCAATCACGAGCTTGCTTCAGGCTCAGATCGACCGTTCTAGCGCCACAGCGGCTAGGTTTCGACTACACCAATACCCTAATCTTGGGAATCGCTGCGGGTCTTCTTGGGGTTAAGTGGGCCGAGGAAACTGAGCCCACTATCGACAATCCCGCGCCAGTCCCAAACCGGTTTGAGCTCCTGCGTCAGCGCTCTGGCCAGACCGATAATCACAGCACCATTAATCACCATACTACCGAGCACCGCCCAGCCCCAATCGCGAGGGTCATGGATTTCCTGGCCCAAGACATAGGCCGAGAATTCTGGAGAAAACGACAGAAGCGAGCTGACCTGCATGGCCAGCGCCATCCACCAGAATCTTCGATCGATGCAGAAGAGGAGGAAGCACATCATGTCGGAAACGATGAAGTACCGATCATGCATTTTGGGCAGGACGTATGGCATCAACGTGACGGAGAACGTGGCCAGTAAAAGGATCGCACGGTCGCTCATCTTCTCCTTGGCGACACCGGCCAAAGATATCAAACCGCCAACCACGGAGGACAGGGCTAGACCCAGAACCGTGACGCCTCGATAGATGTCCCAGTTGCGGCTCGCATGATAGAAAAAATCCAGAATGAAATACGGATTGCCAGCGTTGAACGAGAGCCGGTTATAGTAGCGGCCTTGAACCAGATAGACTTGCAGTAATTCTGACAGCGGTCGCCCGGCGATGAGGGCCGGAACTAACGAACCAATATAGACCAGCGGAGCGACAAAAGCGGCTTTCCAGGGGATGCGTCCTGCGAAGACCATGCACAATATGAACGGCGCAAGAAACATTGATTGCAGTTTTATCGACAGGGACGCGGCAAATAGGGCTACCGCCCAATAGGGACGCTCCTTGAGGACGCACACAACGCATAGCGATAAGAAAGACGTGTAGAGCAGGTCTGCCTGCCCCCAAACGAACGCATTGACGCCCAGCGTTGGCAGAACAACCGCGAAGGCGCCCATCGCGAAAGCGTAGTTTCTGCTTTTGTTGAAATGCCGGCAAACGCTGAAAATCGAATAGGAGACGATCAGGATGAATGGCACATTCAGAAGCTTGACCAGGACCTGATCATTGAACGGGAAATCGAAATAGGAAAACGCTGCCAGCAGGTAGAGATAGGGCGGCGCATACTCGCTGAAATCATCCCCCAGCGCTGCAAACCCTCCATTCGCGCGAATATAATCGAGCCAGGGTTTGACGTGCAGAATATAGTCGGAAACTGAAAACTCGAGCAGTGGCAAATAGAACACCACCCAAATCAGCAAAATGAATGCAGCCGTCGCCAGCGGCGGCCATCGGTCCAGTTGGAAGAGCTGCTTCACGCGGTCCATGATCATTCCTCAGCCGGGGATTGAAGATCGAGAATGATCACGTCAGGCGTTCGTTCGATCGTGCGGTAGCGGGCAGTGAGTTCTGAGACCAAGTCCTCACGCTGCTGCAAACCATAGCCGTATGGAGACGCAAAGTAACGCGCTCCTCTGTCGATCGCCTTTTCGATCTCTTCGATAGACCATTGCTGGTACCAAATAATCCATCCCTTTCGAGACGGGTTGTTGGCATCAAAGTTTTCAAAGCAATTCGGCGGGAACATGCTTGAGTTCAAAATTTCTGGCTCAGCGGTTGGATAAGGCGGGTTCAGTCTGTGGCTAGGATGGATTCCACAGATGGTGAGTTCATCAGGCTGTGTTTGTGTCAGCATCATTTGCGTGAAACTCTGCTCGTGATTGAAGGCTCGCTCGGTGAACTGATCGGCCATGGTGAAGTGACCAAAATTGTTGGGGATGGTGGTGACAAATACAGTAGCCACCAGCGGCAGCGTGTAGCGCTTGAGAGGCGACAAAAGGCTCATTCCCCCGATCAAAACCAGCAGCCAACCATAATGGGCCGAATAAAGGAAAGTCTCCAATCCAAATGCAACGGAAATGATCATCTGACCCAGCGCGGCCAGCAGGATCACGCGCAGGGTTTTGCGCATCGCGAATGTGCTCCCCGGGCCAGCGAGCTTGAACATGTTCCAGAAGCCTAAACCGAGCATGATCGTCCATAACGTAACCGCGATCGTCGCCAGCGCGCTGCCTTGCCCAGGCCATAGGTTTTGCATGCTCAGACGCGTGCCATCGATGATGGTTCCGGGCGCGGGCGCAACCACGGAATGGAAAAAGAAGGCGATAAACTTGGCAAGCATGCCGCCAGATTCGGGGTGAAACAGATAGTCCACTGAGGATGGTCTGATCACATCAAAGAAGATCTTGGAGGTCGGGAAGACCAAATGCTGACCGCCCCACAAGACAAGCGTGATGCCGAGACTGCACGTGGCTGCAAGCGCCCCCTTTCGCCAACCAAGAAACACCCAAGCCATTGCCAATGCGGCTGACCAATTGGTGGACGTCATACTGAGCGCGATGACCCCGGCAGCGACGCACGCGATGAAGAGTTTGCGGCCTTCAAGCTGTTCTGCCCAAACACTCATGGCGATGACGATAATGATCGACAAAGCGCCGAAGCTAAATGTTTCGGGCACCGGGAACCAGAACATGACGCTCGCGCTACCTGCGGCGAGCAATGTCAGAAGGACCGATTGCAAGCGGTTTAACCCGAGCGAAGAGACGACGTAATGGAAGGCGCCAATCCAGGCGGCGGCGACACCGGATAATAGAAGACCAAAAGCAAGATTCGGATCAATCCCGAGGTGCTTCATGACGAACACTGGCGGATAGACCAGCATCGAGTAGAGCGGGTGATGATTGGTCGTCCAGTGATAGAACGATGTGCGCGATGATGCGATTTCCAGAACACGGGGCGGATCGCTGTCAAACCAAACGTCCCAAGTGCTGAGATGCAAAATGTGCGGCACCAACATCAAGTGCAGGATCAACGTAGCGGCAAACCCAAAAACCACCAATGCCGCCAGGGTGATCAAATTCTCGCTTGGATCGCGAAAAAGCGCGACCAGTTTTTGAATCCCAAATACAGAATTGGTGTCTTGTCGTCCGCTCATCAGATCCACCCCTCAATCCGCAGAAGAATAATCTAACGCTTAAGTGCAAATTCTACGCCAAGTCGAGCCTATATTTGATGCGACCGGCATCTCTTCGGAATCTGATGAAAATTTAGGTAGTTGCTGGCGGAGAGAGAGGGATTCGAACCCTCGGAACGCTTGCGCGCTCAACGGTTTTCGAGACCGTCCCGTTCAGCCACTCCGGCACCTCTCCGCGCGGGGATGCCCTAGCGGCGTAAGTTTATCGCATCAAGCCCTGCTTTTCATGCGCAAATAGGTTTGACTCGGGCGCCCGTTTAGTGTTTACCCGCGCCTTCATGTCCGCGCCGGGCTCGGCAGTGGCCAAAGTTTCATTTTTTATGTTCTGAAAAGGACGAGCGTCATGTTCGCGGTCATTAAGACAGGTGGCAAACAGTATAAAGTTGCCGAAGGCGATGAGATCGTCATTGAAAAGCTCGCCGCTGATGCCGGTGAGAGCGTAACCTTCGACAGCGTTCTGATGCTGGGCGATGGCAAGAAAGTCACCATTGGTGAGCCGATGGTTTCTGGAGCAAGCGTCGTGGGCACGGTGGCTGAACAGCGCAAGGGCGCGAAAGTCATCATCATGAAGAAGCGCCAGCGTAACACGTACCGGCGCAAGAAGGGTCATCGTCAGCTCGAGACGGTTGTAACCATCGATTCAATCCTCGCTGACGGCAAGAAAGCTCCGGTGAAGAAAGCAGCGCCTAAGAAGGAAGCTGCACCGAAGAAAGAGACAGCTAAGAAAGAGGCGGCGCCTAAGGCCGAAGCCAAGAAGGCGGCTCCTAAGCAGGACGACGCCAAGCCAGCAGCAAAGAAGGCTGCGCCCAAGAAAGAGGCGGCAACAGCCAAAGCAGACGACCTGACGAAAATGAAGGGTCTCGGTAAAGTCTTCGCAGGCAAGCTGGAAGCAGAAGGCGTCACCACCTTCGCGCAAATCGCGAAGATGAAGAAAGCCGATATTGAAGCGCTGGAAGAGAAAATCGGTGCTTCTGGTAAATTTGAGAGCAATGACTGGGTCGCACAGGCCAAAGAGCTCGCGAAAGGGTAAGATTTCAGCTATAAGCTGGAACGATCAACTGGAGACCGGATATGGCTCATAAGAAATCAGGCGGCTCGTCGAAGAACGGACGCGATTCAAATCCTAAGTATCTCGGCACCAAGAAGTATGGTGGCGAGCACGTGATCCCGGGCAACATCATTATCCGCCAGCGTGGCACTAAGACCTATCCGGGTCGCGGCGTCGGAATGGGCAAGGATCACACCCTTTACGCTCTGGTGGAAGGGAAAGTGCAATTTACGCGCAAGCGCGGCAACCGTCAGTACGTGTCGGTGACACCGCTTGCGGACGCAGCTGAATAGCGCGACCTATCACATGGTCGCCGAGGGGTGGCCAGAAGATCCAAGGGGAGGCAGGCCACTGCCTCCCTTTTTCTTTGCCTCCTGATGGAGACCGCAAGTGAGTGGATCATTTGAATTTAGGTCTGAGCGCTTTTTGATGCGCCCGCCTCAGTCTAAAGACGCACGGCAAATCGCCTGCTGCGTGAATGATGCTGACATGGCCCGCAATCTCGCCCGCCTACCGCATCCTTATGCGCCGAGCGATGCAGAAGCCTGGGTGACCTATGCTAACAAAGCGCGGGCACAAGGTAGCGAATATGCCTTCGTTATAACGCACCAAGAGGCTGGCGTGATCGGTTCTGTCGGGTTCAATCGAACCGTCGGAGACACCTGGGAGACTGGTTACTGGGTCGACAAAGCCGTCCAGGGCCGCGGTGTCGCGACCGAGGCGGCGCGGGCTTTACTCGCCTGGGGTGAAGCCCAGTTTGGCGTCTCAAAGTTCGTTGCGGGCCATTTCCAGGACAATCCGGCTTCTGGTCGTGTGCTGGAAAAGCTTGGCTTTCAGCGCGTAGGTGAGAAGATGATGTTCAGTCAGGGTCGCGGCGGTAAAGACCGTGCCTGGCGCTATGCGCTGGACGCTTCGGGCGAGGTCGCCTCGGGCTACGCGTAAGAAGGACGGAAACGATGGCGAATCCAATCATCCTGCGCACCGAGCGCTTGGTCCTGCGACCACCTTTGCCGCAAGATGCTCCATATATTGCTGCGCGTATCGGCGTGCGGGATGTCGCTTGGAATCTAGGCAGAGCCCCATATCCGTACCAGCTTTCGGATGCTGAAGAATGGCTCGAACGCGTGCCGAAGGGCTGGGTCGAAGATACGGCCTATGTTCTGGTCATTACTGAACCGGAGGCTGGCGTGATTGGCTGTGTCGGCTTGGATCTAAAGCCTATGGACGTTTGGGAGATCGGCTATTGGCTCGGTCAGGACTGGTGGGGCCATGGCTATATCACCGAAGCGGCGCGCGCGGTAATGGATTGGGCCGAGACCGATATGGGTTTGCAGCAATTTGTTTCCGGACACTTCACCGACAATGCTGCTTCAGGCCGCGTGCTAACCAAGCTCGGATTTGAGCCATGCGGCGAAGTTGAACTGTTCGGCCGCGCGCGCGGACGCAAAAGCCCCGCCGTGCGTTACACCAAAGGGACAGACCCTGTCCTGGCCTTGCGCATCGCGGCACATTAGAGAACAAGGGCGGTCATGAAGTTCCTCGATCAGGCCAAAATCTACGTCAAAGCGGGACATGGCGGTAACGGGTGCGCTTCTTTCCGGCGAGAAGCCTATGTCGAATTTGGTGGTCCGGATGGCGGTGATGGCGGTCGCGGTGGGCATGTTTATGTCGAAGCCGTCGAAGGCCTCAACACGCTGATCGACTATCGCTACCAGCAACATCATTTTGCCGAGCGCGGCGGCCACGGCATGGGTAAGCAGCGGCATGGCCGCGGCGGCGCAGACAAGACCATAAAAGTTCCGGTCGGCACGCAGATCTTCGAAGAAGACCGCGAAACCCTGATCGCAGACCTCACTGAAATCGGACAGCGCGTCATGGTCGCCGAAGGCGGCAATGGTGGCTGGGGAAATCTGCGCTTCAAGACCTCAACCAATCAGGCGCCTCGGCGCGCAAATCCTGGTGAGGCGGGCGAAGAATTTACGCTCTGGCTGCGTTTGAAACTGATCGCCGATGCAGGTCTTCTGGGCCTACCCAATGCGGGAAAGTCTACATTTCTCAGCCGGGCCACGGCGGCCAAGCCCAAAATTGCCGATTACCCGTTCACAACACTGCATCCTGGACTCGGCATTGTCGATCTTGGGCCGGGCTCGCGCTTTGTGCTCGCAGACATTCCAGGACTAGTAGAGGGCGCTGCGGATGGCGTTGGCCTTGGTCATCGCTTCCTGGGGCACGTTGAGCGCTGCAAAGTGTTACTGCACCTCATCGATTGTACCCAGGACAATCCAGATGAGGCTTACCGTACCATTCGCGAAGAGCTCGAGGCCTATAATTCCGAGCTTGCCTCCAAACCTGAAATCGTCGCGCTGTCGAAAATTGACGTTCTCGATGAAGAACTTGTTGATGAGCAGGCCCGCATCCTCAAACAGGCTTGTGGGCAAGAACCATTGCGACTTTCAGCCGTAACTGGCGAAGGCGTGCGTGAGGCGCTGGGGTTGATGCTGCGAGAACTTGTCGAAATCCAGCGCGTTGAATCGGATCCAGATGCAGCAGATGAAAGCTGGAGCCCGCTCGGATAATGACGGAATCGGCTTTAAACTCTCTGCGTGCGGCCAAGCGCATAGTAATAAAGATCGGTTCGGCTTTGGTGGCTGACGGCGGGCGAACACGTCAAGGCTGGCTCAATTCGCTTGCGACCGATATCGCAGCGTTGCGCGCAAGCGGACAGGAAATCATCCTGGTATCCTCTGGCGCAATTGCACTGGGGCGCAATCACCTTGGCGACGAGCGGCCGCGAAAACTTGAAGAAAAACAGGCTGCTGCGGCGCTCGGCCAACCTTTGCTGATGGCCGCTGTTTCGGCCGCATTCGGGGATCACGATGTCCCAGTTGCACAAGCGCTTCTGACTCTGGAAGACACTGAAAACCGTCGACGTTGGCTGAACGCGCGGGCGACTTTGGAGACCCTGCTAGGGGCGGGGGCCGTGCCCGTTATTAACGAAAACGATTCCGTCGCCACAGATGAGATCCGGTATGGAGACAATGACCGGCTGGCCGCGCGGGTTGCCCAGATGATCGGCGCGGACGCTCTGATTTTGCTGTCAGATGTAGACGGGCTCTATTCTGCTGACCCGCGTGTTGATGCAGACGCGGAGCATATTCTGGTGATCGAAGAGCTGACCGGCGAGCATGATGACATGGCGGGCGATATCAATCAGTCCGCGAATGTGGGTAGCGGCGGAATGGCGACGAAGCTTGCCGCGGCCCGGATCGCGCAAGCGGCCGGGTGCATGACAGTCATCACGCGCGGCACGGACATGAGTCCAATTGAAGCGCTATTGGCAGGCGGTAAAGCAACTTGGGTACTTCCGTCGATGACGCCGGAAAAGGCGCGCGAAACCTGGCTGCGCGGGCACCTGACGCCAGAGGGGACCGTACGTGTTGATGCCGGCGCTGTGAAAGCGCTTCGATCAGGTGCCAGCCTGCTTCCGGTCGGTGTCACCGGCGTTAAAGGGCAATTTGCGCGCGGCGCCGCCGTCGCCATCAAGGACGAGAACGGGACGCTGATCGGTAAGGGCGTAACTGCGTACAGTTCTGAAGACGCCGCCCGAATTGCCGGACTCCAAACAGATGCTGTGGAAGCTCAGCTTGGGTATCGCGGGCGACCGGCCCTCGTGCATCGCGACGATCTCATCATTGAATCATAAAGGGTTCTTGACTTCCACAGCCAAGACCTGCCCTTTGAGCGGATGGATAAAGCGCCTAAACTTGCGAGCAGAATTGGTCTCGTTCTAGGGCCAGCGATTGCCGCGATCGTGCTACTCATGGGCGCCCCAGAAGGTTTGCCGTTCCCGGCCTGGGCAACCGGAGCCTTGTTGGCGTGGATGGCGGTTTGGTGGGCGACAGAGCCCATCCCGATTCCTGTGACGTCGCTGCTGCCATTGATCGTTTTGCCTTTGTTTGATGCCGGATCGCCTCGGCAAATCGGCGCAGGTTATGCAGATCATATCGTGCTGCTTTTGCTCGGCGGGTTCATTGTTGCGCTGAGCATTGAGCGCTGGAACCTGCACAAACGAATTGCGCTCAACGTTGTTTCTGCTGTCGGTGCTTCGCCTTTGTCGCTGGTCGCGGGCTTCATGATTGCGACGGCATTACTGTCCATGTGGATTTCTAACACTGCGACGACGTTGATGATGGTTCCGATTGCCCTATCAGCAGCAGCGGCGCTGAAAGATGAGAATGGACGCTTCGTCACAGCCTTATTGCTCGGCGTTTGCTACGCCGCATCGATTGGCGGCGTCGGCACACCAATCGGCACCCCGACGAATTTGATCGCGATTGACTGGCTGCAGAATAATGCGGGTGCCAGCATTAGTTTCGTCGAATGGATGAGCTTCGGTATTCCCGCGGTCTTGCTGCTGATCCCGGCGGCCTGGTGGAGCGTGACGCGCGGTCTGGGCAAAATCGAAAGTGGTGAAGGCGCGATCCAAGAAGTGCGGTCCCAGAAGCAGGCACTCGGAAAGATGACGGTACCGGAACAGCGGGTTGCCATCATTTTTGCCGTTGTTGCTGTGCTGTGGGTTAGCCGTAGATGGACCGTTCAGGGCTTCGAAGCCTTAGGCTGGGACACGCTCAGCCAATATAGCGGCGCGCAGGTTGATATGATGATTGCGATGATCGGCGCGGTTCTGGTGTTTCTCGTTCCGGCGGGTGGCGGCCAGTCGCGCGCATTGCTGAACTGGAGCGAAGCGACAAAGCTTCCCTGGGGTGTGCTGCTTCTCTTTGGAGGCGGCATCGCTCTCGGCCGCGCTGTACGCGATACCGGACTGTCGGCTTGGATCGGTGAGAATCTTGAGCCATTGTCCGTTTTACCACCTATCGTGTTCATCGCTGTGGTCGTTGCGCTGGTGATTTTCTTGACCGAGCTGACCAGCAATGTCGCGACGATGACAACTCTGGCGCCGATTCTGGGAGCTCTATCTGTCGCGATTGGCGCAGCGCCCGCAAGCCTGCTTGCGCCCGCAGCTGTTGCAGCCAGCTGCGCGTTCATGTTGCCGGTCGCCACCGCTCCGAATGCAATCATTTACGCCACCGATGAAATCCCGATCGGGCGCATGATCGCTCGCGGTTTGCGCATCAATCTGATTGGGATCGTGGTGATTACCGGCATTGGGTTCTGGCTTGCACCAATGGTGCTTTAGCGCCTATTTGCAGGTGCAGGCTGCGTCTTCGGCAAGTTCGCCAAATCCATCCTTGAACAAAGCCTCAACCTGATTGAGGGATTTAGCCGCGTCTTTTCCTTCGGCGCTGATCTCAACCGAACTGCCAATTGCTGCGCCGAGACAGAGCAGATCCATAATCGATCGCGCATCGGCGTTTTCGCCTTCAAAGCTGACGGTGACGATGGTTGGCAGTTTCAGTGCGAGCTCGGCCAGTTTCGCAGAGGCTCGCGCGTGAAGGCCCTTTCGATTGATAATCTCGACGGTTCGGGTTTGTGCGGTCATTTTGTACGACTCATAATTTGCGATCCGATGCGGATATATCTCTTGCCCGCGTCGCTGGCGGCTTGAACCGCCTCATCGAGGGTCAAATCATTGCGAATTTGGGCCAAGTGTATCAGCATGGGCAGGTTGACCCCGCCAATCACGTCGACTTTGCCATCGGCTAAATTGGATAGCGCCAAATTGGACGGTGTGCCGCCAAACATATCCGTCAGGATGATGACGCCCTTGCCTTTATTGCAGGCTTTCACGGTGTCCCGGATCTCGTCGCGGCGTTGATCGATATCGTCTTCAACTTCTATAGAGAGCGCTTCAAAAGCATCTTGCGGACCGACGACATGCTCCGCAGCGCGCACCAGTTCCTGCGCAAGTCTTCCGTGACTGACAACAACGATTCCGATCATGGGACCGTTCCATTTGCTCACACTACGCTTTGAAGCTGACACTACAAAGGTTAACGTCAAGTCAGTTTTTCAGTAATTACCGAGCAACCCGGACGATTGTGCTCGCGAAGCAACGCCCTATTTTGCGCCTACAGAGGCGAAAAAATCTTGATAAAGTTGATCGGCCTCGTCCTTCATCAGACCCATTTGGACCTGAATTCCTGCTGCTGTTAATCGGGCGGCGCCACCTGCGCCCTGCGGGTGCGGATCTTGTGTTGCGATCACGACCTTTGCAATTCCGGCATCGATCAAACGTTGAGAACAGGACGCTTCATCGGTTGTCCGTTCGCGGCAGGGTTCGAGCGTGACATAGGCTGTACCGCCGGCCGCGGCGCCGACAGGAACCCTCGCAAGCGCCAATTGTTCAGCATGTGGTCGACCGCCATCGCCGGTGGCAGCTTCGCTCAACAGCCGTGCATCACGATCAAGGATCACGCAGCCAACACTGGGGTTCTTACCTGTGCGGTCCTGCTGCATCCGGGCCAAATCCAGCGCGCGGCGCATATGTTTGCGATGCGCGCTCATTCGAACACCACTGTGCGCTTTCCGTTTAGAAACACCCGGCCTTCGGCGTGTGCGGTAACCGCGCGCGCCAAGACGCGGGCTTCAATATCCTTGCCAAGCTCGGCCATGCGCTCTGGTGACAGGCGATGGTCCACGGGCGCGACGTCCTGCGCAATGATCGGCCCTTCATCGAGATCTGCGGTCACATAATGCGCCGTCGCCCCCATCAGCTTCACTCCGCGCTCATGCGCTTGGTGATAGGGGCGAGCACCCTTGAAACTGGGTAAGGCGGAGTGGTGAATATTGATACAGCGGCCCTCCAGGTCACGGCTGAGGTCATTTGACAATATTTGCATGTAACGCGCCAGAACAACCATGTCGGCGTCAGAACTTTCGATCAAGTCGCGCAATAACTGTTCAGCCTCTTTCTTCGTGTTCTTGGTAACGGGAATGTGGTGGAACGGAAGACCGTGCCGGTCCGCATGCCATTTCGTATCGGGGTGATTGGAGACAATCGCGACAATATTTGCGCCCAGCCGGCCTCGGCGATGGCGATAGAGAAGATCGTTCAGGCAATGATCGCCCTTAGACGCCATGATCAGGGCATTCGGCCGGTCCTGCTCAGAGCGCAACGACCAATCCATTTCGCGCCGTTCGGCGAGGGTTTTGAACCCATCCCGGAAAGCATCTTGATTAAAACCTTGCTCGGCTTCGAACTTCGCCCAGATGAAAAACCGATCTGTCAGCGGATCACCAAAATCGTGGTTTTCGGTGATGCTCACGCGGTGGCTGGCAAGATGACCCATGACATCGGCCAGGATGCCAATGCCATCTGGCGACGCGGCGCGCAGGATGAAGCGACTCTTGTTCATGACAGGTCGGGCAGGTCCTTCGCCCGATCGATGTCGAGATAGTCGGCCGCTACGGGAGTCAGAGTCGTGTCCAGATCGATCACCAGCGGGTTGCCAGTCGGGATCTCGACGCCTGTGATTGTATCATCGGCGACGCGGAACAGGTGTTTGACCAGCGCGCGAAGTGAGTTCCCATGCGCTGAAATGATTGTATCCTGCCCCCCATCGAGAACCGGACGGACTGTGCTCTCCCAATACGGCAGCACGCGTTCGAGGGTTAGCTTCAAACTCTCTGCCTGCGGGACCGGCACACCGTCATAACGCGGATCATGGGCAAGATTGTATGGGCTGTCCTCCGCCAGAGGCGGTGGCGGGATGTCGTAAGAACGGCGCCAGATATGGACCTGGTCTTTGCCATGCTTTTCCGCCGTTTCGGCTTTATCGAGCCCGGTCAGAGCGCCATAGTGGCGTTCATTTAGCCGCCAATGCTTCTCCACCGGGATCCAGGCGCGATCCATGGCAGCGAGGCTAAGCCAAAGTGTGCGGATGGCACGGGTCTGAAAGCTCGTAAACGCAAAGGTCGGCGCCAGCCCTTTTTGCTTAAGCAGTAAGCCGCCTTTGCTCGCTTCGGCCTCACCCTTTTCGGTGAGATCGGCATCCCACCAGCCAGTAAACCGGTTTTCGAGATTCCACTGGCTCTGACCGTGACGCGTGAGAATGAGCTTGGGCATAAGGCTTGATCCATTAAATATGAGTCTAATCGCGATTGAAGCGGCGTTCAGGCTCGCGTTTCGCTGGCGGCGTTGCTATCAGAGCAGAGACGGGATTGCTACCCGCCAGCACCGTAGAAATTGCCTCAGGAGCAATGGGTTGAGAGACACACTGTTTTATCCGCTGATCGCGCTGCTCATTGCGGTGATGGTGATTGGCGCCATGTATGAGGGCTGGACGCAGCCTAAATGTGGCCCGTTTGGGGGCGCCGAGGGCCCGGCGGACTATAGTCTAATCATCCTGAATGGCGGCGACCTCTGTCGGATGGAAGGCGCGCAGGGCTATGAACTCGATCTCGACGAAGACGTCCTGACCATCCGCGCCGAAGAACGGGCAATTGTCTCTGGCGTGCACGATAATGCGCATTTTCGCCTCGGCCCCGACCTGAAGACCGCTTATTTCGGGCAGAAACTGCGCATTTCGCTGACAGTGAAACCAACCGATAGCGGAGGCGCGCAGGCGTTCGAGTTTAACTACTCTTCCGGCTATGTCGGCGATACGGGCTGGACGCGGTTCGATCTGAAACCGGATTGGGACACCTACACGGCTGAAGTGAATATCCCTCAGAAGATCCTCGAGGCCCCTGGCGGGTTCGATTATATCTCTGTTCGACCGGTCGTTCCGGACAAGACGCGCGCCATTGAGCTTCGCGAAATCCGGTTCCGTCGTCTCGGCGCTTGGTGATCTGGCGCTGCTAAGAGGCAGATCGGAGCGACTTGCTTACGTCTGATCAGATCGGTCCGGGCGCTCAAACGCCACCCGGCGAGAGACGAAGAATACGAAAAGTGGTACCAGGACAATCGTGATGCCGAACGCGATCCAATAATGCCAGGATAGAATTTCGGTCGCGATCACGAAAAACAGCCAAGTGAGAAAAGCGCCGACCACCGCTGTGAGCACAAACCCTGGCAAAGCGCGGCGATGCGGCTCCGTGGATCGGAAAGTGAAGTAGTAGTGCCCGAAATACGAGACGTTCAACGCGCCCAGAAAGGCGAAAATCGTCGCAATGGAGGGTCTAAGGCCAGCCGTTTCAACTAGAATCCAAAGAATCGCCGCGTGTACAATTGTTGCCAGAACGCCAATCACGCCAAACCGAAACAGACGGATCAAAGTCGGCAGATGCTTATTCATCAGGTTCAGCGTCAAACCCGCTCTTCTCTTCAATGATAAATAGCGGGCGCTGTTTAGTTTCGGCAAAGATCCGGGCAATATACTCCCCGAGCACGCCAATGCTCAGTAATTGCAAGCCGCCGAGGAAGAAAATCGCCACGACCAATGTGGCATAGCCCGGCACATCGCGTCCATAAACGAGGGTTTCGACAATCACCCATAGCGCGTAGGCGACCGCCAGCGCGGCGATACAGATGCCGATGACCGACCACATTCGCAGCGGCGCTGCGCTGAACGAGACAACCCCATTCCAAGCATAACCGAAAAGCTGAGAGATCGACCATTTGCTCTTTCCGGCGCGCCGCTCTTCGACATCGTAGAGCACCGCTTGTTGCGAGAAGCCAACCCAGGCATACAAGCCCTTCATGAAACGCTTTTGCTCTGGCAGAGCGTTCAGCGCCTCGACCACGCGCCGCGACATCAGACGGAAATCCCCTGCGTCTGCTGGGATGCGAACATCCGATGTCCCCGAGAACATATGGTAGAAGGCTGAGGACAGCGCGCTACGGAGGCGTCCTTCGGTTTTGCGCGAGCGGCGCAGACCGTAGACCACATCTATGCCGCCAGCCTGGATTTCGAGCATTTCTTTCAGCGTCTGAGGCGGGTGTTGAAGGTCGCCATCCATCAACAGGACGGTCGAGCCTCTTGCCGCCTGCAGCCCTGCGGAGACTGCAGCTTCCTTGCCGAAATTTCGCGAGAGTTTCAGGATGCGAACGCGAGACTCGCTTGTCCTTTGTTCAAGCAGTGCGATGTGTGTTTCATCGCTGCTGCCATCATCGACACAGATCACTTCCCAGCTCTGCGAAACTGAATTCAGAACAGGCAAGAGCCGTTCAAATAGCGGCGCTATGTTTTCGACTTCATTGTAGAATGGAATGACGACGGAGAGGTGTGAGGAAGGATTGCTCAAGCGGCCCTCGGACAGTTATTCCACGCGTCTGGCGGCCCGCAAAAAGTCTCGGCCCGGTCGCGTTAGTGCTTAAAGGATCGGGGATTGAGGGTCAATTAACGGTGCCTGGCCGCACCCAACGGCGTCTGTGTCACTCGTCTTCGTCCGGGGAGTCTGCAAACAGGCTGACTCGGTGCTGCTGAAGTACTTGAAGACGACTCTCAACCTCCTGACCTGGATGAATCAGGATGCTATAGTCAGACGGCTCCACATCGGGATAATCTTTTGCCAGAACGGTCGCTGCGGCCTCGATGTCGTTCGAAAGACCCACCGTCTTCTGTACAACGCTTGGAATATTTCCAATCTTTAGAACGAAAAACAATCCAAGAGCGCCAACCGCGACTTTGCGCGAGGCGTTCGAGCTGCGCGCAATCGCGATCAGAGTTAGCGTGAATACCGCGATCCAAAAGAAGGTACCGAAGGAGATGTAGCGGCTGACAAAGGCATGTTTGACGCCAAACCCCTCCCAACGCCCAATCGCGGTGAGAAGGCCTGCCCCCATGGAATAGGCGGCGAGTGCCAGAAACGCGGAAACACGTTTCAGCCAATCGTCTTTGGCAACGCTGCGGAGGGTCCAGAGTGACCAGATGATGAGCCCGGCGCCAATGAAGAACGCAAGCACCGAACTATCCCGCGCAAAACGAACAACCGGCGATGCGACGAAATTGATCGCATAGTGGATCAATCCCAATAGGGCTTCCGGGTCTGCAAAATCTGGCGTGCTGTCGACCGTGTATGCGGCTGAGGAATCAGTCAGCGCTAACGTAAAGTGCCAGAGCAGCAGGCCAGTGAACACGGTCCAAACAGCCAGTGAACCAAGGCCTTCTCGCGATTTCCAGGCGCCGTGAAGCAGCAGCAGGGTAAATCCAATCGGTATCAGCGCCCAACCAGTCCCAAACGCATAGACAGAAAGCGCAGCTGCGAACGCTGCAATCGCCGTATTGATTGGGCGCGGCGGTCCGCAGGTCAGGCGCTCAATCGCCCACAGGGCGCCGGTCACATTAATGAACACGGCGACCTGCCACCCCCACAGCCAATTGGCCGCCTGATCGAGTGAAAACAGAAAGAACGCAGCCACGGCAAAGGCAAAAGCCGTCATGCGCTCGGCTTCAAATTGGTTGAGGCCACGCTCCAGGATACGTGCCAGAGCGATAAAACCGAGACCGGCGATGACGACACTGGCCAGACTTTCGGCCCAATGTCCCATCGCTGTCATCTCGCCGAGGCCAAGCTGCACCACGTAACCCGACGCATGCCAGTGATTTCCATGAAGACCGAACAGGTCTGAGAAAGAGAGGGTGCCGTCTTTCAGTGGTCCAAAATAGGAAACAATGTCCCAATGGTCATGGAAAGGCGCGCGATAATAAAAGAGCAAGCTGAACACCAGCGTGATGGCGAATAAAACCGCAGCAGGACCCCATTTCAGAACTCTACTCGACATAGGCGTGATGCATCTCGGACGTAAAAACAGGGCTGCTTCGCGTATAGATCGGCGATGGTGTGACCGGCAAGGTCTTTTGCGCTATGGGGTCAGCACAAGTGGCGGTGCTGTCAGTCTAACGCGAACCCGTCTCCAGCAGCGAATTGGGTAGGGGGTCTTATGCAGCCAGAAGCTGGCGCCATTCGGAAAGCGCGGCGTTTCTCATCGATTTGAATGTAGAGCGGTGGTTGATGTGACGATCTAGATTGAAGTGATTATGGAACGAAGCGTGCGTTGAGGCGAATTTCTGTAGATTACTCATCCTTCGAAATCTCGACATTGCCCGCTCTCTTCGCCGGAAGGGCAGGTGGCTGTTCTCAGCTCTGTTATTCAAGTGGCGACCGACCTCCTGGCGGTCGTCCATTCCGAGCTCTTTCATAACAGCGCCATAGGATCGAAGCCGGTCTGTAATGACCGTTCTGGGCGCTCCATACCGCTTCATGGCTTTCTTCAGGAACCTAAGAGCGGCCGGCTTATCGCGTGTTTTGGTGACGTAGCTCTCTAAGACCTCACCTTCGTGATCGACGGCGCGCCAGAGATAGTGCTGCACGCCTTTGATCTTCACGAAGACCTCATCCAGGTGCCACTGCCATTGCGTATGCTGTCGCATGAAAGAGGCACGCTTTGTTCGGATCTTACCGGCGAAAATCGGCCCGAAACGATCGACCCAAAGCCTTACGCTTTCGTGGCAAACATCGATCCCGCGTTCATGGAGGAGGTCTTCGACATTTCTCAAAGAGAGTGGAAACCGGACATACATCATCACCGCAAGTTGGATGATCTCGGGCGAAGTTTTGAAGTAGCGGAAAAGCGATTTGGTCATCCCACGATGCTAAACTGCGCTTCTTAAGAGCAAGTTCCGCTGACAATTCCAGCTCCTCTATTATCGCTTAAATTTCAAGTATTTATATTAGAGTTCGTTTGGTGGCGGTGAGACAGGGATTCGAACCCTGGAGACGGGGATACCGCCTACACGCGTTCCAGGCGTGCGCCTTCGACCACTCGGCCACCTCACCGTAAGCCGCGCTGTATACTTCAGGTGAGCAATATCGCAAGCCATGACATTGCAGTTGGCTGCACATGGACCATATTGAGGATCTGAACCAGAAACGAGGTCGTTCCATGCTGTTCTCTCGAAAGCCGCTTGCCCTGCCATCCCGTGACACCGCTTTGCCTGGACGTGCGATGGCGATCCCAACCGCGACCACCCATTTCGTCAATGGCCGCGACCTCAATGCGCCAGCAGCGGAAGGTCAACGCGAGATCGTCTTTGCGCTTGGATGTTTCTGGGGCGCTGAACGCGTATTCTGGGAAACCGAAGGCGTTTACGTCACGCAGGTTGGGTATGCTGGCGGCTATACGCCGAACCCGACCTATGAAGAGGCTTGCTCAGGTCAGACGGGTCATACTGAAGTGGTGCGGGTCGTCTATGATCCCGCAATTGTCACGCTCGACGCTCTGTTGAAACTGTTCTGGGAAAGCCACGATCCGACCCAGGGTATGCGCCAGGGCAATGATATCGGCACACAGTATCGGTCTGCCATCTATGTCTCGGATGAGACGGATCTGGCGGCCGTACAGGCGAGCCAAGCGGCTTATCAGTCTGCTCTGACAGCGGCTGGGCGCGGTGAAATCACAACTGAGGTCAAGACGCTGGATGCTTTCTATCCTGCGGAAGACTATCACCAGCAATATCTGGCCAAGAATCCGGGCGGTTATTGCGGCATCGGTGGGACCGGTGTGAGCTGCCCAATGCCGGGTGCGCACGCGCTCGATTAAAGCATGAGCTAAATCGTCGATCCGCCTGTGACGGAGAAACGCTTGCGATTGGCCAGCATGGCTTGTCCTTGCTGAACCGCCTGATTTGTCGCCTGCGCCATTTGCAGGATCGGATCGCCTTTCAGCATCTCAACGGCAATCTTCAAATGATCCATCGCTTCACGAACGCGGACCGGATCAAAGTTGATGGCGGACAGGCCGAGCAGCGCGCGGCCAAGGTCGATGCGGGCATGCACTTCAAAGGTTGGCGGCAGCGTTTCGCCGGAGCTCAAACGCTTACGGCGGAGCTCCGCGACACGTTTCAGGTGCATCTCGCCGCCAATATGCAGCGCCATGGATGAGTAATCGTGCTCAATCGTGCGCCGGGTGCGGTCCTGCAGAGCGTCCGGATCGTTTAGACACTCAACCAGAATGTTCGCCACCGGTTCGAGCTTCTCGGCTTTAAACGCGCTACCGTCGGAGAGGCCCGGTTGCAGGGCGCGCGCGACGAGATAGGCAACGATACGTGACGTCGCTTCCTCGTTCTGGGCATTGAGGACCGGGAAATAGCCTTCAAAATGATGCGCATCGGCGGGCGAAAGAGATCCGCCACAGGACAATATCTCTATCTGTGAAGGCGATTGCTTGCCGCCCTGTCGATTGCCCCAAAGGACCAGATCGGTAGAGGATTTTTCCAGATACCTAATTGCCGATGAGCGCAGTCCCTTGGCGCCTTTGGTGCGAATACGTGGGGCTTTGACGACCTCAAACGGCGACCCGAATGTGAACAGGCCGAGATGCGTATCCAGCGCTTTCACGATGGCTTTTGTCTGCGCGCTTCCTCCGGAACCTATGACCGGTGCGACAGCAATGCCGAACCCTTGTGTCGATTGACGCTTACGGCTGGCAAGAGAGTCAGAGATCGCTCGGACGCCGCGCGCCAACATCTTCGCGACAGACCAAATCAGCCAGATTGCCAGTATGATTGCCGCAAGTAGTCCAAATCCGCTCCATAGCGCGGAGCCTGCGATGGTCGCATTGAACCAATCGATCAGAGGAGAAAACTGTGTCGGCATACTGTACGTCCAGCCATGTGGATAATCAGCTTCCCGATACCGCAGAGACAGGTATTCTCGCAACGTAAAATGACTGCTAGGGCAGGATTCATCTGGTGGCTGCGTCAGGGAGATCACAGTTGAGCGTGTTTCGAACCCGGTTTGCGCCGTCTCCTACCTATTACCTGCATCTGGGGCATGCAGCGTCCGCCTTCCACGTCTGGCGCCGTGCCGAGGAGACCGGCGGAGAGGTTTTGCTGCGGATTGAGGATATCGACACCACGCGGTGCCGTCCCGAATACACCAACGCCATCTATGAGGACCTGGCCTGGCTCGGACTAAGCTGGCCGCAGCCAGTTCGTGTCCAGTCTGATCACTTTGCCGACTATGCCGCGGTCGTAGACGCGCTGACTGAACGCGGGCTCACTTATCGCTGTTTTCGCTCGCGGAAAGACTTGGTAACGCTCGCAGATCCTTTGCGGCCCGGCCCTCATAACGTAGACGAAGAGGCGGCGCGATTGGAGGCGGGTGAACCCTTCGCGTGGCGACTATCGCTCGCGGCGTGCCGCGCGGCGCTCAGCGAGGCCTGGCAATCCCTCGCCTATACAGAACGTACGGCGGATGGGCTCAAAACCCAGACCGCGGATCCTGACAGAGAGGGAGACATCGTTCTGGCTCGCAAGGATAGCCCAAGCGCTTATCATGTTGCCGCCACGCATGATGATACCCTGCAAGGCATGACGGACATCATTCGCGGTGAGGATTTGATGGACGCCCCGCACATCCAGACGCTGATTCAGGTTTTGATGGGCTGGCCAGCGCCTGTCTACGAGCACCATGAATTGTTGCTCGATGACACAGGTGTCAAGCTTTCAAAGCGCCAGCAGAGCATTTCGCTTGCGAGCCTTCGCGCGGACGGTATGACGGCAGATCAAATCCGGGCGCGGTTGGGGTATCGCTAGTATGACAGAATCAAAGCCAAATGTGCCCATGCCGGTCTGGTTTGGCCCGCTCCTGGTTTTCTTGGGCGGTGTTTGCATCGGCTTTGCGCCCATCGGACTGCGCCTTGGCCTAGATGATCTTGGCCCGCAGGCGATTGCCTTTTGGCGCTACGTTTTTGCCGCGCCTGTCCTATTTTTGCTCGTGCTTTTGGTCGAGCGGCGATTGCCCGCGAAGCCGAACAAGTTCGTTGTCATCGCTGCGGCCTGCTTTGCCGTGGATATCGGCCTTTGGCATTGGGCGCTGACACTCACGACGGTGGCCAATTCTACTTTCATCGTCAATCTCGGCAATGTAGGGGTCGGACTGACGGCCTGGATATTCCTCAAGGAGCGACCGACCCCGATCTGGTTCCTGGCTGCGCTCATCGCGATGGCCGGGGCTGCAGCGCTGACGCTCGGTGGCGGCGCTGATGGGAAGACTGATATTCGCGGCGATGCCCTTGCGCTTGGCGCGGCGCTACTCGTTTCCTGCTATATCGTCGCGTCGAAAGTGGCTCGCCGGACGCTGAGTGGACTGGAGACCATATTCTGGCTGACAGTGTTCGAAATCATTGTCGCGGCCTTGATGGTGCTGCTGTTTCGAGAGAGTTTTTTGCCCGTGAACCTCAGCGGTTTCATCGTGCCCTTGTTCCTGGCGCTGGTCGTGCAAGTCGGAGGGCAGGGCCTGATCATTACCGGACTGGGGCACACGCCGGCGGCCATTGCGGGCGTTCTGGTTGTTGTGCAGCCGGTCGTGGCGGCAGCGATCTCCTGGCAACTGTTTGATGAACCCCTGGCACCCATTCAGGCAGGCGGCGGCCTGCTCATTCTGATCGGCATTCTGATCGCGCAGCGCGGCGTGCGTAAGCCTTCAACAGGTGATAAGAAAGAGCCCGCAAACGTATTCGTCGATTAGAGTCCCGCGCCGCAGATCGCTACAAAATGAACTTGGATAGGTCCGCATTGCCGACGAGATCTGACAGCTGGGCAGCGACATAATCTGAAGTGATCATCACGGTCTCGCCCTCGCGGTCAGAGGCGGTAAAGCTGATCTCATCAAGCAAGCGCTCCATCACTGTGTGCAGGCGCCGCGCTCCAATGTTCTCGACTGTGTCATTCACTTTCACCGCAAGGTCGGCGAGTGCATCAATGGCGGCTTCTTCAAATTCGAGCGTGACATTCTCGGCGTCCATCAGCGCCTGGTGCTGGCGGATTAGCGAAGCTTCCGGTTCAACCAGGATGCGGCGCATATCGTCCCTGCTGAGCGCGGTCAATTCGACTCGGATCGGCAAGCGACCCTGCAATTCCGGTAGCAGATCTGATGGCTTGGCGACATGGAAGGCGCCGGAGGCAATAAACAGAATATGATCAGTTTTTACCGGTCCGCGCTTGGTCGACACGGTTGTGCCCTCGATCAGTGGCAGCAAGTCCCGCTGAACGCCTTCGCGGCTGACATCTGCGCCAGAACGGCCAGAAGAGCGGGCAACCTTGTCGATCTCATCGAGGAAGACGATGCCGTCCTCTTCGACGGCACGAACGGCCTCACGCGCAATCGTATCTTCGTCGATTAGCTTGTCGGCTTCCTCATCGATCAAAGGCTTATAGGCCTCAGCCACTGTAGTTCGCACGCGCTTGGTGCGCTGGCCCATGGCCTTGCCCAGCATATCGCTGAGATTGATCATGCTCATCGAACCGCCGCCGCCGGGGAAGTCCATGCTCTGCATCGGATTGCTGGTTTCAGCCAGATCAATGTCGACCGCTTTGTCGTCGAGCTCCCCATCCCGGAGTTTGCGTCGGAACACTTCGCGGGTGGAGGATTGAGCATCGGCACCGACCAGCGCGTCTAGCAGACGTTCTTCGGCAGTGTCGCGCGCTTGCTCCTCGACAGTTTTTCGTTTCTGCTCGCGGAGCATACCAATCGCGGCTTCAACAAGGTCACGAACGATCTGTTCGACGTCACGGCCGACATAGCCGACTTCGGTGAACTTGGTCGCTTCGACCTTCAGAAATGGCGCATTGGCGAGTTTGGCGAGACGGCGAGAGACCTCTGTTTTGCCGACGCCGGTGGGCCCGATCATCAGAATATTCTTGGGCGTGATTTCCTCGCGCAAGCCTTCCGGCGCTTGCTTGCGGCGCCAGCGATTGCGCAGGGCGAGCGCAACTGCGCGTTTGGCATCTGTTTGTCCGACAATGTGGCGATCAAGCTCCGAGACAATCTCGGCAGGCGTCAAAGTGGTCATGCGGCGTCTCTTAAGCGAGTTCGGGCGGGAATACTCGACCCCATGTGCCGCCTTTCGGGAAAATTACAAGCGCTGCCCTGCGCGCCGTCTTCCAACCAGCGCCGAGCAGAACCACACCCGTGCCGATCAGGATCGTCACCATGATGAAGATATTTGAGGCGTCTAGACCGGCGCGGCTGAGCACGAAACTGAGCGTGATGATGAAGGTCACCAAGCTCGCAGCGATCAACGCCCGGCGATTGAGCGCCAGTGAAATCAGTCCGATGGCCAGCAACACGCCCAGCAAGGCCAGGCCCTGAGTCGCATTGTCGGTGCCACTGGTTGAGCCGGCAAAGATGTTCGATCCCGTCACCATCGTGCTGACGCCGATGATCACTTGTGGGGCCGCCGCAAGGTGTAGCCAGAATGCATTGTCGGAGGCTTTACGAATACGCTCAGGGTCTTTCATGTCGTACCAGATTGCCACTGACAGCGTGCAAATGCCCATCAGGAAGAAGCCAACTCCACCAATCAGCCAGGCGCTGTTGCCGAAAAATCCCAGGAACACATATATTGCGCCGGCCACGCCAAGCGCGATCACGGCGAGCGAGAAAGGCAGCCGGAAACGCAAGTAAATCGCGCTGGCTGCGGCTGCAGCTGCAAGGAAGGCTGTCACGCCGAGGCGTCCAGTTGTGCTGAAAATGTCCAGCACGTCGAACTCAATCCCGATCCCCATGGAATTCGCGACCAAGGCTATAATGCCGAGCGAGACAAATCCCGTGAACATCAGCGTCAGCGCCATGCTGGGGAGCAGCAGGCGTCGCCGCCCGCAGAAATATTCCAGCAACACCCAGGCGAGACCGCCAACGACAAAGGCCGATAAAACACCCGCCATAATGTTTCCAGAGATCAAAGCTGGGCTCGCAACCATGCCAACCATGGTCGAGACGCCAATAAACAGGATGACGAGGCCAAGCGTGATGAAGACGTCATTGAAATTGGCCAGGAAGCGCAAATTCTCTTGCCCAATGACCTCTTGGCCGACGCCGTCGTCCTTGCGCGACAGCAAGAATGCTTCCAGCCGTGAGGCCTGATCGGCGCTCAGGACGTTAGCGCCAACAGCGGCGCGAAGGTCAGTTCGGTCAAACATCGAGCACCTCCACCGTGAAATGCGCATTGGTGTAGACGCAGATATCGGCGGCGATTTCCATTGCCTTACGGCCGAGTGTTTCGGCGTCTTTCTCATAATCGACCAGCGCCCGCGCCGCTGACAGGGCGTAATTGCCACCAGAGCCGACCGCGACCACTGGATATTCGGGCTCCAGCACATCGCCAGACCCGGTAATCACCAGTGTGGTTTCCTTGTCGGCCACGATGAGCAGCGCTTCGAGCTTTTGCAGATACTTCTCCGTCCGCCATTCCTTGGCGAGTTCGACCGCGGCGCGTTGAAGCTGATTGGGGAAGCGTTCGAGTTTTTGTTCCAGCCGTTCAAATAGCGTGAACGCGTCAGCGGTGGCGCCGGCGAAACCAGCGAGAATATCGCCGCCGCCGATACGGCGAACTTTGCGCGCATTTCCCTTCATCACGGTCTGACCCATGGACACTTGTCCATCACTCAGCATGGCGACGTGCTTGTCGGTTCTGACGGCGAGAATGGTCGTACCATGCCATTCTGGGCCGATCGAAGATTTATCGTTTATCATAAAACTCTAAATGGCTGGGAAATCGCAAAATTGCAAGCCCCTTGTCGACTTGCGATCCGCTATGCGCTGAGTTTCTTGGCCATAAAGGGTTGAGATTTCAGCATTTCTCCAAACGCCTGAGCCGTGACCGGCGGGCTGTAAAGGAAGCCCTGCCCGATGTCGCACTGGCGCTCGGTGAGGAATTGAGCCTGAGCCTCGGTTTCAATGCCTTCGCCGACAATTTTCATCTCCAGCGAGTTCGCCATGGACAAGATCATGTCGACGATTGCATTCGCTTGCGCATCGTGTGGCGTGCCGGTCAGGAACTGGCGGTCAATCTTGAAGACGTCGAAGTCGAGTTGGGTGAGGACGGCGAGGTTAGAGTGTCCGGTGCCGAAATCGTCCATGGCGAGTTTGATGCCAAGGCGTTGCAGCGGCTCAACAACAGCGCGCACACGGTCCGGCTGCTGAATGGCGAGGCTTTCAGTGATCTCGATCTCAAACTGGCGGGGTGGCAGGCCGGATTTGGCCAGCGCGTCGAGGATGGCTTCGGCGAGGTTGTCATTCTCGAACTGGCGCGGTGAGACGTTGACGGCGAGATTGACGCGATAACCTTCCTGCGCCCATTTGGCGGTTTCGACACAGGCCTTGCGCATGATCTGCTCACCAATCTGGCTGATCAGGCCTGTTTCTTCGGCCAGTTCGATGAAGACAGATGGCGAGACCAAGCGGCCATTCTCAAGTTGCCAGCGGGCTAGGGCTTCGGTGCCGGAGATGCGACCGGTCTGCAGGTCAATCTTGGGCTGGAACAGCGGAATGAAGCGGTCTTCGGCGACGGCCTGGCGCAACTCAGCTTCGAGCTTCAGCTTGGCGTCGCGCTGGCGCTCCAGCTTTGGCGAGTAGAAGGCAAAGCCAGTACGTGACTTTTGCTTAAGATCTTCGATCGTCGCCTGCGCGCGGTCCATGACGCGGTTGAGGCTGTCACCGTCCTGCGGCATCAACACGATCGACCCGCGCAAGGCCACCGGCAGGGTCTGCTGGTTGAAACGCAGCGGGATCCGGAACTCACCAAGCAATTCGCGAATAATCGCGGCGGTCTCATCGCGCGTCACGTTTTCCTTGATCAGGATTGCGTATTTCTCGGCAAATAGGCTGCCGAGCAGCCAGTTGGCGGGGAAATGCCCGTGCTTGGCAGCGGCCTGGCTGGCAAAGATGCGTAGGCGATCAGCGACTTCGGTGTGGGCGTCGGTCGAGAGGCTGAGATTGGTCCCATCAGCGCCAGGGGTTTGCGGTTCGAACTCGATGGTGACCAGCACCGCGTGTCCGGCTGGGGTCAGGCCCTGAATCGTTTCGCGAACTTCGTCATGGAAAGCACGTTCGGTAAGCAGGCCTGTACGCTCATCTATACGCGCCGACGCGCGCAGGTTTTCCAATTCCTTGGACACACGGCGGGTGGCCCGGGTGGTTTCAAGCGCCAGCTGGCGGAATTCCGAAAAGGTGAAGTCCGTGACCCGGCGGCGGCCGGTTCCGGCGAGGCTATAGTCGCTGATCAGCTTGGTTGCCTGGTTGACCGACTGACCAACGGTGCGGGCGAAGGCGCGCATGATCAGGGCTGAGATGGCAGAGATCGAAACGCAAAGCAAGGCAGCGAGCCAGTAAGGCAAAGGCGGCGTAAAAGGTCGGCTGGAGGCGTAAGTCAGGGTGCCGAGAGCTTCACCACCCTGGCCGATCGGGAATGACTCTGCCTTGCGTTCAAACTGCGGCGTGACGCTTCCAAACAGGTCATTGCCCTCGGTATCGCGCAGCACAGCGCGTCCGGCGAGTGGGCCATCAAGCGCCATTTCGATCGCCGGAACATCGCCATCAGCGTAGGAAGCGCCGAGCATATGTGATAGCTGTACACCGTTATAGTGACGGGCATTCTGGTGGGCGTTCCAGGATTGCGAGAAGTAGAACACCGTAAACGCGCTGGACAGCAAAAGGCCGAGCATCATTGCTGCCAATGTCAGCACATTGGAGAAGCTCGCCCTCGCCACAGACCTGGTTAATGCTCGAATTGGTGTCACTCAGAAGCCTTCTACCCGACTCAACCCTCAACCTGTTGTTGCAACAATTGTTTAGGGAGTCGTGAACAGATCTGTGCTAGTCGAACCCTTGATTAAGCCCTAAGTGGACCGGCATGACTGACAGAACCGCTACAATCACGCGCAAAACCAAGGAAACCGACATTACGGTAACGGTGAATCTGGATGGCACTGGTAAGACCGATATCGCGACAGGTATTGGGTTTTTTGACCATATGCTGGACGCGCTGGGCCGCCATTCCTTTATCGATCTGACGGTCACAGCTCACGGCGACCTGCACATTGATGGTCACCATACAGTCGAAGATACCGGTATTGTCATCGGGCAGGCGATTAAGTCAGCGCTCGACGATTTTGCAGGCATCACCCGTTATGGTCACGCCTATCTGCCAATGGACGAGACCCTCAGCCGTGCGGCGGTGGACCTGTGTAAACGGCCCTATTTCGTCTGGAACGTGACGTTCGATCGCGACAAGATTGGCGACATGGACACTGAGCTGTTCAAGGAGTTCTTCCAGGCCCTCGCGGGTAATGGCGGCATGTGCCTGCACATTGAGAACCTGTATGGCGAAAACAATCACCACATTGCGGAGAGTTGCTTCAAAGCTGTCGCCAGGTCGCTACGCATGGCAGTCGCTCCGGACGCAAAACTCGCCGGAGCTCCTGCCAGCACCAAGGGCAGCCTCTAGACCGGATTTTGCGGACAGATCAGGTATTTCTGACCGGTCGTCTTGGCATTGTATTTCGCGACATTTTCGGCCTGCAGTGCCTCTGACAACGACAGCTCACCGGTATAATTGCTGGCGAACGTCGTAGTCAGCTCATCCGCAACCCGCTTGCGCAGGCGCATGGCAACATCCTGGCCGGCCTTCGCGAGGAAGTTTGGCAGAAGCCAGCCACCGACGCCCCAGGCCATGCCATAACCGCGGCTCAGCACGGTCGGCGATGTGTCGAGCCCGCCATAGAGATAGACCTGCTTGTGCGCGACGGAGCCGTAAATGCTGTAAGCGCCCGGCGTGCGTGCGGCTGCACCTTCCATTGCTGCGAGAATGTCAGAGGCGAGCTTTCCACCTCCGGTGGCGTCAAATCCGAGCGTCGCGCCCGTTTCGTGAATGGCGTCGATTAGGTCTGCCATGAAACTGTCTGTGCTCGAATTGACGATGTATTTTGCGCCGAGGTCGCGCAGGATGTTTTCCTGCTCCGGCTTGCGGACAATGTTCACGAGATCGACCCCGTCTGCCTGACAAATCCGGTTGAGCATCTGGCCAAGATTGGACGCCGCAGCGGTGTGGACGATGGCGCTGTGTCCTTCCATTCGCATGGTTTCGAGGAAGCAGAGTGCTGTGAGCGGGTTCACAAAACAAGACGCGCCTTCCTTGGCGGTGTTTCCCTCGTGCAGTGGCAGCGCCATCATCGCTTCGACGGCGCGATACTGGCCATACATGCCGCCCCCCATAACCGCGACCGTCTTGCCAAGCAGGCTTTGCGCATAATCGCCTTCACCGGCAGCGACCACAGTTCCGGCGCCTTCATTGCCGACTGGGAGCGCCTGACCCAAGCGGGCTTTCATCATCCGCATACCCTGTTCAGGGACCGGAGCTGTCAGAACCGTGTCCTTGCCGGAGCCTGAGTTGGTGGCCGCCGCCATATTGGACCAACCGAACATGACGCCATGATCAGACGGATTGATCGGTGTTGCCTCGACCCGCACGATAATCTGGTCGGGTTTTGGCTCAGGCATTTTCTTCTCAACCAGCTCCATTCGAAGCGTTGCGTCTTCAGTGACGGTTGAGACCATTTGTAGATAGGTTTCTGGCAGCGACATGGGGTGTCCTCCGGGATTTCGCGCGAATTTGCTCCACTCCTGCCCCTTGGACCAAGAATTGGCCAGCCTATCGTCGCGAAATGCTGCAGCTGCGCGGCCTTGTCCCTTTCCCTCAGCAAGCGTCTCGGCTAAGGGCGCAGCCATGAGAATGATCGCGCTCATCGATTACGGGTCTGGAAACCTGCACAGCGCCGCACGGGCGCTGCGGGTGGCGTCGAACAATGCCAAGAAAACTCGCGAAATCCGGATCACCGCCGATCCCGATGCGATCGCCAACGCGGACCGTATTGTCTTGCCAGGAGTCGGTCACTTTGCTGATTGTGCCGAAAACCTGCGGGCGCGCGATGGTCTGGTGGAGGCATTGCGACAAACCGTGATGCAGCGTGGCGTACCGTTCTTTGGCATTTGTGTTGGTCAACAATTGCTTGCCACCCGCGGTTTGGAGGATGGCGAGACGCCGGGGCTCAATTGGCTTCCTGGCGATATTGACCGGATCACGCCTGGAGACGACCTTGCGGTGCCACACATGGGCTGGAACGAATTAGCCTTGAGGCAGGATCACCCCGTGCTCGCCGGTCTTGGCGATGACCCGCACGTCTATTTCACTCACTCTTATGCCTACCGTGATCCGGCGCAGAGCGACATTGCAGCGACGACAGAGTATGGCGAGACAATCATTGCTGCTGTGGCACGCGACAATATTTTTGCAACGCAGTTCCACCCGGAAAAAAGCCAGCACGTCGGCCTGCAAATCCTATCCAATTTTGTACTTTGGAACCCATCATGAGCTTCCAACTCTACCCCGCGATTGATCTCAAAGATGGTCAGTGCGTGCGCCTGCTGCGCGGCGAAATGGATCAGGCAACGCAGTACAATCCTGATCCTGGCAATCAAGCCGCGCAGTTCAAAGCCGCTGGGTTCCAAAACCTTCACGTGGTCGATCTGAACGGGGCTTTCGAAGGCGAAAGCGCAAATAGTTCAGCCGTGCGCGCTATCCTTGCGGCCACGGATGTCCCGGTTCAGCTTGGCGGCGGCATCCGGACGCGGGCGCATATTGATGCCTGGCTTGAGGCGGGCATTTCCCGTGTCATTCTCGGCACTGCGGCGCTCCGCAACCCAGAGCTTGTCAAGGACGCCGCGCGCGCATTGCCGGGACAGATCGTCGTCGGTATCGATGCGAAAGATGGCATGGTCGCCGTTGAAGGCTGGGCGGAAACCTCCGACATGTCGGCAATTGAGCTCGCCAAGGCATTCGAGGGCTGCGGCGTGGCTGCGCTGATTGTGACTGACATTGCCCGCGATGGTATGAAGACCGGCGTCAATGTGGCCTTCACTGGCGCGCTTGCGGACGCTGTCTCCATCCCGGTGATCGCCAGCGGCGGGGTCGCCAGCGTGCAAGATATTCATGATCTTCGCGCGCATGCGGGGCAGCGCCCAATCGCCGGATCAATCCTTGGCCGGGCGCTCTATGATGGCGACCTGCAAGCGAATGAGGCGCTCAAGGCCGCGAGCTGATAGATTTAACCTGGTCGACCGCCCGTTTCTGGCCAAATCCCGATCGTTGAAAAGAACACCTTCGCGGCGTCTTCGTCACCAGCTGCCCAGCCGCGCTCTTGTAGCTGCGGGGTACCATCTTCAGCCAGTACAAATCCGCGAAACAGCGCCGCCGGATGGGCCATGTCGCCGGGCTCTGTGAACACATAAAGTTCGCGATGATTTTCCAGGTGGCAAACACTCGCCGGCCTCGACATGGCGTGGCAGTGATAATCACCCCGCGACTCGATATTATCCATTAGCGTCGTGATCTTCTCGGCCTCGACTCCGAGTTCGAATGCTTGCACATCCGGCACCGGGCCTTCATCGCTCATGTTGATGCGCTCGGGCAATCCGGCTTTGTGGACGCGGAAGACAATTGCGCGTGCGCCCTCTGGGCCGCCGCGTGGAGCGTGCTCGGCTTCAGGCGAGATAACATAAGCGTCGCCGGCTTCTAGGATCTGATTAGGCTTACCCGCTTCAATGTGTACGGCCGAGCCTTCAATCACATACACGAATTCCTCGCCCGGATGATAATGGCGCGGAACCGACGCGCCCGCGGGAATCACCACGTCAGAGATAATTACTTCAAGATCGTCGGAAATGGTGATCGGTCCGCGCAGCATCAGGTTGGATCCGGGCGGCGGCTTCACCGCAGCGCTGTCGCCATGGTGATGCGCTTTGACGCTGACACAGGCGGTCAGACCCAAGACGGCAACCGTCGTCGCAATTGACTTAAGCATTACTCAGTCTCCTTCCAGAAGCCGGTCATTTCCAGCGCCAGGTCGCGGGCAATGTCTTCGGCGCCAATAGCGACCAGAGTTTCCAGCAGCACGATCTTGTCCGGCCCTGCGAGCGCCCCGGCGTCACCGCCGGTCATCGCCAGCACCATCAGTGCTGACTCACCGACCGCATCGGCCTTCGCCGCGGCTTTCAGACTGGTGACCTGCCCCTGAGCCAGGCGAATGTCGGTATCCGAAGTTTGTAAGACGAAATCCCGCGCAATTGGGGATAATGGAATGTCGAGCCCTGCCCATAGTGTGAAAATCGACGCGGCAAGATCCTCGCGATCTGTCGAATCTGCGGTTGAGATGAGGCGCTTCTCCACCGCGCCCATGGCTTTCGCGGAAGACACCCGGCCGGCAATGACGTCGACCGCGTTCAAAACAGCAACCTCGAACCGTTTCTCGCGCGCATTTTCGCTCAGATTAAGCGCGGTCATCCAGGATTGAGCGAGATCACGGTCCCCGCCAATCGTTGCAGCGCGGGCGTAAATCAGAGAATAATCGGCCGTCACTTCGCTTTGCGACAGATTAGCGAGATCGGCTTCGAACAGTTTTGCGGTGCTGCGATACTCAGCAATACCGCCGCGGGCGGCACGCTGCAGCACATCGGCAAGCCCCGCCGCGCGATCCTCATCACTGACAAGAGGGTCATTCAGATCGCGCAAGACCTGCTCCAGGAGAGAATCCGGCTCATATTCAGGGTCTTCCAGTCGTGACAGCAGGATATTGCGCCGGTCAGCGGCATCCACCAAACCGATTTCACTGGCGGCTTCTGCAAAGCGCGCGCGGACATCGGCTGGAACGCCGGGGCGCTGTGCGACGGCGGCAGCGAGATCTGGCCGATTGGGTTCCGGTTCTACATCCACTGGGTCGAGCCCAGCTTTGTCCGATAGCGCAATGTTGAGGCCTGTATCGAAGCGCGCTTCTGGCGGGTTCGGAGAGTCGCCGGACGAGGCAAAAATCGCAGCGATGGTCCAGTCATCCATCGCGCCTTGCGCCTCAGCGACCTCAATCGCGATCTGTGCGCCCGCGACATTATCCTCGAGGACCGCGCAGACGGCGCGAAGCTTCAGCCAATAGCTCTCCGCTCGGACGGGGCCGTCGAGTTTTGAACACGCCGTGAGTTCTTGACCGCTCGCCATGTCGAGATCGACGGCCAGGGTTTCGGCATCGAGGCCGCTCGAGTCAGCAGCAAGTTGCGGCACCAACGCGGCCGCTGCGCGTGCTTCGCCAAGTTCCAACATCAACCTGGCACGCTCTGCCAACAGCAATTCAGCCTTGGACCCAACGGGCCGGGTTGCGGGAGACAGAATGGTCCGCCTGAGTAGCCGCCGCTCAGCCGGGCTGAGATCGGCGGTGCGAACAGATTGCATCAATGCCAGCAAGGTATCGTCATTCGACCGCTGCCAGAGATCATTTGGGAATTCCGACTCATCGACGGACAGATACCGCTGCCCCCAGGCGCTGAGGTCGCCCAGGCTTTCCGACTCTACTTGCGCCGAAGCACTGCTCATCGCCAGTAAGGCGGCCCCCAACACTGCGCCAAGCGCAGGTTTAGAGCACATGTTCAATCTCCATCCGGACCTCGCCAGCTTCGGGTTTCTGGTCGGACATGGAATTGCCTAGCCACCACAGCACGCCAAGCACGGCGGCGACGAGGATGCTCAGGATGATGAGCCATTTGCGCATGATTGTCTTGCCTTTCGCACGCTAAACCGGTGGCCAAAGATTGCCGGATCTGCTTCGTCTATATAGGACAGGAATTGCTGACCCGAAAAGACCATGGCTGAAGACCGATCTAGTACCTTGAAACCCGACAGAAATGAGGCGGCGTGGGCTGACCGCACGGTCGCACTCGTCGGATTAATGGGCGCGGGCAAATCAACGGTTGGTCGCCGCCTGGCGACAAAGCTCGGTCGTCCCTTTATCGACAGCGATGACGAGATCGAAAAAGCGGCGGGATTGTCCGTGGCCGATATCTTCGCGCTGCACGGCGAAGAGGAGTTTCGCCGGGTTGAGCATAAAGTGCTGGAGCGACTGTTGAGCGAGCCGCCGCAAGTCCTGGCCACCGGCGGCGGCGCTTATCTCAACCCTCATACCCGCGAAATGATGCGCAAGAATGCTGTCACAGTCTGGCTTAATGCCGATCTGGAGACCTTGTGGAAGCGCGTATCGCGCCGCAATCACCGGCCCTTGCTGCGTCGCCCGGATGCAAAGCAAGTATTGGCAAGCTTGTTTGATGAGCGCCGTCCTATATATGAGCTCGCTGACCTAACTGTTCACAGTGTGGACGGGCCGCAATCCAAGACGGTCACTTCGATTATTAAGGCCCTGGAGACATGGACGCCGATACCTTGAGCCAGCCCCTGACCGTCCGCGTGGACCTCGGCGCGCGCAGCTATGACATTCTGATTGGTGATGACCTGATCGCTCGTGCCGGCGAGCTGATCGAGCCGTTTGCGAGCCAGAAACGGGGTTTTGTAATCAGCGATGAAACCGTTTGGGGGCTGCATGGCGATGCGCTCCGCAAGGGCTTGGCGGCGGCGGGGTTCGATACGCTCGAGAAAGTCCTGCCCGCCGGTGAAGGCACGAAGAATTGGACGCAGCTCGGCGAGGTGCTTGACTGGCTTCTGGCCAGCGGCGCCGGCCGCGACGATGTGCTTTTAGCCTTTGGCGGTGGCGTGATCGGGGACCTGACCGGGCTTGCCGCATCCCTGTTGAAGCGCGGTATGAAATTTGTGCAGGTACCAACAACGCTATTGGCGCAGGTTGATAGTTCAGTCGGCGGCAAAACGGCGGTCAATTCTGGGCACGGCAAGAACCTGGTCGGCGCGTTCTATCAGCCTCAACTGGTGATCGCCGATACGGGAATTCTGAAAACACTGCCTGAGCGCGAGCGCCGGGCCGGGTATGCTGAGATTATCAAGTATGGGCTGATCAATGACCGCGCCTTTATCGATTGGCTCGCAAAGCACGGCGCTAACGTTCTGGCGCTGCAGCCTGATGCGATTAGTGAGGCCGTGGCTGTGTCATGCCGGGCGAAAGCAGGAATTGTCGCTCAGGATGAACGCGAAGGCGGCGTGCGCGCGCTGCTCAATCTCGGCCATACGTTTGGACACGCACTGGAGGCGGCGAACGGCTATGGGCCTGAATTGCTACATGGAGAGGCTGTCGGTACCGGAATGGTGCTTGCCCTTCGCTATTCAGCCAGGCTTGGTTTGATGAGCGCGGCTGACGCAGAGCTTGCTGCTGGATTGATCGCGCAAAGCGGCTTGCAAATCACGCTTTCGGCGCTCCCCGGCGGACCGTATCCAGAGGATGCGATAGTTGAGGCGATGCGGCAGGACAAGAAAGCACGCGCCGGGCAAGTTCCCCTGATTCTTGCAAAGGGCCTTGGAGAGTCCTTTATCTATCCAAATGCAGACCTGCAGGACGTGCAGGCATTCTTACAAGAGGAGCTGCAAAAAAGCTGATGATTATCGGCACTTTACTGACCATCCTGCTACTGATCGGGATGTCCGCATTCTTTTCAGGTTCCGAAACGGCACTGACCGCGGCGAGCCGCGCCCGCATGCACCAGTTTGAAAAGGATGGAGACAAGCGCGCAAGTCTCGTGAACAAGCTGATCTCTGATCGCGAGCGCCTGATCGGCGCCATTCTGCTGGGCAATAACCTGGTCAATATTCTCGCGTCGGCACTCGCCACCAGCCTGTTTGTCAGCCTGATGCCCGGACCGAGCGGCGTTGCGGTTGCTACTGCCGTCATGACGGTGCTGGTCCTCGTTTTCGCAGAGGTTTTGCCGAAAACCTATGCAATTACGCGGCCTGATAATATGGCGCGCTCGGTTGCCCGACCAATCTCCTGGCTGGTCGCCATCGCCAGTTGGATCGTTGCGGGCATTCAGGCGATTGTGAATGTCACGCTGCGCTTGATTGGGGTGAAGCCTCCGCAAGATGAGGTCACCGCTGAAGAAGATATTCGCGGCACGATCGATTTGCACCACTCCGAGGAAGGCCTGGATGCCAAGAACAGGCACCGCCTCGTTGGCGCGCTCGACTTGAAGGACATGACCGTTGAAGAGGTGATGATCCATAGGAAGAATATCACCATGCTGGACGCTGATGAAAGCGCTGATGCGATTGTGCGTAAGGCGCTGGCGAGCCCGCATACACGTCTGCCGCTCTTTCGCGGGGATCAGGAAGAGATTGTCGGCATTCTCCACGTCAAGGACCTGCTACGGGCGATTGTTGGCAATAATGGCAAGACCAGCGGGCTCGACATTATCGAGATTTGCCGCGACCCCTGGTTCATTCCGGAGACTACGGCGGCCGAAGATCAGCTTGATCTGTTCCTCAAGCAGCGCAGTCATTTCGCCCTGGTCGTCGATGAGTACGGTGCCCTGCAAGGCCTTGTAACACTTGAAGATATTTTGGAAGAAATCGTCGGCGACATCCGCGACGAGTATGACGTTGTGGTGCGCGGCGTGCGCCCGCAATCGGACGGCTCTGTCTATGTTGAAGGCGGGGTGACCATTCGCGATCTCAATCGCGCGATGGGGTGGGAGCTGCCGGATGAAGAGGCGGTGACGATTGCCGGTCTCGTCATTCATGAGGCTCAAACGATCCCCGAGCCCGGCCAGCGGTTTGCCTTCTATGGCTATCGTTTCGACATTGCGCGCAAGAATCGCAACCAGATTACCGGCTTGAAAGTCATGCCAATGGAAGACGAACGAGACGCGACTGATGCGTGACTTCGACGCGATCCTGGAGCTAGCGGGGACCCACCATGGGTCGACTGAAAATGTGCTGAGTCTTGCCGAAAATTCGCATAGTGTCTCAGACCTCAGCGCCATCAGTGACGCCGCCTACCTGACAGAGATGACCAAGGCGGTGTTCAGTGCCGGATTCAACTGGCAGGTTATCCGCAATAAATGGCCAGGGTTCGAAGCTGCGTTTCACGGTTTTGAGCCGTCGCGTGTCGCCTTTTTCCATGACGAGGATGTCGACCGGCTATTGTCGGACAAAGCCATCGTTCGAAATGGGCAGAAGATCACCGCGACCATCGCCAATGCGCGCTTTGTGGTGGATACCGCAAAGGAGCATGGCAGCTTCGGTTCCTTTTTGGAACGGTGGCCTGCGGATGACCAAGCCGGATTGCTGGCGCATCTCGGCAAGCACGGGTCGCGGCTTGGTGGGGCGACCGCGCAATACTTCCTGCGCTTTGTCGGCTATGATGCCTGGATCGCGTCGCGCGACGTCTGCGCCGCGTTGGTGAGGGAGGGTGTACTCGACAAACCGACCGCGACGAGCAAGACGGCACTCAAGAAGATCGACGAGGCCTTCACGATCTTGCACCATCAGTCTGGGCAGCCGCGCGCGGTCATTTCGCGCGTTCTGGCGCTGTCGGTGGGGTAACGATGAGCTTCGCGGCGACCTTCATCACGCTCTATCCGGACGCGTTTCCCGGTCCGCTTGGCGTTTCTATCCTCGAACGAGCGCGCCGCGAGGGCCTATGGCACCTGGAAACGGTGCAGCTGCGCGAGTTCGGCCTCGGCAAACACCGCCAGGTCGACGAAAGCCCGGCCGGTGGCGGCGCGGGGCTCGTGCTGCGTCCAGATGTTGCCGCCGCGGCGATCGACAGCTTGCCAGATAATGGCGCGCCGCTGATCTATCCAAGTCCACGCGGTGTTCCGTTCTCTCAGGCCATGGCGCAGGATTGGGCCGCTGGTCCCGGACTCACCTTTTTCTGCGGGCGGTTCGAAGGGCTTGATCAGCGCGTGGTCGAGCGGCGGAACATGATCGAGGTCTCGCTCGGCGACTTCGTACTCGCGGGCGGAGAAGTTGCGTCGATGGCGATGCTGGAAGCGACGCTGCGCCTGATCCCTGGCGTGGCCGGAAATCAGGCCTCTGTGGAGGAGGAAAGCTTCTCCTCCGGCCTGCTCGAATATCCCCATTATACCTTGCCGCGCACCTGGGATGGCGAGGGTACGCCAGACGTATTATTGTCGGGTAATCACAAAGCTGTCGAAGACTGGAGGAATCAGCAGAGTCAGGCATTGACAAAAACCCGCCGACCCGATTTATGGGCTGCTTTCCGAAATGGACCCAATTTGCGAGCGTCGGAGACGGACGATGAACATGATTGAACAGCTTGAAGCTGAAGAAGTTGCCCGCGTTACCGCTGGCAAAACCATCCCAGAATTTTCCCCAGGCGATACGCTGTCAGTGAACGTGCGTATTAAAGAGGGCGACCGTGAGCGTGTGCAGCGCTATGAAGGCGTATGCATTGCCCGCGCTGGCCAAGGCCTGAACGAGAACTTCACGGTTCGAAAGATTTCCTTCGGCGAAGGCGTTGAGCGCGTTTTCCCGGTTGTTTCGCCAATGATCGAAAGCATCGAAGTGAAGCGTAAAGGACGCGTTCGTCGCGCCAAGCTTTACTATCTGCGCGACCGCCGCGGTAAATCTGCCCGTATCGCGGAGCGGACCACCGGTCACGGTATGGAAACCACAGAGATCACCACCTCTAAAACCGAGCTGCGTCGTCAGCGCGATGCTGCAAAAGTGGCGCGTCGCGAAGAAGCTGCGAAAGAGCGTAAAGAGGCTGCAAAAGCGAAAGCTGCTGACGAGGCTGCGGCCGCAGCAGCAGCTGAGGCAGAAGCCGCCGCCGCAGAGGCCGACGCTGCTCCAGAAGGTGACGCAGAGGCGTAGACGCGCCGCGTATCTCTTCAACAATTTGAACAATAGACATGCCCAGGACCGGCTTATCCGGCCTGGGCATATTTTTTGCTTCTCGCTGATAGCAGCCATGCGGTAGTTTGGTGCACGCGCTGAACCTCTGCCCCAGAGCGGATGGAGGTTGATGTGTGCGCCACGCGTCGGCAGCGATGGAGGAGCAGAATGTTGAACGGACTTCGCGGGCGCCTGAATTGGTGGCGATACAAGCTGAGCGTGCTGAACTCTTTGGGCGGCCAGTTTCCCCGCAGTTGCCCGATTTGCGGGTACGAAGGCTTGTTCAGTTCCGTTGGTGTACCGCCGCGGGCCGATGGCAAATGCCCGAATTGCGGCTCCTATGAGCGGCATCGCTTGTTTCACTTGTTTCAAGACCGGCATCAGCTGATCAAGCCGGGAGAGGCTGTCCTGCACTTCGCGCCAGAAGCTTCGGTCCGCAGATCGATTGAGGCGGTCGCGGGCAAATATGTGCGCGCAGACATTAATCCTGACGCGGCTGATATCGTTCTGAACATTGAAAACATTGACCTTCCAGACGCCGAGTTTGATGTGGTGGTGGCTTCTCACGTGCTGGAGCACGTCGACGATGGGGCGGCGCTGTCGGAAATCAAGCGTATCCTCAAGCCTGGTGGGCGATTGATTGCGATGATCCCAATCGTTGAGGGGTGGAACCAGACTTATGAAAATGCGGACGTAACGACCGATGAAGGCCGCACGCTGCATTTCGGACAGGACGACCATATCCGCTATTATGGCGCAGATTTCCGCGATCGGGTCAAAGCGGCCGGCTTCAAGCTGACCGAATACACGGCGCAGGAACCCGATGTTTCCAATCACGGCTTGCTTCGCGGCGAAAAGGTGTTTGTCGCGGCGGCCTGAACCCGGCCAAAATGCAGCAGGTCGGGCCCATGACCTTGCTCTCCTCTGCCTCTCATGGTGTTAAGGCCGCGTAGAAAGAGGTGAGTGATGGCAGGTCAAACGCTATACGATAAAATCTGGAACCAACACGTTGTGAGCGAAGACGCTGCGACGGGTGAAGCGCTCCTGTTTATCGACCTACATCTTATTCACGAAGTGACCACGCCGCAGGCTTTCGCTGGGTTGAAGGCGGCGGGGCGCGGTGTGCGCCGTCCAGACCTCACTCTAGCCGTCGCTGACCATAACACCCCGACCGAAGGGCAGGCGAAAGGCCTTGATGGCGTGACCGATGAAGCGGCGCGCAATCAACTGAAAGCACTGACTCGCAATGTTGCCGAGTACGGGATCGAATACTTCCCAATGGGCCATATCAATAATGGCATCGTGCACGTGGTTGGTCCTGAGCAAGGCCGGACGCAGCCGGGTATGACCATTGTCTGCGGCGACAGCCATACCTCGACCCATGGTGCGTTCGGGGCGCTGGCGCATGGCATCGGGACGTCTGAAGTTGAGCATGTACTCGCGACGCAGACGCTGCGCGCGCGCAAGATGAAGAATATGGCGGTGGAGTTCAAAGGTGCCGTGCGACCGGGCGTAACCGCGAAGGATATCGCCCTGCACCTGATCGCCAAGATCGGAACCGCCGGCGGCACCGGCTGCGTCATGGAATTTCGCGGTGAGGCGATCCGATCGCTAAGCATGGAAGGCCGGATGACGCTTTGTAATCTGTCGATCGAAGGCGGCGCGCGCGCTGGATTGATCGCGCCGGATGAGGTGACGCTCGCCTATGTCAAAGGTCGTCCGTCAGCGCCAAAAACCGGCGCCTGGGAAATTGCCGAGCGGTACTGGCAGACTCTGTTCTCTGACGATGATGCGGTCTGGGATGAAGTGGTCGAAATCAACGCCGCAGATATTGAACCCACAGTCACCTGGGGCACTAGCCCGGAAATGGCGATCCCGATTTCGGGCCAGATCCCGGACCCGGCCAAGATGAGCGATCCGGTCAAGAAGACTGCCGCTGAACGCGCGCTCGATTATATGGGACTGGAGCCTGGGGCCGATCTCGCTGGAACACCGGTGCAGCGTGTGTTTATCGGCTCGTGCACAAACTCGCGCATCGAGGATTTGCGTGTCGCGGCTGAAGTTGCCAAGTCCGGCAAGGTCGCTGAGGGCGTCCGCGCCATGATTGTTCCGGGCTCTGGCCTGGTGCGCGCGCAAGCCGAAAATGAAGGGCTGGACGAAGTGTTTCGCGAAGCCGGGTTTGAGTGGCGCGAGCCGGGCTGCTCGATGTGTCTCGGCATGAATCCGGACATTCTGGCTCCGGGCGAGCGCTGCGCCTCGACCTCCAACCGCAATTTCGAAGGTCGCCAGGGTCGCGGTGGGCGGACCCATTTGATGAGTCCATATCTCGCCGCGCGGGCCGCGATTACTGGCGTCATCGGGCCGTGAACCTGAAAAACTGGACTCCGCGCGAGCGCCCCGGACAATGGCCTCTGACCGGGGACCGCGTCGTATTGGAACCGCTCGATTGGGCGGCGCATGGCGAGGGCCTTTATGCAGCGGTCGCAGCCACGGCCGTGTCGGACATCTGGGCCTATATGCCGATTGGCCCGTTCGACAGCCGCAAACAGTTTGAAAAAACCTTCGACGCGGTCGCAAGAGAGCTTGGCTGGGAAGTCATGGTCATCAAACACGCGCAAGGCGGCAAAATCCTCGGCATGAGCAGTTATATGCGCATCCGCGAAGCGCATGGCAGCGCCGAGATTGGCTGCGTTGCGTTTGGCCCTGAGCTGAAACGCTCCTCAGAAGCCACCGAAGCGATGAGCCTGATGGCCGGGCATGTCTTTGATGAGCTTGGCTATCGCCGCTATGAGTGGAAGTGCCACAATAAGAACGATGCTTCGAAACGCGCCGCGGAGCGGTTTGGGTTCGCGTATGAAGGCGTGTTCCGAAACGATATGGTGATCAAAGGCAAGAACCGCGACACGGCCTGGTTTGCGATGACCGATGAGGACTGGCCCGCGATCAAGAAAGCATTCCAAGCCTGGCTGTCAGCGAAGAATTTCGACGCGTCCGGGCAGCAAAAGAAGCGGCTGGAGGCGTTTCGATCATGATTATAGCGCTCGATCATTTTGTCCTGCTCTGCCCGCATATCTCGGCAGCGACGGCGGACTATGAAGCCCTGCTGGGCATCGCGCCTGCCTGGCAAGCCGACGCTGACGGCGTTGCGATCTCGACCTTCGCGCTCGGCAATACCGCGATCGAATTGATAGCGCCGTCCGGCGACGGCGAAACCGCAGACAAGCTCCGCGCGCTGACGGCGGACGGCGCGAAGATGACGACGCTGGTCTATCGATCCGACGATCTCGCCGACGATCACCATGTCATGACCCGACGTGGCCTCGGCCCGAGCGAGATTGCTGACGGGACGAGTATGCACAAGGCATCGGGCGACCACCGGTCCTGGCAGCGGTTCAGAATTCCGGATGAGCAAATGGCCGGTGTAAAGACCTTCGTGCTGCAGACCGATCAACCGCTCGCTGTTGCACCAGCAGATCCCGGCGCAGCGACGGCGCTCGATCACCTGGTGATCAACACGCCAAACCCGGAGCGAACGGTCGCCAATTATGGCGCGCGGCTCGGCCTGCGCTTCGCGCTCGATCGCACAGCAGAGCAGTGGAAGACCCGCTTCCTGTTCTTCCGGCTGGGCGGCCTTACGCTTGAGATTATTAACCGGCTCGGCGAAACGCATGATCCAAGCGGGCCGGATTCCATCTGGGGCCTGACCTGGGAAACCGATGACCTGGAAGCGGCTCATTCGCGACTTTCGGCAACAGGCCATGATCTCAGCGAAATACGTACCGGTCGTAAACCCGGCACCACCGTGTTCACGGTCCGCGATCGCACTCAGGGCGTGCCGACCCTGTTCATCGCGCACGCAAAGCGTTAGGAAGCTCGACATGAAAGCGTTCACCAAACTCCGCTCCACCGCCGCGCCTTTGACCGACAAGGGCAAGCTGATGGTCAATGTCGACACCGATATGATCATCCCGAAACAGTTCCTGAAAACCACCGAACGCGATGGCTTGTCAGAAGGGCTGTTCCATGAGCTGAAGACCCTGCCGGACGGCTCACCGAACCCGGATTTTGTCCTCAACAAGCCGCAATATCGCGACGCGGGGGTCCTGATCGCGGGTGAGAATTTCGGCTGTGGATCGTCGCGCGAACACGCGCCCTGGGCTTTGCTTGACCAGGGCATCACCTGCGTGATCGCGCCGAGCTTTGCAGACATTTTCTACAATAATTGCGGCAAGAACGGCATTCTCGCGATCACTCTACCGCTGGAGGTCTGCGAGGCACTGGCTGGGCAAGCTGGCGGCAGCAATAGCGTGTTTGAGATTGATCTTGAGACAAAGGTCGTGACCACGCCGGACGGCGCTGAGCACAGCTTCGACTATGATGAAGGCCGCCGCGAAAAACTACTCAAAGGCCTCGATGATATTGCATTGACCTTGCAGTCTGAGGACTCAATCAGCGCCTATGAATCTCAGCGCAAACTCTCAACACCCTGGTTGGAGACCGCCTCATGAGACATTTGATTGTCGCATCGCTCGGAGCCGGGCTGCTTGCCGCCTGTGTGCCCGATATCCTGAACACCGAGCCGGAAGTTCGCGGTCTGCGGGACGCGGCGCCTGTACAAACGCTGACCGATCCGGCGAACCGCACAGCGGTAACACTGCCATCAGGTGGGCGGCTCAATCTCGAGCTCGATTCCAATCCGACCACAGGTTACTATTGGTATCTCAAGGACATTGACGCGTCGCTGATCGATCAGCTCAGCGAAGGCTATTATGCTGACCCCGCGCCAGAAGGCGTGACCGGTAGCGGCGGGCATCAATTGTTTGTTTTCGAAGCCCTCAGCCCTGGCAAAGCGGACCTGAAGCTATCCTATGAACGCTCCCCGCAAGATGTCGCTGAAACCCTGACCCTGAAGATTGAGGTAGTGGAATGATTATTGTTGAAGGCAGCGCGCGTATTCCGGAAGACGCCTGGGAAGAAGCCATCGCGGCGATGGAGACCATGATCAAGGCGAGCCGCGAAGAAGCCGGCTGTATCGAGTATGCCTATAGCCGCGACCTGCTCGACCCCAATCTGCTGCGCATCATTGAGCGGTGGAAAGACAAAGCCGCGCTGGTCAGCCACTTTGCCGAGCCGCACATGGCAGTGTTCCGCCAAGCGCTCGGAAAAGTCGGGCCGCAGGACCTTGAGGTCCGCATGTATGAAGCAGAGCCGGAGCCCATGCCGCTCTAGCGCGCCGCGCTCTTCGTCGCAGTGGACTCCGTCGCGCCAAGCTGATCTATGGCGCGAAATTCTTAGTATCATGAGGTATCCATGAGCCAGACCATGCTCCTATTGCCCGGTGACGGGATCGGCCCTGAAGTTGTTGAACAGGCCCGCCGCGTGGCAGCGGTGCTGGTACCGGATCTGGAATTTGAGGAAGCCCTGGTTGGCGGCGCCGCGATCGATGCAGAAGGCGAGCCGCTTTCTGTCGACACTCTGGTGAAAGCGAAATCCAGTGACGCAGTCCTGCTTGGCGCCGTGGGCGGACCGAAATGGGTGGATGTGGATCGGCATCTGCGCCCGGAAATGGGCCTGCTGCAATTGCGCAAGGGTATGGACACGTTTGCCAATCTGCGCCCGGCCTTTTGTTTCCCGGCGCTGGTTGATGCTTCCAGTCTGAAGCGCGAAGTGGTCGACGGTCTCGACATCATGATCGTGCGCGAACTGACCTCCGGCGTCTATTTTGGCGAACCGCGCGGATTTGAGCGCGGGATTGGTGACAAGAGTTTTGGCTATGAGACCTCGCGCTACACCAAAGGCGAAATCGACCGTGTGACCCGCGTCGCGTTCGACATTGCGCGCGGCCGGCGCGGCGAAGTGGCCTCGACCGAGAAATCCAACGTTATGGAAAGCGGCCTGTTCTGGCGCGAAACCGTCATCGCGCTGCATGAGGCGGAAGGGGATGGCGTTCAGCTGCGCCATGTCCTCGCAGATGCCTGCGCCATGGAACTTGTGCGCGATCCGAAACAGTTTGACGTGATCCTGGCAGGCAATCTGTTCGGGGACATCCTTTCAGATGCCGCAGCGATGCTGACAGGCTCAATTGGAATGCTGCCAAGCGCGTCTCTCAGCTATGACGGCAAGCCTGGCCTGTACGAGCCTGTGCATGGCTCAGCCCCTGACATTGCTGGCAAGGGCTTTGCCAATCCATGTGCTGCGATCCTGTCGCTGGAAATGGCGCTGCGCTGGTCGCTCGGGCGCGCGGACGCGGCGGACAAGCTCTTCGCGGCGGTCGGCAACGCGTTGGAAGACGGGGCGCGCACGCGCGATCTTGGCGGCACGATGTCGACGCAGGAAATGGGCGACGCGGTGATCGCCGCGCTTTAGCGGTTACTCTTCGTTCGCGTCCATGGCGAGAATGATCTGGGCATAGCCTTTCGACAGTCGGCCCATATTCTCAACCGTGATCCGTTCATTGGTGCCATGAAATCCGGTCAGATCTTCCGGTGACATGACGGCAGGCATGAAGCGATAGACGCTGTCTGTGATCGCGGTCGCGTAGCGACCATCTGTGGCGCCGAGGACGAGACCTGGCGTGACGGGTGCGCCGCTGGAATCGGCGGCCACAGCGTAGAGCACGCCGTAAGCAAGATTATCCATCGGGCTGACCGGAGAGGCCCCTGTGCCGCGAATCCCGCTGCGGCCAAGCGTGACTTCCAGGCCTTCAATGTCTTTGGTGACGCGTTTGACGTGCGCCATGATGCTCTCTTCGGTATCGTTTGGATGGATCCGGAAATTGATGATCGCGGTCGCGCGTTGAGCAAGAACATTTTCTTTGGCGGAGCCTGCCAGCATGGTCGGCGCGGTTGTGGTGCGGATCATCGCATTGGCTTGCGGAATGGATCCCATCTGACTTTCAATCATGCCGCCAAACAGCCACTGATTGGCAAACGCCATGCGCATCGAAAACGGCATATCGGTTGCCGCTGTCTGGAATAGGGTCGAGACCGGGGGTTTGGAAAAGTCGGCTGGCATCTGGTTCTCATCCAGCGCGATCAAGGCGCGCGACAGGCGCACCGTGGTGCTGTTGCGCGGCGGCGTTGAGGAGTGCCCGCCCGCAGCCGTCACCGTCAGTTGTAAGGTGACGTAGCCCTTCTCAGCGATGCCGATAAAGGCCAGGGTTCCGCCCGTCAGGGGATTTTTCTCAACCGCCATAAAGCCCTCGTCCAGCGCCATGACGGGTGACACACCGCGTGATTTTAGCAGCGCCACACCCGCTGCCGCGCCGGAGCCTGAGACTTCCTCATCATGACCGAGCATGAGCAGGATTGTCCGCTTCGGCGCAAAGCCAGACGCGGCGAGAGCATCGAGAGCTTCAAGTAGGCCGATCATCGACCCTTTGTCGTCAATCGCGCCGCGGCCATAGACATAGCCATTCTCGATTGCGCCGGAAAAAGGCGGTGCGTCCCAGTCGCCTTCCGTGCCGATATTGACCGGCACGACGTCCTGGTGCGCCATTAGCAGGATCGGATCAAGGTCAGGGTCGGAGCCTTGCCAGGTGAAGAGCAGGGTCAGGCCACCCGGAACCGTTTCCTTGGCCGCCGCGTTGTGGAAGGCGGGATACGTCTCTTCCATCCAGGCTTGCAGCTCGATCCAGGGACCTTCCTGCCCGACACGCGGATCCCCCGGCGCCACTGTGATGGTGCGGAAGCGGATCGCTTCGCCAAGATGTTCGGCCGCGACATTGGCGTCAAAGGCGGGGACTTCCGGCAGAACGATCTCGCGGACATTGTCGGGCGTACCGCCATAATTGAAGGTTCTCACGAGAATGGTCGCGACCAGGAGCGCCAATACGGCGCCGATGCCGATAAGGATGTTCTTGATCATGTGAGCCGCCTCCCGCTCTTTTTTGGGAGACTGTGACCCTATGCTTAGCGCTTGGCAAGGTATGCCGCTAGGCCAGCTCTATTCGCTGAATCCGCTGACAAACCAATAGATAAGACCAATGATGAGCGCGATGGATAGAACCCGATTCAGCCATTTTGGCATCCGCTCCCATGCGCTTGTGATCTGCGCCCCGAACAGGAACAGTAAGCCGCCTAGCACGGCAAAACGCAAAAACCGGCTGGCGGAGAAGATCCCGAGAAACTCCCAATACGGATAGCCGGTTGCCCCAGCGATCAGATTGATCAGGTAGGACGGCGCCGGTGTGGTGCCGCCGAGAAAGATGAACGACGCGCCCCGCTCAGCAAAGCGGTCTGTACAGGTGCTGGCGAGCTCCTCGACGCCGAGCCGGGCAATGATCGGGTCAAAATAAGTCGCGCCGAGCGCATAGATGACAGACCCGCCTATCGCGCTGCCCAGCACCGAGATGGCTATGAAGATCCAGATCCGGTCCCGCGCCGCCAGACAGAGCGCAATGAAGGCTGCTTCGTAAGGCAGCGGGACGAAAGAGGTTTCGAGCACAACGACCAGCAACAAGACCGGTAGCAACCAGCGTGAGTGTGCGAGGCCGACCATTCGGTCAGCAAAAGTCCGACGCGGTGCGGTCTCCGCCATTTGAGGCTCCGAAATGGCTCACTCCAAAACCTAGACCAGGCGGGACTTTTGGCTAGCGCGGCCGGTCCCCGTTCACGGTCGCGCGCCGCATGTGACGGCGCTGGCCTTGATAGTCGTTCAGGGCGTAATGCCAGCAGCAGCGATTGTCCCAGAACGCCACGGCATTCTGGCTCCAGCGGAAGCGGCAGGTAAAGCGCTCGTCGCGCGAATGCTCAAACAGGAAGTTGAGCAGCGGACGGCTTTCGCGCTTGGTCATCCCAGCGAAGCGCAAGGTGAAGGCAGGATTGACGTACAGGCCCTTACGACCGGTCTCCGGATGGGTGCGGACCACGGGATGCTCAAACTCGGGTGCGTCGATCGCGACTTCCGATTGCATGGATTGACGATCCTGCGCCGATTGACCCTTGGCGCTATACTCGCGGCTGGCCGAGTGGATTGCGTTGAGGCCGCCCAGCATCTCTTTCATACCGTCTGAGAGCGCCTCATAGGCAGCGATCTGGTTCGCGAACAGCGTGTCGCCGCCAAAGGCCGGGATTTCCACGCCGTAGAGGATTGAGCCTAGCGCGGGTTCTTCCAGGAAGGACATATCCGAATGCCAGCCGCCGCCAAAGTTCAGCTTGTCTTCCGGCTCCTTGATGATTTCCAGAAGCTCCGGATGCCCGTCCATGCCTTTGACATAGGGATGCACATTCAGTGTCCCGAACCGACGCGCGAACCGCTTTTGCGCGTCGGGCGTCAGGTCTGCCTGATCGCGAAAAAAGATGACATGATGATCGAGAAAGGCGCGGTGGATCTCGTCAAATTGCGCATTCGAGAGATCATCAGCGAGATTGACGCCTGAGATCTCGGCGCCGAGCGCGCGGGCAATCGGGGTGATATCGAGCGTAGAAGTCATGGAAACATTCTACGCTCGATATGAAAGGAGTCTATCTATTCCCCAGCGTCTTCAGTCGCTGCGACTTGCGGGAACAAGCGGTCGTGCAGGTAGGAAAACTCCAGAGCCGTGCGCTTGGCGCGCTCTTTTTGGTTCGCGGCTGCTGAGTGGCCACCGTCAATATTCTCATAATAGAGAAAGGGCTTGCCCGCATCTTCGAACAGTTTTGCCATTTTGCGCGCATGACCCGGGTGCACGCGGTCATCCTTGGTCGATGTGACGAAGAGCGGCGTTGGGTAGTCTGCGCCAGCATCAAAATTCTGATATGGCGAAATCTGTTCCAGGAATGGACGCTCCTCCGGATTGTCGGGATCGCCATATTCATCCACCCAGGAAGCACCCGCGAGCAGCTTGTGATAGCGCAGCATGTCGAGCAACGGCACCTGGATGACGACCGCATTCCACAGATCCGGGCGCTGCGTAATCATCACGCCCATGAGCAGGCCGCCATTCGATCCACCCATAATGCCGAGATGTTCTGGCTTGGTGACGCCAATGTCGATCAGATCCTCACCGACCGCGATGAAGTCGTCATAGATGCGTTGGCGATTACCTTTCAGGCCCGCCTGGTGCCAGCTTGGACCGAACTCACCGCCGCCGCGAATATTGGCTAGGACGCAAGCGCCGCCGCGCTCCAGCCACATGCGACCAACGCCGCCGCTATAGCTTGGTCGCATGGACACTTCAAAGCCGCCATAGCCGTACAGGAGAGTCGGCGTTGAGCCATCAAGTTCAATCCCCTCACGATGCACGACGAAATAAGGAATTTTGGTCCCGTCTTTGGAGGTCGCTTCCTTCTGGTGAACGACCAGACCTTCTGCATCGAACTTGGACGGCAGAGATTTGAGCGCCGCCGTCGTGTTGTCGGCCGCATCAAAGGTCAGCAGGCTGTCTGGGCTGAGGAAGCCCTCATAATTGATGAAGACGGTCTCTTCGTCTTCGTCGGAAAATGCGATGCCGGCTTGTCCGGTGCCTGGCAAGGCAACATCCGTGGTCGTCCAGCCAGCGTCATCACCGTGTTCTAGGCGTAGGATTTTGCCCGCCACATTGTCATTGATTGAGAGCAAGGCGGCAGACTTCGAGACTGCGACGCCATTCACGGCCTGGCGCTCATTGGCGCGGAAGACGAGCTCAACCGGCGGCAGTTCCTTGGTGTCGAGGAATTGCTGCAGATTGAAGGCCAGCAAGTCGCCAGTTTTGAACGCGTCTTCGCCAACGGTCCAGTCTTCCTGCAGCGTGACAAACTGCCAGCCTTTATAATCGCTGCCCAGCGACGACTTTTCGGGAATCGGGAATTTGACCGGGTCGCCATCATTCAGCAGCCAGTAAGTCGATGTGAAGAAGGTGTCGGCCTCAACAGCGCCGTAAATCATCGACCCGTCATCAAGCTCTGACGACCAGGGCCAGACACCCACATCGCTGAGCTGACCGGCATAGAGTTCCGTCGCATCTGCGAGGGCCTCACCGCGCTTCCACAAACGGACAGAGGATGGATAACCCGACTCTGTCAGCGTCGATCCATCGCCGCCCCAATCGGTGCCGACCAGCACGGTGTCATGGTCGATCCAGGCGAGGCCCTGCTTTGCTTCATCGGTAACAAAACCACCGTCTACAAAGGCCTTGGCGTCGAGATCAAACTCGCGATTGATCACCGCATCCTTGCCGCCATCAGACAGCGAGACGAAGCAGAGCGTCTTATCGGCGGCTTTGGGCTTGAAGCAATTTGCGCCTTTAAAGACCCAGTTCTTGTCCTCGTCGGCGGACAATTTATCGAAGTCGAGAACGGTTTCCCATTCCGGTGTTTCGGTCTTGTAGCTTTCCAGCGTTGTGCGGCGCCACAGGCCGCGGACATTGGTTTCATCCTGCCAGAAATTGTACACCATGCCTTCGCGCACAGTGCCGTAGGGAATGCGATCGTTCGAGGTCGCAAGATCCAGAGCCTTGGCATAATTATCGTCATAGACGGCGATGTCTTTGATCGCGGCCAGTGACCGTTCATTCTGCGCGTTGACCCAGGCCAGCGCTTCTTCGCCTTCAACTTCCTCAAGCCAGAGATACGGGTCGGTCTCCGTCGCGGCGTCTACCGCTTCGGTCGTTTCCACGAGAGCTTCTGTGAAGTGTCCACACTGACCTCTGTGTCTAAGTCTGGGGTTGAGGGGTCGGTCACGGTCTCGCAGCTCATCAAAAGCGCTCCGGCAGCTACCGCGGTTAAGGCAAAACGCATCGCAATCCTCCTGAATATGAGGAATGGTTTAGCGCTGACGGGGCGCTCTGCAAGAGAGCTCAGCTCAATTTTCGGGGATTAATCGATTCTTTTTCCGGTCGACTGGCGGACGATGAGTTCAAAATCGAAAACTTCCTCTAGCGCTGTGTCATCATCCGGGTTCATCAGGCGCTCTGCGGCGCGCCGTGCCATGTCGGTCACGGGCTGGCGGATCGTCGTCAAAGCCGGCCAAACAGCTGAGGCGAGGCGGGTATCATCATAGCCTGCAATCGAGATATCGCCCGGGATCTGGAATCCGGCGGCCATGACGGCGGTCATGGCGCCAACAGCCATATCGTCATTGGCGGCGAAGATGGCGGTGGGTTTCGGATCAGCTGTGATCAGCTTGCGCGCAGCTTCCAGGCCAGAGCGCAGCGAATAGTCGCCCTCTGCGATATGAATCGGGTTTACCCGAAGGCCCGCTTCGTTCATTGCGTCGAGATAGCCATCGTGACGGGCGGTTGAGGCATTGTGGCCAGCCGGGCCGGCGATGAAGGCGATCTTCTTGTGCCCGAGCCGAATGAGGTGGCGCACCATTTCCATCGCGGCGAGGCGATCATCCAGGCGCATGACTGGCGTGTTCTCGGGCTGACGGGCGGGCGAGAGGCTCGCATAATAAGTGCCATTATCCTTCAACAGGCCCAGTATATCGGCGTCATCGCAAAGCGGCGGCGTTAGCACCACGCCATCGGCGCGTGAGGTCATCAGGAAGCTCTGCAGCCGATCGAGAAAATCTGGCGCATTTCGATCGACGAGTTCCGGCAACAGGAAGTAACCTTTTGCCCGGCAGGCTTCATAGATGCCGGTATTCACTGCGGTCACATATTCCGGGTTCGGATTGTCGTGCAGGTGGGCGAGCAGGAATGACCGCGCTCCGGCGAGCGATCGCGCGGCAGGATTGGGTCGGTAGCCGAGATCCCGCGCAGCTTTCATAACAAGCTCGCGCTTGGCCGGGCGGACATTCGGTTCATTATTGAGGACGCGCGAGACTGTTTTGGCAGAAACTCCTGCTCGTTCAGCAACGTCATCTATGGTGATTGCGCGTGGCGGGCGGCTAAGGCCCATGGATATTCTCCCAGCTATTATCCTTTTGTGACGCAAACTGAGCCCGAACGCAATCTATCCGTGTGCGGTGATAAATCGGTTTGGAATTTGCCCCTTTATGCGTCTGTCTTAACACAAACGCGGATGAAAAACGTTAAAGCCCGATCAGGCGCCATCCTCGGGCGCGTTTTCAGACATGGCCCGCATCATGAACAGCGGGATCGAGCCACGTTCTGTCATTACCCAGTCGAGAGGGATGTCATGAGGTTCGGCTGGAACCTCGTCCACTTCCTGGCCCATGAATGCGAGGCCGCAGACAAAGACGCGACCATTGGCCCGCAGCCGTTCGAGGGCGCGGTCATAATGGCCTTTGCCATAGCCGAGACGATTGCCTTTGCGGTCAAACGCCAACAGTGGCGCAAGCACCAGCGTCGGTTGCACTTCTGAGACTTCAGAGTTCGGTTCTAGCAGCCCAAACGGGCGCTGCTCCAGCATGTCACCGCTTTTGTAAGCGCGATAAATCATGCTGCCATCGTCGAGGACACAGGGCAGCGCCAGGTCGGCGCCAGCTGTGGTCAGTTTGCGTATAAGTGGACGCGGGTCGATCTCGCTGCCGATCGGCAGATAGACCGCCACACTCGGGCCGTAGCGTTCAAGCAGTTTGAGCGGAAACCTGTCGGCCAGGATTTCACCGGCATCTGGGTCGCGGGCGCTCAGTTCGGCGCGCAGCTCTTTCATCTGGCTACGCAGGTGCGCCTTGTCTTCGCTCATGCGGGTTCCGTCTCCTCGACGGGCATATCGGCCAGCCCGACCAGCGCCCGCGCATAGGCCTGGGCTGAGAAGGGCTGTAAATCTTCGGCTTTCTCGCCGACGCCGACAAAATGGATCGGCAGGGCGTGTGCCTCGGCAATCGCTACCAGAATGCCGCCTTTGGCTGTGCCGTCCAGTTTGGTCATGACGATTCCGGTCACATCCGCCGTGTGCCGGAAGGCTTCGACCTGGCTCAGCGCGTTCTGCCCGACGGTCGCATCGAGGACTAAAATCACGTCATGCGGTGCGTCGGGATCGAGCTTGCGCGTGACGCGGACGATCTTGGCGAGCTCGGCCATCAATTCGGACTTGTTCTGCAGGCGCCCGGCGGTGTCGACCAGAACCAGATCCAGGTCTTCCGCCTTGGCCTTCTCAATCGCCTCGTAGACCAGTCCGGCGGCATCGGCGCCTGGCTCTTTGGCGAGCACCGGAATACCGGCGCGTTCGCCCCAGACAGTCAGTTGCTCAATCGCTGCGGCACGGAACGTGTCGCCGGCTACTAGCAGCGTCTTCGCGCCTTGCTCCTGCAGCTTGGACGCAATCTTACCGATGGTCGTCGTCTTGCCCGAGCCGTTGACGCCGACAAACAGGACAACGCGCGGGCGCGACCCATCTGAGAAGTCCACGATCTCTTCGCGCGGCGACATGATGGCTTCGATTTCATCGGCCAAAGCGATCTTGATTTCCTCGTCCGTCACGTCCTTGTCCATGCGCGTCTTGGCGAGGTTCTGGACAATCCGGGCAGAGACTTTGCCGCCCATGTCCGAGGTCAGCAGAATGTCTTCCAAATCCTCAAGCGCTTCATCGTCCAGCTTGCGCTGTGTGAACATGCTGCTGATCGAGGCGCCCATCTTGGAGGAGGATTTGGCCAGTCCAGAGGACAGTTTGGAGAAGAAACCCGGTTCGACCACTTCAGCATAAGGGTCTGGCTCTCCGCGGGCGATGGCGGCCTGACGCTCGGCCTCGCGCTTGGCGCGCTCCTCAGCGAGCTGTTGACGCAAAGCCTCGTCGGCCCGGCGCTGCTCGAGCAGGGCGAGTTCAGCCTTGGCTTTTTCTTCCTGCGCGCGGCGCTCCTCCTCGGCGAGGCGGGCGGCTTCTGCTTCAGCAGCGAGGCGGGCTTGCTCCTCAGCGGCTTTGCGCGCGGCTTCGGCGGCAGCCTCATCAGCGCGGCGCTTTTCTTCGGCTTCGCGGGCGAGTCGTTCAGCTTCGGCGCGGGCTTCAGCCGCCTTGCGCGCTTCTTCAGCATCGGCGGCAGCTTTGGCTTCCGCTTCAGCAGCGAGGCGTTCTGCTTCTGCTTGTGCGCGGGCCGCTTCTTCCGCGGCTTTGGCGTCAGCTTCAGCCTTCAATCGCGCTTGTTCGGCCTCTTCTTCAGCCTTTCGGCGCGCCGCTTCGCGGTCAGCGGCTTCCTGAGCCAGGCGCGCCGCTTCCTGTTCAGCTTCAGCGGCTTCGCGTTTCTGGCGTTCTTCCCAGGCGCGATTGGCCTCTGCGACCTTGCGCTCGATTTCTTCCTGTTCAGCGGCTTCGCGGGCGGCCTCTTCCTCGGCAAGGCGCGCGGCTTCTTCTTCAGCCGCTTTCTGGGCTGCGAGTTCTTCGGCGGATAGCTCTGGGGCTTCCATTTCAGAACCGGCTTTCAGCGCTTCTTCTTTTTTCTTTTTCTTGCCGAACCAGAGGATCATAGGGCCATTGCCTTTAGTCTTGTCGTGTCATGTCCGATTATCCGCGCCCGGACAGGGCGTCCAGCCTCGGCGCTGCAGCCATCGATCGTGACCGGTGTGAAGTCTGGTAAACGGCCTTGGCTGCCGCGTTCAACCAAAACCTCGGTTTCGCTGCCTATATGGGCATCCATATGCTTAACAAGCGCCGATTTTCCAGCCTCTCGGAGACGGGCGGCGCGGGCCTTGATCACGGTTTTCTCCAGCTGTGGCATGCGCGCCGCGGGGGTGCCAGGGCGCGGGCTGTAAGGGAAAGCGTGAAGGAAGGCGATATTGCAATCCTCAATCAGTTGAAGCGAGTTCTCAAAGGCGGCATCGGTCTCGGTCGGGAAGCCAGCGATGATGTCAGCGCCAAGGGCCATCTCAGGGCGGATTTCTCGTAAGCGCTGAGCCAGTTCGATGGCTTGCTCGCGCGAATGGCGGCGCTTCATCCGCTTCAGGATGAGATTGTCGCCATGCTGCAGGCTGAGATGCATGAACGGCGCAATGCGCGGGTCCCCCATCGCATCGAACAGCGCGTCGTCCATTTCGATCGCATCGATCGAGGAGATGCGCAGCTGCTTCAGCTCCGGCACGAGTTTCAGAATACGCTGCACCAGATTGCCGAGCTGCGGCCCGCCCGGCAGGTCTGCACCCCACGACGTGAGGTCGACGCCGGTCAGGACAATCTCGTGATGCCCGGTCTCAATCAGGCGCTTGATCATGTTGACCACATCGCCCGCCGGTACGGACCGGGAGTTCCCGCGGCCATACGGAATGATGCAGAAGGTGCAGCGATGATCGCAGCCATTCTGGACTTGCACATAAGCCCGGGCGCGCCCGTCCATACCGTCAATCAAATGCCCGGCGGTTTCCTTGACCGACATGATGTCATTGACGCGAACCTTTTCGGTCCCGCCGAGGAGATCAACCGGTTTCCAAGTCTCGGCCTGCATCTTCTCATGATTGCCAATCACACGCGTGACTTCCGGCATGGTGGCAAACATCTCGGCATCGATTTGTGCAGCGCAGCCGGTGACGATGATTGGGGCTTCAGGATTGTCCTTCGCCGCCCGACGGATCGTCTGCCGCGCTGTGCGCATAGCTTCGCCCGTGACGGCGCACGTATTGACGATGATCGCGCCGTCCAAGCCAGCCGTTTCAGCATGGCCGCGCATCACCTCACTCTCATAGGAGTTGAGGCGGCAGCCAAGCGTAATGACCTGCGAGGGTCTGGAGGCGGTCTTGCTGTTCGTCATGTTGATCAGGCGCATATCGCGCTGAGACGGCCTCAGAGCAAGGGGGGATTGACTGTTCTAGTAAGTGAGCATATACTCACTTTTAAGTTTGGAGATAATCATGCTTGGCGTAATGATGCTTTTGTCTTTTATCGTGCCCCTTGTCGGGGCCCTGGCGATCCGGCGATTTGCGTGGGTTGGCATCTGGGCCAGTGTTTCCGGAATAGTCGCTGTCCCGGTTTTGCATAAGCTGTACAATCACACGTATGACCCGATGGGTTGGGGCTTCATTTTCGTTCTGATTTTCTTGCCGGCTGCTGCAGGTTCAGGGCTCGGTATGGCGATCACGGCGCTCCGCCGCTGGCTTCAGGGACCGGGCGCGATCACAGTGACGCATAAAATTGTGGCTGCGTCTTTCGCGCTGATCACTGTAACAGGTGGACTGCTTATGGCGGGCGATGCCTGATCCAGATTAATCGAGCAGCCGAAAGCGCGCCATCAACGGATAATGGTCCGAGCCAACGGATTCCAGCACTTTAAACTCGACCAGCTCCAGGTTCTCAGAGGCGAGAATATGGTCGATCGTAATTCCCATCATCGGGAAGAAGGTGGGCCACGTGGCTGAAAAACGCGGGTCGCCGGCGCGCTTGCCGGGCAAGTCGCGGAACGTTGCGCTCCACGGTGTCGTATTGAAATCGCCCATCAGGATGAACCTATCGGCCTGCGCCGCTGTTTCACCGGCTAGGTTCAGCAGCGAGTTTCGTGCCTCAGTCCAAGACGGGGTGACCGGGATCAGTGGATGGGTGATGACGATACGCGTGCCGCCCCATTCACCGGCAAGGTCGGCGACCATCAGGCCGCGGCCGGCGGCGTCCTCTGGCAGGACTTTGTGCGACTGTTTCACCGGCTGGCGCGACAAGAGCGTCAGCGCTCGGGCATAATGCGGTAGAGACGGGTCGAGGCCTGTGCGAAGCTGCTCGAACGCCGGAAAATGGCGGTCAAATTCCTGGTGCCCAAACTTGGGAGAGGCTTCATTGATCGCGACGAGGTCTGCCTGCTCTTTCTCAGCCAGCGCGCCGAGCTGAACCATCGCGTCCGGCTGCATGTAAACATTGGCCGTGATCACGGTGAGGCAGGCCTCTGGCGGGCAATCGATCTGGCTTGGCTGATGGAATTTGGAGAAGGTCAGGAACGGAAAAGCAGCGACGGCTGCGATCACACCGCCCGCGGCGGCGAGGCGCGGTCTGAACGTTGCCAAACCTAGGGCTGTAAAAATCGACAGGACGAAGACTTGCGGCAGATAACTGACCGCCATTTCGAACAGGGGCACGCCCGGGGCGACCTGGGCGAGGATGACCAGCGGGCACAGAACCAGAAAGCAGCCCGCGGCAAGCGCGGTCAGCATCGGTTTTACAAATGGAGGCAGGTCAAACGCTGGCATGCGGTTTAGACGATAAAGCTCTCTTCCAACTCGACCGGTCCGGTCATGATCACATGATCGGTAGTCTCGTCCCAATCGATGAACAAATCCCCACCATCCAGGATTAATCGCGCCTGACGCTCGGTTTTTCCGGCCCGCGCGGCGCAGACCAAAGCGGCGCAAGCGCCGGTGCCGCAGGCTTTGGTCAGGCCCGCCCCACGCTCCCAGACGCGCAGGCGAATGGTCTCGCGATCAATAATCTGCGCGAAGCCGACATTGGTGCCTTCCGGAAACGTTGGATGCCATTCGACCAGCGGGCCAATGTTTGGAATGTCATAAGCATCGACATCATCAACAAAGAACACCGCGTGCGGATTGCCCATCGAGACGACAGCCGGACTGTGCAGATAGGGGTCGTCCATGGGGCCGATTTTCACATCGACGCCGCGCACATCCATTTTCTCTGACAGAGGAATATCTTCCCAGCCCATCAGCGGCGAACCCATATCGACGCTGACCAGGCCATTCTCGGCCCGCGCGCCTTTGAGCAAGTCAGCCTCGGTCTGAATGCGGACCTCATCCTTGCCGGATTCCTCCAGCAGCAGGTGAGCGACGGCGCGGGTGCCGTTGCCGCAGGCTTTCACCTCGCCGCCATCGGCGTTCCAGATGCGTAGGAAAGCATCGGCGCGCAGGTCCTTCTCGATCGACATGATCTGGTCCGCGGCCATGGTCTCGGCGATTTCGCGCAACTGCGCTTCAGACGGCGCGAATTTCTGCTCGCGCGCGTCGAACACCGCAAAGGCGTTGCCGGCTCCATTCATTTTCCAGATTCGCATTCGCCAACCTCGTTCGCACTTGCGGGCTGACATACGCGTCAACCATGGTGATTAAAAGATCTATTTTGGCAGCCGTGTGGCGCTAAGCCAGGCGCCGGACTGGATGATGGCGGCGATCAGCAACAGGATCTGCACAACCCAGTGGCTGAAGATAAACGCGCCAAGCCCCGCAGCGATCGAGAACCAGTGCAGGCGCGGATCGCTCATCAGATATCCGGGCAGGCGGCGTTTGCCCTCAATCGTGACCAGGGTGACGTGCGCCCAGATCCGGTTCATGCCGGGCGGTCCGAACACATCCTGCAAATCCTGCGGATCGGTGACGCCGGACAGCTCAGCCAGTTCGCGAACGCCAGTATGACCGAACTCGACTCTCTGGCGCAGCTGCATCGTCTGGATCAGACGAATGAGCGCAGAGATCATCACCGCAAGCGCGATGGAAACAAGCGGAAGGCCAGAGAGCAGCGTCATGCGGGCCTATATAGGGCCAGGACGTGCGATCTGAAAGGCGCAGCTCTCTGAGCGCGTGCGGATCAATAATCCTCGTTGATCCTTGCCGTCAGTATGTGGTCGCGCCAAGCGCCGGCAATATGCAAATAGGATTTCGCGCGCCCTTCGATTTTGAAACCGAGTCGCTGCAGAAGGTGCGCGCTTCTTTCATTCTCAGGCAGATAGTTCGCCATGATGCGGTGCAATCGATGATGGTCGAACATATGCTGAATGGCCGCGCTGAGTGCTTCGTGCATCAACCCGCTTCCCTGCGCCGGAGCAGCGATGGAATAACCGAGCGTGCACGCCTGGAACGGCCCGCGCACGATATTGGTGAAATTGCACACGCCGATGATGGGCTGTTCGTTCTTTCGCCGCATGACCAGCTTCAATGCTTGCCCGGTTTCGAGCTCTGTCTCAGCGGTTCTGATACGGCCGCGCCAGGCTTCCAGTGTGTGAAAGTCAGCATTGCGCGCGGGCTCCCACGGGTCGAGATGCGCGGCATTTTCGACATAATAGTCGCGAATGTCTGACGCGTCGGACAGGCTCAACGGCGTGAGCTCCAGGCGTTCAGTCTGAATCAGCGCGGATGTCATGAGCTTACTTTGGAATCGCAGCCCAATAATCGAAATCGAGGCATACGCCGGGCGCGTACTTGCCGTCTTCGCCGCGTAAAGTGAAATCGCCCGGGTCCTGATCCTTCACTGCGACCAGGCGCAGCCGCAGGGCGCCAACTGTGTCCGACAGCTCGGCCTTATCCAGCACTTCGCTCCAAGCATAGACCGTATCACCTGCGAACAGCGGCCCAGTATGGGTGCCGCCATTAATGGCGATCATTTCGGCTGCGTTGGCGAGGCCGTTGAAACTCAGCGCGCGGGCGATCGAGATCACCACACCGCCATAGATCAGGCGTTTGCCGAACCGACTTTCCTTCTGACCGTGTCCGTCAAAATGGACTTTGGCGGTATTCTGATAGAGCCGGGTCGCGATCTGGTGCTCCGCTTCCTCGACTGTCATGCCGTCCACATGATTGATCTTATCGCCAATCTCATAGTTGCCAAAGCGATGTGCGGAGCCGGCCAGGGTATTGTCCCAGCCCGCATAGGCGCGAGAAAAACTGAGCCCGCGCGGGTCGACGCTGTCCGGTAGGTCCGGGATCACCGTATCTGGGGCAGGCGCGCCGGGATCGCGCTTGTTGACCATCACCCAGCGGACATAGGAGAGGGCTTCATCGCCGGTCTGATTGAATCCGCGGGTGCGGACATAGACGACACCGGTTTTGCCGGACGAGTTCTGTTTCAGGCCGATCACTTCAGAGACAGCCGTCAGCGTATCGCCGGGATAGATGGCCTTGGGGAACCGGCCATCGGCATAACCGAGATTGGCAACTGCGTTGAGCGAGATGTCAGGCACCGTCTTGCCGAACACGACATGGAAGGCGAGCAGGGGATCGATGGGGAGCCCGTCATAACCGTTCGCCTCAGCAAAGGTTGCAGCGCTGTAGAGCGCATGCCGTGAACCGGTGAGTGCGCGGTACAGGCTGATATCGCCCGCGCTGAGCGTTAACGGCGTTGCGTGCCGTAATTCCATACCGACATGGAAGTCTTCGAAAAAATGTCCGGGATTTGATTTGGTCATGCCGCCTTAAAAGGCGGGAGGCCGGGACCGGTCAAGCCTGTCCACGCGAAATCGGTTCAGACAGGGCTGAATCGCATCGTCACCAATTCAGCCATGACCAGCGTGATCGCGCCGCCGCCAGACGTGACGGCAGTAGCGAAGTACGGCGCCAGAATTGTCAGAACGAGCGCCGAGGCCAGGCAGCCACCGACGAAACGTGCCTGCTCGTCACGGGCCAACTGTTGCAGACCGCGCGGGCCGTAAATGGCCAGCTGCGGCCCAAACATGAAGGTCGCCGACAGAAGGACAAAAAAGATTGCGGTGACTTGCAAGGCCAGCATTCCGGACCCCTAAAAACGATGGTTCAGGGTTTCGTATGACAGATGCTGGTTGAATTGACGTGTCGCTGATCGGTGAAATTTGATCGATCAGGCAATCTCTAGCAATTGCTCAATCGGGCGTCCAAGCGCGGCTTTCCCGCCTTTGATGCCGATCGGGCGCTGAATGAGACGCGGATTATCGACCATGGCGGCATACACCTCCTCATCACTGGCGGTGGCTGGCAATTCAAACTTCACCGCGTCTTTCTCTCGCAGGAAAGCGCGGGGGGAGTTTGCGCCAAGTTGCTTGGTAATCTGTTTCAACTCCTCGACGGACAGCGCCTCTCCGGCGTTCATATATTTGCGGATTTCCGGCTCGATCCCGTTCGCCTGAAGCAGGGCGAGGCCCTTGCGAGACGTGCTGCAGCCGGTGTGATGCAGGAGCGTATAGGTCATGTTTGGCTCATCCTGTATTAGTCTGGCGAGACTATAAGACCGCTTTCCCACACGGAACATGAGGCAACATGACATTGGCAGGACGCTATTGCTCGGGCTAGTCTCAAATATGGCCCTGACTTCTGACATACCCGTCCTCGACGCTGCCCGCGCGCTGCAACCTGAATTCGCTGAACGCGCCCAGGAAATGGAAGACGTTCGGCGATTGCCGGCAGATCTCGCCCAGAAAATGGCGGATGCTGGTATCTTCCGAATGATCACGCCTTCTATTTATGGCGGTCTGGAGAGCTCGCCGCGCGAAATCGTCGATGTCGTTGAAGCCGTCGCGGAAGCCAATGCCAGTGCGGGCTGGTGCGCAATGATTGCAGCGACCACGGCGATGAACGCAGCGTACATGGCCCCGGAATTCGCGCGCGAGGTTTATGCGGACCCGATGACGATCACGGGCGGCGTGTTCGCGCCAATGGGTAAAGCCGTGGTCGACGGCGACGACTACATTGTCAGCGGGCGCTGGCAATGGGGCTCAGGTTCGGCCAATTGCACTTGGCTGTGTGGGGGCTGCATGGTGTTTGAAGATGGCGAGCTGCGCACATTGCCCAGCGGGCGCCCCGATGCCCGGATGATGGTGTTCCCGGCAGGAGATGCTGAACTGATCGATACCTGGCATGTCATGGGGCTGAAAGGCACCGGCTCGGGCGATATCGCGGTCGACAATATTCGCGTCCCGAAGGGCCGCTCAGTTAGTCTGGTGGTCGACAAGCCAAACATAGACGGCGCGCTGTACAAGTTTCCCGCCTTTGGTTTGCTGGCGTTGGGTGTGGCCGCAACCGCGCTCGGAAATGCGCGCGGGACGCTCGCTGCATTCGCTGACCTCGCCGCTGCGAAGAAGAATCAAGGCTCTGCAAAGACACTGAGTGAACGGGTCAATATCCAGGCTGAGATGGCCAAGATGACGGCGGCGTTCCGATCAGCCCGGGCCTACCTGCATGATGAAATCGATCAGACCTGGGACGTTGCGCAAAGCAGCGATGAGATCCCGGTCGAACGCCGCGCAGCCCTACGCATGGCCTGTACGCATATGGTCCGCACAGGCGCTGACATTGCTCGCAATTGTTACGATTTGGGCGGCGGCGCGGCTTTGTTTCAATCCAGTGATTTACAGCGGCGATTCCGCGATGCGCACGCCATGACGCAGCACATCGTCACCGCTCCAGGAACCTGGGAGCTGACCGGGCGTCTATTGTTTGGATTGCCGACCGACGCCGGCATGGTTTGAGAGCTTATTCCGCCTCAGCGACAACTTCATCCGTGCCGCGCGCCAGCGTTTTCATGACACCATCAGCCTCTTCAACGGAATCGGCTTCAGCTTCTTTCTTGCGGGAATAGGACCGGCGGCGTTTTGGTTTCTCGCCATCGTCCGCTGAGGCTTCGACTGCTTCAGGGGCGTCTGAGGCAGCGGTGTCTTCAGCGGCGCCATTTTCCTCACGTGGCTTGCGATTGCGGCGGCGCGGCTTGGCTTCTTCGCCGTCTTCGGCTGCCGCCTGAGATGCGTCTTCATCGCTTGCCTCAGCAGGGGCTTCGCCAGCGGCTTCAGCTTGCGCAGCCCGTTCAGCTTCGCGTTGCGCGCGTTCTTCAGCCTTGGCGGCTTCGCGGGCTTCTCGCTCGAGACGGGCTTCTTCTTTTTGCTTTTCGAAGACCGCAACGATGCGGGCATAATGTTCAGCGTGCTGGAACAGGGCTTCGGCTTTCACCCGGTCGCCAGAGGTTTGCGCATCGCGGGCATACTGCAGATATTTGTCCAGGATTTGCTGCGCCGAGCCGCGAATACGGACGTCTGGTCCGTTACTCTCGTAATGGCGGTTAGGGTTGGGGTTATTGTTGTTATTATTCCCACCTGAGCGGCGACGGCGCTTGCGCTGCATGGCCATAGGCTATTCCTGATCTTTATAAGTCCGCTAAGCGGACGGTTTCTTCGCGCGGATTGGCTCTTTTCTAAACTGTCGCGCTGACGTTAGGCCGGACAGGTTGCCCCCTGGTCGCTGACCTTGAATGTTACGTAGCGCGCCATTCCGGATTCGCCAAGAGGGTATCTGCTAAGATTTTTTAACGGCGATGGCGCGGTCATTGCCGCCCAGGTCTTTGCGGTGCTCGAACTCTGTAAAGCCCGCCGCTTCGAGCAGCTCCGTCACCGCGCTTTTCTGATCATAGCCAATTTCAAGCACCAAATAGGCGCCAGACTTCATCTGCTGGGCCGCGAGTGTAATGATTTCGCGATACGCATCCAGACCATCAGGCCCGCCATCCAGGGCGTCCACCGGATCATAGTCGCGCACTTCTGGTTCGAGGTCCGGGATCACATCGCTGCATATATAAGGCGGATTGGAGATGATCAGATCGCAGGCGCCCCATCCCGTCCATCCGGCCCACGATCCGCGCAGCAGTTCGATCCGTTCGCCGAGTTGCAAGTGCGCGAAATTCTCCGCGGCGAGGCTGAGCGCCTCCCGATTGAGGTCGATCGCGGTCCCAGCCGTCTCAGGACGCTGGCTCAGCAGCGCCGCCAGCAAGGCGCCGGACCCGGTGCCGAGGTCCGCGAGATGCCAATTCGCATCTTTGGGGATCAGAGAGAGCGCCAGTTCGACCACGCATTCACTGTCAGCGCGGGGGACAAGGGCGCGGCCATCGGACCACAACTCTAGTCCGAAAAAGTCAGCCCGCCCGGCAATATGCGCAAAAGGATGCCGCTCGGCGCGCAAGCCCAGCGCCAGATCGAAGCCGGTCCGCAGATCGTCAGTCGTTGGGTCCTGTTCCTTCGCAATCAACGTGGCTGGCGTGTAGCCGGTGACCAGGCAAAGCAGGCGCCGGACTTCGCCGCGCGGGTCTTCAAGGCCAGCATTTTGCAGTTTCTCGGCGCCGCGGCGCATCAGATCGCTGAGGGTTTCGCCGCTCACGCGTCTTCCATTGCAGCGAGGCGGCGGGCCTGATCTTCGGTCATCAGCGCTTCGACCACATCTTCCAGCTTGTCGCCGGCAATGATCTTGTCGAGCGAGTAAAGCGTCAGACCAATACGATGATCGGTGACCCGGTTCTCGGGATAATTATAAGTGCGGATTTTCTCAGAGCGGTCGCCGGATCCGACTTGAGAGGCGCGGGCCTCGGCCCGTTCGGCGTCGCGTTCCTGCTTCTCTTTTTCGTAGAGGCGGATTTTCAGCTGCTGCATCGCCTTATCGCGGTTCACGTGCTGGGACTTTTCTGAGCTGGTCGCGACAATTCCGGTCGGCAAGTGGGTGATGCGGACCGCGGAGTCGGTTGTATTGACGTGCTGCCCGCCAGAGCCAGATGCGCGCATGGTGTCGATGCGGATATCTTCCTGGCGGATATCGATCTCGACGGTTTCAGGCGCCGGCAATACGGCGACCGAGGCCGCCGAAGTGTGCACGCGGCCCTGGGTCTCGGTCGCTGGAACACGCTGGACGCGGTGGACGCCGGATTCCCATTTCAGGCGGCCGTAGACGCCGTCGCCTTCAACATTGGCGATGATTTCCTTGTACCCGCCAACATCGCCAGGCGACGCGCTTTGCAGGTCGATTTTCCAGCCCTGAAGCTGGGCATAGCGCGAATACATGCGAAACAGATCACCCGCGAACAGGGCCGCCTCGTCGCCGCCGGTTCCGGCTCGGACTTCGAGAACGATATTGGCTTTGTCGTCGGCATCTTTCGGCAGCAATAGAAGCTGCATTTCGTTTTCAGCGTCCGGTATGCGCGACTTGAGATCATTCATCTCTTCCTGCGCGAGTTCTGCCATTTCCGGGTCGTCGCCTTTGACCATGGCTTCAGCTTCAGCGAGGCCTTCGCGCATGCCGATCAGTTCGCGCGCGGCTTCGACAACCGGCTTCAGTTCGGCATGTTCCCGCGACAGCGCGACAATCTCGTCGCTGTCCGTGGTCGCGCCCATACGGGCTTCAACCTCGTCGAAACGTTCAATGACCTGTTCGAGGCGGGACTGAGGAATGGTTGCCATGCCCCGCCTCTAAACCGGATCGGGGCCTACAGGAAGACCCGAATGACTTCCTTGCCGATCATCACGAACAGAATGATCGAGCCGATCGAGAACATCAGAAAGCGATGCATCACTTTCGGTGACAGAATCTGGATCAATGAGTGCAGCACGCGCACGATAACGTAGCCGTATGCCAGCTTCATCATCAACCCGTCCGCCCCGCCGGTCAGAGCCGCAAACATCATCAGCGCATAGAAGATGGTCGGTTGTTCGTGCAGGTGATTGTAATTGTCGGCCACGGCGCGAACATTTGGCGGCATCTTGTCACTATAGGTTCCCGGATGACGCGCATCGTCAGGATTGATCTCAGCCTTCTGCATGGCCGGAATGCGTGTCAGATACATCCAGATCCACATGATCGCCGTCCACAGGACGAGCAGCAGAACCGGCGTCAGAAACGATAGCAGTCCGGCGCCATGTGCCTCGATGACTGCATTGATCATTGTGGTTGGGTCTTGATTTTCCATTTTGGCCTCCCGCTTTTTCTCTTATTCGGGGAGGCTAGGCGTCATTGCGCGGATTGCAAAGTCGTCTCGTTGCGCGAGGATGCGCTGAAATGGGCGTTCATGAAGGCTGTGAACGCGTCAATATCTTCCGAAACCACGCTGTGCCCGCCGACCCGCATCCAGTAGCTGATCTCTGCAGCAGGATCGAAATCACGCATGTCTGAACCGTCCGGCAGGCCCTCCACACCGCGTGTTTCGTAGACCAGATCCGCGGCCTGGGCGAGGCGATAAGACGAGTTCGGGTCCGACCAGACATCACGCCGGCCATTACCGAGAAAAATTGGCTTTGGCGCCGACAGAGCGAGCAGGAAATGCTGGTCCAGCGTGAGTTGATATCCGTCTTCAAGCTCTTTCCCGAGATCAGGACGCAGCCAATGCGGATAGGATTTCGCCATTCGGTCCAATCGCTCACCCGTCGTTGAACGAGAAGAAGACCCGCCGCCAAAGCCGGACTGGTGCGCAATCGCAGCCGCGATGCGATCCGACCAACCCGACGCAATCAGAGCGGATTTGCCATAACGCGAATGACCCATGGCAACGATCGCATCGGCGCGAATGCGCGGATCATCGGCAAAGGCGGATGCGGCCGCGTCAAAACCAAAGGCCCATGCCATCAGGGCGCTGGTCGGGCGCGGCCCGGGGCTCAGTTCGATCATCACCTCCTGGGCCCGACCATTGGTGTCCGGCACAAAGCTCCAACCGGGAAAGCTCGCATATGCAAGTCCTGCATCGAAATAGCGATCAATGGGCGCGTAAGCGATGTACGTGCCGAAAATGTTGGTCGCGAGGAAGCCGACCATGCCGGTCATATTGGTGCCCTCACAGATGGTTCCACCGAACTCGGTCACCGGATCTTCCGGGAAGACGGAGCAATTGTCAGAGAAGGTCTGGCTGATAATCAGCGGGACGGGCGTGTCCTTGGCCTTGTTCGGATAGGCAATCACGACCGGGAATGTGCGGGCCGTATCGCCATCACCGATCGTGAGCGTAATCTCTTCCAGCGTTCCGCGGCCGCCGAGATAATTATCATCGACAATGCGTGCCTCGCCAAAGGTGACAGGCAGATTGCCCGGCCATGGGCCGTAAAGCTCGTTTTCGAGCGTCGCTCGTGTCTCGACATCATCGAAAGGTAGCGAGAGCGCAGGGGTCGGTGCCGCCTTATTGTCGGTTTCCAAGCTTGCATAATTCAGCCCCAGCATGGTGCAGGCTGACATGCCCGCAATGATGATGGCGGCCAGAACCAGGCGGATGGACCATTTCACGATTTGCCAGATCAGCATCATGCGCGTCGCCTCAAAATCTCGAACATATCTCGATTAGCGGCGCATGACCGTAAGGCAAGTTTAGTTTTTGCGAGGCGGCTTCACGTTCGCGCGAGCCTATTCGGCCGCGACGGTTTCTGCCTCGCGCTGGGCTTTCAGGCGTTCGGCCTTGGCTTCGACTTGTTCAACAATGTGATCGACCATATCGGCATTGGAGAGCTTGTGATCCGGACGTCCGGAGACATACATCATGCCGCTTTCCTTGCCGCCGCCGGTAAAGCCGAGATCCGTCATTGCCGCTTCGCCCGGGCCGTTTACGACGCAGCCAATGATGGAAAGCGTAATTGGCTCAGCAATGTGTGCGAGGCGTTCTTCCAGGGTTTGCACCGTAGCGATGACGTCAAAGCCCTGCCGCGAGCAGCTGGGGCAGGAGATAATGTTCACGCCGCGGGTTCTAAGACCAAGCGATTTGAGCATATCGAACCCGACTTTGACCTCTTCCACCGGATCGTCAGACAGCGAGATGCGGATCGTGTCGCCAATCCCCATCCAGAGCAGGTTGCCCATGCCTATCGAGGATTTAACCGTTCCGATCCGGCGTCCGCCCGCTTCGGTAATGCCGAGATGCAGCGGAGCGTCGGTAGCTTCTGCGAGCTGTTGATAGGCCGCGACGGCGAGGAACATGTCCGAGGCTTTGACACTGATCTTGTAATCGTGAAAGCCAAGATGATCGAGAATGCGGGCATGGTCGAGCGCGCTTTCGACCATCGCGTCCGGGCACGGTTCGCCATACTTTTCGAGCAAGTGCCGTTCCAGCGAGCCGCCATTGACGCCAATGCGGATGGAGCAGCCATTATTGCGCGCCGCGCTGACCACGTCTTTGACGCGGTCGGGGGATCCGATATTGCCCGGATTGATCCGCAAACAGGCGGCGCCAGCCTCTGCCGCTTCAATGCCGCGCTTATAGTGGAAGTGGATATCTGCCACCAATGGCACCGGCGAGTCCTTTGCGATCGCGTTGAAGGCGGCGGTTGAATCCTCATCTGGGCAAGACACCCGGACAATGTCTGCGCCGGCGTCGGCCGCCCGCTCGATTTGGGCCAGAGTCGCGGCCACGTCGGGCGTCGGCGTATTGGTCATGGTCTGAACGCTGATCGGGGCGTCGCCACCAACCAGAACGGAGCCAACCGAAATCTGGCGCGACTTGCGGCGTTCGATATTGCGCCAGGGGCGGATCGGATTGTGCGTCATAACAGGCGTCCTGAACCAGTCTCTCCGGCCCATGTGGCCCCGAAATGCGGCGAGGTAAAGACCTCGAGATGCCGCAGATTTCTGTAAAATTTCAACGTCCGCGTGAACCGAGTGGAAAACACGATCTGTTAGGAGCGTTCTGAAGACGTGTCTTAGCAAGTGGAGCGTGCGATGCGCGAATTGCCAATCCCAGGAATGTTTGCCCCGCGCATGATGAAGCGGCTGGAGGCCTTTGCGGCTGATAAACGCGGGATCGCTGCGGTTGAATTTGCCCTGATCGCGGTGCCCTTCTTCTTCCTGATTTTCGGCCTGTTGGAAGTCTGCGTGATTTTCATCATGGCGTCGGTTCTGGAGCATGGTGCCAGCGAAGCCTCGCGTGCCATTCGCACCGGTCAGTTCCAGCAAGGCGGCTTTGGGGAGCTGGCCTTCAAGAACGCGGTCTGCGCAGAACTGTTCGACCTGATGAGCTGCGGCGACAAGCTCAGCCTAGACGTACAAACCTTTTCCAGCTTTGCGGGCACAGGCAACCCGTCGCCGATCGACCCGGACACTGGTGACTTGGATGATTCCGGCTTTGGATTCGCACCAGGCGGTCAGAATGCGATTGTTGTGATCCGCGTGTTCTACGAGTGGGACCTGATGATCCCGCTGATGAGTAAACCACTGGCCAATATGAGCGGCGACCGGCGTCTGCTGCAGGCGACTGTGGCGTTCCGCAACGAACCATTCGGCAATTCGGCTGCCGCCGCGACGCCATAGGGGACAAGAAGATGCGTTTGACACCTTTTACAAAACTGCGCCGGTTCGCGCGCGATGAAAGCGGGATTTCTGCGGTGGAGTTCGCCTTGATCGCGCCGCTGATGGTGATGATTTACTTTGGCTGTATCGAGCTGTCTCTGATGATGACGCTTGATCGGAAAGTGACTGGCGCGACCGCTGCGCTTGGCGATCTGACCTCACGCTCTTCAACAGTCAGCAATGCCGACCTCACAGATATCTTTGAGGCCACCCGCATGGTCATGCAGCCGAATGACATGACCGGCGCCCGGATGCGTGTTTCGAGCCTATACGAAGACAGCGGCCAGGTGAAAGTCGCCTGGAGCGATGGTTGTAACCTGACGCCTTACAGCGCCGATGAAGTTGTGATCATCCCGGCCAACCTGATCCCCACCGCGGGAACGATTATCATGGCTGAGATCGAGTATGACTACACCTCGGGCATCGGCTATTTCTTCTCCAGCTCGAAGCAACTCTCGGACAAGTTCTATCTGCGTCCGCGCCGGGTCGATTCGATCACGCGTGATCGGACAGCTGGATCTTTCTCCTGCGCCTATACCGCCCCTTAAGCGCTGATTTTCGTTTTCATATGCTCGGGCGTCTTGTCGGCTTTGACCGTCATGATGATGGCCAGGCCTGTCATCAATAGAACCACGACGGGCGCAAACCCGGCGCGTTGATCATTGGTCAGCCAGGTGACCAGCGCGACTGAACCCGGGCCAAGCCAGACCGTTACACTGCCAGCCATGGCATAGAAGCCGAAAAACTCGCCGATTTTCTCTGGCGGAGCGATGTGAAGCAGCATGTATCGGCTGGAGGAAATCGTCGCCACCAGGAAGATGGTTCCGGGGATGACAGCCAGAACATAGACCAGATCCGCAAGCGTGCTGAACACGCTACCTTCCCAAACCGTGTGTCCAGCCGGGATCAGCCCGAACAAAAGCGAGTCCTTGGTGATTGAAATCTGGAAAATGCCGATCAGAATTGCCATGCTGAGCTCGAACATCAGAGCGCGTTTCGGGCCGAGCAGACGATCCAGCACGCCGCCGAAAAACCCACCAACCACCGCGAACAGAGAGGCCATAATTCCATAGACCGCGAGCTGTTGGCCGTTCCAGGCCAGGACGCCAGCGACATAGACGCCGCCAATGGTCAACATCGCGGCAATTCCGTCGGCGTAGATCATCCGGCCGACTAGGTAGCGCATGACGTTCGGATGTTGCTGGAAGCGGCTTTTCACCCAGGCGTACGGCTGGACGCGATTGGCCGGGTTTCGAAAATCCTTGAGCGCCTGACTCCAGGTTGCGCCTGTCTTATAGACGTCCGGCATCAGCAGGAAAAATATGGTCATGAACACCAGAAGCCAGAACCCGATGGTCGGGGCGGTCAGGCGCGAAATGTCCAATTCGGCGAGTCCGAAGGGCGGGTTTTGACTGAGGACCGCGATCGCGATCAGCAGCACCATTCCAGCCGCATTGCCCATGGCGAGCCCGAGGCCGGAGACCAGTGGCAGGGCGGAAGAGCGCCCGGCGCCGGGCAGCATCGCATTGTGAAGCAACTCCGACACGGTGTAACTGCAATAGCCGACGATCAGAAGAAACATTCCGATCGGAATTGCGCCTGGCAAGTCAGGCGTCACAAATCCAAGCAGGATCGAGCACAGCGCCAGAACGCCAAATGTGTAGAATATGAAAGGCTTCTTTGCGCCGGCATTGTCGACAATGCTGCCAAGTATGGGCGAAACAATTGCCATGATCACGCCCGCAATAGCGATCGTTACACCGACGAGGGTCTGCCCCAGCTCGCCGCTTTGGATAACAGAATTGGCGAAGTAGGGTGTGAAAATGAAGATGACAACAATGTTGTAATAGGGATTCCGGGCCCATTCGAACGAAGCCCATCCGATCCCCTTCTTGCCAAATGCACCGCCGCTGACCTCTTCGGCTCCTGAATTCTCTGCAACAGGGGCTGCGCTCATATGATAGACTCCCAAATGGCGCATCTTCCGGCGCGTTGGCGGCGACCCTGTATCATTCCGCCCGCGATGAAAAGGCGGACGCTGCGTCGCTCTGCTGCGACATCTATTGTGCTTGACGCTGGCGTCCACCTCGATAAAGACGAGCCAGATTGAGTTGGAGACCGTCATGGCAGACGATTACACACGCGGCGAAATGGATATCGAAGCTCAAAAGAGCATGTATGTTGGCACGATGAAGGCCGGCGCCTGGGGCGCGATAATCACGCTTCTGATGCTGGCTTATGCGACGTTTACCTTGTCGATGGGCATGCCCTGGTTGGTGGCGTTGGTCGTGTGTGCCGGCGCTGGCATCGTGATTGGCCTCGGCATGGGATTTGGCGGCGCCTGGATTGCCACAATCGTTGCGCTTTCCGGATTGGCTGTGTTCATTCAAGTCCTGATCATATTGTTCCAGATGGCGCTCTAGCGACGCTGCGCAGAACGATTTTTCAAAAGCGGTTGCTGCGGCAGCCGCTTTTTCTTTGCCTGCTTCACTGGTGCGAATCAGACAGGACGCCTATTTTCAGCCAATGCCTGATAGCGCGCCTCTTTCTCCGCGGCCTCAGATCCGCCAATTGCCACCCGATGCGATCAATCGCATAGCCGCAGGTGAAGTGGTTGAACGCCCCGCTGCGGCAGTCAAGGAACTGGTCGAAAACGCCATTGATGCGGGCGCGCGATCGATCAAGGTGACCATCGAAGAGGGCGGCCTGAAGCGCCTGATTGTCGAAGATGATGGTTGCGGCATGAGCGGCGATGACATGCTGCTGGCGCTCGAGCGTCATGCCACCTCGAAGCTGCGCCCGGGTGAGGATGGCCGGATTGATCTGCTGAATATCCACACGATGGGATTTCGCGGTGAGGCCCTGCCCTCCATCGGCTCAGTCAGCCGGATGACCCTGACGTCTCGGGCGGACGGCGAAGACGCGGCAGAGCTTTATGTCGAAGCCGGTCGGATCGAAGGCCCGAAACCCGCGGCTTTCGCTGGCACGGGTCTCACCGGCACACGGATAGAGGTACGCGACCTGTTTCACGCGACCCCGGCGCGGCTGAAATTCATGAAGACCGAGCGCTCGGAGACGATGGCGGTCACTGATACGCTCAAACGCCTCGCTATGGCGCGCGCCGATATTGCGTTTCAGCTCGAAAGCAATGGCCGCAGCGTCTTTCGCTATGCCGCTCATCCGGATACGCCCGAAGGACGGCTTGAGCGACTTGGCGCGATCATGGGGCGCGAGTTTCGCGAGAATGCGATTGAGATTGAAGCGGATCGCGAAGGCGTGCGCCTGTCTGGCTTCGCTGGCCTACCGACACTCAATCGCGGCAATGCCCAAAAACAGTATCTTTTCGTCAATGGCCGCCCGGTCAAAGACCGTATGCTGAACGGCGTCATTCGCGCGGCATATCAGGATTTTCTGGCCCGCGATCGCCACCCCATGGCGGCTCTTTTTGTCGATCTCGATCCTGAATATGTCGATGTAAACGTCCATCCGGCCAAGACAGAAGTGCGGTTCCGTGATGCGGGCAATGTTCGCGGCCTGATCATTGGCGCGCTGCGCCACGCGCTTGCGGCAGCCGGGCACCGCGCCAGTACAACGGTTGCATCTCAGGCGCTCGGCAAGGTCCAGGCCGAGCCGGTTCAGGCGGATGTCTTCCGGCCGAGTACGCTATGGTCTGATCGCCCAAGCGGCGGCGCGGCGCAGCCGGTAATGCCGGTGTCGACCCAGAGACCTCAGCCGGTCTCCGCGCCGCCGTCAGCACTGCACGAACCGGCGGGTGATTCCTATCAAGGCGGTCTGTCCGGGCGCGTGGAACCGGTTCAGGGCGAGCCCGCCGATGATTTCCCGCTTGGTGTGGCGCGCGCGCAGTTGCACGAAACCTATGTCGTCGCGCAGACCGGAGACGGGATCGTCATCGTCGACCAACACGCGGCGCATGAGCGGCTCGTCTATGAAGACATGAAGCGCCAAATGGCGGAGGGCGGCGTTAAGCGCCAGGCTCTGCTGATCCCGGATGTGGTGGAGCTGAGCGAAGACGAGACCGCACGAATTCTGGCGCGGACTGATGAATTGGCTGAGCTTGGATTGGAGATCGAACCGTTTGGGCTTGGCGCTGTGTGCGTGCGCGCAACCCCGGCTTTGTTCGGTGAGATGGACGTGGCGGGCTTGGTGCGCGATCTGGCCGATGATTTCGCTGAATATGATGCCGGATTGGCGCTGAAAGAGCGGTTTGAAGAGGTCATGGGCAATATGGCCTGCCGCGGCTCGGTCCGGGCCGGGCGCCGCCTCAATGCGGAAGAGATGAACGCCCTACTGCGCCAGATGGAATCGACCCCGCATTCGGGCCAATGCAATCACGGCCGACCGACCTATGTCGAACTGAAGCTCGCGGATATCGAACGCCTATTCGGACGGCGTTGATTTCAAAGAGAGAAATAAGAAATAATCAACCTAAACGTGCTTAATTGTCGCGATGAGCAGCGCGGCCAGCCCTCCTAACAAGAAGAATCATCTTCGATTCTCTGTGGCGCTGATGGCCGTGGGGTTTCTCGGGATTATCGCGCTTGCGTTTCTCGCTTTTGCCTCCGTTCATGAGCTGAGCCGCCAGTTTTTACTGCTGGAATCGGCCATTATCCTGGTGGTAACCCTCGGATTGCTGATCCTGGTCGCCCGCCATGACAAGAAGACCGAAGAAGCCGAGGCGATTGCTGAGAGTCAGCTCTCGCATCTGGCTGATTTTGCCACCGATCTGTACTGGGAAACCGACTTGGAAGGCCATGTCATCGCTGCCGGTGGCCGCCTGATGAAGACCTTCTTTCCGGATATCAATCACGTCGTCGGCCGGCACTATATGAGCGTTATCAAGCTGGATGACACAGAGCGCGAAAAGATGCTGAACGCGCTGCAAGCGATCAAGCCCTACTCGGATATCCTGTCCGTGTTTCACGCCACTGATGGCAGGCGTTTCTATATCTCGCTGTCTGCGACGCCGCGCTACAGCAAGTCGGGCGCGGTCATCGGCTATCTTGGTGTTGGCACAAATGTGACCCGTCGGATCGAGGCTCAGGGACGCCTCAAGCACATGGCTGAGCATGATATGCTGACGGGGCTCGCCAATCGTTATTCGTTCCAGAACCGCATCGAGAAAGACATCGCCGAGAGCGCAGAGGATGAGAATATTGCTATCCTCGCCATCGATCTCGATAATTTCAAATCGATCAATGACACGTTCGGTCATCAAACCGGTGACGCCCTGCTCAATCTGGTCGCCGCCCGCATCGTTTCGTCCTTGTCCCGCCCGTTCCGGGTTGGTGGGTTAGAGCTCAAATGCTCCGCCTCAGTTGGCGTTGCCTGCGCGCCCCTGCATGCGGAGTCGACCCAGGGTCTGCTGAAATGCGCCGACCTCGCTCTATACGAAGCCAAAGGCAGCGGGCGGAGCTGCTATCGCCTGTTCCAGACGCCAGAGACCCGCCGCGCTGCGGTGAATTAGAGGCTGGCGCGCAGCATCCAGGCTGTCTTGTCAGCAATCGTCGCGCGCTGTGTCATCAAATCTGCGGTCACGTCATCCCCGGCTTCCCCGGCAATGCGAATGCCGTCGCGCGCGGCGCGGGCCACAGCTTCATGACCGAGCGCCAGATTGGCGACCATGGTTGCCGCATCCGGCACTGACGTATCGGGTTCAATCGACGCGTCCTGCATCATTTCACCTGATGAACCCGGAGCAAACCGTCCAAGCGCGCGGATGCGTTCTGCCAATTCATCGAGCGCTGCCCACAGCTCTGTATATTGCGTCATGAAAACCTCGTGCAGCGACTGAAAGCGCGGGCCAGTGACGTTCCAATGATAGCCGTGCGTTTTTATGTAAAGCGCATAGGTTTCGCCGAGCAGGCGTTTCAAAGCCGCGGCTGATTTGGCGCGATCGGCTTCAGATATCCCAATTTCTACATTCATGGTTGTAACCCTCAATCTTGATGCGGTTGAGATGGGGAGGTGAACGTCAATCCGCCAATTGATATTCGGGCTGTCAGATATAGATGTTTTCTATGGCAAAGACCTATTTCAGGCTGGCACAAAATTTCTGAATACGTGCCATGGCTTCGGTCAGAGCTTCGGTCGAGGTCGCATAAGAGATGCGGAAGGCCGGCGAAAGGCCGAATGCCTCGCCCATAACCACCGCCACTTTCTCCTGCTCCAGCAGCTCAGAGGCGAAGTCAGCATCTGTCTCAATCACTTTGCCGGAGAGGGCCGTCTTGCCGATCGCGCCAGCGCAGGACGGATAGACATAGAAGGCGCCTTCTGGCGTGCCGCAGGTCAGACCGTCGGCCTTGTTCAGCTCTGCCACAACCATGTCCCGGCGTCGTTTGAACTCGTCGTTGCGTTCCGGCAGGAAGTCGTGCGAGCCGTTCAGCGCGGCAATTGCGGCGTATTGCGAAATCGAACTCGGATTCGACGTGGTTTGGCTTATCACTTTCCGCATCGTCTTGATCAGATCTTCTGGCCCTGCTGCATATCCAATCCGCCAGCCGGTCATCGCATAGGCCTTGGACACACCGTTCATGGTCAAGGTGCGGTCGTACAAGCCTGGTTCGACCTGGGCGATGGTTTTGTAGTCAAAGCCATCATAGACGAGGTGCTCATACATATCATCTGTCAGAATCCACACTTGCGGATGCCGCATCAGCACCTCTGCGAGTGCTTTCAGCTCCGCGCCCGTATAGGCCGCGCCGGTCGGGTTAGAGGGCGAGTTCAGGATCAACCACTTGGTGTTCGGGGTGATCGCCTCTTCAAGCGCCTCGGGCGTCAGCTTGTACTGCGCATTTGGTCCGCACGACACAATGACCGGTGTCCCGCCGCACAGTTTCACCATTTCCGGATAGCTCACCCAGTACGGGGCCGGGATGACGACCTCGTCGCCTTCGTTCAGGGTCGAGACGAGGGCGTTGTAGATCACCGGCTTCCCGCCCGGGGCGACATGCACCTGCGCCGGGGTGTAATTGAGGTCATTGTCGCGCTTGAATTTGGCGCAAATGGCTTGTTTCAGCTCGGGCAGACCGTCGGCAGGTGTATATTTGGTTTTACCCGCCTGGATCGCCTCGATCGCGGCCTGTTTGATATGGTCCGGCGTGTCGAAATCCGGCTCGCCTGCGCCAAGGCCAATGACATTCTCACCTGCCGCGCGCAATTCGGCGGCTTTGGTCGTGACTGCAATCGTTGCAGAAGGGGCGACGCGGTTAACAGCATCGCTGAGGAAAAGCTGGCTGGCCATAGCGTGATCTCCGTTTGGAAGCCGCCGCTGTACGCCTCATTCCGACTGGTTGCAAGCCAACATTAAAAATCTTCGATTGTTAAAATTTCAACGATTAAATTAGCGGGGATTTGACCAAGTCCGGCTATATACAACCGCTAGTTTTATCCATGGCTGGGGGCCGAGGATTGTTGTCATGTGGTTTGTACGTGAAGCCAGTTCTGATGTGTATCAGCAAGCCTTCGACCGATTTAAGGGCGAAGTCGGCTTCTATATTGGCGAAGTTCAGGACTATTTTATCGGGCTGAATGATGCCGAGCGCGGTTTGGCCCTGTGCGCCTTCATTCTATTCCTGATCTATCTGATCATTGCCCGCGCCCGCCGGAAGTATAATCCGGGCAGCATTGGCCGCCAGTTTATCGGCGCCGTTATGCTGGTCGGAATGGTGCTGTTTGTCAGCGATATCCTGTTTGATTCCACGCCAGGCGCTTATAGCAACCTGTTCAGGCTCTAGGCTTTCGCGCCATTGCCTCCTAAATTGGGTGCATGCCCGATTCTCCGGATCTGACCGCCCGCAAACGCGGTGTGTATGTCATCAAGGACAACCTGTCCCGGCTGCCGGCAAAGCCGGGCGTCTATCGCATGTTCGGCGAGGACGAGACGGTCCTCTATGTCGGCAAGGCCAAGAGCCTGAAAGCGCGGGTGTCGTCCTATACGCGCATTGGCGGACATACGCAGCGGATCGCTGCGATGATCATGGCGACGGCGCGGATGGAATTCGTGGTCACCGAAAGCGAAACCGAAGCCCTGCTGCTTGAGGCCAGTCTGATCAAGTCGCTCAAGCCGCGCTTCAACATCCTGCTGCGCGATGACAAATCGTTTCCCTACATCCTGATCCGCCGCGATCATGAAGCGCCACAAGTGCTGAAATATCGCGGTTCAAAGCAGGACCGCGGCGACTATTTCGGGCCATTCGCCAGTGCGGGTGCCGTGACTCGGACGATTGATACACTGCAAAAAGCCTTCCTGCTCCGGACCTGCGAAGACAGTGTCTTCTCGACCCGTCAGCGCCCATGCATGCTGCATCAGATCAAACGGTGTTCAGCGCCATGCGTGGATCTGATCAACGCTGAAGATTATCGCGCGCTCGCCGATCAGGCGGCTGATTTTCTGCGCGGAAAAGCCACAGACTTGCAGGCCGATCTCGCCACCCAGATGGAGGCGGCTGCGGAGAATATGGAGTTCGAACGCGCCGCCAGCCTGCGCGATCGCATCCGCGCCCTCGCCCATGTGCGGGCGCAGCAGGACATCAATCCAGACGGGATCGAAGAGGCAGATATCTTCTCCATCGCCATGGAGGGCGGGCTTTCCGCGGTGCAGGTCTTCTTCATTCGCGCCGGGCAAAACTGGGGCGCGACGGTACACTTCCCGCGCCATGAGAAAGGCGAGAGCGAAGCCGATATTCTCGCCGCTTTTCTAGTGCAGTTCTACGACAAGCGCCCGCCGCCGCGGGTGATCTTCACCAGTGTCGATCCGACCGATGGCGAACTGATCGCCGACGCGCTGACGCTCAAGGCCGATCGCAAGGTTGAGATCCGGACGCCGCAAAGAGGCGAGAAACGCTCACTGGTTGAACAAGCGAGCCGCAATGCCGCCGAGGCGCTGAGCCGCAAACTCGCCGAGAGTGCGAACCAGGTGCGGCTCTTGAAAGAGGTGGCGAAAGCGTTCGATCTGGAAGATCCGCCGCAGCGCATCGAAATCTATGATAACTCCCACATTCAGGGCTCGAACATGGTCGGCGGCATGGTCGTCGCGGGCGCAGACGGGTTCGAGAAGGGCCAGTATCGCAAGTTCAATATCAAGGACAAAAGCCTCGAGCCGGGCGACGATTACGGCATGATGCGCGAGGTGATGCGGCGGCGTTTTTCGCGCGCTCTGAAAGAACGCGAAGAAGGCAATGGCGCCAATTGGCCGGACCTGGTCCTGATTGATGGCGGCCTGGGTCAGCTCAGCAGTGTGATCGAAGCGCTGGCCGAACTCGGCCTGTCGCCGTCCGATGTCAATCTGGTCTCGATCGCCAAAGGGGTTGAGCGCAATGCCGGGCGCGAACAGTTCTTCCAGCCCGGCCGCGCGCCATTCCGCCTGCCGGAAAACGCGCCGGTGCTCTATTACCTGCAGCGCCTGCGCGACGAGGCTCATCGCTGGGCCATTGGCGCCCACCGCGCCAAACGCAGCGCCGACATCAAGAAGAACCCGCTCGACGAGATTGGCGGCATCGGCCCGGCGCGCAAGAAAGCGCTGTTGCAATATTTCGGCTCGGCCAAAGGCGTCTCGCAAGCCAAGCTGGCGGATCTGAAAGAAGTTGAAGGCGTCTCAGCCGCTCTGGCTGAACGCATTTTTGGCCATTTCAATAGCGGTTAGCGATTGGCGCCTGGCACCCACTTGATGTCATCGGCGCCATCATTGTTGGCAGCGCGCCCGGCGACGAACAACCAGTCCGACAAGCGATTGGCATAGGCGAGCGCTTCAGCGCTGACGATCTCATCTTCCATGGCTGATAGTTCGGCAATCTGGCGCTCCGCGCGGCGACAGAGCGTGCGCGCGACATGCAGCTGCGCGGCGAGGGCGCTTCCGCCAGGCAAGATGAAACTATCCAGTGGTGCGATATTCTCATTCATCGCGTCGATTTCGGATTCGAGGCGCTCGACTTGCGCCGCGACGATGCGGAGCGGTTCCCATTCGAGCTTCTTGCCGCGATCAGGCGTTGCGAGATCCGCGCCGAGATCGAACAGGTCATTCTGGATTCGCCGGATCGCGATGAGCATGTCGCCGTCTGCATGCAAGGCGGCGACGCCGAGCGCAGCATTGGTTTCATCGACCGTGCCATAAGCGGTGACGCGCGGATGCCACTTGTCCACGGGCTCGCCGGTCGACAGACGGGTTTGTCCGCTATCGCCAGCCTTGGTGTAGATCTTGTCGAGCTTGACCATCAGCGTGTCAGAACAGCTGGATCGATCCGACGACAATGCCCAGCAGGACCAGAATACCGATCACCACGGCCTGGACCATGACGCGCATCCGCATCAGTTGATTGGAACGACTGCGCTGGCCGTCATCGGTGCGTGTCAGGTTGATAAGTCCCATGACTAGAACCACGACCAGTAGGCCGATGGCGATATAGAGACCAATTGTAAGTGCGGAGGCCATGATAAGCGCCTTCTCTTGTTTACTGGAGCCCGATTTAGGCCCTCAACGTATATTCGACCATGGGGCAGGGGGCCGCGGGGGCCTCAAGGTCAATATTGGTAAGGCTCCACTTTTTCGACGCGCAGCGTATAGGCCGCATCTGCCAGCTCGGATTCCTGCGTCTGAGTATACATCGTGCCTTCGATCCAGACCGCTTGCGCGAGATCCCGCAACCGAATCGGGTCTTCGCTTATCGCAAAAACGGTTTGATTGGGCGGCGGCGGCGGCGCATGCAGGCAAGCCCCGAAATAAGGGACGAGCAGGAACTCGCTGATCTCGGCATTGGCGCCAAACTCAAACGGCACTGTGTAGCCCGGGATCCGGATTTTTCGCTCATTCAGTTCCGAGACCGTATTGAAGGTGCCGATTTGCACCATCACGTCCGCAGCTGACCCTTCCATGATCGGTCCGCCGGAATAGAGCATGGCCATTTGCTGTTGATAAAGCTGCGCCAGGCGTTCCTCTTCGCCTTCCGGCATCAATTCTTCCCAGCCAATCTCGCTATAGCCGCGTGCGGCGGCATCATTGGCCTCGGCGCCCGCCGCGGCCAGACGATTGCTGTCTTCAGGGTTCGCCGCAGGTTCGGGAATACGGTCACCGACCTGCGGGCCCGATGAATCGGCTTGCGCGGTGAGCTGGGCGTTTTCCTGCGATCCGGCTGTATCAGCGGTCACGGCTTCGCCGCACGCTGCCAGCACGCCTATGGCTGCTGTGGAGATCAACGCCTGCTTTATCATGCTCAATATCTAGGCGTGAAAGCTTGTCTCGGCCAGCCCTCTAGCGCTGTCGTGATCACACTTTGACAGTCAGTCCATCAGCGAGGGATCGCCGCAGCGCCGTCACCGCTGGCCAGATTCCGAGGATCAGCGCCGCCAATGTAACCGCGCCAATCGTATAAAGATCGACCAGCCCCGGCCCGGTGCCCATGAGCGCAATGCCATACTGCGCCGTCAGGATGGGCGCGGCGATGAGCAGAATGAGCTGGATCAGCAAGGCCCCCAGAATGGCGCCGATCAGACCCAGGAATGTCGACTCGGCGATCAGCAAGGCGAAGATATGCCCCGGCCGCGCCCCGGTGGCGCGCAGGATCGACATCTCCCGCCGTCGTTCATTCAAACTGGTCAGAATGCTGGTCAGAATCGAAACCAGGCCAACCGCGATGACGAAAGCGGAGATGGCCAGCAAGACTCGCTCCGCAGTGCTCATCACCTGCCAGAGTTCTGCCAGGGCTTGCCCCGGAATGATCGCAAGCAGCGGCTCGGTTTTATTGGTGTTGATGGCGCGCCGCGTGCGCAGCACAGTGGCCCGGTTCTTAAGTCCAACGAACACCGCCGTGACCGTGCGCGGCGTCAGGTCGAAGCCGCGAATGGTCTCTTCTGAAATCGTATCGACCAGCGGGTTGCGCGTGCCTGTTTCCCAGCCGACATGGATGGCGGTGATGGCTTCCAGAGAGACATGAATGGTTTGATCCACCGGCGTGCCGGTCGGGCGTAGAATGCCGACAACGCGAAATGGACGATCATCATGATCATTGAATCCGCTGGCTCCGAGGCCATGCGTAATAATGATCGGCGTTCCGAGCTCATAACCCAGCGATTTGGCCACCTCGGCGCCGATCACAGCATCAAACAAATCATCGAACTCACGCCCATCGGCAAAAGCGAGATCCTGCCTCTGGCCGTATTTATAGTGCTCGAAATAGTTCAGATTGGTGCCCATCACGCGATAGCCGCGATGATTGTCGCCAAGCGAAATTGGGATGGTCCAGGCCACGTCCTCGCGTGCATCAAGCGCTTCATAAGCCTGCCAGGAAATCTCTGCGGTCGCGTTGCCGAGGCGGAACACAGAATAAAGCACCAGATTGATCTGTCCGGACGGCGCTCCAACGATAAGCTCGGTGCCGGAGATGGTATTATCAAAGCCGGACTTGGCCGCATTGCGGGCTTTTTCGACGCCAAGGAACAGCGCCACAGACAACGCAATCGCGGTCACTGTTAACAGCGCCGAGATTTTGCGATTGAGCAGACTGCGCCACGCGAGGCCAAAGATCGACACCCCCATCACACCGCTCCCGCCAGTTGCGCCGCGGCATTGATTTCAGACAGATCGATGGCGCGATCGAACAGTTTGGCGAGGCTGGCATCATGGCTGACAAACAGCAGCGCCGCATTGGTCTTCTTCGCCTCTGCGCTGAGGAGGCCAATGAATCGGTCCCGCGTGTCGGCATCAAGCGCGGAGGTTGGCTCATCCGCGATGATCAGCGACGGATTGCCGATCAGGGCGCGGGCTGCAGCGACCCTTTGTTGCTGTCCTACCGAAAGATCGGTGACATTGCGCGCCAGCAAGTCTGGGTCCTCAAGTCCCAATTGCGCAAGCAAGCGCCGCGCTTCCTGATCTGCGCCGCCCGCCGCGGTCACCTCACTCTGACGTCGTTTAGAGAATCGGCAAGGCAGGATCACATTCTGCACGACGGAGAGATAAGGGACGAGATTGAACAGCTGGAAGATCACGCCCAGATGGTCCGCGCGCACCTGATCGCGGCGGCTGCCAGAGAGTTGCGTCATATCCTGCCCGAGGACAGAGATGCTGCCCTGATCGGTCTCCAGAACGCCTGCAATCAGACCCAGAAGCGTTGATTTGCCGGAACCGCTGGGCCCGCGCAGGAACAGCCGCTCGCCTGCTGCCAGTTCGAACGCTTTAACGTCAAGAAGCGGCGGCTGACCTGGCCAGGCAAAGCGCAGGTCAGCAATGTTTACGACAGGTGCGGTCATCTAGCTGATGTCTAGGCGGGTGTCGCTTTCGGTCAAGGTTTCCGCAGTTTGACCTGCATCGGTGAGGAAAACGGCGTTGACTTCTTCAAAGCCGGCAAAGCTCTGAAAGCCTGTCACCTCAATCGCCTCGATCGCGCCTGGTGCAGCGCAGGTATAGGTCAGGTCGATCATCAGGTTGCCATGGTTGCTGATCGGGCGAATACTCGCCTCGGCGCTATCGCGTGTGCAGTCGCCGCCAATCACTTCAACGGTGCCATCGGTAAACGGGGTCGTATCGTCCAGTGTGCGCAGCGTTTCATCAAGATCGAAATTCGCCATGGCGCCTTCAATGCTGATGCTGAGCGTCGAGCCGTTCAGCGTCGCGGCGAGGTCGGACAGTCCATGGACATGCGCTTCGCCAGCGCCGTGGTCGTGATCTCCGTGGTCGTGATCGTCATGAGCTTCGTGGTCATGGTCATCATGATCATGATCGTGATCGGCGTGGTCCTCGTCGCCATGATCTTCGTCCCCATGACCCTCGTCCCCGTGATCATGCTCGTCATGGTCATGATCATGGTCTTCGCCGTGCTCATCGCCATGATCATCGGCTGCTGTTTCAGCATGGTCTTCGCCATCATGATCGTCGCTTTCCGCGGCCACTGTTTCGACTTCGACCTCCACGGTTTCTTCAACAATTGGCGGAGCTTCAGCCTCCAGACTATCAGCGGCCTCCTCTGCAGGTTGGCAGGCGGCGAGGGCGAGCGTGCTCGCAGCGAGGAAGAAGACAGAACGAGACATTTCAGACTCCAGCTTTCGTTTGACAGGGTGAGACGCGGCAAGTACTTCGCCGAGACATTTTGAGATACTATAACATTTCAACAAAAAGAATAGGACAGTGCGGCGAAGCGCCTGAACGAATTCCAATTCATGTTTGAAGCTATCCAAGCCCCACTCTTTTTTGGCCTGATCGCGGCTTCGGTGACCACGCTTGGCCTGCTCGCAGTGGCCATTCGCAGCGACTGGAGCCTGCGTCACGCCAATCTGTTTGGGCTGGCGGCGGCGGGAATGCTGACCGCGATCGCGTTTCTGCACATTCTGCCGAAAGCGTTTTCGCTATCAACAGGTGCGCCGGTTTGGCTGACGCTGGGCTTCTTTGGCGGGCTGGTCGTTCATTACCTGATCCGCACGATCTTTCCTGACCGCGAAGACTCCTCCTTGCCCAAGGAGGCAATTACGCCAATCCTGGCGATTGCCTGCCACTCTTTCATCGATGGCATTGTCTATGCCGTGACGTTTGCGGTCAGCTACTCAGCTGGCATTTTCGCGGCGATCGGCCTCATCCTGCACGAGTTTCCAGAAGGCGTGATCGCATTTGCGATCCTGCGCCGGCACGGCGTGTCCAGCCGGTCAGCCTTCATCTGGGCCTTCCTGGCCGCCGCCGCGACCACCCCGTTTGGGGTGCTTGCTTCAGGCCCGTTCTTGGCTGGTCTCGGAGAGACCGCCTTAGGCGCCTTGTTCGCGATTTCCGCAGGCCTGCTTTTGTTCGTCGCCACCGGTCCGCTGATGGCGCCGCTCAAAGAAGTTGCGCCGGTCCGCGGCTTGATGTCTCTGACCGCGGGTGTGGTGATCGCTGTCCTGTTGCTGATCTCGCCTATACCGGGGCATGATCACACCCATGCGGGTCACGCCCATGGCCCGGCAGCTCAAGATCCTGGTCATGAAGGACACGAGCATTGACGCTGATTAAGTGGCTTAGACTGATCCTGATCTGCGGTGCGCTTGGCCTCGCCGTGGCATCCCCGAGCGCAAGCGCTCACCCTGAAGATGAGTTCTGCTTTGGTGACGGCGGTCTCGATCCGGCCTTGTGCCGCGCTCTACAGGACATGGACCGCGGCAAAGATCCGGGACCGCGGGGCGCTGGTTTTACCGAAACTGAGACCATTGATTTTGACCGGCCCTGGCATGAGACCTTCGCGCTCTATGTGAAAATCGGCGTCGGACATATTCTGCCCGGCGGGCTGGATCATATCCTGTTCGTGTTGGCACTGTTCTTCTCGAGCACGCGATTGCGCCCGCTCATAATTCAGATTTCGGCGTTCACCGTTGCGCATACAGCGACGCTGGCGCTCGTAGCCTCCGGCGTGCTGTCGCCGCCAGCCAGCGTGGTTGAGCCGCTGATTGCCGCAACCATCGCCTTTGTCGCGATTGAGAACATCGTGTTCAAGGATATGACCCGATGGCGGCCGCTGGTCGTGTTTGCCTTTGGCCTAATTCACGGCATGGGCTTTGCCGGATTCTTCGGCTCACTCGGCTTGCCAGATGGGCAGTTCTGGAGCGCTTTGATTGGCTTCAATGTCGGGGTTGAGATCGGTCAGCTTTCCGTGGTCCTGGCGGCCTTCCTGCTGTTCTTCCCGATCCGGCGGTTGGTTTCAGAGCGCGGGTATCGGCACATGTTCGCCTGGCCCGCCAGCGGTCTGATCGGCCTGACAGGCCTGTATTGGGCGGTCGAAAGAGTCGTATCAGGGTAAACGGCACCGGCTTTGCACAAAAGCCAATCATGACGATTAAGACTCTGTTTACCAAGCGAGTGCGGCGCTATCTCGGCGCCATCCTTGCCGCCGCCGTCACCACCTTTGTTGGCATGCAGACCATACCAAGGGCGGAGGCGCAGAGCTGTACCCTGAGCGACGCGACCCGGTGGCAGCTCGCCATTACCAGCGCTGAGGTTGAGCTCACGCCGTCTTATATCCGGTTTGTAACCGAGACATTCCTGAAGTCCTGTCCGGAGCGGCCCGAATTTGCTTCGGCGAGCCGCGTGGCCGGGATCGCCGCTGCGGATATGGGCGACGCTCGCTTGGCTGTGCAGCATTTCCGCAATGCCGGTCCGATGCGGGACGTCATGTCCAATCTCTACGCCATCGCCGCCCATCTCGCGGTGAAGGAAGATGTTGCCGCCTGGCGCCTGCGCGACGATATGATTGCCGCCTGGTCTTCAAGACTTGAGCGTCATCCACTCGTTTCAGTGAATACCGTCGAGCTTGAGCTTGGAACCATCTATCAGGTGCACTTTGCCGAGCCGTCCGAAGAGACCGGCCCTCGCGCGGCCTGGGTTGCGGTCCCGACAGGCCCCGGCTGGCCCGCGACGATCAGTTTTTCAAACAGCCCGTTCCAGCTCGCCATGCGCCAGATCAGCGATGGCGGCGAGGTCAACGCCCGATACATTGAACTAAGCCGTTGTTATGATCGCCGCTCGCTTGGGCGACTGGATGCGCGGGCTGCGACCGTCGATTTCGATGGTGCCGCGCAGGCTGGGCTGACGGCTTATCTCGCCGCGCCCGATCTGCATGTTGAAGTATCCGAATGCGCGATCAGCCCCTGCGTCCTGCATGGGCGCCTATTGCCGGTTCCCAAACGCCGTTAAACTAGACGCGCGCCTGCACCTCAGCCATGACGGCGTCTGCGGTGATGCCAAAGTGCTGGTACAAGGCTTGATACGGCGCCGATGCTCCAAACGAGCTCATTCCGACAAAACCGCCCTCATGGCCGATCCAGCGATCCCAGCCGAAGCGGACACCGGCCTCGATCGCGACCTTTGGCAGATCCCCGCCCAGCGTGTCGCTCTGGTAGGCTGCGCTCTGCTGCTCGAACAGATCCATGCTTGGTATGGAAACAACGCGCACTGGCACGCCCTTTTCGGCGAGCGCTGCTTGCGCAGCCATGGCGATCTCGACTTCTGAGCCGGTCGCGATGAGGACCGCCTTGGCGCCGTCTGCATCAGACAGGACATAGCCGCCCTTGGCTGAGAGATTTTCGTCGGTGTGCGTGGTGCGAGCCGATTTCACTTTCTGACGCGTCAGCGCCAGCGTGCTCGGGCCGTTCTGATTGCGCAAAGCCAGTTCCCAGCACTCGGCCGCTTCTACGCCGTCACAGGGGCGGAACACCGTCATGTTCGGCATCGCGCGGAGGCTCGCAACATGCTCAACGGGTTGGTGAGTCGGGCCGTCTTCGCCAAGGCCGATGCTGTCATGTGTCATGACATGGATGACCCGCTCGCCCATCAAGGCGCCAAGGCGGATCGCTGCGCGGGAATAATCAGCAAAGACCAGGAAAGTGCCAGAATAAGGGATCACGCCGCCATGCAGCGCCATACCATTCATGGCCGCGGCCATGGCATGCTCGCGGATGCCATAATGGACATAGCGCCCGCCCCAGTTTGAGGGAGACAGAACATCTGTATGGCTGGTCTTGGTATTGTTCGAGCCGGTGAGGTCGGCTGAACCGCCAATCATTTCCGGGATGGCTTCGGTGAGCGGCTCCAGCGCCGCGCCAGACCATTGCCGGGTCGCCTTGTCTTCCCCGCCGTCGACGACGGCTTTCTTGTGCGCGTTGACGATGTCAGAGAGATTGGCGGGCAGCGCCCCGGCCATGGCGGCTTCGAAGGCGGCCTTGTCCGCGTGATTGTCGAGCCGGTTCTTCCAGGCCAAATGCTCGGCATGGGACCGTTTGCCGGCCTCGAGCCAGGCGTTCTCGATCTCTGCTGGGACCTCAAATGGGGCATGCGGCCAGCCAATGCTCTCGCGCACCGTGGCAACTTCTTCGGCGCCATAAGGCCCGCCATGGGCTGGGCCGGTGCCCGCGCGCTTGGCGCCATAGCCAATGATCGTCTTGACCGCCAGCATGACCGGCTTGTCCTGATCTTGGGCCCAGGCGAGCGCCGCTTCGACATCAGCGACATCATGGCCATCGACCTTTTTGGTGACCCAGCCTGAGGCCTCAAAGCGTTGGCACTGGTCGGTGCTGTCGGCCATGTCGGTGCCGCCATCAATGGTGACGGCATTATCATCAAACAGGACAATCAGGTTGGAGAGCTTCAAGTGCCCGGCGAGGGTAATCGCTTCCTGACTGATGCCTTCCATCAGGCAGCCATCGCCGGCGATGACATAGGTCTTGTGACCCACCAGTTCGTCGCCAAAGCGAGCGTTCAGGTGACGCTCCGCCATCGCCATGCCGACCGCGGTGGTGATGCCCTGGCCGAGAGGCCCGGTCGTCGTCTCGACGCCTTTGGTCAGGAAATTCTCAGGGTGACCAGCAGTGGGGCGGCCGAGCTGGCGGAAGTTACGGATATCGTCGCGGCTGACGCTCTCATATCCGGTCAGGTGCAGCAGCGAATAGACCAGCATTGAGCCATGGCCGGCTGAGAGCACGAAGCGGTCGCGATCGGCCCAATCCGGATCGGCCGGATTGTGCTTCATGAATTTGGTAAACAGCACTGTTGCCGCATCCGCCATGCCGAGCGGCAATCCCACATGGCCAGACTTCGCTGCCTCTACCGCATCCATCGAAAGTGCGCGGATCGCATTGGCCATATCCCGAGCAGAAACCGTCATTCCTCAACCCCTGTTTTGGTTAACCCGGCAATGCAGATCGTGCCCAGCGCTGTCAAGACTGTGGTGCTGTAGCTATTGAGTTTTCGGTGGAATAACTGCTAACCGGATAGAATGAGTGTGATTGAAGCAGCCGCCTCTCGTCTTGAGAAGGCTACGCGGCGTCTTGAGGGGGCGGTCGAGGGATTGTTCGAACGGTCCGGAGATCCTGTGCTTTTGCGTCAGGAATTGAGCGCGATGATGGAAGATCGGGCGCGCCTGGCCGAGCAGCTGGACGAGTCGCTCGCGCGTGAGAAGGAATTGCAGGCGCTGGCGGATGAAGCCTCTGAAGCGCTCGGCTCCGCGATTGCTGAGGTTCGGGCAGCGCTGGGTCGCGGAGAACGCAGCTAATGGCCAAGGCAGATATAAAGATCAAAGGGCGTTCCTATTCCGTCGCCTGCGCGCCTGGGCAGGAAGAGCGGCTGATCGCCCTGTCGCGGCAGCTTGATGCGCGGATTGAAGATATTTCCAAAGCCGTTGGCAATATTGGTGATGACCGCCTGCTGCTGATTGCCGGGCTGGCTTTGCTGGATGAGCTTGATGCGGCGCATCAGGCTCAGGCTGCGGCAGCCGGGCCGGATATCGAGCGGGCTGCGCAAGCGCTGAACACGGCGGCAGAGACGATTGAAACGCTGGCCGCGCGGATCGAGGAAGAAAAATGACCGCGCCTGCGCTCAGCGTCCTCATCCCTTTCTATAATGAAGAGGGCAATATCATCCCGTTGCTCGAAGAAGTGCATGACGCGCTGAGAGGTATCCCGTTTGAAGTGGTCTGCGTGAATGATTGCTCTGCCGATGCCACAGGGTCAGAGCTGTCTGAAGCCGCTACGCGCTGGCCGGAAACCGTCAGTGTGTTCACGCATGTTGAACGCGCCGGCAAATCTGCGGCTCTGTTCACCGGGCTGAAGGCGGTGCGCGGAGACTGGACGCAGCTGATCGATGGCGATGGCCAGAACGACATCAATGATACCGCGCGTCTGTGGAAAGCGCAGATAGAGGGTCAGGATACCGGCAAGCTCGGCATCATCGCCGGTAAGCGAAACAGCCGCAATGATAGCGGGTTCAAATGGCTGCAGTCGCGGATCGCCAATGGTGTGCGCCGGTTCATGCTGCGCGATGATGCCACCGATACAGGCTGTGGTTGGAAGCTGATCCGCACCGAAGCGTTTCGCGAGCTGCCTTACTTTGCTTCCATGCACCGCTTTCTGCCTGCTCTGATCAAGCGGGCCGGATGGGATGTCCGTGAAGAGCTGGTCAATGACCGGGCGCGCTGGCACGGACAGTCCAAATATGGCTTCCTCGGCCGTCTCGGCGCAGGTATTTTCGACCTGCTGGGCATGTTCTGGCTAACCCGGCGGGGCGGACAGGGCGTCGCCGAAGAATGGTCCGACCCAAGGGCGCGTCGATGAACAATTCAGAGATCGCAGCGCGTCTGAAAGACGCGCGTTTGTTTCAGGTTTTGCCGAAGCGCGATCGGGACGCCCTGGCCAAGAGCTCAACCGTCATGACCTCGGAAGCCGACACGATCGTCATCTATCGCGGCGACTCGGCCGAGTGTGTGTATCTGATCCTCGAAGGCAGCGTCGCTGTGGAGTCGATGTCGAGCCATGGCAAATCCATCTCGATCAGCTCGCTCTGCGCCGGGGAAGTGTTTGGCGAGATGGCGGTCCTCGATGGCCGCGATCGCAGCGCCAATATTCGCACGCTTGAGCCGACCAGTCTGCTGCTGATCAGCAAAGCGCGCTTTCAGGCTTTGCTGACTGAGAATCCCGACTTTGCCTATGAAGTGATCCTCGATCTGGTGCAGCGCCTCCGGCAAGCGGATGATCAGATCGAGGCGATCATGTTCCTGACGCTCAAACGCCGCTTGGCGGGTTTGCTCATCGACCTGTTCGAAGCTCAGGGCCCAAAGCTCAAGATCACCCAGGCCGATCTTGCCAATCGGCTGACGGCGACGCGTGAGAAGGTCAATGTGAACCTGCAAGTGCTGCAGGAAGCCGGAGCGATCAGACTGGGTCGGGGACAGGTGACTCTGCTGGATCAGGCGGCTTTAGAGCGAATAAAGTAGTTTAGGCTCGATCTTTGTTTTCAATATACGTTCCAAATAAAACAGTATTCGAAATAAAAATATATATGAGTCGAATATTACTTGAAGTATTTAGATTCAATTATTATTTCAAGTCTAGGTTGAACCTTGTCCGGACGGTTGCTCCATGGCCGCACCGGACAAGCTCAAGGCACGGGTTTATCCGCCCCTCGAACCCTGCAACCTACTTGGGATGCACCTCTCCAGGTGCATCCCATTTGGTTTGGGCTCAGGCTTTAGCCTTCTTTGGGGATATCATTGCAAGTCGACACCAGACCGGCATCACAAGCGCGCCGCAGGAACACCCGCGCCCGTTTCATATCCGCGTCAACGAAAGAACCGGTCAAATAGGCGTAGCCGATTTTCTGGCAACTGAACGTGTCGCCAAATGTGCAACCGGCTTCAAAATAGTCAGCGGCGCGATCTACGTCCATCGAGACCGGTCGCCCGTGTAGATAGAACTCTCCGATCCTGACGCAGTCGCTCGCATTGTTCGGCGAGCAGGCTTTCGCGAACGCAGTGGCAGCGCGCTCCAAATCCTTTCCGACGCCAAGGCCTGTGGCATACAAGTAGCCCAACTCGGTGCACGCGGGGCCAGAGTCTAGGCGACACGCCTTTTCGAACCGCTGGGCCGCAGCGATCGGGGCATAGGGCACTTCGGTCAGATTGTGGAGCTGGAGAAACGCGCTGGCCATGCAGGCTTTGGCGTCATCGTTCGTGCAGCGGGATTCAGTTTCTGCGAACGCAGATTTTACCGCGCCGCACGCATCGTCCGCACCAAGGTCGCAGGCGCGCGTGTAAAGCGGGATTGCGGCGAAGGGGTCAGGATCAAGATCGGCTTTTTGGTCCAGAAGCTGCGCGGCTTGCAGGCACGCCGCCGATGAATCTGCAAAACACATTTGAATGTAGAGCGAGAGGGCTTCGCGATGTTCGCCCTGTTCCAGAGCCCGTTCGGCGGCGGCTTGAAGATCAGGTAGTTGGTTCGACGCGCTGTTTTTGTTTTGCGTGACTGTTCCGTCTCTTAGAATGGTGCCGGAGATTTGGCCGTGCGCGACCAGCGTGTGCGGGCTTGCGAGCCAACAGGCAAGGCTTAGCAATAGGGCGATTATTTGAGCATTCATGAGGACTCCCATCGGTGTCCCCAAGTATTAAGTGCCAATACGCAGACCAAGATCGTCTACAATAAAAGAAAATGGCGCGACACCCGGTGCCGCGCCATTTAATCTTAAAGATAGTTCAGGCCTATTTGCGCCAGACTGCGGCCATGGCCGGATCTTCTTCCTCGCCGGTATATTTGCGGGTCTCGGCGCGGCCAACTACCATGTGGTGAACCTCGTCCGGACCGTCCGCCAGGCGGAGCGTACGCTGATTGGCATAGAGGCGGGCCAGCGGTGTCCACTGAGACACACCTGCGGCGCCGTGCATCTGGATCGCTTCGTCGATGATGCGGCAGACCTTTTCAGGCACCATAGCTTTGACCATGGAGATCCAGACCCGGGCTTCTTTATTACCCAGCACGTCCATGGCCTTCGCGGCCTTTAGGACCATCATACGCATGGATTCAATGTCGATCCGGGCGCGTGAGACTTTCTCAATATTGCCGCCGAGCTTGATCAGGTCGCGGCCAAAAGCCTGACGACCCATGCCGCGGACAACCATCATATCCAGAGCCCGTTCCGCCGCGCCGATGGAGCGCATGCAGTGGTGGATACGGCCTGGTCCAAGGCGCAGCTGCGAGATTTCGAAGCCGCGGCCCTCACCGAGCAGCATGTTTTCTTTCGGGACGCGAACATTGTCGAACACGATGTGCATGTGGCCGTGCGGGGCGTCATAGTCGCCAAACACTTGCATGCCGTCCAGGATTTTCACGCCGGGCGTGTCGGTCGGGACGAGGATTTGTGATTGTTGTTTATGCGGCTCGGCATCAGGGCTGGTCTTGACCATGGTGATCATGATTTTGCAGCGCGGGTCGCCAGCACCGGAAATGTAGAACTTCTCACCATTGATCACCCACTCATCGCCTTCCAAGACGGCGCGGGTTGAGATGTTCTTGGCGTCAGAAGATGGCAGTGCCGGCTCTGTCATCGCGAAGGCCGAGCGGATCTTGCCATCCAGCAGCGGCTTCAGCCATTGCTCTTTCTGCTCGGGCGTGCCGACGCGTTCCAGAACTTCCATATTGCCGGTGTCTGGCGCTGAGCAGTTCATGGTCTCTGAGGCGAGAGAGTTCTTGCCAAGCTCAGCGGCGATATAAGCATAGTCGAGGTTTTTCAGGCCTTCGCCGGTTTCGGCATCTGGCAGGAAGAAGTTCCAAAGGCCTTGTTTCTTGGCCTCGTCCTTGGCTTCTTCCAGCGTTTCGAGCTGACCAGGGGCGTAAGACCAGATGTCTGCCTTGTCTTTGCCAAGCTCGTGGAATTTCACCGACATGGGATCCACCACGTCAGCAATAAACTTTTTCACGTGATCATAAAGCGGACGCGCGTCGTCCGACATTCTCAGATCAAACAGGTCGTCATTCAGTTCGCTGCTGCCAGCGTCGGTATAAGCCATAGTGCTTGTCCTCGTTTTCTCAGATGTGCTGGGATTAGCGTATGACGCGCACGTAAACTTGTAAAACCGTCCCGCGGGGTAAGGCGCGGCAAAGTGAGACGAACGGTCACTCCGGAAAAGCCCTAGGGTGATTTGTCTCGCGGCGAGACTCAGCGCACGAGAGCGGCGATGAGTGCAATCGCGGCTGCCATAATCCTCGCGACCACCCTGGTGACGTCGTTTATTTCCGGAATTTTCGGATTGGCGGGCGGGATCATTCTGATGGCGGTTCTGGTGGCGTTGGTCAGCGTTGCCATGGCGATGATCATCCATGGCGCGATCCAGATGTTCGCCAATGGCTTTCGGGCTTTCCTGTTGCGCGATGCCATCGATTGGCGCGTCATGGGCTTGTATTGCATTGGCGCGGCAGCGGGCGTCGGCGTCCTGTTCTTTATCAGCTGGACCCCGGACAAACGCGCGCTTTACCTATTGCTGGGCCTGACGCCACTCTTGGTCTGGCTACCGAAAGAGCGCCTGCATCTGGACATCAAACGCCGCGAACATGCGATCTTTGCCGGCTTTATCGTTCAGGGTTTGAACACGCTCGCGGGCGTGGCGGGGCCATTGCTCGACATCTTCTTCGTGCAGACCAACATGACGCGTCAGCAAATCGTCGCGACCAAATCGGTGTCGCAAGCGTTGAGTCACCTGATCAAGATCGGCTTCTGGAGCGTGCCTGTGGTCACAGCCGCAGGTTGGGGCGCCTTGCCGCCCTGGTGGCTGATCGCGGCGGCGATCCCGCTCTCTATGCTGGGGACTACGCTTGGCAAGCGGGTGCTGGAGCGCATGAATGACCAGGGCTTTCGCAAATGGATCAAAGGCCTGGTCACCGTGATCGGCGTGGTTCTACTGATGCGCGCCGCTGGGTTGTACTAGGCGCGTTCCCTTCAGCCCGGCAGCGAGGCCCCAATCGTGGCCAGCGTGGCTTCCCTGAGCAGGCGTTTATTGCCGGTGAGCGATGGGCTGCTGAGCGGCTTCAGGGCTTCGGCGTGGGCCTTGGCTGTGGCCGCGAGGTCCGCCGCCTCAACCACCTGATCGAGATAACCGACTTTCACCGCCATCTCCGGGTCAAACAGCTCGCCAAACACCATTGAGCGGGTTTTGTATTCGTCCGCGACGCGTGCTTTGACCAGCTCCGAGGCGAAGATCGGCAGCACCATGTTGATCTGAGTTTCGTTTGCGCCGATTTTGAACGCGCCGGCCGTGCCGATCCGTACATCACTGGCCAGCAGGATGAACGAGCCCATGGCGACGCCGTGGCCGTTACACGCCGCAATCACCGGCATCGGGAAGCCGTACAGGCGATGGGCAAGCTTGCCGCCGCCATCGACCAGGGCTTTGACCTCAGGACCCGGCAGGCTCATCATCAGTTTCAGATCGAAGCCGCCCGAAAAGCGCCCTTCCCGGCCGGTGATGATCACCACTTTGGCTTCTTTTTCGGCCTGATCGAGGCAGGCATTGAGCGCCTCGAGCATAGGGGGATTGATCGCATTCGCCTTGCCGTCATCCATCGTAATGGTGGCAATTTCGTCCTGGATCTCGATTGTCGCGGGAGCGCTCATGTGTGTCCTCCGTCAAAGGTTTCATTCTCGCTTAGGCGGCCTGTCCCAGCGGGACGCAAGCTTCACTCCACGTCAGTTGCTGCAACGGACCGGCTCAGCTGCGCGTGGGCTGTTTGCGTCTTTGTTTGAAAAAACTGGACAAAAGCGCACCCGCAGCTTCAGCGTTTTCGTGGTCCTGCTCGATCTGCGTATGCCAGTGGCAGGTGGGCTGCTCAAAGAATCTCGGCCCATGCAGGATAGCCCCGCCTTTGGGATCATCGGCGGCGAAGATCAGTTTCTCGATCCGCGCAAAGCTGATCGCTCCGGCGCACATGGCGCACGGCTCGAGCGTCACATACAGGTGCAGCCCGGGCAGGCGATAATTTCCAAGCTTTTGCGCCGCTGCACGCATGGCGACAATTTCAGCATGCGCCGTCGGATCATGATTGGCGATGGGTTGATTGTGGCCTTCAGCGACGATCTCTCCAGATTTTGGGTCAAACACAACCGCGCCAACAGGCACCTCGCCCGTGTCGGCGGCCTGCTGCGCCAGCGCCAGGGCACGGGCCATTGGGTCAATCTTGTCGCTCATCTCTTCCCCATCGCGCCGTCGCGGCCTAAAGGCAACCCATGCGCATCGTTGCAGGACAGTTCAAAGGGCGCCCGATTGCAGCGCCGAAGACCGCGGCAACGCGTCCAACGTCGGACCGTGCGCGCGAGAGCCTGTTCAACATGATCGCCCACGCCGCCTGGGCCCCACCGCTTGACGGCGCCAAAGTCATCGACCTGTTTGCCGGGTCTGGCGCGCTCGGTCTGGAAGCCTTGTCGCGCGGCGCGGCGTTCAGCCTCTTCGTCGAGAACGCCCATGCGGCTTGCAGCACGATCCGCAAGAATATCGAGGCGCTCGGTGTCGGCAAACAAGCGCGCCTGCATCGCCGCAGCGCGGTTGATCTCGGCCCGCGCCCGGACGCGATACCGACGCCGTTTGACCTCGCTTTCCTGGACCCGCCTTATCATAAAGGCCTCGTCGAACCGTGCCTCGAAGCGCTCGTGGCCGGCGAGTGGCTGAGCCTGGACGCGCTGATTGTGGTCGAGACGGCAAGTGAAGAAACGCCAGGTTTTGAAGGGTTTGAACGGGTCTCCGAACGCCAGAGCGGCGCGGCGCGCTTCTGGTTCCTGACCCGGTCCTAGTCTTCGAGGAATTCCTCGCGCAGATCGACGCTGGACTGGCCAGTGCCGAGATATTGCGCGCAGGAGCCGAGCCATTTTTCAGCCTCAGCCCGGCCTTTGTCGCGAAGCTCGGTCAGGAAGGTCCAGCTGGTATCGTATTTGGTCGGTAGGGCGAGATCGCTCAGCGCCTGCCCGCCGCGCAACGCGTGAATGGTCAGGCGGCGATACTTTTTCACCATCGGCTCTTTCAGCATGCCGTCATCCAGCAGCTTCTGCACGAAGGCGATGGCCCGCAGCTCGCCGATGAGGGAAGCATTGAAGCTGATCTCGTTCAGCCGGTCCATGATTTGTGGCACCCGCCGCGGCACGCCCTCGCGCGCAATCGGGTTGAGCAGGACGAGCAACACATCCCGCGGCGCCTTGGCATAGATCAGCGGAAACAGGCTTGGATTGCCCATATAGCCGCCATCCCAATAGGCGTTACCTTCAATCTCCACCGCCCGGAAGATTTGCGGCAGACAGGCCGATGCGAGCACCGCATCGCGAGTCACTTCGTCGCCGGAGAAGACTTTGACCCGGCCGGATTCGACATTGGTCGCTGACAGGAACAGCTCCACCGGCGAGTGGCGGGCGGCTTCGAAATCAATCGTTTCGTCCAAGGCGTCGCGCAGCGCGTTGAAGTCAAACGGATTGAATTCATAGGGGCTGGCAATGCTGGTCAAGGCAAGGCCCATCTGGATCGGCGAGAACGGCATCGCGGTCAGCGGCGACTGCGCCCAGGAAAAAGCAGTGAAAGGCGCGCCTTTGGCCGAAATCGTGCGCCACAGCTTCTCCAGATTGGCCTTTGCACCTTCGGCGCCATCGCGCGCATATCCGGCCGCGAAGGCGGCGGCATTGGTGGCGCCGGCCGAGGTCGCTGTAATCGCTTTGATCTCAAGTCCCGGCTCATCGACCAGGCGCTCCAGCACGCCCCAGGTGAAGGCGCCATGCGCGCCGCCGCCTTGAAGCGCGAGGCTGATCGATCGGGTTTTACGTTTCGACATGGCGGTTACTCAAAGTTTCGCGGTCGCTTTGGCACAAATTTTTTGCATGGTCTTCCCGGCAAACTGTGCAATCTGCCTGCCATGACATCGATTCCCGTCCCCGTTGATGATTTACGTCCCACTCCCGCGGTCGGTGTGGTCTGTATTCGCGGCGAGGAGGTCTTGCTGATCCGGCGTGGCACGCCGCCGAAGCTGGGCGAATGGTCAATCCCGGGCGGGCGGATTGAACCGGGCGAGGCGGCCAAAGTCGCCGCGCTGCGCGAATTGAAGGAAGAAACCAGCGTTGAAGCAGAGCTGGTCGGCCTACTCGATGTCGTCGATGCAGTGTTCAATAATCGCGCCGGTGACCTGATTACGCGCCATTATGTGCTGATCGATTATGCCGCCCGCTGGCAGGCCGGGGAGCCGGTTGCTGGCGATGATGCTGCAGAGGCACGGTTTTTTCACCAATCTGAGCTAGGATCGCTCGAATTGTGGAGTGAAACCCGGAAGATCATTCAAAAAGGGTTCGAACTCCTGAGTGAGTAAGAGGACCGAACATGCGTTTCGGAGAATGGTTCCAGACTGGATTGCCAGTCCGCTTGCAGGACAATCCCCCTACCGAGGGGGACGATACAGCTGCCGATCCGATCGAAGCGATTACGGAGACTGCCGCGGACGCAACCGAAGCTGCGACGGAGTTTCTCGGCTGGATCGGATCCGGTGAACTTGAAGCGCTGATTGCGCTGGGTTTGGTTATCACACTCACCCTGGCGCAATGGCTTGCGCGCTGGGCTGTGCTGAAAGGCATCGTCCAGTTGCCGCGCAACGAAGACTATTCGATTGCCGATCTGTTTTATCGCGTAGTCAAAAGGTTCCACACCTATTTCATGATCATGATCGCCTTTGTGGTGACCGATGCCATGCTGAGCCTGCCCAATGCGGTTTCGGTGATCGTGAAGATCTTCTTCGTCCTCGCCGCGATTCTGCAGATTGCCGAATGGGTTCAGGAGTTTGCGGTTGGCTTCATTCGCCGCAACGTTGCCCGCTCAAGCGGCGATGCGCGAGCGCTGGCCTCGGCCTTCAATATCATCAAGTGGTTTATCAGCGTTGCGGTCTGGTCGGTCGCGCTGTTGCTGATCCTCGACAATGTCGGCGCCGATGTGACGGCGCTGCTCGCCGGTCTCGGTATCGGTGGTATCGCCATCGGTATTGCGGCCCAGGGCGTCTTCAGGGACCTTTTTTCCTCGCTCTCAATCGTCATCGATAAGCCTTTTCAGGTCGGTGATACGGTGCGTTATGGCGACAGCTGGGGAATCATCGAGGATATTGGTCTGAAGACGACGCGTGTGCGCGCCAAGACGGGCGAGCAGATGATCATCTCGAACACCAATCTCCTCGATTATGAGATCCACAATATGCAGCGCATGTCGCGGCGCCGGATCGAAACCGTCTTCGGCGTGATCTATCAAACCGATCCAAACCTGGCAGATCAGGTGCCGGAGATTGTCGCAAAGATCATCAAGGATGTGCCAGCGGTCGATTTCGATTATTGCGGCATGTCGGCATTCGGGCCGAGCTCGCTTGATTACACGCTGGTCTTCTATTCGCTGCAGCCGGACTTTAACCGGTCCATGGCGGCGCAGTCGCGGGTCTTGTTGGCGTTGTTCCGAGGGTTGCAGGATCACGGGCTCGAATTCGCCTATCCGACGCAAACACTCTTCATTGAAGGTATGCCTGAAAAGGCAACGGCTTAAGCCTTACTCGACCGTCCAGCCGCGCGGCGTTTTCTTCGCTTCCAGCGTGATTGTGCCATTGTCGGCGGTTTCTTCGTACCGTGTTTGCGGCGCGTCATCACGCGAGCCTGACAGGCGCAGGATGATCGCAAAAGCGGCGAGCGCCAGCCCGGCAACCGCCGTGGCCACGGCAATCATACCGGCCATGAAGATGATCGCGACTGCAAGCATGCCTTTGGCCATGAGATTCCCGGCCCGGCGCAGCAGCGCGAACAAATTGTGGGGAAAACCATAAGGGGCGGTGTGTGTCGCAGTCATAATATCCTCTTAACACTTAGATGGCTTGCAAGCTAGGTGCCGTCAACGGCAAGAGTATGACCAATCTTCAATTTACCGCGATTAATCCGCGTTCGGCCCGGATTCGAGCATAGGCGCTCGTAATTGTGGCAGCTTTCTCATGCGCAGCGTTCTCGAACTCGCGCGGCGCGCCGTTCTGAATGACCCGGTCGGGGTGATTGTCAGCCATCAAGCGCCGGTACACTTTGCGAATCTCTTCGAACTCAGCGTCATGGGCGACGCCGAGAATATGATAGGGATCATCGCGATCGGCGCCCATATGGCTCGCCTTGATGCGCCTGAACGTCGCTTCTGAGAATCCGAACGCCTCTGACACTGTGCGCAGATAGGACAATTCATCATCAGTGACGATGCCATCGGCAGTTGCGATCATGAACAATCCGTCGAGCACGCCTTCGAGCAGGCACGGCCGGGCGGCATATTTGCGGCCAATCTTGCGGGCATAGGATTCGTAACCGCTCACCGTTTGCTGAGCCAGATTGAACACCCGGCGCACGGCGGCTGCATCCTTGGGGGCGGTCTGAAAGACACGTGAGAAGACCATGATCTCGTCATCGGTGACGCGGCCATCCGCCTTTGCCATCTTGGCGCCTAGGCCAACCACGGCAGCGGTAAAACCGACATCATTCGGGTCTGGCGCGCATTCGAGATCAGCCGGGAGCGGATCATCCTCCACGTCCACGTCGAACAAGCGCTTTCCGCTCTCAATCAATCGTTGCCACATCGACATGCGCACACCTATAGCGCGTATTTGTGAAAAGAGTCAGGTGGCAATACTGACAACAGTGTTAAGTGGATCGCGGCCGTAATTATTAAAATCGAGTCACAATTCGATCCGTTTTATATACAATTCCGTATAGGAAATCGACGCCGATATGGTTCGGGTCATTTTGCTAAACGGAGATACCCCCGTGAAAATCGCTACTCTCCTGGTTTCGGCCAGCCTCTTCGCCGCCCCTGCTTTTGCTGAGCAGTGCTCGTCCAAAACCCAATCTCACGCTGTGAATGTCAGCTACAGCACGGCTATTGCTGGCGAAAGCTACAAGAAAGCCAGTTCTGACATTGTTGAGACTGCGGCGGCCGCCGGGTCTTTCTCGACTTTGCTTGCGGCGGCCGAAGCTGCCGGTCTGGTTGGCGCGCTGAAAGGCGAAGGTCCGCTGACCGTATTTGCCCCAACCGATGAAGCTTTCGCGGCTCTGCCTGCCGGCACCGTTGAAACCCTGCTGCTGCCTGAAAATCAGGACGCGCTCGCAGGTGTCCTCAAGCTGCACGTGATTGCCGGCGCGAAAGTCAAATCAATCGATCTCGCTGGCCAGCAGATCACCGCCAGCACACTGAATGGTGATTTGGCAGTTGATGGCACAGATGGTGTTGTACTGACGGCGCCTGGCTCGACAGCGACTGTGATCGCCGCCGATGTCAGCGCTTCAAATGGCGTGATCCACGTGATCGACACGGTCCTGCTGCCAGCTGGCTAAGGACAAAAAACAAGATTGTAGGGAGCCTGTTGCGTCCCCCCACCCCATGACGGCTCCCCGCAGCGTCCCGCCAGTGCCCTTGCTGGCGGGACTTCTTTTTGCGGAAAGGTCTAATCTGACTTTTCGCCTTTCAGCGCGGCGATGTCGCGTTTGAGCTCTTCCAACATGGCGATGATTTGATCGCGTTCCTTGTCGGCGGAATCGAACTCTTCATCCATGTCTTCTTCAATCTCGCCGAGATGCTCGTCCGTGGCGGCGCGTTGCTCCTCGGCCAGCGCGTCAACGATCAGCGCGATGAACAAGTTGAGGACGGCAAAACTCGCGATGAAGATGAAGATCAGGAAGAAGGCCGGGGCGTAGGGATGCCCGTCGTCGACGACTTTCTGAACCACTTCGAAGCGCCAGCCATCCATGGTCATGACCTGGAACAGCGAATAGGCAGAGCTTGGCAGGTCGCCAAACAGTTCCAGCACTTCGGGATCGTCTGTGTTGCCATACATGTTGGTGGCCATGACCGCGCCGACATAAGTGAGCAGGGCGAGCACAGCCAAAATCGCGCCCATACCTGGTAGCGCATTCAGCAGCGCCTCGGTAATCCGGCGCATCATCGGCACGATATGCAGCAGGCGCAGCACGCGTAGTACCCTCAGGGCGCGCAGGACCGAGAAGGCCGCGCCGCCTGGTACCAGCGAAATCCCGACAACGAGAAAGTCGAACCAGTTCCAGCCGGATCGGAAGAAAGCCAGTCGATAGACCACCAGCTTGATGGTGATTTCGACGGCAAACACAAAGGTCACCGCCTGGTCGATCCAGCTCAGCGACGAAACAAGCTCAGGCGGTAAGGTTCGCTCGTAGGTTAGCACTCCCAGAACGAGGGCGTTCACAACGATCAAAGTTGTAATGAAGTTGCGAAAGAAGCTGCCTTCAATCGCTTTTTCGAGCGGCGAGTGGCTCGTTTCGAGATCGAGTGTGCCCTGTTTCATACGTACATGCCTCTCCGGTCCCGCGTGCGATTCTCCTTGGCGGTTTTAGCGCCCTGAGAAACAGGATCAATCGGCTAATAGAGAAATGCGTACGCCGGTGAAAACAAATGCGTTGTCATCGGTCTGCAGCCCGAGCGCCTGCGCGCGTTTGAGGCAACCGTCTGGATCCGGGTGGGTGAGGTGATAGCCGGACAGGAAATCGCGATCGCCCGGTTGGAACGAGATGATGTGTTCGCCAAGTTCAAGCTCATAAATCTCATGTCCTGCCGATTGTGATGGCACACGCAGGACGCGGCCCCAGCGCTCGCTCAGCGCTTGCGGGTCTGTGGCCGTCACGTCGAGGCGTGTCAGGCTGCCGGGGCGGCTATTGTCGCGCCAGCCGGGACCGCCCCACAGCCAGGACCCTTCGGGATGCGCCTCATCGATCGAGACAATCCCGGCGCCAATATCGGCGGGGTGTAAGTGGCTGGCTGAAATATCGGACCGGTCAATATTCCAGACGCGGCGAATGTGCAGGTCATCGGCGCGGCGCCTGACGCCGGCCAGATCGTCGGTCTGGAAGATCGCCATATAGCCGCCGACCCCGCCCGTGCGATCGATAAACCGGCCGGCCGCGGTATTGTCCTCAACCGGGACCACGACTTCGAGGAACTGATCGCCAAGCGCGAACACCCCATTGGTGAGTCCAAAGACGCCAACGCCTGGATCGACAAACCCGGCGCCGAGATCCAGCACCTGCCGAAGGTGTTCGATATCTTCGTGCTGGTTAGAGGCAAAAACGAGTTGCCGGATTCGAGGTAGGGTCAAGGTCACTCCGCCGAAGTTGTCGTGTCACTGACGATTTTCCAGTCGCCATCTATTTGTCTGAAGACCAGGGTGAAAAGACCCCAGGGTCGGTCCTGCTCGCGCTCCAGCGCCCATTGGCCGTGCACAATCGCAGCGTCGTCGCTGATCTGTTCGACCTCAAGCTGCTCGAAGCTGAGGGTGCCCATCAGGGCGCGATTTGAATAGCGCGCGTGATAGCGGTCGCGCGTCTCCTGCCAGCCATAAGTCACGGTTCCGCCGGACGCAAAGCGCAGCTCTGGCGACACCCAATAGCCTTGCATGAAGCCGTCAATATCGCCGGCATTCCAGGCCGCTTGCTGCGCGGCAACGACACCGCGAATGTCATCCTCCTGACTGATCTCTGAACCCAGCAACTGGTGGTCGTTGATGTTCAGGTTCACGGCGCAAGCTGACAGCAGACAGGCCAGCGCGACGGTGATCAGATGAAAACGATGCTGCATTCGGGCCGGCTCCAAGGCTGTTCGTGACAGTGGAAATCATTTACCCGGATGGACATCTTGGCAAGGGTACACATATACCCGCCAAGCGAATGGGAGCTAAAACAAGTCGATGATGATAACCTTGCTGATCCTGGCTGGCTTCTTTCTGCTTTTTGCTGGTGGCGAAGCCTTGGTGCGAGGGTCCGTCGGCGTTGCCCGAAAGGCCGGAATGTCAGAACTGGTGATCGGGCTGACCCTGGTCGGGTTCGGAACAAGCCTGCCGGAATTGGTGACCAGCCTCGAGGCGCTTCATGAAGGCGCGGTCGGGATTTCGATTGGCAATGTCATCGGCTCGAATGTCGCCAATATCATGCTGGTGATCGGTGCCGCGGCCTTTGTCCGCGCGATCATGACCGATCCAAAATCACTGATGCGTGACGGTGCATTCATGGCCGCCGTGACGGTTGTTTTTGCGGTCGTCGTCTGGATGGATGCCTTTACCCGTCTGACCGGAATTCTGTTCACGACTTTGCTGGTCGCCTATCTCGTCGTTTCTGTCATTCTCGACCGGCAGGCCAATAGCGCGGCGGGCGAATTGCACCAGCACGAAGCCGAAGAGTTCGATCATGATGATCCGATCTGGTTGTCACTGCTGATGACGCTGGGCGGCATTGTCGGTGTTATCTTCGGTGCCAAGTTTCTGGTTGAAGGCGGCTCGGATGCGGCGCGTCTGTTTGGCGTATCAGAAACCGTAATCGGGATTTCGATTGTCGCCATCGGCACCAGTCTGCCTGAGCTGGTGACCTCGATCATGGCCGCGCGCAAAGGCAAAGCCGATGTTGCGCTGGGCAATGTGCTCGGCTCCAATGTGTTCAATATTCTCGGCATTCTTGGCATCTCGGCCATCGTCTATCCGTTCTCATTGATCGAGACGAACGCCGCTGTCGTGCCGCTGGAAGTGACCGCGATGCAGTTCGGTCAGGCCGCCAGCATGGTCACCTGGACCGATATGGGCGCCGTCTTCCTGTCTGTGCTGCTGCTATATATTTTCGCATTTACTGGTCGCAAGATTGCCCGTTGGGAGGGCGGTATTCTGCTCAGCGCCTATTTCCTCTATATGGGTCTGCGGTTCGACCTGATCCCGACTTTTGGGGGCTGATATGGCAGACAAAGACATCTATTCCGGCCTCGACCAGCTTGGCCAGCAAAGCGATATGCCGACATCGCCAGATGAGGCTCAGCTGGAGCGCGTACAAAATCCGCATCCTGACACGCTCTATCTGGCCCGGTTTGTGTGCCCCGAATTTACCTCGCTCTGCCCCGTCACCGGACAGCCTGATTTCGCGCACCTGGTAATTGATTACGCGCCCGCCGACTGGCTGGTTGAAAGCAAGAGCCTGAAACTGTTCCTGACCAGCTTCCGCAATCATGGTAGCTTTCACGAGGACTGCACCTTGAAAGTCGGCAAAGAGATTGCGGCATTGCTCGATCCGCGATGGCTGCGGATCAGTGGATATTGGTATCCACGCGGCGGCATTCCGATCGATGTGTTCTGGCAAACCGGTGATGTTCCGGATGGGCTTTACGTGCCGGACACGGGTGTCGCGCCTTATCGCGGCCGCGGATAAACCGCTGTTTCTGCTGCGCTTACTCAGCTTCAGTTCAGATTCATCTGGTAGAGCAGCGATATGAAATGGCTGGTCTCCGCTCTTCTTGGATTGACGCTCGGTTGCGGCGTTGCGTCTGCGCAGGTTGCAGACTGCCAGCAATCTGAAACGACTTGTGTGCTCGACGCGGCATGGAGCGCGGCCCTGGTCTTGCCGGAAGAGAAGCTCAGCCGGCTTGGACCCGCCTTTCTCGAGACGGCTTATGTCTCCGGAGAGCCAGGCTTGATCGCGCGCTGGGAAACCCGGCTCGGCGAAACCGCTTCGCCGCCCGAGACCTATGACGACTTTGGCTGGCAACGGGCCGAGCCGCTATTGCGAGCTGGCGGCGTCGAGCGCTTGATTGAGGTGGCGCGAAGCCGGACCGAGCCCCTGAATTATGGCCGCGCCGATGCGCTGCTCTCCGCTGGCAAGCGCCTGCACGAGGACGATGACGAGGCCGCCCGCACCCTGAACGATGCCTTGCTGGAGCTCACCCGTACCGCGTCGAATTTTGAAAAGCCGAACCTTGCTCATGCAGCGGCCGAGCTTGCCATGGTGCGCTGCGACCGTGAGCGGTTCGAGCGGGCACTGCTCTATACCGATGCCCCGGGCAATCTGCGCTACGCGATTTGGCGGGTCCGGATCGCGGGGCGGATCACCTCTCTGCTGAGTCGCATCCGCGCCATTGATAGCGACCAGGACACCCGCGAAGTGCGCCGGGTTCTGGAAGGCTATCGCGCGATCCAGACGTTTGGATACTGCGCTGCGCGGAATGACCCGATTGGCGGCTAACCGATTCAGGCTATACCTGTGTGATGATCGATCCGAACGAAGATCCTCCGGAAGCCATTTGCGGCAGCGCTGAGATTGGCGCGCTGGCGCACTTGTACCGCGCCGAAGTCTACCGATCGACGATCTGGCGCCAGCGACTGGACATGACGACCAATTGGGCCGTGGTGTCGACCGGGATCGCGTTTTCAGTCAGCTTCGCGAATGAACAGGCCTCGCCTTTGCCGATTGTGCTGGTTGGCTTGCTGTCGGCCATGTTCCTGATCCTCGAGGCACGGCGCTATCGCTATTTCTATGTCTGGAAGTTCCGGGCGCGCATGATCGAGATCACCAATTATGTGCCGATCCTGCGTGGCAAAGGCGCCCAGATCGCGATGGATAAAGGCACCGCCTTGTCCGACGATTATATGCGGCCACGTCATCGCATTTCCAGCATGCGCGCGGTCGGACGGCGGCTGCGACGCAATTATGGTTGGCTGTTCGCGATCCAGGCGGCGGCTTATTATGCCAAGATCGGTATGCATCCGACCGATGTCAGCTCGCTCGAAGAGTTCCTCCACCGCGCCCATATCGGTCCGATCCCGGGCTGGCTCGCTTTGACGGCGGGCGTCGCCTTTCATGTCGGCTGGATGGCTTTTGCCTATTACACTTGGCGTCTGGAAAAGGCCGACAAGCGGATCACCGCGGATTATCTCGACCCGGAACTCGCCTCAGGCGTCGCCGAGGATAATCGGTAAGGCAACAGGCCTGAGAGGCTATTCGAGCAGGCAAATCGCGATCAGTTCTCGCACTTGCTGGAATTGCCTTTCATTAGGATATCTTTGCCATCGACGCTGCCGGAGCCGGTATTCTTGCAGCGATTGTTGTTGAACGTGGTTCCGCTCATTTTCACGTACCAGACCTCTGAGCTGCTGGCATCGTACATATGCTTGCGGTCTTTGCGGCAGCTTTCATTGTCGCCCGCTTCAATCTTGGCGACCATCCAGACTTCGGAGCCATCGGGAATATCATTATCGGCCGAGAGGTCGTAGCAAATCCCCTCATTATTCCCGATCCGGGGCCCAAGATTCTTGGACTTCTTATTGCCGTCCGGCGTTTTCCAATGCAGCACCACAGGGTCGATGATGTAGCCGCCATTATTCACCAGCGAGATATAGCGAAGCTGCATGTCCTCGGCCTGGCTCGCAGGGGCACACAGAGAACCGGTCAGGAGGGTCGATAGAATGAACAAGGTTGAGCGCATGGAAGTCTCCTTCTTTCGGATGAAGATCAGCACAGCGATTCCGGTGCGCACCCGCCACTGTCAGTTCCGACAGCGCGCCTTCAAAAGACCTGACTCAATTGGCTTGCTCTTCCCCGCCCGTTCCTGTATGCCCGCGCTTTCGAGATTTTAGGGCCGGTCAGTAATCGTCCCGCAGCAGACTCTAAGAGGCACCCGCGATGAAAGCCGAAGGCCATCCAGACTATCACTTCATCACTGTCGTCATGACTGACGGCACTGAGTATCAAACCCGTTCAACCTGGGGCAAGGAAGGCGACAAGCTCGTCCTCGACATTGACTCCAGTTCGCACCCGGCCTGGACTGGCGACCGCAACGCCAATCTCGACCGCGGCGGCCGCGTTTCGCGCTTCAAGGACAAGTTCAAAGGCTTCATGTAAGCCGAAGCGCCGCACGGCGCGATTGGAATTGCAAAAACCCGCGCTCACCGGCGCGGGTTTTTTGTTGGATCTTCACAAACCGAACAGGATAATGATGAGCGGACTGAGTTCTAACGCACTTTTTTCCCTGTCCCTCAAACACACGATTGAATTGCGTGATTGGTAAATCGGAAAAATTTGCCACATTGATCGACGTATAGGCGGTGAAATCGTCGTTGTAAGACAAGACGGTCTGAAGCCGTTCCACAATGTGATTGGCCAACATAAGCTCACCTTCAATGGTTACCGTGCTGGACTCAGCGTCTAAGCTAACACGGTTAGCTCCATGGGAAGGCCAGTTGCTGTAGACTCCGATTTCTTCCAGAGACCCCAGAAATCGGTTGTAGCTGATCGCTGTTAGGGTTTCCCGACGCCGGCCAACCTGCTGCGAACCTTCAGTCACGGTCCACTCACCTCGACACAAGATGTAACGGTTCTCACCGTTGAGCGACAAATCATATTCACACGTTTTTGTGCCTTGCTCGACAAAAAGCAATCGATCTGGTTCGTGGTGGTAATAAATCGTGTTCTCGATTTCCCATTCACCAATCATGAAATCTAAATCCTGGATGCTCGGCACCGGTTTTTCGGCATCTTGCGCGGTCGCGGCGAGGGGAGACAGGCAAAAGCCGATGAGCAGAAGTGTACGCATAAGGTAGTCCTCGTAGGTGATGAGCGGACTCTTTCTCGCGAGTTTTCACTTGCGTCCTCCATAAGACTTCAAGAATCTTCCAAGAAATGTTCAAGCCGCTGAAAATCGACACTTTTTATCGCGCTGAGTAAGTCTTGATGTTGGAATTCTTCGGCGGATGCGACACAATCTTCGATCTCGCAATCCTCAATAACTGGATCCTCTGATGAGATACCAAATAGGAGAATGGACGGTTGACGAAGCCGCAAACCTGCTCACGCGGGACAATGAAAAAGTGCGAGTCGAGAAACGCGTTATGGCTGTTTTGTCCCAGTTGGCGAAGGCAAAAGGAAACGTGGTTTCCAAGCACGAACTGATCGAAACCGTCTGGAACGGCGCGTCGGTAAGCGACCATTCTGTGGCAAACGCGATAAGCGATCTGAGGCGCGCCTTGGGAGACGACCGACGCAATTCACGTTACATCGAGACTATCCCGAAAAGCGGCTATCGGTTGATCGCTGAACAATCAAAAGGTCCCCCAAACGCGGAAGCGAGCATCAAACCGATAAATCCGCTTCCAGTTCGGATCGCGGCACTGCTCGGTATTGGGGGGCTGATCGCATTGGCCCTTGTGTTCTGGCTGTCCTCATCCCCTCCCCAACTGAAGCGACTTTATCTTGCGAACATAGAGAACGCGACGGACGACCCGGCGTTAACGCTCGCCGGCGATGTCGGGGCCGAAATGATGACGGTCGCTTTGGCGGGCGGCGAATACAGGTTGGTGCGATGGCGGGCGCGGGGATTCGATACCAATGCTGTCGGGCCGGGGATTGGCGTCAACAAACATGATCGGTTGTTGAAAGGACGCATCGTTCTCGATGGGCAGGCACCGCTGCTAACATTGCAGCTCATCGATCTCTCAGACGGTGCATCAATATGGGCCGGTGCCTATGACTTTAACACCTCGAGATACGCGTTACTCGCCGATGAGATCGTGACGGACTTAATGGCGCCGCTGGGACTGAGCGAAGTCTCGCCTCGGATCCCGCGCGCGGACGCTGATACATTGGAAGCTTATTGGCGAGCACGTTACTTGTGGTCACTGCGCGAGCACAGCGCTATTCGCGAAGCCCTCAGAATCTTGACGGAGCTAACCTATGACTCCCCAAATTTCGCCCCAGCTCACGCGGCGCTCGCCGACATATATGCTCACAAATCTGCGGAAGAACTCGCTGTGGAGCGAGGTGAAACATTTTCAATTGCGGAACATCATCTCAATCGCGCGCTGTCCCTCGATCCGGCTCTTAACGACGCGCTTGTGACGAAAGCTTTTTTAAATTTCTATCGCGATCGGGACAACGCTGCGGCCATGGCGGCGGTGCAACGTGCGATTGGTGAAGAACCTCACAATCCCGTCGCGTGGCAGACGAGAGCAATGGTCGAAAGCGCTGCAGGACAGTATAGCGATAGCTTACAGTCGATAGCACGCGCGCGAGAACTAGATCCTTTGTCAGCCAGCATGATGTGGGATCAAGTCTGGTTTCTTTACATCAGCAGAGATTACGACGAGGCGCTTGATATGGCGGCGCGCGCTCGACGTATGTCAGCCCCGAATGACGCTTACGAAGCGCTCATTCATCAACAGCGAGGAGATTTAGCGGCTGCATTTCCACACTGGCGCGCCCGGGCCATATTGCGCGGGCTTTCGCCTGAAAAAGCCGACAACATTGAACACATCGCCTCCACTGCGGGGGTCCCCGCGGCTTTGGGCGCTCTTGCAAATGAGGCGGTGGAGGATCCGAATTACTACGAGCATCCGGTACCTCTTGCCGCGCTGTTTATCGCAGCGGGTGAAGACGGGCGAGCAGTGAAGGTACTCGAAGAAGCCCCGCTGATGGAGAAAAGCTGGTGGTGGCGTTGGTTTGATTTGATTCCCGCATTTGACAGTGTTCGCGATGCGGTCAGCTTGGAGAGCCGTCGTCGCTAAAGACGGATCGTCGGCGAGCCGACCACAAATGTAATCAAACCCGTTGACTTATTGTTTTTCGATATGTAGAGAGGAGCGGCGTTCAGGATCACATTGTTAGTTTCTTTTTGGAGCAGAAATCCATGATCCGTACTCTTTCAACCGTCAGCGTCGCTGCACTTTGCCTCGCTGGCGCGGCCACTGCCGAAACCCGTTCCTATGATGTTGGCAGCTTTACCAATATCGACATTTCTGCCGGTCTCGATCTCGATTTCACCGCGGGTGAGGCGCAGAGCGTTATGGTCGAGAATGACAAAGGCGATTTCAGCGATATCGAAGTCGACGTGCGCGGCGACACGCTGGTGCTGAAGCGCAAGAAAAACATGAATTGGGGCTGGAACCGCAAGCGCGCCCGCTACAGCATAACGGTGTCCGCACCGCAGATCTCTGGTCTGGAAGCCTCCTCTGGCTCTGATGTTTCAGGCCGCAACATGACCGGCAGCGATATCCTCATCGATGTCTCCTCTGGCGCTGACGTGAATGTCACTGGCGTCGATGGCGGCACGGTGACGATCGAGTCGTCCAGCGGCTCAGATGCGAGTGTCTCCGGCACATGCGTGACGGTGCGGGCGGAATCCTCGTCCGGCTCCGACATCGAAGCCCGCGACCTGATTTGCCAGAATGGGTATGCCGACGCCTCCAGCGGCTCTGACATTGCCATTCACGCGTCGGCCAGCGTCGATGCGGAAGCCTCGTCCGGGGCCGATGTCGATGTCTATGGCGGTCCGGTCGATGTCAGCTCTGACAAGTCGAGCGGTGGATCCGTCTCGATCCGCAGCTAGGCGTTCGCGCTAGCTGAAATCATAGTCTTCCAGTTTGAGGCCCGGATCAGGCCAGGAGAGATCCATCTCTTCCAATGTGCCGCGCACGATCCGGGCAATCATTGCATTGCGGCGCGTGCGGCTGTCGGCTGGGATGATGTACCAGGGCGCATGCTCAGTTGAGCAGCGCTGCACGGCCGTCTGATAAGCGTCCATGAAGGCGGGCCAGAGTTTGCGGTCTTCAAGATCGCCCGGATTGAACTTCCAGCGCTTGTGCTCTTCGGTGATCCGCTCCTGCAGGCGAAGGCCCTGTTCTTCATAGCCGACATTGAGCATGAATTTCAGGATCGTGATGCTATTCTCGGTCAGGTGCTTTTCGAACTGGTTGATCTGGTCATAGCGCTGCTCAATCTTGTCGGCCGGAGCGAAGCTGCGGACTTTGACGACGAGGACATCCTCATAATGCGAGCGGTCGAACACCCCGATCCGGCCCTTGCGCGGCACCGCCTCATGGATGCGCCAGAGATAGTCGTGGGCAAGCTCGGTCTTGCTCGGCGCTTTGAAGGCCTCAACTTGCATGCCGAGCGGGCTGGTATCGGCGAAGACATTGCGGATGACGCCGCTCTTGCCGGACGTGTCCATGCCTTGCAGGACGACCAACAAGGCGCGGTCGCGCTGAGCGTAGAGCTTGTCCTGCAACTCATTGATCGCGGCGGCGTCTTTCTTGAGGCTCACCCGGGCATGTTTCTTGTCTGGGAACAGAGAGCGGTCCCCGGAATCGCGCTTAGACAGATCGAACGGTTTGCCCGGCGCTGCCAGCAGCGTGTCGCAAACGGACTTGAAGGAGGGCTGAGACATGATCGATCCCTTTGAAATACAGACAAGAAAAAAGCCGCGCCATGACAGCGCGGCTTGATCTTTTGTGCAAGCAGATTGCTGCTTACGAAGAATAGTATTCGACGACCTGAGCAGGTTCCATTTGAACCGCGTAAGGGACGTCTGCCAGTTCTGGCATACGGACAAAGGTGGCCGTCATCGATTTTGGCTCAACTTCGATATATTCCGGGATATCGCGCTCTGGAGATCCGAGGGCTTCCAGAACCAGGGCCATGTTGCGAGACTTCTCGCGAACCTGAACCACGTCACCCGGCTTCAGACGATAAGAGCTGATATTCGTCTTGGTGCCATTGACCATGACATGGCCGTGATTGACGAACTGACGCGCTGCGAAAATGGTCGGCACGAACTTGGAGCGGTAAACAAAGGCATCGAGACGTGACTCGAGCAGACCGATCAGGTTCTCAGCCGTGTTGCCTTTGCGGCGGGCGGCTTCAACGAAGGTTGCCTTGAACTGCTTCTCAGTGATGTCGCCATAGTGAAACTTGAGTTTCTGCTTGGCCATCAGCTGCATGCCGTAGTCAGAGACTTTGCCGCGACGGTTCGGGCCGTGCTGACCTGGTTTGTTTGGGCGTTTGTTGACTGGTGATTTGGGGCGTCCCCAGATATTCTCGCCGACACGGCGATCAATCTTGTACTTCGCCGAATGACGACGTGACATATTAGACCTCAATTTTTGACGTGGGCTGGTTTCTCTCCGCGTGAGAAAAACGATTGCAACGGCAGCGCCACACCGACCCGTCCTGAAGCGGCGTCTAAAACAGGATTAGGGGCGCAGAGTCAAGCGCTGCGATCAGTCGAAATCCATGCATCTGACGCGAGGGCCCGCCTTGACGGACGCGCGGCAGGCGCGCCCCATTGTTTTAAACACAATCATTGGAGGAAAACATGGCGGATCTTTCGGGCAAGGTGGCAGTCATTACCGGCGCAGCCAGCGGCATTGGTCTGGCCGGCGTTGAGGTCTTTGTCGAGGCCGGCGCGCAAGTGGTGGCGGCCGACGTGCAAGACGATAAAGGCGAAGCGCTGGCGGCGCGGTTCGGTGCGGACAAGGTTTCCTACCAGCATTGCGATGTGACCGATCCGGAGGCGCTGAAGGCGCTGATGCAGAGCGCGGTCGATACTTATGGTGGCTTGGACATCCTATGGAACAATGCGGGCAGCGGCGGCACCTCCAGCACGGTCGAGGAACTCGATCTCGATGGTTATGATTTCACCATGGACCTGCTGCTTAAGTCCGTCTTCGCCGGAACCCATTTCGCTGTGCCGCACATGATTGCCCGCGGCGGCGGCAGTGTGGTCAACACATCATCCATATCGGCGGTGTGCGCGGGCTATGCGCCGGTCACATACTCGGTTGCCAAGAAGGCGGTAGCCCATTTCTCCAAACTTGCGGCTGCGGAACTCTCCAAGCATCAGATCCGGGTGAACGCGATCTTGCCGGGTTTCATTGCGACGTCGATCTTTGGCGCCTCGCTTGGCTTGCCGCGTGAGCAAGCTGACCAAATGGCGGAAATGGTGTCGCAAGCCGGGGGTTCGATGCAGCCGGTTGGTCGCATTGGTCATGGCGCTGATATTGCGCAAATGGCGGCCTTCTTGAGCTCGGATGCTGCTGGTTTCGTGACCGGTGGCGAGTTTCTGGTCGATGGCGGAATGACGGTTGGACCGCCGCACAGCTGGAATGAAGAACTCGGCGGCCCGCTGCTGGATGCGCTCGGGATCACGCCTGAACAGGCAGAGCAAATGGCCGAAGCGATGCGTGGTGGCCAGGGCAGCTAGCAGGCCAGTCGTTAGGCGGCGAGCCCGGGGATCGCCTCAACCTGTTCGAGGAGGTTCAGGGGAGACGTCGAGCGCGCGACCTCTGTGCCCTTGTCGTCGTAGAGCACAAATTCTGCGTTTGACTTGCGTAACGGAAACCGGCGCCAGTGCGCGCGGGTGCGATACAGCGTAATCTCTTCAGGTTCGTCCCCGGTAGCTGACCAGCCGGTCCAGACATGATCGGCTGGCACAGATCGCCATAAACGGTCTATGGCCTCTAGGTCAGAAACGGAGAAACGGTTCATGCAAGACAAGGGGGACACATCCGGTTACGGAGAGGTTAACAAAAAGCAATTGTCGGGGAATTTGCAAGGCGCGGCCTTGATGGTGCTTTCTGGCATCGGGTTCACTTTCTATCTGCTTCTCAACAAGCTTCTCTCCTCCGATGTTCACCCGGTCTTTTTGGCTTTTTGGCGGGCCTTTTTGGGCATGTGGATGGCGGTGCCGTTCGTCGCCGCGATAGGCTTCGACAAAATGAAGACCAAGCGGCCGGGTCTGCTGGTTTTGCGGAGCCTCTGCGGCACGCTCGGATTTACGCTAGCCATCGTCGCGGTGTCCGACTTTTTCACGCTGACCCTGGCTCAGTTCAATGCGATCAGCTTTACCCGCCCGCTCTTCGTCACGCTGCTCGCCGCATTGATCCTGCGCGAATATGTCGGGCTGCACAGATGGGGCGCGCTGGCGGTTGGGTTCTTTGGCGTCGTGGTTATGGTGATGCCAGGCGTGTTCCTGTTCTGGCAGCCTGGCGCGTTTGATAGCACGCAGCTCAGCATGGGCAGTCTCGTTGCACTGATCAGTGCCTTCAGTCTCGCCGCCGCGATCGTATTGGTGAAGTTCCTGAGCGCCGAGCTGCCATCCATGGTTCTGTTGCTCTACGCCAATATGTTCTCGAGCATTCTGCTCGCCCCGTTCTTGTTCGTGTTCTGGCATGAAGTGTCACTGCAGGACTGGGGTCTGATCTTCGCGATGAGCGCGTTCGGTTTTGTCAGTCAGTTCTGTTTCATCTACGCGATGAGCATTGGCGATGCCTCATTCCTTTCGCCGATCGATTATCTCAGGCTACCCATGTCGGCAGTGGCTGATTTCTGGGTGTTCCGCCTGATCCCCGGCGCCAGCGTCTGGATCGGCGCGGCCATCATTGTTGTTTCGACGCTCTACATTGGCTGGCGCGAGCGCGTGCGAGGGGTTTCGAAATCGTGACTGGGGCGCCCCTTGTGAGGGGCAATCATTTCGTTCATCCTTCAGGCTCGGAGGATCTCACATGACCAAAGTACTCGTCACCGGCGCGACCGGCTTTATCGCATCCCACACAATTCTTGCGCTCGTGAACAAGGGCTATGAGGTACGGGGCACCGCCCGTTCGGCGAGCAAGGCTGAGAAGCTCAACGCGACGCTCAGCGCCTATGCTGGCAAACCGGTTGAGATTGAATTGGTGAGTGCAGACCTGACCAGTGATGAGGGCTGGGATGCGGCGATGGACGGCGTCACCTATTTGCAGCATCTGGCCTCTCCGATCCCCAATAACCTGCCCAGGGATCCGAATGATCTGATCATCCCTGCACGCGAGGGCGCATTGAGAGCGCTGCGCGCGGCCAAAGCCGCAGGTGTGAAGCGGGCCGTGATGACCTCTTCCTTTGCTTCGATTGCTTATGGCTGGGGCGACAGCCGTCCGGACGTGCTGGATGAGAGCCATTGGTCGAACCCCGACAATCTAAAGGACAATACGGCCTATACCCGTTCCAAAGTGATCGCTGAAAAAGCGGCCTGGGACTATATCGAAGGCGACGGCAAAGGCCTGGAGTTGGCGGTCATCAATCCAGTTGCCGTGCTTGGACCCGCGATGAGTGGGGACGTATCCGCCTCGCTCGAGCTGGTGACCCAGCCAATGGAGAACAAGGTCCCGGCTTTCCCGAAGCTCACATTTGGCATCGTTGATGTGCGCGACGTTGCATTGGCGCATGTCGCTGCAATGGAAAAACCCGAAGCAGCCGGGGAGCGTTTCATTCTTGGTGACAAAGTGCTCAGCTTCACCGAGATCGGAGCTATCCTGCGCGAGGCCTATCCCGATCGCAAGCTGCCAAAAGGCGAGCTTCCCAACTGGCTGGTGCGAATGCTGACCGTCGTCAATCCGACGCTGAAGCAGATCGTTCCTGAACTTGGTAAGCATCGTTCGTTCAACAATGAAAAGTCGCAGCGCGTGCTTGGAATCGATTATATCCCAGCCAAAGACGCCATTCTCGCCAGCACGAATTCGCTGATCGATTTGGGCGAGCTTTAACCGACCATTGCCAAATTGTATTTAGAAGCCTAAGGCAATGTCAGTTCTTGAGGAGTCGGCGATGCCTCTGCGCGTCATCTGTTGCGTCTGTATCTGCGGCTAAGGCCAGCCTGCCTTAGCCAGCCTTCGCGTTGACCCTTTTTCAAATACAGATGAGCCTGAAATGTCTATCCGCCTTTACGATTCCATGGCCCGCGAAAAGCGCGCCTTCGAGCCCCAAGACCCGAACCGCGTGACCATGTATGTCTGTGGGCCAACGGTTTATAACCGGGCCCATATCGGCAATTTCCGCCCCGTTATCGTTTTCGACACGCTGTTCCGCTTGCTGCGGTCTGCCTATGGCGACGATGCCGTGATCTATGCCCGCAATTTCACCGACATTGACGACAAAATCATCACAGCGAGCCAGGAAACCGGCGAGTCGATCGAAGCGATCACTAAGAAATATGCGGAGATCTATTCTGAAGACGCTGCGGCGGTGAACGCTCTGCAGCCGACAATCATGCCCTGGGCCACCGATCATGTCGGCGACATGCTCAGCCTGATCGAGAATCTCGAGCGCAAAGGCTATGCCTATGCCACCGATGCCGGCGTGTTCTTCAACGTGCCGCAAATGGATGAGTATGGCCGCCTGTCCAAGCGCAATCTGGATGACAATCAGGCTGGTGCCCGCGTTGACGTCGATTTGGGCAAACGTGACGCGGCGGATTTTGCCTTATGGAAATTTGCCAAGCCGGATGAGCCCGAAGATGCGATCTGGGACAGCAAATGGGGCCGCGGTCGCCCGGGCTGGCATATCGAATGCTCGGCCATGATCGCAAAACATCTGGGCAAAACGATCGACATCCACGGCGGCGGCGTCGACCTGCAATTCCCGCATCATGAAAACGAAATTGCGCAGTCTGAATGCGCCCACGGTCAGACCATGGCGAACTTCTGGATGCATAATGGCTTCCTCGACATGGGCGGCGAGAAAATGTCGAAATCGCTCGGCAATGTTGTCCTGCTGAATGATCTGCTCGGCGACTGGGACGGCGAGGTGATCCGTTTCGCGATGCTGAGCGGCCACTATCGTGCGCCTCTCGATTGGACGACGGATCTGCTCGAGCAGGCCAAGACCACGCTCAGCCGGATCTATGGCGCCATGCGCCGTGTCTGGGAGGTTGAAGGCGGTGAAGCCACGGATCGCGGCGTGCTCGATGCCCTGAGCGACGATCTCAACACGCCGATCGCGCTGGCGGAACTCTCGCGCCTCGCCGGTGAAGCGAACGGCGCAGCGGACCGCAAGGATGAGGCCGCGATGGCGGAAGCGCGGGCCAATCTGCTCGCGGCAGGTGCCTTGCTCGGATTGCTGACCAAAACCCCAGCCGAATGGGAACAGGGCGGCGATAGCGACGAGAAGGCGCGCATTGACGCCTTAGTCGCTGCACGCGTTCAAGCCCGGGCCGACAAGAACTGGGCCGAAGCTGACCGTCTTCGCGATGAGCTTGCCGCTGAAGGCATCGAGATCATGGACAGCGCCGATGGCGCGACCTGGCGGCGGGTTTAGGCTCGCCGTCGCACGCGATTGATTGCTTCCTCCTGGGCGTGCTTGACCTCGCCTCTTAGATTCGGTCTACTCATTGCTCACGTGAGTAAGGGAGGACGCTGTGATCAAACATATTGTGCTGTCAGGCTTGGCCGTCGGAGTGCTAGCGGGGTGTCAAACCGTCATTGAGACGGACATGGCCGAACGCAATAAAGCTCTGGCCCAAGGCTTTTACGAAGATCTGTGGTTTTCGGATAATACCGATAGGTATGTAGAATACGTCGCTGATACTTACATTGTTCATGATCTTGGCGATCGAAAAGGTGTGACTGAAACGGCCATTTCGCAAAAGGAAATCGCCGACATTTTCCATGGCTTTGGAACCATGACGGGCGAAATCGACTACCAGATTGCCGAAGGCGACAAAGTGGCGACTCGCTGGTTTGTCTCGCTCGAACCGACGGAGCAGGCCTTACAAATGGGGTTCACGCCGGTCGATCGCGTCGCGATTATCAACGTGTTCCGCTTCAATGAAGATGGAAAAATCGTCGAGATCTGGAACCATCGTCACGACCCTGAACTGCCACAGCCCCCTGGAGATCGTCCCGAATAGGCCGAGCCATGTGCCGGGTCTGATTGCAAACAAATTGTCAGCGCTACAGATTCCGGCTTAGACAGCGTCATGTCTAAAGTTCGGAATCTGCGCACGCTGCTGCAATCACTCTGCAATGAGACAGAAGGCGAAACCGTCACGGTCGGCGATCTGCTGAATGCGGTCGGGCGCAGGTCCTACGGGCCGGTAATCCTGTTGCTAGGCTTTATCGCCATCAGCCCGCTGACGATTATCCCGGGGGCCAATGTGCTTGTCGCACTGGTCACGCTGATATTCGCGGTCCAGATGGTGATTGGGCGTCAATATCCGTGGGTGCCCAAAAAGGCGCTGGCGTTCAGTTTTCCGCGCAAGCATCTGATCATGGGCGTTGCCGCGGCGGACAAATATGTCGCTCAAGTCGATCGCTTCCTTAAACCGCGCCTGACATTCCTGACCCAATCGCCCTTTGTTCAGCTGGTTGCGTTGGCCTGTGTGGGCGCGGCTTTGGTGACCTTGCCCCTGTCATTCATTCCGCTGGGACCGGTCATTCCAAGCTTGGCGATCTTGCTGTTCGGCCTCGCGATTACTGCGCGGGATGGTTTTGTGCTCGTACTGGCAGGCGCCAGTTTTGTCGGAGCCTGCTACATCCTGATGCGGGTGTGGGCCGTGCTTCCGTTCGTCTAGGCCTTGATTTTCTTTTCATTCAGCGCGACATGAGCGCCATGGTAGACCTGTATCACAACCGTGTCCTGGAACTTGCGGCCGACATCCCAAATGTCGGAACGCTTGCGGATGCGCATGGGTCAGCCAAAAAAGTGTCCCGTATTTGCGGCTCAACGGTGCGGGTCGACGTGAAACTGTCCGAGGATGGTAACACGGTTGAAGCGATTGCGGTCGATCCGAAGGCCTGCGCGCTCGGGCAAGCGGCAACGGCGATCCTGGCCGAACATGCTGTGGGCGCGACGTATGAAGAGCTTGTCGAGGCAAGGGATCAGTTGCGCGCCATGCTCAAGGATGGCGGCGAGCCCCCACGCGGCCGGTTCTGGGAACTGCGCCATCTCGAAGGCGTGCGCGATTATCCGCCCCGGCACACCTCCACCATGCTCGCATTCGAGGCCATTCTCGAAGCCATAGAGACCACCCGAACCAGCAGGGCTGCGGCAGCTGACGCGCTGCCCGCGGCCTAACTCAGCGCAGCACTGGGCCAACGCCCTATTCGCCTGAGGTCAAAGCGTTTAAGCTAGTTTCCAAGGAATCAACTCGGGACCGATCCCTCATGTCCGGCCTTCGCCGCTCCATCGCTTTTGGATTGCTCAAAGTCTACAAGTGGACCCTTTCGCCGATCTTTTTGGTGTTGGGGACACGCTGTCGGCACGAACCATCCTGCAGCGAGTATTGCGCAGAATGTGTCTCCAGACACGGCGTTTGGAAAGGCGCCTGGATGGCCTTCGCGCGCGTGCAGCGCTGTCGGCCTGGCGGGTCATCAGGATACGACCCGGTTCCAGAGGAAACGAAATCTGCACCCTTTTGGGCACCATGGCGCTATGGGGATTGGGCTTTGACAGAACGCCCGTTTCCTGATCATGGGCCTGAAGACGAAATGAAAAGACAAAACTGATGATTAAAGTCACGCTTCCTGACGGCGCTGTAAGAGAATATGAGGACGGCGCCTCTCCACACGATGTGGCCGTGAGCATTTCCAACTCACTGGCCAAGAAAGCCCTCGCCGCCAAGGTCAATGGCGAGCTGTATGACCTGACGCGCCCCCTTGAGGGCGATGTCGAGCTCGCCCTGATTACGGCCAAGGACCCAGAAGGCCTGGAACTGATCCGGCACGATGCCGCGCACGTTCTGGCGCAAGCGGTCCAGGCTCTGTTCCCTGATACGCAGGTCACGATCGGTCCTGTGGTTGATGATGGTTTCTATTACGATTTCGCTCGCGAAGAGCCTTTCTCAACGGAGGACTTCGAGAAGATCGAAAAGAAAATGGCGGAGATCATCGACGCCGACCATCCGATCATTCGCGAGGTCTGGGACAAGGATCAGGCGATTGAGACGTTCAAGTCGATCGGTGAAGAGTATAAGGCCCAGATTATTGATGACATCATCCCGCCTGGCGAAGCCATTACGGTCTATCGCCAAGGGGAGTGGTATGATCTCTGCCGCGGCCCGCACCTGCCGAGCACAGGCAAACTGCCGAAAGCGTTCAAGCTCATGAAGCTTGCTGGAGCCTATTGGCGGGGCGACAGCAATAATGAAATGCTGCAACGCATTTACGGCACGGCCTGGGCGAACGAGAAAGACCTCAAGGCGCATCTGCACCGTTTGGAAGAGGCCGAAAAACGCGATCACCGCAAACTTGGCCGCCAGATGAACCTGTTCCACATGCAGGAAGAAGGGCCAGGATCGATTTTCTGGCACCCGAAAGGCTGGACGCTGTTCCAGATGCTCATCTCGTATATGCGCAGGCGACAGGATGATGCCGGTTATGTTGAGATCAACACGCCGGATCTGCTCGACTACTCGCTCTGGGAAACGTCCGGACATGCCGCAAAGTTCGGCGAGAACATGTACTCTACGGTGATGCCGGATGAGCGAAAGTATGCGCTCAAGCCGATGAATTGCCCGGGTGGTGTTCAAGTCTACAATCACGGCCAGCGCTCATATCGGGAATTGCCGATGCGGGTTGCCGAGTTTGGTAAGGTCCACCGCTATGAGCCGTCTGGTGCCTTGCATGGCATGATGCGAGTGCGG
>JABSQB010000060.1 GCA_013214545.1 Henriciella sp.
ATGGCTCAAAAACGATTGTGTTTTGATAAGGTGAAGGCCCGGCAATCCTCAACGCCCCCATCCCTGACCGACGAGGGATATCGCCAAGGTTTTGTCTTTGGCAGTTGTGTCGAGTCCAAGCTAGGTTTGGTGCGTGCGGCAGATGAACCAGAGCGCGTTCACGGTGTACTAAGTTCAGGGCTACGTTTGATCGATAGGATAGGTACAATAGTGTTTACTTCAGCATCTGTCGCGAAGCGTAATCGGGGGTGTGAGCTTAGTTGACGAGACGAGATTATTCCGCGGCAGCCATTTTCAAGCATGGTCTCAGCCATCACAAAAACTGGAAACCGGTATGGCAGGACTCCGATCCGAAGCCATCATATGACGCTGTGATTGTGGGCGGCGGCGGTCATGGCCTCGCAACTTCTTTTTATCTGGCCAAAAATCATGGCATGACCAATATCGCCGTCCTTGAAGCCGGATGGATCGGTGGCGGGAACACAGGACGCAACACGACGGTCATTCGCTCCAACTATTTCTTCCCGGAATCGACCGCTTTCTACAATTTCTCTCTCAAGCTCTACGAAGGCCTGTCGAGAGAACTCAACTATAATATTATGTTTTCCCAGCGCGGCATGTGGGTGCTCGCGCATGATCGGCATGGGAGCGATATGCTCCGACGATCTGCCAACGCGATGCGTCTGAATGGAGCCGATGCGGACTATTACGACGAAGCGGGTGTACGGAAACAAATCCCTGGGCTGAATCCCGCGCCGAGATACCCAATCCTTGGCGGACTGGTGCAACATCGTGGGGGAACAGCCCGTCACGACGCAGTGGCCTGGGGCTATGCTCGCGGCGCCGACGCGCTGGGTGTCGACATCATACAAAACTGCACCGTCACCGGGCTCGATGTGCAGCGTGGAAAGATCCAGGCTGTTGAGACCAGCCGCGGTCGCATTTCAACCGGGAAAGTTGGACTGGCTGTGGCCGGGCATTCAAGTGTGCTCGCGAAAATGGCGGGATTTCGACTGCCCATCGTGTCATATGCCTTGCAAGCCTTTGTGTCAGAGCCAGTGAAGCCAGTGCTCGACACCGTCATCCTCGCACCATCGACGGGTGTTTACCTGAGCCAATCCGACAAAGGCGAATTGGTCATCGGGGCAGGGCTGGATCACTATGCCTCTTACGCGCAACGCGGCAGCCTGCCAATGATGGAACACGCAGCCGCAGGTTTGCTCGATTTGTTCCCACAGTTTTCGCGCATGCGCTTTCTCAGGCAATGGGCTGGCATTGTCGACATCATGCATGATTCAACACCGGTGGTCGGTCATTCACCAGTAGATAGTCTCTATCTTAATTGTGGATGGGGGACAGGCGGTTTCAAGGCCATCCCTGGTGGCGGCTATTGCTTTGCGCATACGATTGCGAACGACCGCCCACATGAACTAACCGCGCCTTTCAGTCTGCAGCGATTTGAGACCGGTGCTTTAATCGATGAGGCGTCGGCCTCGGGAATTGCGCACTAGGAGGAAGCGATGCTGAACATAAAATGTCCCTGGTGTGGTGAGCGGCCAGAAGTGGAATTCCGGTGCGGCGGAGAGAGCCACATCCAGCGCCCAGGACCGCACACTGAAGTGAGTGATGAGGCATGGGCAAATTACCTGTTCTATCGAGATAATCCAAAGGGCGTCCTTTTTGAACGCTGGGTCCATTCGGGCGGGTGCGGGGAATGGTTCAACGTCGCCCGCAACACTGTAACCCATGAGATTCTGGCCGTTTATCAGATGACTGACCCAAAACCGGTCCTGGAGGACCCAAAGGAATGAGTGCTTATAGACTGGAGAATGGTGGCTATATCGACCGAAGCCAGCAAATCTCCTTCCAATTCGATGGAAAGAAACTGTCGGGCTTTCAGGGCGATACTTTAGCATCCGCGCTTTTGGCTAATCATGTAGACGTGATCGGTCGAAGCTTCAAATATCATCGACCGCGCGGCATTCTCGCAGCAGGTTTAGATGAAGCCAATGCGATTATGCAAATTGGGTCGGGCGCGGAATCATCACCGAATCTAAAAGCGACACAGGTCGAATTGATCGAGGGTCTGCAAGCACGGTCCGTAAATGCCTGGCCGAGCCTGAAATTCGATCTGCTCGCCGTGAACGCAGTGTTTAAACGCTTTCTGCCTGCAGGGTTCTACTATAAGACTTTTATGTGGCCGGACTGGCACTGGTTTGAACCTGCCATTCGTAACGCGGCTGGACTTGGCAAAAGCCCAGACCAGCCTGATCCAGACATTTATGACAAACGTTCCGCCGATTGCGATATTCTGGTAATCGGTGGCGGCATCTGCGGTTTGATGGCTGCGCGTCTCGCCGCTGAAAGCGGCGCTAATGTGCTGCTTGTCGAAGTTGATTCTGCCTGGGGTGGTAGTGCGCTATGCTGGCCAACGCTCATTGATGACAGCGACGCCGCGTCTTGGTGCGCCTCGACGGTTGCTGAACTGCACCAAAAGCCAAACGTGGTCGTGCTCAACCGGACCATGGCGTTTGGATATTATGATCACAACCTGGTTGGACTGGTCCAAAGACTTGTTCCAGCTCAATCCGATGGCCTAACGCCGCGGGAACGGATGTGGAAAGTGCGCGCGAAAACCGTCGTGCTGGCGACTGGCGCTTTTGAACGCCCGCTGGTTTTTCCGAATAATGACCGACCTGGGGTCATGCTCGCGAGCGCCGGAGCGAGTTACGTATCGCGCTTTGGTGTTGCGGTCGGGCGGAAAGTCTTGATCGCGACCAATAATGATAGCGCTTATGAAAGCGCCTTCGTGTTGAAAGAAGCAGGCGTGGATGTCGTGGCGCTGGTTGATGCGCGGGCGTCTGCGGCTTCAGAAGTCACCCAGCGTGCTCAAGATATGGGTCTCGTGATTATTTCGAATTCGACTGTCACCAACGTGAAAGGCAGTTCGGGTCTGCGGTCCGCGGAAGTGTGCGAACTTAATGCAGACAATCAACCGGTCGCCAAATCAAGACGTTCCATTCAATGTGATAGCGTCCTTACGTCGGGCGGATGGTCGCCTGCGGTGCACCTATTCTCGCAATCTGGCGGAAAGTTGAAATTCGATGACGAAACGCAGGCATTTGTCCCGAAGCGATCGGTTCAGAACGAAATCTCAATCGGCGCGGCAGCCGGTATCTTTGAGTTGGGGGCGTCCCTAGCGCATGCGCAAGATCGTATCGGGACCGTTCTGAAATCACTCAACCTTTCGGCCAAGCCAACGGAGACATCTGTATCAAAACATGCTGGATTGGGGGCGATAAAATCGCTCTGGTCGGTGGAGGGCGAAATGCTGGACAGACCTGGCGCGAAAGCCTGGGTCGATTTCCAAAACGATGTGACCAGCAGCGACGTCAAACTGGCGTTGCGCGAGAACTTCCGGTCCGTTGAACACGTCAAGCGCTACACAACGCTGGGCATGGCCTCGGATCAAGGCAAGACATCGAATGTGAATGGCATCGGTGTGATGTCTGTGGAGCTTAGATGTGACCCAGGTGATGTTGGAACAACCAAGTTCCGTCCACCATATAACCCGCTGACCATTGGGGCATTTGCGGGGCGTCGGGTTGGCGAAAACCTGAACCCGCTACGCCCGCTTCCGTCCGCGGCGCGTCAGATTGAACTTGGAGCGAAACTTGAAGATTATGGTGGCTGGCACCGTCCCGCCTACTATGTTGAGCGCGGTCAATCTGAGCATGAATGCGTCAGCAAGGAAGTATTGGCGACGCGCAACAGTCTCGGCCTGTTTGATGCTTCGCCCCTCGGAAAGATTGAAGTCTTCGGTCCGGATGCGGCAGAGTTCCTAAATCGCATCTACGCCAACAATATGAAAACGCTAAAAGTTGGCCGCTGCCGATATGGCCTCATGCTTAACGAAAACGGCATTATCTATGACGATGGTATCCTAGCCCGCATAGCAGAGGACCATTACCTTGTCGGCACGACTAGCGGACACGCTAGCGCAATTGCTGACATGCTTCAGGAATGGCTGCAATGCGAGTGGGTCCATCTCGATGTCGCAACATCGAACGTTACAACCAATTGGGCCGTGATGAACGTCAATGGTCCAAAGGCACGAGCGCTGCTCGAGAAATTTGACTCGTCGTTTGATTTCGGCGCGCACGCGTTCCCGCACATGCATTTCCGGGAAGGTGAGTTGGAAGGCGTGCCTTGTCGCATTCAGCGCGTTAGTTTCTCTGGTGAGCTTTCCTATGAGGTCTCGGTGCCATGGGGCTATGGCGCTTCACTCTTCGACAACATTATGGTGCTTGGCGAAGAATTCGCTATCCAACCCTTTGGCGTGGAGTCTCTGATGACTATGCGGATTGAAAAAGGGTTCCTGCACGTCGGATCAGACACAGACGGAATGACGGTCCCGCAAGACGTTGGATTTGGAAGGATCGTCGAGAAAAAAACGGATGATTTTGTCGGTCGCCGCTCGATCATGCGCCCGGACGCTTTGCGGTCGGGGCGTAGGCAATTGGTCGGCCTCGACGTTACGGATGGGGGAGACGCGCTTCCGATTGGTGGACATGTTGTCGACCAGGGGCAGTCGCCACCAACGGCATCGCGGGGTTGGGTAACCTCGAGTGTTTTCTCGCCGACCCTATCAAAACCTGTAGCTCTGGGGCTGGTTGAGGGCGGAGCTGATCGGATCGGGGACGAAATCGAGATTTGGGATCTCGGAACGCGGCGCCGGGCGCGGATCGTGGCACCCGGAGCCTACGATGCGAAGGGGGAGCGCCTGCATGTCTAGATTGACGCTTCGCTATACCTTGGATGGTTCGGATCGGGCGCGCGAATTTAGTCGCCCGCACGCCAAACTGCTCGAGGTGCGCAAGATTGAGATCGTGCGCGTGAGCGCGAGAGAAATACCCAGTCAACTGGACCTGCAGCTCGCTGATTTAGCTAGGGTGGACGGCGTAGGTCTGACAAATACCGTTAGCGAAAATGATACGGTGCTTGCAACCTTGTCCCGTCGTGAACGTCTGATTCTTTGCAAAGCTGACAGGCCACGAAGTCTCTATAATGACGTGATTGAAATCGTAGAAGGTTGTGCGCTCGTTACCGACGCCTCACATCAATTTGTGATCATTGATCTATCAGGCCGCGCTGCTACCGAGATATTGAGTTCGCTCACCCCGCTTTCATTTGAAAGCTCGATATTTACCATTGGCGACTGCCTGCGGACAGTTTTCGCTGACACCAATGTTCTCGTCATCCGCTCCGAAGATGAAGCAAATTATCGATTGATCTTTGAACAGACGCTCGCAGGTTATGCATGGCGACTTCTGGAGGACGCGGCGAAAAACGTTTAAACGCGTAGTAGCAAATTTCAGCAGGAGAGAGTCGATGGTTGGTCCATACGGCGCTGCTGGACATACAAATTGGTCGTCTCGACTAACTTTCATTCTCGCGACAATTGGATTCTCCATAGGTCTCGGAGGTACTTGGAGGTTTTCTTCTCTCGCTGGCGAAAGCGGGGGCGGTGCATTCGTTGCCATCTATATTGCTTGTGTCCTGCTGATCGGCATTCAGATTGTCATGGCCGAACTTGTCGTTGGACGTAGGGTACGAATGACGCCGGCCATCACGATGCGAATGCTCGCTATCGAAGCGGGCAAGTCTGGACGATGGCAGCTCGCAGGCTTGGTCGCGATCCTAACCGCTTTCCTGATTGTGAGCTATTACTGAGTGATTGGTGGCTAGGCGCTATACTACATCATTCTAAGCGCAACGGAAGGCTAGACGGGGAAAAGCGGCGCGCAGTCACAATTGGCGTTTGATTAGTTGCTGAGCGACCCATCGCTTCTGATTTTTGGCAAGTCGTGTTAATCGCAATAACGTATGCAAAAGATCGAGAAGGAAGACGCCCGGCTTCGGCGTGCCGTCTCCGATCTCACACTGGATAATCAAATCCTTTAGGAGGTTGTCCGGGGAAAGTACTAAGCCCCTCAGGTAAACGCATTGCGGTCGACCATCTGGTGGAAGAGCTCGGCGTTTACTTTCTGAAGTCAAAGGCCCGGTTATGGACCGATTGAAACGCACGACATTTTTTGGGGCGCTAACCGGGCGAGTAATAATCAAACGATATGAAGCCATGCTTGAGCTCGACGAAGAGTGTGTCGCCTCGGCTTTTAATAGAAACCCCAAGACAACTGAACCGGGTACGGATCCGTGCCCGTCTTTGAGGTACGTTGAGTTGCAGCCACCTAAGACGCTGGCCTGTAAATCGATCGCCGGCAAAAGATGTTGATATCTGCAAATTCGTCATTTCTGGTGCAAACGCGGTTTCGCTTCCGAAATACTTTATGATCATAGCATCAATGGCGCAGCGCCTTGCCGTATTGGTTATAACAGATCAGGATTTTTCATATGCAATCGGATTCTAGCAAAACTACCCAGCAAGATAACTTGACGGTCGGGATCGAGAAACTGTGTCTGGAAATCTGTCGGACTTGAAGTGGTTAGACAGCTTGATTGTGCTGAAGGATGGCAAAAGCATTTACGAAGACTATTTTCATGGCGAGGCAGAAGATCTTCGTGAACTCTATTCTTCGAACCAAAGCCTGCTCTCCAGAAGATGACAAGTTTAAGGTAATTGAAACTCCACTTGGCTCCTTCGTTCGGAGACAGGTGAGAGAGCCTTGAGATGAGCGATTTTGCGCATCCGTTTGGTGATAATTGAACTACGGCCGATGAGAGGCTCTTCTCACGCTATTAAACATACAGGGGTGTATTATGCGCGACATTCATCATTTCATAAACGGCAAGATGGTTGCGGGAGACTCCGGCCGCACGTCAGACGTCTTCAATCCCAATACCGGTGAGGTTCAGGCAAAAGTCGCGCTGGCAACTGAGAATGAGCTTGGCACGGCAGTCGCTGCGGCTGAAGCGGCATTTCCAGCCTGGTCCGCAACAAACCCTCAGCGCCGCGCGCGAGTAATGTTCGAATTCAAACGCTTGCTCGAAGCGCATATGGATGAGCTTGCTGAATTGCTGTCCTCTGAGCATGGTAAAGTCATCGCTGACAGTCGCGGCGATGTGCAGCGCGGTCTCGAAGTGGTCGAATATGCGTGCGGCATGCCGCAAGTACAGAAAGGCGAGTATACCGAAGGGGCCGGGCCGGGGATTGATGTCTATTCGATGCGTCAGCCGCTTGGTGTGTGCGCAGGAATAACTCCGTTTAATTTCCCTGCAATGATTCCAATGTGGATGTTTGCAATCGCAATTTCGGCTGGAAACACATTTGTGCTTAAGCCTTCTGAGAAGGACCCATCTGTACCGATGCGGTTGGCCGAGCTCTTTTTGGAGGCCGGAGCGCCTGCTGGGGTCTTGAATGTCGTCAATGGTGACAAAGTCGCGGTTGATGCAATCCTGGATCACCCCTCCATCAAAGCGGTTAGCTTTGTCGGCTCATCAGATATTGCTCAATACATCTACAGCCGCGGCACCGCCAATGGAAAGCGTGTGCAGGCGATGGGCGGCGCGAAGAACCATGGCATAATCCTGCCAGATGCGAATATGGATCAGGCGGTTAAAGACATCGTTGGCGCCGCCTATGGCTCGGCGGGCGAACGCTGCATGGCTTTGCCTGTGGTTGTTCCGGTCGGCAAAGACACTGCGGATGAGTTTATCGAGCGGATTACAGCTGAAGTCGACAAGTTGAAAGTTGGCATCTCCACTGATCCAGAGGCGCATTATGGGCCCGTCGTCACAGCGGCGCACAAAGCAACGGTAGAAAACTATATCCGCATTGGCGCGGAAGAAGACGGCGCTGATCTCTTGATCGATGGTCGCGGCTTTGAACTGCAAGGGTACGAGAACGGATTCTTTGTCGGGCCTACGCTGTTCGACAATGTGAAGCCGGGCATGAAGACCTATGAGGAGGAGATTTTCGGACCCGTCCTTCAAGTGGTTCGGGCTGATAGTCTTGAAGAGGCGGCGGCGCTGCCCAGCAATCACCAATACGGCAACGGCGTCGCGATCTTCACCCGAAATGGCCGCGCCGCGCGGGATTTTGCGGCCTCAGTTAATGTCGGCATGGTCGGTGTGAACGTGCCGATTCCTGTTCCTGTCAGCTATCATACATTTGGAGGCTGGAAGCGCTCCGCTTTCGGCGACACCAACCAATATGGCACCGAAGGCACGCGTTTCTGGACCAAGATCAAGACCGTGACGCAGCGTTGGCCCGAAGGCGATGTCGGCGATCAAGCCTTCATTATTCCAACGATGCAGTAATGGTGCGAGCGATGTCCGGCTATAAAACTATTATTATCGAACAGAATGAGCGTGTTGCGACAATCAAGATTAATCGCCCCAAAACTCTGAACGCTCTCAACACAGCCGTTATGCTCGAGATCTCAGACGCTATACATGCGATCGATCGCGATCCTTCCGTGGCGGCGACGATCCTGACAGGTGAAGGACGGGCCTTTGCGGCGGGTGCGGACATCTCCGAAATGCAACCAAAGACCTTTAGCGGCATGTACCTTGAGGATTATTTTGCGGGATGGGATCAAGTGGCATCGGCAAGAAAGCCGATCATTGCCGCGGTGAATGGTTTTGCACTCGGTGGTGGCTGCGAGCTTGCAATGATGTGCGATCTTATCATCGCTTCAGATAAAGCGAAGTTTGGCCAACCCGAAATCAAGTTGGGCGTTACGCCAGGCATGGGTGGCTCCGTTCGACTTACCAATGCCATCGGCAAAGCAAGAGCTATGGACCTCGTTCTCACTGGACGAATGATCGATAGCCAAGAAGCTGACCGGATCGGTCTTGTTAGCCGGGTCGTTCCGCACAATGCGCTGATGGAAACTGCCGAGACTGTTGCGAAAGAGATTGCCGCTTATTCGCTGCCATCCATCATTGCTGCGAAAGAAATGGTAAATAGGTCTTTGGAACTGTCGACAAACGAAGGTGTCCGGTTTGAGCGCCGCTTATTCATGGGCCTTTTCGGGACAAAAGATCAGAAAGAAGGCATGAGCGCATTCGTAGAAAAGCGCCCACCAAGCTTTATTGACGAATAAAGAGAGTCCTCCGTCTCGCGTGCCGCCTCCGGAGCGCGGGTATAACTCGGCGTTCAGATAACCTTCAATCTGAACGCCGTTTTTTTAAGGAAGCAGCTATGCGACTGAGTGAAGAGCAAAATATGATCGCCAATTTGGCGGAGGCGTTCTCTAAAGACCAGTTACGTCCCAATGCTGAGCGATGGGATCGCGATAAGATAATGGATCGCCATGTTTTGCGTCAGTTGGCGGAGTTAGGCTTCGGCGGAATCTATTGCGGTGAGCAGTATGGGGGAAGTGGTCTTGGGCGGTTAGACGCGGTTCTGATCTTCGAGCAGCTCGCAAAAGGTTGTGTGAGTCACGCATCATTTTTGTCTATCCACAATATGGCGACATGGATGGTCGATCGGTTTGCAGACAACGACCTTCGCTCGAAATTTGTTCCGAAGCTCACATCGGCGCAGATGATCGTTTCTTACTGTTTAACCGAGCCTGGTGCCGGGTCTGATGCTGCTAGCCTGAAAACGTCTGCCCGCCTGGACGGTGATGACTATGTGCTCAATGGGGCTAAGGCGTTTATCTCTGGCGGTGGATACTCCGATGCCTATTTGGTCATGGCGCGAACTTCCGATAATGGCGCGAAAGGCGTTTCCGCGTTCCTTGTCGAGAACGGAACGCCCGGGCTTTCATTTGGCAAGAATGAAGAAAAAATGGGCTGGCGCGCGCAACCGACAGCGATCGTCAATTTCGACGATTGCCGCGTGCCTGCGAGTCAAAGAATAGGGCCCGAAGGAGAGGGGTTTAAATACGCGATGGCCGGACTGGATGGCGGGCGGCTGAATATCGCTGCTTGCTCGCTCGGCGGCGCGCAAGACGCATTAGACCGAGCCCTGGAATACGCCCAGGAACGCAAGCAATTTGGCAGGGCAATCTCAGATTTCCAAGCGATACAATTCAAACTCGCGGACATGGAAGTAGATCTTCAAGCGTCCCGCTCGCTGCTTTACAACGCTGCGGACACGCTCGATCAAAAACTTCCAAGTGCAACGCGGCTTTGCGCCTCAGCAAAACGATTTGTAACCGACACCGGCTTCAAAGTCGCGAATGAGGCGCTCCAGATTCATGGCGGCTATGGATATCTTGCAGACTATGAAGTCGAGCGAATTGTAAGGGATTTGCGCGTTCATCAAATCCTTGAAGGCACCAATGAAATTATGCGCGTGATCGTAGCGCGAGAGCTGCTTTCGTCATGAGCGCGCGACCCGAACCGGTCGTGCGCGTGCGAAAGCAGGGGCGTGCAGGAGTAATCACCCTCAATCGCCCCGAGGCACTTCATGCCCTCACCACTGAAATGTGCGAGATTATGATTGAGGCGCTTGAGCATTGGCGTAGCGACGCACAAGTTGAGCTTGTCTTAGTCGAGGCCGATCCTGCCAGTAAGGGTTTCTGCGCTGGCGGTGATATTAAGATGCTGGTTGAGTCGGGTGCAAGCACAGGACAAGAGGCGCGAACTTTCTTTCAAACAGAGTGTACGCTTAATGCTCTGATCCAGTCATACCCTAAGCCTTATGTTGCCATCATTGACGGCATCACGATGGGCGGGGGCGTTGGAATATCGGTCCATGGCTCACATCGTGTCGCGACTGAGCGCACAGTATTCGCGATGCCTGAAACCGGGATCGGACTGTTTCCAGGTGTGGGGGCAACTTGGTTCCTGCCACGATTGGATGGGGAGCTCGGACTATGGTTGGGTCTTTCAGGAGAAAGATTGAAGGGGCTAGATGTTTTGGCCACCGGCATCGCCACGCATTTTATCTCGTCAGACCAAGTCAGCGAGTTAAAGCGCGATCTCATCAGGACGGGCATTGAAGCATTGTCTCGCTGTGAACGCGAGACAAAGTTCAGCCTGGCGGATCAAATTGACGAATTAAACCGATGCTTTCAAATGAAATCCGTGCGCGGGATCATCAATCAGCTCCATCAGGGCTCATCATGGGCACAATCCCAAGCTCGCAAAATCAGAGCGAAATCGCCGCTCTCGCTTAGTGTGACTTACAAACAGCTTCGCATCGGGCGCCACATAGATTCATTTCGGGCCGCGATGATGCTCGAGTACCGTATCGCGACGCGGCTGATCTCTTCTCATGATTTTCGAGAAGGGGTACGGGCGGTCATCATAGACAAAGACCATTTGCCAGATTGGCGGCCCGACCAACTGTTTCGAGTCTCAAGCGATTTTGTCGACTCCTATTTTAGTCCTCTTGGCGACCAAGAACTCACTTTTAAAGAGATGGAATAATCATGAAAATTGCATTTGTAGGCTTGGGAAATATGGGCTCTGGAATGTGCTTGAATCTAGTGAAGGCGGGGTTCGACGTCACTGCGTTTGATTTAAACTCCGAAGCGATGAAGGCGATCACTGCACAACGCGGAAAAACGGCGAGTTCTCTACATGAATGCGTAACTGGAGCAAATACGGTCGTTACAATGTTGCCTGCTGGCAGGCACGTCTTGGACGTTTACTTCGGGGAGAACGGACTGACAAAGCAATTGGCTCAAAGCGCCTTGTTAATAGACTGCTCTACAATTGCTGTGGACGATGCCCGCCGCGCATCTTCGCTCGCAGCAGAAGGCGGCTTTGCGATGGTCGATGCGCCAGTGTCAGGCGGCGTCGCGGCAGCGCGAGCCGGTTCTTTGACCTTTATGGTCGGTGGAGCCGAAGGGGCATTTGATCGAGCGCGCCCTGTCCTTGAGGCGATGGGGCAAAACATAGTATACGCTGGGGCATCCGGGAATGGTCAAGTCGCAAAAATTGCGAACAATATGCTCCTTGGGGTATCTATGATTGCCACTAGCGAAGCTTTCAATCTCGCAGAAAGGCTCGGCTTGGATGCCCAAACATTCTTCGATATCGCGTCTACAGCGTCTGGTCAGAATTGGTCGATGACGTCTTACTGCCAAGCACCCGGCCCTGTGCCAACCGCGCCATCGAATAATGCCTACAAGCCTGGTTTCGCAGTTGATATGATGCTGAAGGACTTAAAGCTTGCAAGCGAAGCGGCGACGTCTTGTGACGCATCCACCACTTTGGGAGACATGGCGCACGACATTTATCAGTCCCTTTCCGCTGATGGGTTCGGCGATTTGGATTTTTCTGGCATTATGCGTCGTA